>MKJX01000186.1 GCA_001942415.1 Pseudonocardia sp. CNS-139
GCGTGCTCCCACCGGACCCGCGCGACTCCGACGAGGAGCTGATCTCGCTCGTCTTTCTTTCCACGAGGCCGACCCGTGGCCACCGTGCAGACGCTCCCGTCCGCGTCGCCGGCTGGGTGCACTCCCCGCCGGTCACGCCGGCGAGTTTCCTCCGCAACGACTGGCGTCGATCACAAGCAGTACCCGACCGTCGGCTCCGTCGCGACCGTGCGCGACGTCGACGACCCCACGGACTCGTCGCGCGGCCCGGCGCCCTGCCGCGTCACGACGAGGGTGTAGCTGAGCCCGGGCGTGCCGGACCAGCTCAGCCGGGTCGCGAGCGCGCCCGCGGGCTCGGGCGGCGCGAGCGTGACCGCCGGCGGACCCGAGGGCCCCGCCGCGGCGCCGACGGTCGTGCCCGAGCCGGCCGCCGCGACGACCGCGCCGACGAGCACCACGATCACCAGCCCCACCACCGCGGCGACGGCCACGGGCCGGCGGTGCGGCCGTTCCGGTTCCGCTGTCGCCGGAGCCTCCCCGGCCACCACACCGGGCTCGGCGGTCGGCTCCGTGTCCGCGGCATCCGGCGGCGGCGCGTCTGCCTGCGGCGGCTCCTCCCGGAGCCGGGCCAGCTCGTCCGCGGCGGCGCCGAGCGCCGGCCGCTCCGCCGGGTCCTTCGCGAGCATCGCCGAGACCAGCGCGTGGAACCGGTCGCTGACGGCCACGCCGGGCGGCCAGGAAACGGGCTCGTCGAGAACCCGCCGAATGCGCTCGGCCTCCGACTCGCCCCATCGCGTTCCGAACGGCGCGCGGCCGGTGACCATTGCGTAGAGGGTGGCGCCGAGCCCGTAGACGTCGGTCCGTTCGTCGATACGGCCCTCGGGCAACAGCGTTTCCGGCGCGGCGTAGGCCGGATTGAACCCGGTGGCGGTGTTGCCCCGGTGGTCGCGCAGCACGGCGAGCCCGAAGTCGGCGAGAACGGGCGCGCCCGACGACCGGATCAGCACGTTCTGCGGCGTGACGTCGCCGTGGATGACCTGGGCCGAGTGCGCGCCCAGCAACGCCGACGCGACCCGGTACCCCAGCTCCGCCGACTCCGGCTCCAGCAGGGCCCCGCCGCGGCGCACCACCAGCTGCTGGAGCGAGCTGTCGCACAGCTCCGTCACCAGGTAGGGCCGCCCGTCGGCGAGCACCCCCGCGTCGTACACGCGGATCACGTGCAGGTTGTCGTCGAGCCGGCCCACCGCCTGGCATTCCGCGCGGAACTGCGCCTCGGCCGCGGCGTCGCGCGCCGGAACGCGGAATACCTTCAACGCGACCCAGCGGCGAGATGCGCCTGACGCGCGCGATAGACGTCGGCGAAGCCGCCGGAGCCGATGGGGGAAAGGTCGAGCAGACCGGGCAACGCCGGGGTTTCCGAGCGTCCCCCCGACACCATGCTTGAATCGTAACGTCGTCCGGAGCGGCGTCGACTCCTCGCGGGCAACGGATCGGTTTCGCGCGTACGTCGGGGGGAGGCACGCGCATGCGGCTGACCGTGGAGGACGACGCCACGGGCGTCCGCGGTGACGTCCACGTCGACTGCGCGCCGTCCGACCGGGTCGCCGACGTCCTCGCCCTGGTCGGCACCGTCCTGCCCGTCCGCGGCGTCCCTTTCGTGGACGGCGCGCCGCTCGTGCCCGAGCAGCCGGTCGCGGCGTCGCCGCTGCGCGACGGCGGCGTGCTCCGCTACGGCCGCAGCCGCCTGCCCGTCCCGGAGCCGGCCGTGCCGCCGCTGGTGCTGCGGGTGGTGTCGGGCGTCGCCGCGGGCACCGAGGTGCCGCTCGTGGCCGGTCGGGAGGTTGTCGTCGGGCGGGCGGCGTCCTGCCAGCTCGTGCTCGACGACCCCGACGTCTCCCGCCGGCACGCGCGGCTCGACGTCCGGGACGGGCTGGTGCTGCTCACCGACCTCGGGTCGCGCAACGGCGTGCTGCTCGACGGGCACCCGCCCGCGGGCCCGGAGGCCGTCGGCCGGCGCGTCGTCCAGATCGGCGGCAGCCGCATGGTCGTCGAGGCGCCGGCCGAGCGGGCCGCCGTCGTCACGCGCGGGGACGGCGGCGAGCGGCTCGTCAACCGGACCCCGCGGTCGCGGCCCGAGAGCTACGAGCCGCCGTCCGTCGCGATGCCCGCCCGCCGGGCCGAGGACGACGACCGGGGCTTTCCGGTGCTGCCCGCGCTGCTCCCGCTCGTCGCCGCGGTGGTGCTCGCGCTGGTGCTGCAGAACGCCGTGTTCCTGCTGTTCGGGCTGCTCAGCCCGCTGATGCTGGTCGGGAGCTGGTGGACCGAGCGGCGCCGGCGCCGCCGCCGCGACCAGCGCGACGAGGGCAGCTACAGCACGGCGCTGACCGCGGCCCGCACGCGCGTCGAGGCGGCCGTCGACGACGAGGACGCGGACCTGCGCGGCCGCTGGCCCGACCCCGCGACCACCGTGCGGACGGCGCTCGCCCCGCGGACCGAGCTGTGGCAGCGGCAGCCCCGCGACGACGACTGGCTCGCCGTCCGGCTGGGGCGCACCGACCGGGCCGCGGCCGTGCGGGTCACGGGCGACCCGCCCGAGGACTGGTCCCCGCCCGTCCTGCGCCGCGCCCCGCTCGGCGTCAGCATGGCCGAGCACCCGATGCTCGGCCTCGCCGGCCCGCCCGCCTGGCTCGACGCCCAGCTGGCGTGGGTCGTCACCCAGCTCGCCGTGCACCACAGCCCCGACGAGCTGCGGCTCGCGGTGATCGCGCCGGACGCCACCGAGGAGCAGCTCGGCTGGATGCGCTGGCTGCCGCACCTGCGGGCGGACGACGGCGGCGTCCTCGCCGGGTGGGAAGCGGCCGGGGCCGAGCAGCTGACGAAGGCGCTCGGCGACGAGCTGCAGCGCCGGAGCGCCGCCCGCGACCCGGCGTCGGCGCGAGCCGCCGTCCCGGACCTCGTCGTCGTGCTCGCCGGCGCCGCGACCCTGCGCCGCCGTCCGCAGCTCACCAACCTGCTCGCCCGCGGACCGGCGGCGGGCCTGCGCTTCGTCTGCGCCGAGACCGACGAGCGCCGGCTGCCCGACGGCGCCCGGGCCCGCCTGGTCGCCGCGGGCGCCGACGCGGTGCTGCGCGTCGACCGCGGCGAGTCCCGCACCGTCGTCGCCGACGGGCTCCCGGCGGGTGTCGCCGAGCAGGTCGCCCGGGCGCTGGCACCGCTGCGGCGGGTCGGCGACGCACCCACGCAGGACGTGCCCGCGTCCGTCCGGCTGGCCGAGCTGACCGGCGAGCCCGGGGCCGCCGAGGTCCGTGCCGAGTGGGCGTTGCTCCCGGACCGGACCGAGGTGGTCGTCGGCGCCGACGCGGACGGCCCCGTCCTCGTCGACATCGCCCGCGACGGGCCGCACGGGCTCGTCGCCGGCATCTCCGGCTCCGGCAAGAGCGACTTCCTGCGCACGCTGATCGCCGGGCTGGCCCGGGCCAACTCGCCGACCCAGCTCAACTTCCTGTTCCTCGACTACAAGGGCGGCGCGACGTTCAAGGACCTGGCCGCGCTGCCGCACGTCGTCGGCTCGGTCACGAACCTCGACACCCGGCTCGCGGCCCGCGCGCTCTCCTCGCTGCGCGCCGAGCTGAACCGGCGGCAGGCGCAGCTCGCCGCCGCCGGCGCGGAGGACCTCGCCGACTACCGGCGCCGCGCGGCCGCCGACCCCGGCCTGCCGCCGTTCCCGCGGCTCGTGGTGGTCGCCGACGAGCTGGCCGAGCTGAAGGAGCAGCTCCAGTCGCTCGTCGACGGCCTGGTGAACGTGGCGCGGGTCGGGCGTTCGCTCGGCGTCCACCTGGTGCTGGCGACGCAGAAGGCCGCGGGTGTCGTCGACGGTCAGATCCGGGCCAACACCGACCTGCGCGTCTGCCTGCGCGTCAAGGAGGTGGGCGACAGCCAGGACGTGATCGACACCGCGGACGCCGCGCACCTGCCGAGCGCCTACCCCGGCCGCGCGCTGCTCGTCCGGGGCGGCGGGCCGCCGCAGCTGCTGCAGACCGCGCGCGTCACCGGGCCGCGCCGCCGCAACCCGGGCGCCGTCCGGCGGGCCGTCGCGCTGCGCTGGTCCGACCCTCCGCCCCCGCCCCCCGCGGACGGGCCCGGCGAGCTGACCACCGACCTGAACGTGCTGGTGGACACGCTGTGCGCCGCGGCGGCGGACAGCGCACCGCCCTACCGGCCGTGGCTCCCGCCGCTGCCGCCCGCGCTGGCCCTGGACGCCCTGCCGTCGACCCGGTTCGCGATCCCGCTCGGTCTGTGGGACCGGCCGCAGGACCAGCGGCAGGACGTCCTTTCGGTGCCGCTCGGCACCGGGCACCTGGCGGTCGTCGGCAGCGGTCGCAGCGGCCGCACGACCGCGCTGCTGGCCGTCGCGGCTGGTCTGGCCCGCGCGGCCTCGCCCGCCGACCTGCACCTGCACGTCGTCGACGGGGCCGGCGGGCTCGCCGGGCTGGCCGCCCTGCCGCACACCGGGGTGCTCGTCGGCCCGGACGACGCCGAGCGGCTGGTCCGGCTGCTCGGCCGGCTCGCCGCGCTCATGCGCGACCGGCGCCGCGACCTGGGCCGGTTCGGCGCGACGAGCGTCGCCGAGCTGTGGGCCCGGGCCGACGCGGGCGCCCCGCCGCACGTCGTGGTGCTGGTCGACGGTTGGGACGGGCTGGTCGACACCACCGACGGCGCGGCCCAGACCGCGATGTTCGACCTGCTCTCCGGTGGCCCCGCGGCCGGGATCACGGTGTGTGTGGCCGGGGACGAGCGGGTCCTCAAGTCCCGCCTGCTCGGCCGGCTCACGCACCGTCTGTGCCTGCGGCTGAACAACCCGACCGACGCCACCCTCCTCGGCCTGACCGTCCGCAACCTCCCGGAGAACCTCCCGCCCGGGCGCGGCCTGTGGACCGCGGACGGCGGCCCGGTGCAGGTGCCGCTGCTCGCCGCCGATCCCGCCGGGCCCGCGCAGGCCGCGGCCCTCGCCGACCTCGCGGCCCGGCTGCGCGCCTCGGCCGAACCGCCGGACGTGGCCCGGGCGCCGATGCGCCTCGACCCGCTGCCCGACCGGATCGCCCTCGCCGACGCCGTCGGTCTCGGCGACCGGCCCGCTGCCCGGCACGTCCTGCTCGGAGTGAGCGGCGACCGGCTGAGCCCGGTCTGGGCGAGCCTCGACGCCGGGCCGATCGTGATCGCCGGCCCGGCCCGCAGCGGCCGCAGCACCGCCGCGGCCGCTGTCGCCGCGTCGACCGCGGCCGCCGGCCTCCGGGTCCTGCTCGGCGTGCACCGCCGGTCCGAGGTGCACGACCACGCGGCGGCCGCCGGGGTGACGGTCGTCCCGACCGGCGAGGTGGCCGCTGCCCTCGACGGCGCGACCTCGTCGTGCTCGACGACGCCGACCGTGCCCCGCCCGACGACGCGCTGACCGAACGGCTCACCGCCCGCGGCGCCCGGCGGTCGCCGTCACCGCACTGCTCGACTCGTTCGGCTTCGGCGCGACGGGCCTGCTCAAGGCCGCGCGCACCGTCCGGGGGCGGTGGTGCTGCTCTGCCCGCCCAACCACCTCACCGCCGCGAACGTGGGCGTGACGCTGGACCGCGGAGCCGGTTTCGGCGGCCCGCCCGGCCGCGCCTACCTGGTCGCCGACGGGGAACCGGTGCTGGGGCAGGTACCGGAGGCCGGCTGACCGTCGCGGCGGCGGAGCTCCGGGGGGATGTCGACGTCGAGCAGGAGGAGGTCGAACCTGGTCGCCTCCTGGACCGTGTCGAGGCTCGCCGTCGCCATCACCACCCACGGCTGGCGGTCGCCGCAGCAGCCCACCAGGCGGTCCAATGCCGAGTAGACGAGGAGCGCCGTCCGCCCGTCGCGTGTCGGGCGGAGATCGACGCTGACGGTCTCGTCGCCCGCGCTCATGGCCGAACAGGGCACGTAGACGACGGGCGGGAAGGGGATACTGGGTGCGGTCCCGTTCACGACAGCTCCTCCGACGGTGCGAGGTCGCCCCGCCGCAGTCGCTCCACACCGGCGTGGTCGCCGAGTTCGGATCGGGCGTCCGGCCGGCTGAAATAGAACTGCAGCGCGTGGTAGACGAGGGCCGGGTCGACGGAGAGGTACATTCCGCGCACCATCAGGTAGGGGGCGAACGCCAACTCCGGCTGGTTCCAGAGCCGGGACGTCTGCCGTACCCAGCCTTCGGGGCTCCGCATGGCGTGCACCTCGATGGCCGGGCCTTTGTCGTCGCACGGGTCGACGTCCATCACATGGCGCCACGACACGAACGAGGTGAGCGCCCACGAGCGGTGGTAGATCCCCGTCGGACTCAGCGCGACGTAGCCCCGGGCGAGCTTTCCGGTGCAGACGTGGGTGAGCATCGCCACCGCGTACACCACGCCGACGACACCTATCGCGGCGGGCACGATGAGATCGAATTCCTGGGTCGCCAGAGCCCAGCCGCCCAACGGTATGAGAACGATGCCCGCAATGCCGAACAGCACGGCCGGCACGGTGAACATCAGCCAGAACAGGCTCGATGAGTACGGGATGACGACGGCGCTCTCGCCGGATTCCGGAACGGTCGACAGCCGGATGCCGCCGGTCGCCGATCGGCGAACCAGCACCCGTGTCAGAGTGCCCTGGGCGGCGACGGCGAGGAACAGGAACCCGCCCCAGAGGAGGAAGGCGCCCTGGACCGGTTCTCCCGTGGCCAGGAAGGTGCCGCCGAAGAAGAAACCCGTTGCGCTCAGCAGTCCCAGGTAGGTCATCCCGGCGATCCACCTGAGCCGCTTCGGCCTCGACCATCCGTCCGGCCAGGTCAGACGTTCGGAAGCTGTCTGGGGCACGGGAGCCACCTTCGAAGGTCGTGGACACGAAACAGGACTGGATCAGAAGATTGCTTCCCACACGGTCTTGGCGCCTTCGGCGATGCCGTTGCCGACTGCTGCGACACCGTCGGATATCGCGTTCTGAACGTCTCCGGGGAGCACGTCGTAGACTGGTCGGCGAGCACGCCGGCGAGCACTGAGGCGGCGACTCCGGCACCGGCTGCGAGGACAACCACGCGCCGGCCCCGACGGCGGCGGTCAGGACAACCGACCCACCGACGACCGCGCCGACGAGCATGCCGGCGCCGAGGCCCGTTGCGCCGGAGATCACGGCCTTCCCGGCCGGCTTTCCGTTGTGGATGTCGTAGGCGACACCGGCGGCCGAGATGACCACGCCGATGACCGGGATCTTGCCGGCGATGATGTGGCCGGGCAGCCGGTGTGCCCTGGCGGACGCTCTCTCCATTTCTCGGGCTTTCCTGGCGGCTTCATGTTCCCATTCCGTCAGCTGCCCGGCCCGCGGGTCCCCGCCGTTCGTTCCGAGGTAGTGGTTCCGAGCGCGTTGCGCGGCCACCCGCTGAGCGGCCGCTTCCTTGCGGAGGACTCTCCGATGGGCGCCGTAGGAGCCGCCGACCACGCCGTTCGCATAGTCGGCCGCGTTGAGATGCCACTTGTCCCGGACGTCGTTCCGGACGCCGCGGCCGAAGGCGGCGAGGATGGACCCGACGTCGATGGTCCCGCCTTGAGGGGCCGGCACTGCGCCGCCGGTGTTGACCGGATCCTGCGCGAGAGTGCGGATCCCGGCGTCGGTGCTTCCGGCGTCGTCGAGCTCGCGGACACACCGCGCCGCGGCGGCGTCGCGCCGGTCGGCGGCCTCGTCGGCCTTCCGCTGCGCCGACCGGAGCGACCGCTCGGCCTGCTCCAGCGCGGCCGCCGCGGTGTTCTCGCGGCGGAGGGCGTCGGTGCGCTGCAGCTCGGCGTCCTGGGCGGTGACCGGGTCCATCCGCAGCTGGGCGTCGGCCGCGGTCGTCCCGTGCCGGTCGGCGTCGGTCCGCGCGGCGTCGCGGTCCGCGGTGGCGCGGTCACGGGACTCGGCCGCAGCGGCTGACTCCGCCTGCGCGGCGCGTGCGGCGTCCTGCGCGGCGGACAGCTCCGTCGCGTAGACCTCCAGCGCGCGGGCGGCCGTCCCGTAGGAGGTCGCGAGGTTCGTGAGGTCGGGGCCGGACTCGGCGAGCAGCACCGTGAACCCGTCGGCGGCCCGGCCGCGCCACATCTGCGGCCCGATCCCGGACTCGACGGAGCGCAACCGCGACTGGACCTCCTCTGCACGGACCTGCGCGGCCGCGAGGAGTGCGGCGACGCGCCGGACCTGTTCGGGGTCGCCCGGAACCGCGGTGGTGACCACGGTCTGCGGGTTCATCGGCTCTCCCGAGGTGCTGGTGGCGATACGAGGACGACGGTCTCAGCCGGGCCGCCGCCGCTGAAGGAAGAGTTCTCCCCGGCGCCGGCGGCTCCTCACGCGAACCGGATCGAGTCGACGGCCGCGCGCGCCTGTTCGAGCACCGCGGGGTCGGCCTCGGCGACGATCAACGCGTAGACGAGCCGGCCGCCGTCCTCGATGACGACGGCGTGCACCGTGCCGCCGTCGGCGGTCGGATCGGCCGGGGACACGTCGTAGCCGGCGACCCAGGCGTTCCGCCCGTCGACGGTGGTGGCCTCGTCGACCGGGTTCGTCCGCTCGCCGCGCACCGGCAGGAGGTACTCGCCGAAGTCGACGGCCAGGCGCCCGGCGACGGCGGGCACGCTCGACTCGCGGGCCGCGAAGAGCGACCCGTCGACCTCGCCGATCATGATCGTCCCGTTCGAGGCACCTTCGGACGCCGCGACGGACTGGATGTTGAAGAGGTAGTCGCCCTCCGGCGTGGGGCGCCAGCCTCGGCGACCGTGTAGGACAGCCCGAGCGACTCGACCTGGATCTCCGGGCCGGTCGGGCGAGGCCCGGGGACCCCGGCGACCCAGGTCAGGGAGGGGACGGACACCGGCGGTCCGGGGTTGAGCACCGCCACCGGCACGACGATCCCGCCGACGACGAGGGTGAGCCCCGCCGCGAGCAGTCCGGGCCTGCGGTGGACGAGGGTTCCGAACGACACGCGCCTCACCCGGACCCGGTGGCGGCGGGTGCACGGGGTGGGGTTGGTGGAGGGGTGGCAGCCGGTGGTGACCCTGAGGGTCGTATTGACTTCGGTGCCGAATCGGTAGTGGGCGCCGAGGGTGGAATCGATTCCGTTGGCGGTGCGGTAGTCCGGCGCCGTGGGAATGAGCGACGCATCGTCGACCTGCAGACCCGCGGTAATGAATCCGTATTCTGCGGTGACGTCGGCGACGATTCGGCTGGCGCGCGGCCAGAGATCGCCCGAGACGCTTCCCGCGAAGGCCCAGGCGGGTCCGCTGGCGGTATGGCCACCGAGACCGCTGAATTCGTCCCCGCAACCGCTCCAGGATCGAGGTCTCGACTCGTACCAAATGCGCGGCCCGAGTTCGGCGTCGATGCGAGTGCGGATGCGCTGGAGCATCTCGTCGTAGCGGGCGATCGCCTCCTCAATGCCGGGTCGGGCGGCGAGTTCGGCCCGGGCGTCCATGATCTCCTCCTCTGTGGGCTCTCGGGGGAGTCCGAGGGTGTCGGGAAGGCCGCATGCCGCAGATAGTGCGGCGCTGACGAGCAGGACGAACGCTCGGTGCGCGATAGCCATGGCGTCTTCGGAGAGCGCGAGTACCCGCTCAGGGCTCGGTCGTGGGGTGATCGTCGCCGGGGGCCGTCGCAGGGCGCTCCCACGGGGTGGGGCTCGTGGGGAGGTGACAGCCCGTTGTGACCTGAATGCTCGTGTTGACATAGGTGCCGAACGTGTAGCTCGCACCGAGGCCGCTGTCGACGCCACCTGTCTGATGGTTCCCAGGCTCGCCGGGACTAGCGGGTGTGTCGATCTGCAGGCCGGCAGTGGCGAATCCGTGTGCAGCGGTGATGTCGGCGACGATCTGTCGGGCTTGTGGCCAGGTGCCGTCGGGAATGTTGCCGTCGAATGCCCAGGTCGGCGAACTGCTGTTGACAGCGCCGAGCCCGCCGTATTCGCCGCCGCAGGCCCCCCATGAGCGTGGGAGCGCCTCGTACCAGCTCCGGGGACCGAACTCGGTGTCGATACGGTCCCGAATCTGCCGGAGCATTTCGTCGTAGCGGGTGTTGATCTCTTCGATGCTGGGGCGGGCGGCCAGCTCGGCCCGGGTGTCCATTGTTTCCCTCTGTACGGGCTCATGTGGTACGGCTGGACCGCTGCAGCCAGCGAGCAGCCATGTCACGAGGGCTGCGAGTGTCGTACGAACGAAGACGCTTGCCCGGCGCTGCGCGGTGCTGGTCATCGGGTCGATTCCTTCGAGGTTCGCAGGATGTCGCCGGCCACCGGCATGGTGCGTCCGTCCACACCAGCGGAGGCTACGGGCCGTGGGCGCAGTTGTGGGCCGAACGGAAGAACTGCGCTCGCAGTGCGCTTCTCCGGAGCGCGCATCCGTCAGGCGTCAGAACGCTGTCAGCTCCGGCGGAGGGTTGCGCAGAAGGTCGCCGATCCCGGAGTTCTCGCCGGTGATGCGCTGGTCGTGGAGCCCGGCGACAGTGAGCGCGATGTTGTGCTGGCTCGTCGTGTTCCGCTCCATGTACGCGCTGTGGCCGCGGGACTCGTCCAGGCGGGCGCATCGGGCGCCGCTCCTCCCGGGCGGAGAGGTTGATGGCCCCGTCGAGCTGGTTGGGGTCGGTGCCGTAGACCCCGGCGTCGGCGATGACGTCCCAGCGCGCTTCGAGCACTGCGACGTGTCCGGGCGCGACGCGCAGGTCTGTGATGTCGCCGGTTCCGGCGCCGGGCGAGCCGAGCAGGACCACGTCGTCGACGCCACCGGTCTGTTGCACCGCGTATCCCGTCGTGGTGGATCCGTAGGAGTGGCCCACCGCTGTCATGTGCGGGTCGTCATCGCGGGACGCGAGGACCCCGTCGACGAACGCGGCGAGCTCCGCGCCACCGGCGCGCGCTGCGCCGTCACCCAGCACACTGTGGCCGGACGTCAGCACGGTGTCCTCCTGCGGGATGTCGTATCCCAGCCACGCGACGGTGGCCACGGGCTCGCCGCGCCGTCCGGCGTCGCTCAGCTCCCGGCCTGCGACCTCCTGGATCGCCTGCACGTCTCGCACGCTGTCGACGAGGCTGTCGGCGACGTTGGTCCTGTATCCGGGGGTGTACACCGCGACGTGGTGGGCGGTGTCGAGGTCGCCGACGGCAACAGCAGCGCGCGGGCGGGCGTGGCCGGACATGTCGAGCAGCACCAGCTGCCGGTCCGGCCAGATCGCCTCTCAACGCTGGCGAGGGCATCCCGTTGCTCGGTGAGCCGCTCCATCTCGACCTCGAGCTCGTTCCTGCGCCGAATCAGGTCCGGGCTCACGCGCGCGGCCTGCGGGGAGATGCTGTCGAGACGCTCGGCAACGGCCGCGAGCTCCCGATCGACCCGTTCCTTCTCCCGTTCGAGGAGGATGCGGTTCGCCTTGTCGCGGTCCACGGCGCGGATGCCGTCCCGGTTCCCGATCCAGTCGGGATGCTCCGCGATCACCCGCTGCTTCTGGCCGGCGGCCTCGATCCGCTTCCACCACGCCGCCGTGGCCGCCGGGCCGGCGCTCACCGGAGGCGGCGGCGCGATCGGGACGGCGGGCGCCCCGGCGAAGGCCCGGATGGCGGTCGACGCGGCGGCCAGAGCGACGCCGGCGGCCGGTCCGCGCCCGGGGTTCCGCCGTCCTGGACGGCACCGGCGGTGGTCTGTCCGGCGGCGCCGCTGAGGAGGTGCGGTTCGCCGGCGCCCGAGATCACTGCCTGCGGCGCGCCCCCCGCCGCCGTCGGTCCGGCCAGGGAACGGGTCTCGACCTGGGTGCCGCTCGCCTCCTCCAGCGCGCCGACGCAGCGGGCGGCTGCGGTGTTGCGCTGCTCGGCTGCGGCGGCGGCCTGGTCCCGGGCGGTGTTCAGAGCGCGTTCCGCCTGGTCGACGGCGGTGGCGGCGGAGCGCTCGCGGGCGTCGGCGTCGGCGCGGCGCAGCTCGGCGTCCTGCTGGCCGAGCGGGTCCAGGCGGGCCTGGGCGTCGGTGGCGGCGCCGTCTCGCGGTCGGCGTCGGACCGGGCGGTGGCGCGGTCGGTGGTGGCGCGGTCGCGGGCGGCCGCGGCCGCCGCCGCGTCGGCCTGGGCGGCGCGGGCGGCGTCCTGGGCCGCGGCCAGCTCGGTCGCGTAGCCGGCGAGCGCGCGGCTCGCCGTGCCGTAGGACGCCGCGAGGCCGGTGAGGTCCGGGCCGGTGGCGGTCAGCAGGGCGGTGAACGAGGTCGCCGCGGGGCCGCTCCACTGCTGCGGCCCGAGGCCGGACTCGATCGCCCGCAGGCGGGTGCCGATCTCGGCGGCCCGGTCCTCGACCGTGGCGAGGAGGGCGGCGACGCGCCGGATCTGTTCGGGTTCGCCCGGGAGCGGGTTCATCGGGTCTCCCCGCCGGCCGGGACGAGCATCGCGTTCTCGATCCGGCTCTCGGTGGCCGTGTACGCCTCGATCGCGCCTTCGGCGAGGGCGAGGCACTTGCCGATGTTGTCGGTGATGCGGGCGCGGCCGGCGGTCCAGTGGACGGTGAACCGGTCGACCGCGCCGCGACGTCGGCGCCGCCGAACGCGGCGGCGTCGGCCTCGGTGCCGTGGGCGGGCAGGTCGGTGAGCTCGACGAGCAGCGTCTGGAGCTCGCTGCGGAGCCGGCCGAGCTCGGGGACGTCCACGAAGACGTCGACCGGGGCGATGTATGCCATCGTCGGGCTCCTGCCTGGCTCAGCGGCCGGCCGCGGCGCGGAGCGAGTCCTCGGTCTCCTCGTAGGCGCGGGCGGCCTCGTCGAGGAAGATCCCCATGGAGTCCATCGCCTGCTGCACCTGCGTGGCGCCGGCCTGCCACTCCTGCCACCGGGCCTGGAACGCGGCCGAGGCGGCGCCCTCCCAGCTGGCCGCGAGCGTCTGGATCTGGCCGGTCAGCCGGCCGAGGGTGTCGTTGACCTCCGCGGCGCCGGTCTTGACGGTGGTGGACTGCTGGCGCAGGTCCTCGGACTGCACACCGATGCGGGCCATCGCGTACCTCCTGTGGTCTGTGGTCGGGTCGCACAGCTCGTGCGGGAGGACGGTCGCAGCCGGGAGGGCCTCCGATGAAGGAAGAGTTCTTCCCGGTGCCGCATAAGATCGGCTCGTGGACGCCGGGGAGGGGCCGACCGCACGGGTGAGCGGGCTGATCCCGCCCGGTGCCGGCGCACCCCGGGTGATCGACCTGCACGCCGGCGAGGTCTGGTGGATCGGCCGCCGGGACGAGGAGTTCCTCGCCGCCCGCCCCGAGCTCGCGGCCTCCCACCTCGCGGTGCCGGGCGCGCGGCCGGACCTGTCGGTGCGCCAGCTGGAGCTGCGGGTCGGCGCGGTCGGGGTGGCGATCCGCAGCGAACGCGGCAGCAGCGTCGTGGTCGACGGGACGGTCCGGCCGGACCCCGTCGTGCTGACGCTGGGCACGAGCTACGTCAGCCCGACGCCCTCCGGGCAGTACGTCGACTTCGAGCTGACGGTGGTGCGGGCCGAGGACTTCGGCGCGCAGGACGCCCTCGCGGGCAGCGGCACCACGCTGCTGCTGCGGATCGCGCTCGAACCCCGGTCGCTCGCCTGGACGGTCGCGCACGCGCTGGCGTGGCCGTGCATGCCGTCGCGCCGGCGACCGCACAACCCGGGGTGGTCCGGCCGGGACGTCGCCGACCGGCTGGAGCAGCTCGGCTGGACGATCACCGGGCAGAACGTGATCACGGTGCTCGGCCGGCAGCTGCACGGGCTGGCGGAGCGGGTGGCGGACTGTCGCCTGACCGACGGCCGGCGGGCCGACCAGGTGTTCCCGTCGTGGCCGCCGTGGCTCGACGAGGAGTCGGAGGACGAGACCCGGGACCAGCGGGCCGAACGGCGCAACCGCTTCGTCGCGGAGGCGCTCTGGCGGGCGCGGGCGGTCGCGCCGGACGTGATCGACGGACCGCGGACCGGATCCGCGCCGTCCTGAGAGCGCGGCGATCACACGTCCGGGTGATACTCCCCGGCGTGACCGCCGACGCCGCTGCCCCGACCCCGCCCGCCAGCACGATCGCAGTGATCCCCGGTGACGGGATCGGCACCGAGGTGATCGCCGCCGCCCGCGAGGTGCTGGACGCCGCGAGCGCCCGGCACGGGATCGCGCTGGAGTACACCGAGTTCGACTGGTCGTGCCGGCGCTACCAGGAGCAGGGCGCGATGATGCCGCCCGACGGCCTGGAGACCCTGCGCGGCTTCGACGCGATCCTGCTCGGCGCCGTCGGCTGGCCCGGGGTGCCCGACCACGTGTCGCTGTGGGGCCTGCTCATCCCGATCCGCCGGACGTTCCGCCAGTACGTGAACCTGCGGCCGATCCGGCTGTTCGACGGCGTGCAGAGCCCGCTGCGCACCGCGGACGACGTGGACTTCGTGGTGGTGCGGGAGAACGTGGAGGGCGAGTACAGCGAGGTCGGCGGGCGGGTCAACCGCGGGCTGCCGGAGGAGGCCGCGATCCAGGAGTCGATCTTCACGCGGGCCGGGGTGAGCCGCATCGCGGACTTCGCGTTCGAGCTCGCGGCCGCCCGCCGCGGCCACGTGACGTCGGCGACCAAGTCCAACGGGATCGTGCACACGCTCCCGTTCTGGGACGAGGTGGTGGCCGAGCGCGCGGCCCGGCACCCGGACGTCCGGTTCGACAGCGAGCACATCGACGCGCTGGCGGCGAAGTTCGTGCTCCAGCCGGAGCGGTTCGACGTGGTGGTGGGCTCCAACCTGTTCGGCGACATCCTGTCCGACCTCGCCGCGGCCGTGGCCGGGTCGATCGGGATCGCGCCGTCGGCCAACCTGGACCCGACGCGCGAGTCCCGTCGATGTTCGAGCCGGTGCACGGCTCGGCCCGGACATCGCCGGGAAGGGCGTGGCCAACCCCGTGGGCGCGTGTGGTCGGCGGCGCTGATGCTGCAGCACCTCGGGCACACGGCCGCCGCCGCCGACTCGTCGCGGCGATGGAGGCCACGCTCGCCAAGCCCGAGACCCGCACGGCCGACCTCGGCGGCACGGCCTCGACGGCCGAGGTCACCGCCGCCTGGTGGCGCACCTGGCCTGAGCGGGCCGGGGATCAGCGCAGCACCTTGCCCGGGTTGAGGATGCCCAGCGGGTCGAACGCGCGCTTGATGTCGCGGTGCAGGCGGGTGCTCAGCGCGCCCAGCTCGGTCTCCAGCCAGTCGCGCTTGAGCACGCCGACGCCGTGCTCGCCGGTGATCGTGCCGCCCAGCGCCAGCCCGAGCCGCATGATCGCGTCGAACGCCTCCTGCGCCCGCTCGACGGCGGCCGGGTCGCCGCGGTCGAAGACCACCGTCGGGTGCATGTTGCCGTCGCCGACATGGCCGGGGCACGAGACCGTGACGCGGTGCTCCTCCGCGATCGCGGTGATCCCGGCCAGCAGCTCGACCAGCCGCGACCGCGGCACCGCGACGTCGTCGATGAGGGTGGCGCCGAGCTTCTCGATCGCGAAGTGGACGATCCGGCGGGCCTCCAGGAGCATGTCCGACTCGGCCGCGTCGGACGCGACGGCGACGTCGAGCGCGCCCAGCCCGGTGCAGATCGCGCCCATCGCCTCGACGTCGGCGGCGGCCCGCGGGCCGCGGTCGGACTGGGTGATCAGCAGCGCGCCCACGCCCGTCGGCAGGCCCATGTCGCGGTAGTCCTGGATCGCGCGCACGGTGACGCCGTCGAGGAACTCGCACATCGACGGCTGCAGCCCGGCGGCCATGATCCTCGTGACGGCGGTGAGCGCGTCGGCGGCGGAGGCGAACGCGGCGGCCATCGTCAGCGCCGTCTCCGGCGCCGGCTTGAGCCCGAGCGTCGCCTCGGTGATCACGCCGAGCGTGCCCTCCGACCCCACGATGAGCTTGGTCAGGTCGTAGCCGGCGACGCCCTTGGCGGTGCGCCGGCCGGTGCGCAGGATCTCCCCGCTCGCGGTGACGACCTCCAGCCCGCGGACGAAGTCCGTGGTCACGCCGTACTTCACGCAGCACAGCCCGCCCGCGTTGGTGGCGAGGTTGCCGCCGATCGTCGACAGCTCCCACGACGACGGGTCCGGCGGGTAGTAGAGCCCGTGCTCCAGCACCGCGCGCGACAGCACGGCGTTGAGCACGCCCGGCTGCACCACCGCGACCTGGTCGACCGGGTTGACCTCGACGATCCGGTCCATCCCGCGCATCGACAGCACGATCCCGCCCTCGACGGCGTTGGCCGCGCCGGACAGACCCGTGCGCGCGCCCTGCGGCACCACCGGCACCCGGTGCGCGGACGCGACCCGCATGACGTGCTGCACCTGCTCGGTCGCCGTCGGCCGCACGACCGCCAGCGGCACCCCGGACGGGCAGAAGTTGGCCTCGTCGTGCCGGTAGGCCTCGGTGCTGGCCGGGTCGGTGAGGACGGCGTCGGCGGGCAGCCCGGCGGCGAGCTCGTCGAGAACGGTCATCGGTCTCCTTCGGCGTACGTGGGGCGCAGGCGCTGGTAGTAGGACTGCTCCAGGTGCTCGCGCATCGCGGCGGCGGCCGCGTCCGGGTCGGCGGCGAGCACGGCGTCGGCGACCGCGCGGTGCTCGGCGAGCGCCTTCGGGCCGATGCCGCGGTCGTAGTGCAGGCGGTAGATGTGCAGGTGCCAGTGGGTGCGCTGGAACGCCTGGCGCACCTGGTCGCTCCCGGCCAGCTCGGCGACGAGCAGATGGAACCGGGCGTCGTGCGCGGTGAAGGCCCGGTAGGCGGCGTAGGTGTCGTCGGCGGGCGCCTCGGCCGTCGCCATCTCCGCGGCGAGCCGGGCCCGCCCGTCGCGCTCGGCCCGTTCGGCGGCGCGCGCGGCCGTCCACGGCTCGATGAGCAGCCGGAACTGGTAGAGGTCGTCGAGCTGCGCCAACGTGAGCAGCGGGGTGGTGCGGTAGCCGCGCAGCGGCTCCTTGACGACGAGCTGCGCCGACTCCAGCCGGGCCAGCGCCTCGCGGACCGGTGTGGGGGAGACGCCCAGCTGCCGGGCGAGGCCGTCGATGGAGACCCGGTCGCCGGGGGCGGATGCCGTTGTCCATGATCATCGCCTTGATCGCCTCGTGGACGTCGTCGGCGAGCACGGCACGGCGGACGGGGGCCTCGTGCACGGCTACCTCCGACCCCCGGCAGTTGACCGGCAGATCCTATAGGATTCGGCGCCGACCGAGACCCTCCCGGAACAGGAGCCGGTGCCGCATGGAGATCGTCCGCTACGTCGAGCCCGGGTCGCAGCAGCCCCGGGTCGGGGTGCGCCGGGACGGGCGGGTCGCGCCCGTCGTGTACGGCAGCGTCGCCGAGTTGCTGCGGGAGCCGCTCGCGGCGCTCCGCGCCGGGCTCGGGCCGACCGGCCCCGACCTGCCGGCCGCGGACGTCACCTTCCTCCCGCCGGTGGACGGGCGCACCGAGCTGTGGGCCGCCGGCGTCACCTACGAGCGCTCCCGGACGGGCCGCGTCGAGGAGAGCAGCGCGGCGACGATCTACGAGAAGGTCTACGACGCCGAGCGGCCGGAGATCTTCTTCAAGTCGGTGGCCTGGCGGCTCGTCACCGACGGCGAGCCGGTCGCGCTGCGCGCCGACTCGGTGCTCGACGTGCCCGAACCGGAGCTGGCGGTGGTGGTCAACAGCGCCGGCGAGATCGTCGGCTACACCGTCTGCAACGACATGAGCTCACGCTCGATCGAGGGCGAGAACCCGCTCTACCTGCCGCAGGCCAAGATCTACTCCGGCGCCTGCTCGGTGGCGTCCGGCATCCGGCCGGCGTGGGAGGTCGACGCCGCGGACCTCGCGATCACGTTGAGTGTGCTGCGGAACGGCCAGGTCGCCTACGCGGGGGAGACGAGCACCGCGCGCCTGCACCGGACGCTCGCCGACCTCGTCGAGACGCTGTACGCGCCCACCGACTTCCCGGACGGCGCGGTGCTCTCGACCGGCACCGGGATCGTCCCGGAGATGAGCTTCTCGCTCGCCGAGGGCGACGTCGTCGAGATCGCGATCGCGCAGGTGGGCACGCTGACCAACCCGGTCGTGCGCGGCCGCGAGCCGCTGACCTGGCTCGTCGACGCGCTCGACCGGCCCGACGCCCGGAAGAGGGTGCAGCGATGACCGTGCCGGACACCACCCCCGACCAGCTGGACGCGGTGCTCGCCGCGGCGGCTGCTGCGGCGGGCCCGCTGGCGGCCCTTCGCCCGGGCGAGCGCGCGGTGCTGCTGCGCGCCGCCGCCGATGCGCTGGACGCCGCGGCCGGCGAGCTGGTGCCGATCGCGATGGAGGAGTCCGCGCTCCCGCAGGGGCGCCTGACGGGCGAGGTCGCGCGGTCCTCCTTCCAGTTGCGGCTCTTCGCCGACGCGCTGGAGGAGGGCTCCTACCTGGAGGTCACGCTCGACTCCGCCGACCCGGACGCCGCGCCCGCGCCGCGCCCGGACCTGCGCCGGATGCTCGTGCCGCTGGGCCCGGTGCTCGTCTTCGCCGCCAGCAACTTCCCGTTCGCCTTCTCCGTGCCCGGCGGCGACACGCGTCCGCGCTGGCCGCGGGATCGCCGGTGGTCGTCAAGGCGCACCCGGGCCACCCGCGCCTGTCGCGGCGCACGGGCGAGGTGCTGGTCGAGGCCCTGCGCGCGGCCGGCGCGCCCGAGGGCACGCTCGCGGTGGTCCACGGCCTCGACGTGGGCGCGCCGCGCTCACCGACCCGCGGGTGAAGGCGGGCGCGTTCACCGGGTCGGTCCGCGGCGGGCGGGCGCTGCTCGACGTCGCGTCCACCCGGGCCGAGCCGATCCCGTTCTACGGCGAGCTGGGCAGCCTCAACCCCGTGTTCGTGACGCCGGCCGCGGTCGCCGCGCGCGGGCCCGCGATCGCCGAGGGCTACGTCGGGTCGTTCACGCTCGGCACCGGGCAGTTCTGCACCAAGCCGGGCCTGCTGTTCCTCCCGGCCGGGCACGGGCTGGAGGAGCGGCTGGCCGAGCTGGTGCGCGCCACGGCGCCGGCCGGGATGCTCAACGACCGCATCCGCGCAGGTCACACGCACGAGCGCGACCGGCTGGAGGGCCTGGGCCCGATCCGCACGCTCGTGCCGGGCGGCGACGACCCCGCGGGTGTGGCGCCCACGCTGCTCGCCACCACGGCGAAGGAGCTGCTCGCCGACCCGGACCCGGTGCTGCAGGAGTGCTTCGGGCCGACGTCGATCGTGGTCGAGTACGACGGGCCGGACGAGATGCTGGCCGCGGCGGCGGCGTTCGGCGGCAACCTGACCGCCACCGTGCACGCCGAGGACGCCGACGCGCCGGCCCTCCCGCCGCTGCTCGACGCGCTGCGCGACCGCGCCGGCCGGCTCGTCTACAACGGGTGGCCGACGGGGGTGGCCGTGGCGTGGGCGATGCACCACGGTGGCCCGTACCCGGCGACGACGGCGTCGATCCACACGTCGGTCGGGGTGAGCGCGGTCCGGCGGTTCCTGCGCCCGGTCTGCTACCAGAACACGCCGCAGGCGCTGCTGCCCGAGGCGCTGCGTGACGGCAACCCGCTCGGCGTGCCGCGGCGCGTCGACGGCGTGCTGGAGCGCTGACCACGCGGTTCTTGTCGCGGCGGGCAGGTGTGGTTAGCCTTCCCTGACCATGCCTGCCCTGCTCGCGCCTCCGCGCTCCCCCCGCCGTTCCCCCGAGGTCGACCTCGCCGCGACCCGGCGCCAGCTCCTCGCCGGAGCGGGCGCGTTCTTCGCCCTCGCCGCGTGCGGCGCCCCGGGGCAGGTCGCCCCGCCGGCCGCCGTCACCCGCACGGCCGACGGCGACTTCGGTCCCGTCACGCTGCCGGCCGACCCGCAGCGGGTCCTCGCCGGCTACGACACCGACACCGACGTCGCGCTCGTGCTCGACCTCCCGCTGGTCGGGGCGCCGGGCGCGCGCGGGTCGGGCGACCTCCCGTTCCCCGACTACCAGCCGGCCGACCGGCTCGGGGGCGTGCAGCGCGTCGCGACGTTCCTGCCGGAGCCCAACCTGGAGGCGATGGCGGCGCTGCGCCCCGACTGCATCATCGACGGCGCGTTCGGCGTGCAGGAGCGCTACGACGCGCTGACCCGGATCGCGCCCACGATGTCGTACAACACCGCGCTCTACACCGACTGGCGGGACGGGTTGCTGCTGGTCGCGCAGGCGTTCGGGCGCGAGGCGAAGGCGCAGGAGTTCCTCGACGCCTACGCGGCGCGGGCCGCCGCGCTGCGGCCGCGGGTGGAGGAGCGCTTCCCGGAGCGCTCGGCCGCGGTGTTCTACGCCCGCGACGGCGGCGGCGTCACGATCGACGTGCCGTCCAACCAGGTGCTCGCGTCGATGGTCGACTGCGGGTTCACGCGGGCCGAGGTCGTGCCGGCGTCCAACGAGGCGGGCGGCGCCGAGGTCTCGCTGGAGCGGCTCGGCGACCTCGCCGGCGTCGGCGTGCTCGTCCGCACCGTCGACCTGCGGTTCGGCGGCGCCGGCCCCACCACCGAACGCGACCTGGAGCCGTACGCGCCGCTCGCGGGCAGCGAGCTGTGGGCGCGGGTGCCCGCGGTGGCCGGGGGCCGGCTCGTCGACGTGCCCGCGGAGCTGGGCTTCCCGTCCCCGCTCACCGCGCTCGCGACGCTCGACTTCGTCGAGGGCACGCTGCTCGCCTGAGCAGGGGTGAGCCCGCGCCCCCGGTTCGGGGGGCGACGGGGGCGCGGGCTCGGCTCACGCAGCGGGCGGTGGCTCGTACCGGACGAGGTTCACCGACCGCCATTCCTCGACCCGCGTGTCGGGCCACAGCACCTTGACCGTCTCCGCGTCGACGAGCGCGGTGACCGATCCCCGCGGCATCCGGGCCAGCTCCTCACCGGTGCGCCCGACGACGTCGAACGCGGAGTGCACCTCGGTGTAGAGGTAGAGCGGCGCGTCGTTGCGGTCGCGGGGCGCGTACGGGTAGTCGCCCTTCACGCGGTGGGCCGGCACCGGCGTGCGGACCACGACCGCCACCAGCGGGGCGCGGGCGCCTTGCGGTGCTTCGTCGGCTCGTCGCAGAGGTCCGTGGCGTAGTGGATCTGGCCCGGCTTGGGCGGCCGGTCGGCTCGATGCGGGTGGAGCCAGACGCGCATGTCTCCTCATTCCTCCTGGGCGCAAGACCCGAGGTGCAACCTGTACTGACGGAATGCGTATCGTCACGTTGCGCGAGCACTCCGCGCGATGCACAAGCTAGCGGCTGCAATTGTGCCTACGCAAGGCGGGGGGCACTACGACGCCGGAACAGGGGTGCGTGCGAGACTGCGCGCCGTGCCGCAGCAGATCCCGACCATGCGCCGCCTCCGGCTGGCCCGCGACCTCCGCCGGCTGCGCGAGCAGGCCGGCGTCTCGCGCGACCAGGTCATGGAGCTGCTGGACTGCGATCCGGCGAAGGTCTCCCGCATCGAGTCCGGCAAGCAGGGCGTCTCCATCGCCGAGGTCCGGCTGCTGCTCGGGCTGTTCCGCGTCGAGCCCGCCGAGCAGGAGCGTGTGCTCGACCTCGCGCGCGAGGCACGCAAGCGCGAGGAGACGGTGCCGGTCCCGCAGCATCTGCGGGCGTACGTCTCGCTGGAAGCCGAGGCACTGGAGATCAAGGCCTTCCAGATAGACCTCGTGCCCGGGATGCTGCAGACGGAGCGGTACGTCCGTGCACTCACCTACGCGTACGACCCGACGCAGTCCCGCGCCGAGGTCGACCAGCTCGTCGCCATCCGGCGCGATCGGCAGGCCCGGCTGCTCGGCGACGACCCGCCGGCGCTGTGGGTGGTGCTGCACGAGGCCGCGGTGCGCATCGTCGCCGGCGCCGACGATGTGATGCGCGAGCAGCTGGCCCGGGTGCTGGAACTGGGCGAGCTACCGCATGTCTCGGTGCGGCTGATCCCCTTCCGGGCCGGGCCGCATGCCTCGATGGGCGTGCCGTTCAGCATCCTCAGGCTGCCCGAGCCCGAGAGCCGCGAGGTGGTGTACCTGGAAGACATGTGGAGCGCCGATTACCTCGACAAACCCAAGCAGACCTCCGCCTATAGTGTGGTCTTCGATCGGCTCTGCGCGTCCGCTCTGGACGAGCAGGGCACGAAGACCGCGATCGAGGAAGCGATGAGGGAGCTGCCATGATCGACCCGGGCACACTGAGCTGGCGGAAGTCGAGCTACTCCAACGGCGCAGGCGGCGAGTGCGTGGAGGTCGCCGATCTCCCCGGCGGCCGGCTGGTGCGGGACACCAAGGACGCCGGCAACGGCCCGATCCTGCGCTTCACCGACGAGCAGTGGGGCGCGTTCGTCAGCGCCGTCAAGGACGGCGAGTTCGGCTGACCGTCCGACCGACCACGAGCCCCGGTCCACAGGGTGGACCGGGGCTCCGTCGTCGTGGCACTCTGTCACCATCGAGCGAACGGAGGGCGATCGTGGATCCGAACGCACTGAACTGGCGGAAGTCCAGCTACTCCGACGGTGGCGGCGGTCAATGCGTGGAGGTGGCCGATCTTCCCGGCGGTCGTCTGGTTCGGGATACCAAGGACGCGGGCCGGGGCCCGATCCTGCGTTTCACCGACGCGGAGTGGGGCGCGTTCGTCAGCGCGGTGAAGGACGGTGAGTTCGAGTGAGCGCACCGATCTGGCGGAAGTCCAGCTTCTCCAACGGCGGCGGCGGTGAGTGCGTGGAGGTCGCGGATCTCCCCGCCGGCCGTCTGGTGCGGGACTCCAAGGATGCGGGCCGGGGCCCGGTCCTGCGCTTCACCGTTGAGGAGTGGGGCGCGTTCGTCCGGGCCGTCAAGGACGGCGAGTTCGGCTAACCCGGCGTCATCCGGGGCACTTCTCGTGCGATGAGTCCGGAAGCCGCGGTACTGGGTCTGCTCTGCGCCGTGCGCGCGGTCCCGATGTCCGTGGTGTACGCGCTCCTGACGTCCGGCGCGCCGCGCCGGCTGCTGTCGTTCTACCTCGTGGCCGGCACGGTCGTCAGCCTCGCCACCGGGATCGCGGTGGTGAGCTGGTTCGGCGCCGTCGCGGGGTCGGGCGGCGCGTCGGCCGCCGGTGACGTCGGCTACGTCGTGGCGGGCGCCGGCGCGCTGTCCTTCGCGGTGGGCTTCTGGAGCGGGCGGGTCGGCAACGGCCCGCGGCGCGGCGAGCGGCGCGGCCCACTGGCCCCCGACGGCCGGCTCGGGCGGCGCCTGCGCAACCCCTCGGCCGTCGACGCCGCCGTGGCGGGTGCCCTCACGAACCTGCCCGGCCTCTTCTACCTCGCGGGGCTCGCGGCGATCCTCGAGACCCGGCCGACCCCCGTCAACGCGGTCGCGCAGGTCGTGGTCTTCAACGTCCTGCGGTTCGCCGCGCCGCTCGCGGTGCTGGTGCTGCTCGCGCTGCGCCCGGACGGCACGCTCCGGATCGTCGACACGGTGCACGCCTGGGCCCGGCGCCACAGCCGCAAGCTCGTGACGGGCGTGTTCGCGCTGGTCGGGGGCTACCTGTTGGCCAAGGGGCTGGTCGGGCTACTGGCCTGAGCGGCTACGCGAGCTGGCGCTCGGCGTCCTGCAGGTGGTGCTGCACCTCGTGCAGCGAGTGCGCCGCCACCCACCGCATCGACCGGACGGTCGTGATCGCCCCGCGGTGCACGAGCGTGCGCTGCCACTGCGCCGGGTCGAGCCGGTCGAGCACGTTGGTGAACATCAGCGCGGCGTCCCCGATCTGGCGGGCGACGTCGGTGGGCGCCTGCTCGGCGTAGCCGTCGTGCACGACCCGCTCCTCGCGTCCCATCGGCTCGAACGTCGGCTGCGGGATCCGCAGCGCGGTGAGCACCCGTTCCCGCTGGACGAGCAGGGTGTCCCGGACGTGGCACGCGTACTCGATGGCCGACCAGACGCCGGGGGCCCGCCGGGTGCGCAGCTCGCCGGGCTCGGCGGACAACAGGAGGGTGGCGAAGGACGCCGCCCCGTCGGTCAGGCCGGGGATCGTCGAGCGACCCTCGCGGGAGAACTCGAATCCGCATTCCGGGCACCGGTTCATCCGGGCTGTGCTCCTCACGGCGAAGGTGGAACGTCGCGGCCTCTCGCCCCCCGTGGCCCTGGTTTCCCCGTCTGACCTGCGGGTACTCGCGTCCTCGGCGGCCGGACGAGAAGCGGGGTGGCACAGCGGATGCGCGTGGCGATCCTGTACGGCGGCCGTACCCTGGAGCACGACGAGTCCGTGGCGTCCGCCGTCGGCGTGGCGCGAGCCGCGACCGAGCGCGGGCACGACGTCCGGATGATCGACCCCGCCGCCGGTGCCGGCCAGGGCGTGCGCCGGGGCGTGCTCGCGGCGCTGACCAGCGGTTCCGTGCTCGCCGAGCTGCTGAGCGCGGACGCGGGGTGCGGTCGTGCACGGCGGCTGGGGCGGCGACGGGCACCTGCAGGCGGTGCTGGAGCTGGCCGGCGTGCCGTTCACCGGGGCCGGGAGCGCGGCGTGCGCGCTGGCCTGGAACAAGGTGCAGACGCTCGGGCTGCTGCGCGCCGCCGGGATCGCGACGCCGCCGTCGGGCGCGTGGCGGCACGGGTACGCCGACCCGCCCGACGACGTCTGGCGGCTGCTCGCGGACGGCCCGGTCGTGGTGAAGGAGGCGACCGGGACCTGCCGGCGCACGCTGCACGTCGCGACCACGCCCGCCCAGCTGCGCGACGCCTGCGAGCTGGCCCACCACGGCGAGCTGCTGCTGGTCACGCCGTACCTGGCGGGCCGGGAGTTCACGGTGGCGGTGGTCGGCCCCGACGTGCTGCCGGTGGCGGAGATCCGGCTGGACGGGCCGCTGCTGGACCACGCGGCGAAGTCCCGCGGCGGCACCGACGTGCGCTGCCCGGCCGAGCTGCCGTCGGCGCCGGCCGGCGAGCTGGCCGCCGCCGCGCTCGCCGCGCACCACGCGCTCGGCATGGGCGACCGCGCGGTGTCGCGCGTCGACCTGCGCTGCGACGCGGACGGGCGACCGTACTGCCTGGAGGTCAACGCCTGCCCCGGGCTGCGGCCGGGCAGCCCGCTCGCGCTGGCCGCACGGGGCGCCGGCTGGAGCTACCCGGACCTCGTCGAACGGGTCATGGACCTGGCCGTCGCGCCCGCCGCGTCGGTGCTCGAACCGGCGCTGTGAGTCAGCGGGGCTCGTTGTACCAGCGCCAGTCCGCCGCGCGCCGGGGCCGTCCGGGCAGCTCACCGCGGCCCGTCGCCCAGCGCAGCGCGGCCCAGCCGGGCACGCCGGCCCGGTCCACGTCGGGCATCAGCCGGGCCAGCACGCGGGCGCACAGGTCGTCGTCGGGCTGCCAGCGCAGGCCGAGCCCGCGCGCGAGGTCGTCGGTGTGGACGGCGGTCTCCAGCACGCCCATCGCCGCGGTCGCCTCCGCGTCGGCGAGCCCGAAGGTGTGGAAGCCGCGGGCGTCCGGCGGCGCCGCGGTGACGACGGCCGCGAGCAGCGCCCCGCACGCCGAGACCACCGTGAGCAGCCCGTCGACCCCGTCCTCCGGACGGGCGTGGATCGCGGTGTCCTCGCCGCCCGGGCGCCGGGTGGTCAGGTCGAACGGCAGGTAGTCGCGGGTGTCGCCGGCCGCGAGCTGCACGGCGTAGGCGAAGAGGTCGTCGGCGACGTGCTCGGCGGTCTCCCAGCAGCTCCACGTCAGGTCCCCGGCCGGCACCGACCAGTCCAGGTCGCGACCCGCCGCCAGCGCCGTCACCGCGGCGCCGACGACGGTCCGGACGTCCTCCGCGCCGACCGTCACCGCGCGAAGAGTAGAGAGCCTCGCCCCGCCGGGCGAGCGGGGCTAGGTTCGGTGTTCGCCGTCCGCGGACGGTGCACACCGCGCAGCGGCGCGCGGGCACGATCGATGTGGACGAAGATCCGGCAGGAGCCCGCATGACAGCCCCGACGGCGAAGCCCGTCCTGATGACCGTGGACGACGACCCGGGCGTGAGCCGTTCCGTCGCGCGTGACCTGCGCCGGCGCTACGGCCAGGACTACCGGATCGTCCGGGCCGAGTCCGGCCGGGAGGCGCTGGACGCGCTGCGTGAGCTGACGCTGCGCGGCGAGCCCGTCGCCGCGATCCTCGCGGACTACCGGATGCCCGAGATGAACGGCATCGAGTTCCTCGAACAGGCGATGGACATCGCCCCGCACGCCCGGCGCGCGCTGCTCACCGCGTACGCCGACACCGACGCCGCGATCCAGGCGATCAACCTCGTGGACGTCGACCACTACCTGCTCAAGCCGTGGGACCCGCCGGAGGAGAAGCTCTACCCGGTGGTCGACGCGCTGGTCGAGACCTGGCGGGCGGTCGGCATCCAGCCGGTCGACGAGATCAAGGTGCTCGGCCACCGCTGGTCGGCCGAGTGCTTCGCGGCCCGCGACTTCCTGGCCCGCAACTCGGTGCCCTACCGCTACTACTCGATCGACGAGCCGGAGGGCGCGCGGCTGCTCGCGGCGGCCGGCGCCGCCGCCGAGGACGTGCCGGTGATCGTCACGCCCGACGGCACCGCGCTGCGCTCGCCCAGCGACGCCGAGATCGCCGCCGCCTGCGGGCTGACCACCGACCCGGTCTCCGACTTCTACGACCTGATCGTCGTGGGCGGCGGCCCGGCCGGGCTCGGCGCGGCCGTCTACGGGGCGTCGGAGGGGCTGCGCACGGTGCTCGTCGAGCGCCAGGCCACCGGCGGGCAGGCCGGGCAGAGCTCGCGCATCGAGAACTACCTCGGCTTCCCGGACGGGGTGTCCGGCGCGCAGCTCACCGACCGGGCCCGGCGGCAGGCCGCCAAGTTCGGCGCCGAGGTGCTCACGGCCCGCGACGTCGTCGCGCTGGAGCCGCGCGGCTCGGCCCGGGTGGTGCGGTTCGGCGACGGCTCCGAGATCACCGCGCACGCCGTGGTGCTCGCCACCGGCGTCTCCTACCGCAGCCTCGACGCGCCCGGCGTGGCCGAGCTGACCGGCCGCGGCGTGTTCTACGGCTCGGCCGCCACCGAGGCCCCGGCCTGCCGCGGCGAGGACGTCTACATCGTCGGCGGCGCCAACTCCGCAGGTCAGGCCGCGGTCTTCTTCTCCCGGCACGCCGCCACCGTCACGCTCGTGGTGCGCGGGGCGAACCTGGAGGCGTCGATGTCGTCGTACCTGATCAAGCAGATCGACGCCATCGACAACATCGCCGTGCGCACCCGCTGCGAGGTCGTGGAGGCCACCGGCGACGGGCACCTGCAGAGCCTGCGGCTGTGCCACCGCGAGTCCGACGTCACCGAGTCGGTGAAGGCCGGCTCGATGTTCGTGTTCATCGGCGCGGCGCCGCGCACCGACTGGCTCGACGGGGTGGTCGAGCGCGACGGGCGCGGTTTCGTCCGCACCGGGCCCGACCTCGTCGTCGACGGGCGGCGGCCGGCGGGATGGCGGCTCGACCGCGACCCGTACCACCTGGAGTCGAGCGTGCCCGGCGTGTTCGTGGCCGGCGACGTGCGGGCCGACTCGGTCAAGCGCGTCGCGTCGGCCGTCGGGGAGGGGCCATGGCCGGTGACCCTCGGTCCACCGGTACCTGGCGGAGCAGTAGCCGCCTCCCCGTGAGCATCGCCGCTGCCCCGACGCCCGTCGTCCTCCTCGGCGAGGCTGTCGAGATCCACTCCGAACCGCGCCGCCACGTCGCGGAGGCTGTGCCGCACACCGGTGTCGGTGGCGGCGCGGGCCAGGGCGATGCCCAGGAGCCCTTGCCGACGCCGGTCACGTCCTTCTGTGTCGCTGTTCATGATCGGTCCCTCCCGGGTGTCCATGATCCCGGTCGGGATCGTGGGCACCCGGAGAGCCTCGGGTCCTCGCCGAAACGTCGTACGCTCGACGTGTGCCAACCCACGTCCAGGCGGAGCGATGAGCAAGCCTGCGAGCGAGTCATCGATGAGCGCCCCCGCCCGGCTGTCGCCGGCGGAGCTGCGCACGCTGTTCCTGTTCGCCGACCTCACCGACGAGCAGGTCGGGTGGATCGCCGAGAACGCCGACGTCGTCCCCGAGCCCGCGGGCAAGGACGTCGTCGTCGAGGGCGAGCCCGCCGAGTGCTTCTACGTGCTGCTCTCGGGCACGATCGCGATGAGCCGGCAGGTGGGCGGCGAGTCCGTCGAGACCACCCGCACCGACCAGCGCGGCGTGTACTTCGGCGACGTCCAGTTCTACGTCGACGCCGACATCGCCCGGGTCTACCCGGCGTCCGTCCGCGCGATCACCGACTGCGTGGTGCTCGCGCTGCCGGCCCGCGAGTTCGCCGCGGAGTTCAGCCGCTGGTACCCGATGGCCGTCCACCTGCTGGAGGGGCTGCGGCTCGGGATGAAGCGCGGCGACCAGGTGCTCGCCGAGCGGGAACGGCTGCTCGCGCTCGGCAAGCTCTCCGCCGGCCTCACGCACGAGCTGAACAACCCGGCCGCCGCCGCGGGCCGGGCGGCCGACACGCTGCGCGACAAGGTCGCCGGGATGCGCGCCAAGCTGGCCATGATCGCGGACGGGCGGATCGCGGGCGACCAGCTCAAGAAGCTGGTCATGGCCCAGGACGAGTTCGTCAAGAAGGTCCGGTACGCGCCGTCGCTGTCGGCGCTGGAGGCCGCCGACCGCGAGGACGAGGTGAGCGACTGGCTCGACGGCCACGGCATCGACGGCGGCTGGGACCTCGCGCCGGTGTTCGTCGCGGGCGGGCTCGGCGTCGAGGACCTGGACGCCGTCAACGCCGCGGCCAACGAGACCACGCTCGAAGGCGCGATCCGCTGGCTCGCCTACACCGTGGAGACCGAGAGCCTGCTGCGGGAGATCCTCGACGCCACCACCCGCATCTCCGACCTCGTCCTCGCGGCCAAGCAGTACTCCCAGATGGACCGCGCGCCGCACCGCTTCATCGACGTGCACGAGGGCCTCGACGCCACGCTCGTCATGTTCGGCCGCAAGCTCGGCGAGGGCAGCGGGATCGGCATCGCCAAGGACTACGACCGGACGCTGCCGCTGATCCCGGCCTACCCCGCCGAGCTGAACCAGGTGTGGACCAACATCATCGACAACGCGCTCGACGCCATGGGCGAGGGGCCGGGCACGCTCACCGTCCGCACCGGGAGGACCGACGAGTGCGTGTTCGTCGAGATCGGCGACACCGGCCCCGGCATCCCGCCCGACGTGCGCAAGCGCATCTTCGAGCCGTTCTTCACCACCAAGCCGGTCGGGCGCGGCACCGGGCTCGGGCTGGACGTCACCTACCGCGTGATCGTCACGCGGCACCACGGCGACATCACGGTGGAGTCGGAGCCGGGGAACACGCGGTTCCAGGTGAAGCTGCCGGTCACCGAGGAGCCCTGAGCCCTTCTGCTATCGTACTGATAGCAGAAGGGGGTGGCGGTGGCTGACCTGCTGATCCGGGATCTCGATCCCGAAGCCCACCGGGAGCTGAAGCGGCGCGCGGAGCAGTCCGGGCAGAGCCTGCAGGCGTACGTGTCGGCCGTGCTGAGCACGCACCTCGCGCGCCCCGCGCTGACCGACTGGCTGGCGCGGCTCGACGAGCTCGACCCGGTGCCGGACGTCGACGGGGCCGAGGCGGTCGCGGCGGCGCGTGCGGAGCTGCCGTGAACACGCTCGTGCTCGACGCGTCGGCGATGGTGGACCTCCTGATGCGCAACGCGAAGGGCAAGGAGGTCCGTACCCACCTGACGGACGGCGCGCTGCACACGGTCGCGCACCTCGACGCCGAGGTGTACTCCGCTCTCGCCCGGCTGCACCGGACCGGGGCGATCCCGGCGGACGGCGTCGCGGCCCGGTTGCGGCTCCTGATGAGCTTCGACATGGTCCGGTTGCCGATCACGGGCGAGCTCCTCCGGGAGGCGTGGACGCTGCGCGAGAACGTCTCGGCCCGCGACTCCCTCTACGTGGCCTTGGCCCGTCGTCTGCGAGGACAGCTGCTCACCACCGACGGACGGCTGGCCCGCGCGGTGCCCGACGTCGCCGTCGGCTCCCGGCGGGCGACGTCCGGGAGCCGTGACCCGTCACGCCCGCGCGGCCGTCCCCAGGTCGATGAGGTGCTCCAGCAGCGTGGCGAGCACGGCCTTGCTCGACTCCCGGTCCCGCGCGTCGCACAGCACGGCCGGGACGTCCGGGTCGAGGTCGAGGGCGTCGCGCACGGCCTCCACCGGGTAGCGCGGGGCGTCGTCGAAGCAGTTCACGCCCACGATGAACGGCACCTGGCGGTGCTCGAAGAAGTCGATCGCCGCGAACGACGAGTCGAGCCGCCGGGTGTCGGCCAGCACGACGGCGCCGAGCGCGCCCGCGGCCAGCTCGTCCCACATGAACCAGAACCGCTCCTGGCCGGGCGTGCCGAACAGGTACAGCACGATCTGCGGGCTGATCGTGATCTTGCCGAAGTCGAGCGCGACCGTCGTCGTGGTCTTCGTCGCGACGCCGGTGAGGTCGTCGACGGCGACGCCGGCGTCCGTCAGCAGCTCCTCGGTGCGCAGCGGGGCGATCTCGCTGACGGACCCGACCATCGTCGTCTTGCCGACGCCGAACCCGCCGGCGATGAGGATCTTGACCGCGGACTGCTCCAGCGCGGGGCTGCCGACCTGCGGGTCAGAGGTTGCGAATGCCATCGAGAACCGCCTGCAGGAGCTTCGGGTCCGGCCGCTGCGTGGTCCTGGCCGGAGGTGAGCGGAAGATCATGTCACCGCGTTCTATCAGGTCGCTGAGCAGCACCTTGACCACGGCCATCGGCAGGTTGACGGCGGCCGCGACCTCCGCGACCGACTGGGGGCGCTGGGCCGCCTCCAGGATCTCGGCGTACTCGGGCATGAGACCGGGCCGGTCGGCCGGCGCGAGCGCGACGACCAGCGTGATCATGTCGAGGTCGTAGCGGCCGGGCCGGGTGCGGCCCTTCGCGATCGCGAACGGCCGGACGAGCGGTCCCGGCGAGATGTCGAACTCGGACTCGTACTCCATCGCCGCCACCGTCACTGCGACAGCGGGTCTCTCGTGCCGGGGACGCGCGGTGCCGTCGACAGCGCCGGCCCCACCCGGCGCACCAGCAGCCCCATCTCGTAGGCGACGGCCCCGATGTCGGCGCTCGCGTTCGCGAGGACCGTCAGGCAGGCGCCCGGGCCGGCCGCGGTGACGAAGAGGAACGAGTTGTCCATCTCCACCACCGTCTGCTGCACGCGGCCGCCGCTGAACTGGCGCGCCGCGCTGCGGGCCAGGCTGTGGAAGGCCGACGCGACCGCGGAGAGGTGCTCGGCGTCCTCCTCCACCACGGCCGCCGAGCGGGCGATCAGCAGACCGTCGCTGGAGAGCAGGACCACCCGTTCGACGCCGTCGACCCGCGCGACCAGATCGTCGAGCAGCCACTGCAGGTCGGTCCTGGCTCGTTGTGCTGTCACGTTGCCTCCCCGGCCGGCGCCGCGGACCCGTGCCGTCGGTGCCCTCGATGTTCGGGATGTCCTCGGTGCGGCCGCGCAGCGTGCCGCGGCGCAACGCGCTCATGCGGCTGCGCGCGGTCTCCGGCGAGTAGTCCGCCTCGCCCGCGGCGGCGGGTGCGGCCGCCGCTCCACCGCGCAGCCGCGCGTCCATGTGGGTCTTGCGCCGCCGTCGCGGCAGGGTCGGGAGCGCGGCGCCGTGGCCGTGCCCGCGCAGCCCGGCGGGCGGCCACGGCTGCGGGGTCGCGGCGGACGCGGTCACCCGGCTCGTGCCGTCGGGCACGGGCGGGTCCAGCTCCGCCAGCGGCGGGATCTCGGGGGCCGGCGGGAGCGCCGCCCGGGGCGGGACGGCCGGGAGCGTCGAGTCCGTCGACTCGGGGTCCAGGCGGCCGCCGCCCGACCGTGGCATGAACCAGGATCCGGGCGCCGGGGTCACGGGCGTCGCCTCCCGCGCGATCACGTCGTTGGGGATCAGCACCGCGGCCCGCACCCCGCCGACGCCGACTCGCGCAGCGTCACCACGACGCCGTGCCGGCGGCGAGCCGGGCCACCACGTAGAGCCCGATCCGGGCGTCGCGCGACAGCGTGCGCAGCCCGAAGTCCGGCGGGTTGCGCAGGAGCGCGTTCAGCTCCTCGCGCTGCTCGGGCTCGATGCCGAGGCCCTTGTCCTCGACCTCGACGACCACCCCGCGCCCGACGACCGTCCCGCTGCGTCCGTGGTCGTCTCCGGCGGGGAGAAGGCCGTCGCGTTGTCCAGCAGCTCCGCGAGCAGGTGGACGAGGTCACCGACGGCCGGGCCGGCGACCATCACCGTCGGCAGGCGGCCGAGCGTGACGCGCTGGTACTGCTCGGACTCGCCGATCGCGCCGCGCACCAGCTCGTGCAGCGGCACCGGGGCGCGCCACTGCCGGCGCGGCCGGTCCCCGCCCAGGATGATCAGGTTCTCCGCGTTGCGCCGTTCGCGGGTGGCGAGGTGGTCGAGCTGGAACAGCAGCTCCAGCTGGTCGGGGTCGGTCTCCGCGCGCTCGATCCGGTCCAGCACCTGCATCTGCCGGTGCAGGATCGCCTGGCTGCGGCGGGCGATGTTGAGGAACGCCTCGCTGAAGCCGCGCGGGTGCGGGCCTCCTCGACGGCGGCCTGCACGGCCGTGCGCTGGGCCTGGTTGAACGCCGAGGCGACCTGCCCGATCTCGTCCGCGCCGTGGTCGAGCTGCGGGATCTCCTTCTCGATGTCGACCTGCTCGCCGGCCCGCAGCCGGGCCACCGCGCCGGGCAGCACCCGCTCCGACAGTGCGAGCGTCTCGCGGTGCAGCCGGACCAGCCGCCCGATCATGCGGTTGGCCAGCACGAACGCGAACAGCACGAGCGCGACGAGGCCGGCGAGCATCGCGACGGCCGTGAGCGTGGACGCGCCGGCCGTCTCGCCGGCCTCGGCCGCCTCGCGTTCCGCGACCGCGGTCGAGCGGGCGAGGCCGAGCTGCATCATCTGCGAGACGACGGTCTCCGTGGCCGCGCCCCAGCGCTCGACGTCGGCCGCGGCGAGCAGGCCCGGGGTGGCCGCGCCCGGGTAGCCGGCGGCGAGCACCGTCGCGGACGCGGCGGCGACCTGCTGCCACTGCTCGCCCGCGCGCAGCGTCGTGAGCCGGGTGCGGTCCGCCTCGGGGAGCTGCGCGGTGACGGCGTCCAGGCCGGACTGGTAGGCGCCGACCGAACGGACGTACTCGTCGTACTCGTCGCGGGTCATGTCGCCCGCGGTGAGCGCGGCGGCGGCGAGCGCGTTGCCGCGCCCGAACTCGTCGGCGGCCCGCAGCAGGTCGGCGGCGATGCCCCAGTCGGCAGCCGCGTCGGCGTCGCTGGCGATCCGCATGAACGCGTCGGCGTCGCTGCCGAGCGTGCCGGTCAGGCCGTTGTAGTAGCGGTAGACGCCGAGCCGGTCGATCGCGCCCGCGTCGATCTGCTGGCGGACGCTGGGCAGGTCGGTGGCCGCCGCGCCGAGCGTCGGGGCGCTCGCACGGCCGCCGCCGGGAGCCGCTCGGTCGCCTCGCGGGCGGCGTCGGAGATCGCCTGGAGCTGCGCGTCGACCTCGTTGCGCCACTCGGTGACGGCCGCGCGGTTCAGCCGGGACGGGTCCGCGCTGTACCGGAGGCTGGTCGCGCGCTCCTCCATGAGCAGCGGGAAGAACGCCAGCGCGCGCTGCCCGGCGGCGGCGATCGCGTCGGCACGGGCCCGCTGGCCGAGCGCGTCGGCCACGACCTGCGTGCTCAGCGCGATGCCGACGGTGAGCAGCGCGACGCTCGGGACGAGCACCGCGGCGAGGATGCGGGTGCGCAGGGACACGCCGGTCAGGTGCACACCTCTGGAGGACACGCCTTTGCGTCGTTGCGGCTTGTCGGTCGGCACAGAAGCGCCTCTCGGGCGGGTGCAGGGGAGCTGGAGAGGGGCCCGAAATTATCGACAGAGCGACGCGATGACAAGCCTTTCGGGCGACACTCCGCAGAGAGATGTTGACGATCTGTATGCAGAAGTCGGGATACCTAGTCCGATCGGTCTAATGCCGTACCGGTCCCGGCTCATCGGCCGGGACCGGTACGGCGGGCAACACCTCGCGGCTCCCCAGACACGAGATGCGGGCTCGTGGTGCTCAGGGCATGCGGACCTGCGGCCCGACCTGCGTCGACGATCGCTGTGGTCGTTGCGGACGGCCGACTCCGGTGCACATGCCCACCTCGCTCCTACCGGGCACCTCGGTAACGGCCCGGCATTTCCGGTACGGGAATCCGCCGGGGTCTGGAGCGGCGCCTTCACATCTACCCGGCGAGGGCGACGGCGTGCTACGTCCGTCCGGGGGAACGTCGGATGGATTCTCGACAGCCCGCATCGGCCGACTAGGCTCGGCGAGTGACGTGGCCCACACCGGGGTGGCGTCCCGTCCCTCGGATCGGGGCCAAGGCATGCACAGCGATGGGATCACCGGAGCGCTCGTCGAGCTCACGGACACGCTGGTCACGGACTTCGACATCGCGGAGCTCCTGTACGGGCTGACCGACCGCTGCGTCGAGCTGCTGCCGGTCGACGCGGCCGGACTGGTGCTGGGCTGCCGGGACGGCACGCTGCAGATCGCCGCCGCGACGTCCGACGACGTACGGCTCGTCGAAGCGTTCCAGCTGCATCTCGACGAGGGCCCGTGCGTCGAGAGCTTCCGCACCGGCCGGCAGGTGCACGTCGCCGACCTCGGGGAGGCCGGCGAGCGCTGGCCGCTGCTCACCCCGGCGCTGCGCCGGCTCGGGTTCTCCGCCGTGGACGCCTTCCCGCTGCGCCGCCGGGCCGACGTGCTCGGCGCGATGAACCTCTTCCGCCGGCGCCCGGCCCGCTGGACGCCGGAGCGGCCGGGTGCGCCCGCGCGTTCACGGACGTCGCGGTGATCGGGCTGCTGCAACAGCGGGCGCTGCGCGAGCAGGAGCAGCTCGTGGAACAGCTGCAGGGCGCCCTGACCAGCCGGGTGGTGATCGAACAGGCCAAGGGCGTGCTCGCCGAGCGGCTCAACGTCGGCCTCGAGCAGGCGTTCGGCGTGCTGCGCCACCACGCGCGCACCGGCAACCACCGGCTGACCGACCTGGCCAGGGATGTCGTGGCCGGCCGGGCCGACGTGCCGAACCCGGGCTGAGCGTCAGCCGACCCGGCTCGCCCCGGCCGACGGTGCCGCGGTGCGGACCTCGGGGTCGCGGTGGCCGGCGTGCACGAACGCCCGGCGGACGGCGTCGGCGACCGCGTCGAGGCGGTCCAGCGGGGTGAGGGCGATGGCGGAGCCGCCGAAACCGCCGCCTGTCATGCGGGCGCGAGCGCGCCCGCGGCGCGGGCGGTGGAGCAGGCCAGGTCCAGCTCCGGGCTGGAGACCTGGTAGTCGCCGGCCAGCGAGGCGTGGGAGGCGTCGAGCAGCGGGCCGATCGCGCGGAGCCGCCCGGCGTCGAGCAGGGCGACGGCCTCCCGGACCCGGGCGATCTCGGTGACGACGTGGCGGGCACGGGGGAGCAGCTCCGGGTCGAGTGCCGCGAGTGCGTCCAGCGGGACGTCGCGCAGGCTGGGCCGGCCGAGGGCGGCGGCCGCCTTCTCGACGGCGGCCCGGCGGGCCCCGTACTGCCCGTCGGCGAGGTGGTGGCGCACGCGGGTGTCGACGACGAGCACGGCCAGGCCGTCGGCGGCCGGGTCGAAGGGCACCTGGCGGTGGGTGCCGGTGTGCGTGTCGAGCAGCAGGGCGTGGCCGGCGGTGGCGAGCAGGGCGGCGGCCTGGTCCATGCCGCCGGTCCGGGCGCGACGACGTCGTTCTCGGCGCTGACGCACGCGGCGGCCAGCGTCGCGCGGCCGCGGTCGGTGTCGCCCAGGCCGAGCCCGTAGAGGTCGTTCACGGCGAGCGCGACGGCGCATTCGAGGGCGGCCGAGGACGAGAGCCCGGCGCCGAGCGGGACGGTGTCGGTGACGAGCAGGTCGACGCCCCCGACGTCGTGTCCGCGCTGGTGGAGGGCCCAGAGCACGCCGGCGGCGTAGCCCGCCCAACCGGCCGGCGCGCCGGGGCGCACGTCGGCGAGCGCGCCGTCCCACCCGTCCTCCTCGGCCCGGCTGGCCAGGCGCACCCGGCCGTCGTCGCGGGCGGCGGCCTCGACCACCGTGCGCTGCGCGATGGCGAAGGGCAGGCACAGGCCGTGGGCGTAGTCGACGTGCTCGCCGATGAGGTTGACGCGCCCGGGGGCGGCCCACCGCCCGTCGGGCGCGCGGCCGAACAGCTCCCGGAAGGTCATGCGAGCTCGCGCAGGCGCGCGGCGATGCGTTCGGGGGTGACGTCGCCGATCCAGGCGCCGGCGCCGGACTCGGACCCGGCGAGGTACTTGAGCTTGCCCGGGGCCCGGCGCAGCGAGAACAGCTGCAGGTGCATGCGGACCAGCTCGCGCCCGGCGTGCACGGGGGACTGGTGCCAGCCTGCGATGTAGGGCGGTGGGTGGCCTTCTCCGAAGTAGCGTTCGAGGCGTCCGAGCAGGTCGTGGTACAGGTGGGCGAGCTCGTCGCGTTCCGGGCCGGACAGCGCCGCGAAGTCGGGTGCCGGCCGGTGCGGCAGGATGTGCGCCTCCACCGGCCAGCGGGCCGCGGCGGGCACGAACACCGTCCAGTGCTCGCCCTCGGTGATCACCCGCATGCCGGCCTTGCGTTCGGCGGCGAGCACGTCGGCCAGCAGGTCGCCGCCGGTCGCGACGTGGTGCTCGGCGGCGCGCTGCACGAGCTGGCGCCCGCGCGGTGTGACGAACGGGTAGGCGTAGACCTGGCCGTGCGGGTGCTGCAGGGTGACGCCGATCTCCGTGCCGCGGTTCTCGAAGACGAACACCTCCGCGACCTCGTCCGTGGCCGAGAGCGCGGCCGTGCGGTCGGCCCACGCCTCGATCACCGTGCGCACCCGCTCGACCGGGAGCGCGGCGAACGAGGAGTCGTGGTCGCTGGTGAAGCACACCACCTCGCAGCGGCCGAGCGCCGGGCGCTGCGGCCACAGCGCGTCCCCGTCGACGTGCGGCGGCACGTCCGTGGCGACGTCGCGGGCGAACGAGGGGAAGCGGTTCTCGAACACGACCACGTCGTAGTCCGCGGCCGGGATCTCGGTGGGCTCGTGGGCCGGGCCGGGTGGGACAGAGCGGGCAGTGGTCGGCGGGCGGCAGGAACGTGCGGTCCTGGCGGTGCGCGGCGATCGTCACCCACTCGCCGGTCAGCACGTCGAACCGGGTGGTGGACGCGTGCTCCACGCGCGGCAGGTCCCGGGTGTCCGGCGGCGGCACCCGGCCGGTGGTCACGTCGTCGAAGTAGAACAGCTCCCGCCCGTCGGCCATCACCGCCGCCGCGCGCCGCACCGTCATGGGTGCACCTTCCCACGGCGTGGAAAGCCGCGCCGCGCGCCCGGACCGGCGCCTGCTGGGGCAGGATGGCGAACGGGAACGATCCAGAGCCGGGAGACGTGATGCTGAAGTTTCTGCTGGGTGCGGCCGTCGGCTACGTGCTGGGCGCGAAGGCCGGGCGCGAGCGGTACGAGCAGCTCCGGCGCACCTACCAGCGCGTCGCCGACCACCCGGCCGTGCAGGGCGCGGCGGGTGTCGTGCGCGCGCGGATGGACGGCACGGTCAACGGCCGCCGCCCGCCCCGCTGACGGCGCCGCTCACGGTCCGTGCGCCGACCCCCGCCCGTTCGGGTGGGCATGCCGTGCGCTAACCTCGTTTCCGCCGACGGGACATGCGCCCGTAAATGACGGTCCTCCGTAGCTCAATCGGCAGAGCATGCGACTGTTAATCGCAGGGTTGTTGGTTCGAGTCCAACCGGAGGAGCAAAACCCCAGGTCAGCGCCCCAGTTTGGCGATCATGAGGGCCTGGCTCCACCGTTTCGCCGGGGCCCGACGTCGTACTCTGGTTGGCCTCGCTCAGGCGCCGCGCCTGTCGCGGTGTGGCTGCCGCGTCTGCGGCTGCGCCCGCCCGCGTGCCTGGGGTCGGACTCGACGTCGGTCTCCCAGTGCCCGTCAGCAAAGCCCTCCGAGGTGTCAGTGCTGTCGTAGTGTTCGCGCAAGGCGGCAATCTGCTCTGGTGTCATCGTTGATCGGTTCCTCCCTCCGCTGGTGACCTCATCTCGCACGCCGTCGGAGACCTCGACGCCCGTCTCCCATCCCGTAGCTCACTCGGTGTCCTCCCTTCCGGGCCGTACCCAGCGCCGCCGGGTGTGGACGACAACCTCGACCTCCCTCGGCGTCACCCCGTGCCGGGAGAAGATACTTCGGCGCTTGAGGCCGAGCATGGAGCCGCCGCGGGCGGCAGGGGAGGTCCGATGCGGGTCCAGGCGGCGGTGCTGCGGGGACGGGACGAGCCGTTCTCGGTGGAGGACGTCGAGCTGGCCGGTCCCGGGCCGGGCTAGGTGCTCGTGCGGGTCGCGGGCGCCGGGTTCTGCCACACCGACGTGATGCCCCGCGAGGGGAGCGGCCCCGACGGGCCGATCGTGCTCGGGCACGAGGGCGCGGGTGTCGTCGAGGCGGTCGGACCGGGCGTCACGTCCGTGGTGGTCGGTGACCACGTGGTGCTCACCGTCGACTCGTGCGGCACCTGCGCGCGGTGCGACCACGGCGAGCCGGCCTACTGCGAGCGGGTGCGGGAGCGGAACTTCGCCGGGTTCCGGGCCGACGGTTCCACCCCGATGACCGACGCCGCCGGCGCGCCGGTGGCGGCGCGCTGGTTCGGGCAGTCGTCGTTCGCGTCGCACGCGATCGCGACCGAGCGCAACGCGGTGCCGGTCGACCCGGACCTGCCGCTCCCGCTGCTCGGGCCGCTGGGGTGCAGCATGCAGACCGGCGCCGGCGCGTCCTCGTCGAGCTGGACGTGCGGGCCGGGTCGAGCGTCGTCGTGTTCGGGGCCGGCGCGGTGGGGCTGGCCGCGGTGATGGCGGCGGCCGCCGCCGGGGCCGGCGAGATCGTCGCCGTCGAGCTGCACGCCGGGCGGCGGGAGCTGGCGGCGGAGCTGGGCGCGACCCGCGTGCTGGACGGGCGCGATCCGGACGTCGCCGCGCAGGTCGTGGCGTGGACGGGCGGCGGCGCGGACGTCGCGTTCGACACGACAGGCGTCTCCGAGGTGGTCGTCACGGCGCTGGCGGCGCTGCGCCCGAAGGGGCGGTGCGGGCTGGTCGCGGCGGGGGAGCTGGTGCTGCCGCGGCGGACCCTCACGGCCGGGAAGTCGCTGACGTTCGTCCTGGAGGGCGGCGCCGTGCCGCGGCGGTTCATCCCGCGCATGATCCGGCTGTGGCAGGCGGGGCGGTTCCCGTTCGACCGGCTCGTCCGGACGTACCCGCTGGCCGCGATCGCCGACGCGGAGCGTGACGCCGCTGCCGGCACCACGGTGAAACCGGTGCTCGTCCCGGCCTGACCGGCGTCGCCGCGGGTACCCGGGCCGGTGCCTGAGCGAGCACCCCGGGAGGACCGATGAGCGACCCCAGCAACACCGCGGCAGGGACCGTGCTCGTCGTCGGGGCCGGGCCGGTGGGGCTGGCCGCGGCGTGTGAGCTGGTGCGGCAGGGCGCGCGGGTGCGGGTGGTCGACGCGCTGGCGGAGCCGACGACCCAGTCGCGCGCGGTGACGGTCCATCCGCGCACGCAGGAGCACCTGGCCGCGATGGGTGTGCTCGCCGAGGTGAGGCGGCGGGCGCAGCCGCAGACCGCGGTCGAGGTGTACGCGGGGCGTGGTGACCGGCCGCGGGTCCGGATCACCACCGACCATGTCGACTCGCGCTATCCGTGGGTGCTCGACCTGGCCCAGCCCGAGACGGAGGCGGTGTTGCGTGAGCACGCCGCGGGGCTGGGTGTCGTGGTCGAGCGGGGTGTGACGCTCGAAGGGCTCACGCAGGACGACGCCGGTGTCGAGGTCACGCTGGCCTCGGCGGCGGGGACGGTCCGGGACCGCTACCCGTGGGTGGTCGGTGCCGACGGCGGGCACAGCGCGGTCCGCGCGGCCGTCGGTACCCGGATCGAGGGTGTGTTCGGCGGCCGGCACTTCCTGTTCGCCGACGTCGCCGCGCGGACCCCGTTCACGCCCGACGCCGTGCGCATGTTCGCGCACCCCGACGGGCTGGGCGGCGTGTTCCCGATGCCCGGTGGCCGTTGCCGGTTCGTGTTCCTGGTGGCGCCGCCGCGCCGGGCGAGATGCGACGCTGGAGACGGCGCAGCGGCTCGTCGACGAGCGGCTGGGCGGGTGGTGGCGGCTGTCGGAGCCGCGTTGGCTGACGTACTTCGAGGTGCACCACGGGCAGGTCCCGCAGTACCGGCACGGCCGGGTGCTGCTCGCCGGGGACGCCGCGCACATCCACAGCCCGGCCGCCGGCCAGGGCATGAACACCGGCATCCAGGACGCGGTCAACCTGGCCTGGAAGCTGGCGCTCGTCGCCACCGGCCGGGCCGATGCGCGGCTGCTCGACTCCTACCACGACGAGCGGCACCCCGTCGCGCCGCGGTCGTGCGCCAGACCGAGCGGATGACCGAGGCCATGACCGCGACGGGGTCGGCGGAGGTCCTGCGCGACGTCGCGCTGCACCTGCTGGGCCACCTCTCGCCGGTGGAGCGGCGGATCATGACCGCGTTCACCGAGACCGACATCGCCTACCGGGGCAGTCCCGCCGTCGCCGGCACCACCGGCCCGACCGCGCCGGGGACACGCCCCCGACGTGCCCGGCCTGCGGACGCCGGCCGGGGCCGAGGCGTGGATCGGGGACATGCTGCGCCGCCCGGGCCACCTGCTGCTGACCAGCTGCGCCGAGCCGGGCCCGGTGCAGCGGCTCGCCGGGGTGCTGGGCGGGCTCGGGAACGTCGTGCTCGTCGTGCCGCCGACCTCGGACCCGCCGCCGCAGGGTTTCGTCGACGCGGGCGGGCCGTCGCCGCGCGCTACGGCATCGGCGCCGGCGGTGTGGCGCTCGTCCGGCCCGACGGCTACCTCGGCTACCTGGCCCCGAACGCCGACGACCGGGGCGTGCGCGCGTACCTGGCCGACCGCCTGCACGCCGTCCCGGGCGGGGCTCACTGGTAGGAGACGAACACCGGCGTCGCCGGCCGCAGCCCCATCGTCTCGGCCGGGGTGAACGTCGGCGCGTCCTCGTCGTAGAAGTTCTTCCAGCCCCACCGCACGCCCGCCGGCTCGGCCTGGTGCAGGGCGTTCCAGGTCGCGAGCTTCGCACCGGGCGCGCCGAACCCGTCCGCGTGCAGCACGACGGCCAGCTCGTCGTGGGAGGTGTCGAGCCGTTCCCGGCCGACGATCATGGCCTGCCGGAACTGGTGGACCATGAGCAGCTTCTGCGGCAGGGCGTGCCTGCGGGTCAGGTCGGCGAGCCAGGCGGCCACGCCGTTGATCTCGTCGACACCGACCGAACCGACCTGGGCCAGGTGCACCTGGTCGGGGCGCAGCCGCCACTCGGGGTCGAGCGCGAGCCCGACGTGCGGCTGCGCGAGCAGGTCGCGTAGCGCCGGGCCTGGGTGAGGAAGTCGGTGCGGCCGGGCTGCAGGTCCAGCACGACGTAGACGCCGGCCGTGCGCGCGGCCTCCACCCAGGGCCGCAGCTCGGCGACGCCGGCCTCGGCGGAGTAGTCGCCGTCCGGCCCGGGGTGGGCGTCGGCCACGGTGCTGATGATCTCGAACGCGGGCACCACCGGCCCGTCGGCGACCGGCCGGTACTCGGCGGCGAGGGCCTGGGCGCGGCGGATCGACGCCTCGACGCCTGCTCGCCGAGCACGCCCATGGACGGCGTGCCGGGGTGGCCGTAGAGCGCGACCATGCGCCGTCCGGGGAAGAGGACCTGCCCGCCGCCCGGGAGCTGGACGCCGGTCGCGGCGACGGCGAGGCGCCGTTCCAGCACGTCCGGGGCGCCGAACGGGGTACCGAGCGCCACCACGTGGGCGGGCGGTGCGCCGGCCGGGAACGGCGGCGGCGCCCCGGCGGGCAGGACGCGCGGGTCGCCGCCGGGCACGACCGCGACGGTGCCGCCGGACGCACGGGCGGTGGCGGTGGCCGCGAGCCGGCCGGGCCCGCCGTCGGTCAGGACGAGCGTCGACGGCTGCGCGGCGGGGGCGGCGACGGCGGGCAGGGCGGTCGCGTCCGCAGTGGTGGTGCGCGGGCCCTCGCGCCCGGCGGCCCACACGGCGGCGCCGGGGCCGACGGTCAGCACTGCCTCGGGGCGCAGCCGGACCAGCTCGGCCGCCACGCCGGCCGGGTCGTCCGCAGCGGAGGTCGCGGCGGGCGTCAGGAGCAGCGGCGCGCCGAGCCGTTCGGCCCGCCCGGCCGCGGTCTCCTGCGCGGCGGGGTCGTCGGCCGCCGCCAGCACGACCACCGGGGCCGCGGCGAAGAGGGCCGCGCTGGCAGCCACCGCGAGGGCGCCCGGGTCGTCGCGGCGAGCACCGTGGTGGCCGCCGCCGGGGCCGTGACCTGCGCGGTCAGCGGTGGTGGGGGCGGTGCGGGCGCGGGGTCCGGGGCAGCGGTGCACCCCGCCAGCAGCGCGCCGAGCGTGACCAGCGATGCGGCGATTCCCGCGCGTCCCCCCACTTGACGAAAGCCTAGAGGGACGCCCCCGGGGGATCACACGCGAACGCCGTCGTGCTCGCCGTCGGACAGGAACGCCGCGACCCGCCTGCCCTCCTCGGCGACGGCGTCGCGGTCGGTCCGGGAGATCGGGACGAGCGGCGTGACGACGACGGTGCCGCCGGGCTCCACAGTCCACGTCGCGGCCACCCGGCCGTCCACGAGCACGGCCCGCTCGCCCGCCACCGACAGGCCGCGGTGGGCGTCGTCGACGATGCGGCTGCGGTCGTCGTAGCCGAGGATCGCGTTGTCGAACGCGGGGAGGAACCGCACGGGGGCCGGGGTGTCCGGGTCGGGCCGCGGCGCGCCGGGGAGGTCGAGCAGCTCGCGGCCGCGCTCGTCGCGGAAGCAGACCAGCTCGTCCCGGACCGCCCGCACCGCGTGCGGCAGCCCGGCCAGGCCGCTCCAGGCGCGCAGGTCGGCGGTGGCCGCGGGCCCGTACGCGGCGAGGTAGCGCCGGACCAGCGCCTCCCCGACGGGGTCGGTCCCGTCCGGCGCGGGCGGGTCGGCCGGGCGGCCCAGCCACGCCGCCATCGGCAGGTTCCGCACCCCGGCCGACGTGCGCCAGAGCCCGCGCGGCGGCAGCTGCACCGTCGGGACGAGCGTGGCGACCACGATCTCGCCGAGCACCCGCGCTCCGGGAGCGGGCCAGCGCCCCGCGAGCGCCCGTCCGACCTCGCCCATGGAACGCGGCGTGCCGTCGCCCATCAGCTCGGCGCCGGCCGCGGCCAGCTCCCCGAGGTCGACGCCGTCCAGCTCGCGCCGGTACACGCCCAGCGCCCGCTGCCGCAGCATCGCGTCGTGCCGGGACCGCCAGGCCAGCGCGTCGTCCGCGGTGACGAGGTGGACGGTGCGGCGCATGAGGTGGGTGCGCACGACCTTCCGGTCGGCGAGCAGCCCGGAGAGCGCCGCCGGGTCGAACGCCCGCAGCCGCGACCACAGCCCGACGAACGGTTCCTGCGGCTCCTGGGCCTGCAACCCGCCGAGGTGCGCGACGGCGTCCAGGACGGGGACGTCCGCGCGGTCGAGCAGCAGCTGACGGGCGAGTGCGGCGCGGTTCAGCGCCCGGGCGCCGAGGACGGTCGGGGTCATGCACGGAGACTCTCAGCGGAAGCGGTCAGGTACTGGCCTCTTCTCCGGGGTTCACCGCGGAAGGCCGGCCCGCCTCGCAGCAGACCGGCCCTCGGTGGTCGTGCGGTCGGTCACTCGTCGGGCGTGCTGCAGCCCGACGTGCCGCAACCGCAGTTGGTGCTCCGCAGCATGAGACCCTCCCCGGATCGGTGTTGTCGCCGTGCGCACCCATGGTCTCGCTGTGCGTGGCGTCCGTCCAGCGTCAGCGGCGCCGCACGTCTTCCCGGAGCAGGTCCAGCGGCACGGACGGCGTGACGACGTCCCCGGGTGCTGGGCGAGCGCGAGGTCGTTACGCGCCGAGTTGTCCACCTCGCGGCCGGTTGTCCACAGATTTCGCCGACCACCCCGAGCGGGACCCGGGCGTGGATAGGCTGGACCTGGGGTCGCCCCCCTTGGGAGGGCGGGGGTGTGCGCGCGGCCATGAACTCGGCGGCCGGCTGCGCGGCCGCGGGGCGGCCGGTGCGCTCGCCCACGGATACCCGCAGCGCGCTGTGCGGCTCGCCCGTCCTGGATACCGGCGGGTACGGCCAGCGCGAGCCGGGCGCCCGCCGGCGCCCGCCGTCCGTCACACGGGCGGGGCGAGCCGCTCGTGCAGGAACTCCGTCACCCGGGCGCGGGCGGCGATCGTGGGGTGGCCGGGGACGTCCCGGACCTCCCGGGTCAGCACCGAGTGCGCGCTGCGCGGGAGGCCCGCGGCGTTGCCGGGCGAGGAGTCGATCTCGATCACCTCGAACGCCGCGCCGAGCCGGGCCCGCAGCGTCGCGAACCGGTCGGGGGGCGCGAGCCGGTCGCCGCTGAACCGCAGCCCGAGCACGCACAGCCCGTCGGCGGTGCGTTCGGCGACGCGGTCCAGCTCCCCGGCCGACACGCCCGCGTCCGCCTGGCGGGACGCGGAGACCGGCAGCGGCACGAACGGCTGGCTGAGCACCGGCGCGAGTACCACGTCGTCGACGGCGGCGGCCAGCGCGAACCCGCCGCTGAAGCACATGCCGATCACCCCGACCCCGGGCCCGGGCGTGCGGGCGGCGAGGTCGCGGGCCAGCGCCCGGACGAAGTCGGCGACCGGGCGGCGGCGGTCGTTCGCGAACGCGGCGAACTCGGCGGCCACGCACAGCCGGACCATCGTGCCGAACACGTAGCCCGGGGTCTCGGCCCGGCCCGGCACGCCGTAGAGCGACGGGACGGCCACCGTGAAGCCCGCGCCGACGAGGTGCTCGGCCAGCCCGAGCACGGGCGGGGTGATGCCCGGGACCTCGGGCAGCAGCACGACGCCGGGGCCGGTGCCCTTCTCGTAGCGGTCGTGCGTGATCCCGGCGCCGGTGAACGGCGTGCGGGTCCAGCCGGTCAGGTCGCCCTCCGGTGCGGACCCCGCCATGACGTCTCCCTCGCTCGGCCCCGTTCGCCGTCGATCATGCCCGACCGCCTCGGCCTGCCAGGGTGAACGGACCCCGCGGGGTTGCATCCGGCGGACCGATGCGTCCCGCCGGTCGCCGTTGCCACGGTCGTACGACGCCGTGACGACGAATCGGAGGCCTGACGTGGCACGTGCGGTGGGGATCGACCTCGGCACGACCAACTCGGTGATCGCGGCGTGGGAGGGCGGCGAGGCCGTCGTCGTCCCGAACGCCGAGGGATCGCGCACGACACCGTCGGTGGTGGCCTTCACCGACACCGGCGAGCGGCTGGTGGGTCAGCTCGCGCGCCGGCAGGCCGTCCTCAACCCGAAGCACCGTCTACTCGGTGAAGCGGTTCATCGGCCGCCGGTTCGAGGAGGTCGAGGAGGAGGCCGCGCAGGTCACCTACGACGTCGTCCCCGACGAGAACGGCCTCGCGCGCATCCGGGTGCGCGACCAGACGTACGCGCCCGAGGCGATCTCCGCGCAGATCCTGCGCAAGCTCGCCGACGACGCCGGGCGCCACCTGGGCGAGCGCGTCACGGAGGCGGTCGTCACCGTGCCCGCGTACTTCAACGACGCCCAGCGCACCGCCACCCGGGACGCCGGGAAGATCGCCGGGCTCGAGGTACTGCGGATCATCAACGAGCCGACGGCCGCGGCGCTCGCGTACGGCCTGGACAAGCGGCAGAACGAGACCGTGATGGTCTTCGACCTCGGCGGCGGCACGTTCGACGTCAGCATCCTCGACGTCGGCGACGGCGTCGTGGAGGTGCGGGCCACCGCGGGCGACACCCACCTCGGCGGCGACGACTTCGACCGCCGCCTCGTCGACCACCTCGCCGACGCGTTCCAGCAGGAGAACGGGATCGACCTGCGCGCCGACCCGCAGGCGCTGCAACGCCTGCAGGAGGCCGCGGAGAAGGCGAAGGTCGAGCTCAGCTCGGTCACCCAGACCCAGGTGAACCTGCCGTTCATCAGCGCGGACGCCAATGGGCCCAAGCACCTCACGTCGACGCTCATGCGCTCGACGTTCGAGCAGCTCACGGCCGATCTCGTGGACCGGACGCTGGCGCCGGTGCGGCAGGCGATGGCCGACGCGAAGGTCGGCGCGACGACATCGACGAGGTCATCCTCGTCGGCGGCTCGACGCGCATCCCGGCCGTCCAGAAGCTCGTGCGGCAGTTGACCGGCGGCAAGGAACCGAACATGTCGGTCAACCCCGACGAGGTCGTCGCGATCGGCGCGGGCATCCAGGCGGGCGTGCTCAAGGGCGAGGTGTCCGACGTCCTGCTGCTCGACGTCACCCCGCTCTCGCTGGGCGTCGAGACGCAGGGCGGAGTGATGACCCGGATCGTCGAGCGCAACACGACGATCCCGGTGCGCCGCGGCGAGACGTTCTCCACGGCCGCCGACGACCAGCCCGCGGTGGACGTCGTGGTGCTGCAGGGCGAGCGGGAGATGGCCGCCGACAACCGCGTGCTCGGCCGGTTCCAGCTCACCGAGATCCGCCCGGCGCCGCGCGGCGGCCCGCAGATCGAGGTCACGTTCGACATCGACGCCAACGGCATCCTGTCCGTCACCGCCCGCGACCGCGACACCGCCGCCGAGCAGGGCATCACGATCTCCGAGTCGACCAACCTCGACCAGTCCGAGATCGAGCGCATGGTGGCGGAGGCCGAGCGCAACCGGCAGGCCGACCAGCGGTCCCGGCAGGAGGTGGACGCCCGCAACGACCTCGACGGCGTCGCCTACCAGGTGCAGCGGCAGCTGGACGCCCTCGGTGACGCGGCGCCTCCGCACGAGCGGGCGCGCGCCGAGCTGCTCGTCGCCGACGCCCGCAAGGCCGTGGACGACCGGGCCCCGCTCGACCGCGTGCGCGAGCTGACGGGCGAGCTGCAACAGGTGCTCGCCGGGCTCGCGGCGGCCGGCGACCGGGGCGGCCCGGGCACCGGCGGCGACGACGTCATCGACGCGGAGTTCGACCGGAGCTGAGCGCGATGACCGAGCCTGCGCAGCAGCAGGACTCCCGGCCGGCCGAGATCGGGACCGGGGCCGGGCCGACCGCCGCCGAGCTGGAGGACCGCTGGCGGCGGGCCGCGGCCGACCTCGACAACACCCGCAAGCGGCACGCCCGCGAGCTGGCCGGCGCCCGGCAGCAGGAGCGCGCGCGAGTGGCGGGGGCGTTCCTGCCGGTGCTCGACGACGTCGACCGGGCGCTGGAGCACGCCGGCCCGGATCCCCTCGCCGAGGGGGTGCGGGCGGTCCGCGACGGGGCCGTCGCGGTGCTGGCCGGGCTCGGCTACCGGCGCGACGACGCCACCGGGGTGCCGTTCGACCCGAGCCGGCACGAGGTCGTCGGTGTGGTCGACGCGGACGCGGCCGGGGTGCCGCCGGGCGCGGTGGCCGCGGTCGTCCGGCCCGGCTACGGCGGCCCGGACGGCCAGCTGCGCGCGGCGTCCGTACTGGTGGCCCAGCAGCAGGAGGACCGGCCGGATGGCGCGTGACTACTACGCGGTGCTCGGGGTGGGCCGCGACGCGGGACCCGACGAGCTGCAGCAGGCGTTCCGGCGGCTCGCGCGCGCCAACCACCCCGACGTCAACCACGATCCGGGCGCGAGGAGCGGTTCAAGGAGATCAACGAGGCCTACCGGGTGCTCGCGGACCCGCGGCTGCGCAGGCGCTACGACCGCTTCGGCGACGACTTCCGCAACGTCCCGGACGACTGGGAGGAACGCGTCGGGGCCGCGACGGGGCCGGGCTTCGGCTCCGGTCCCGGCCGGACCACCTGGACGACGGGCGGGTCCGGCTTCGGCGGCGTCGACCTGGAGGACCTGCTCGGCGAGATGTTCGGCGCGCGGGCCGGCGGCGGTCGGGTGGCCGGCGCCGACCAGGAGGCCGAGCTGCCGCTCACCGTGGAGGAGGCGTACCGGGGCGGGCGCCGGCCCGTGCCGCTCGACGGCGGCGACGGGCCGCGCACCTACACCGTGACGATCCCGCCCGGCGTCACCGACGGGCAGCGCATCCGGCTCTCCGGCGAGGGCGGGCGCGGGCTCGGCGGCGGTCCGCCCGGCGACCTCTACCTCGTGGTGCGGCTGCGGCCGCACCCGCGCTACCGGGTGAGCGGCAAGGACCTGACGGTGACGCTGCCGCTGGCGCCGTGGGAGGCCGCGCTCGGCGCGACCGTGCCGGTCACCACCCCCGGGGGCGAGCGCAAGGTCGCCGTCCCGGCGGGCAGCTCCACCGGACGGCGGCTGCGGCTGCGCGGCGAGGGCATGCCGGGCCGGCGCGGCCGGGCCGGCGACCTCTACGCGGAGATCGCGATCACCGTGCCCGGCCGGCTCACCGACCGCGAACGCGAGCTGTTCGCGCAGCTCGCGGCCGCGTCCACCTTCGACCCGCGGGAGGAGGCCGGGTGACCGCGCCGCGCTACCTGCTCGTCCGGTCGCCCCGCGGCCGGCTCGACCTGGACGAGTTCGCCCGCCGCTGCGGGATGCACCCCGAGCTCGTCCGCCGGTTCGTCGCGCTCGGCCTGGTCCCGGCCGTGCGCGACCGCGGCGGCGGCCTGTGGTTCGGCCCGGCGCAGGTCGCCGCGTCGCGCGGCTGCAGCGGCTGCGCGCCACCCTGCCGCTCAACTACGCCGCGCTCGGGCTGGTCGCCGACCTGCTCGACCGCATCGACCGGCTGGAGGCCGCGCTGCGCGCCCAGGCGGCCGGCCACCCCGACGCCGACCATCCCGAGCATCCCGAGGAGCCGACCGCGCCATGGACCTGAACCGGCTGACCCAGATGTCCCAGCAGGCCCTGTCGGCCGCGCAGGACGTCGCGACCCGGGCCGGCAACCCCGAGGTCGACGGCGAGCACCTGCTGCTCGCGCTCCTCGAACAGCCCGACGGGCTCGTGCCCCGGCTGCTGACCGCGGCGGGCGTCGACGAGGTCGCGCTGCGCGCCGACGTCGAGGCCGAGATCGCCCGCAAGCCGCGCACCACCCACCCGGCGACCCGGCCCGGCGAGGTCGCGGTGACGCGCAGGCTCGCCCGGCTGATCGAGACGGCCGAGCGCGAGGCCGCCCGCATGAAGGACGAGTACGTCTCGGTCGAGCACCTGTTCGTCGCGCTCGCCGACGAGGGCTCGGGCAGCCCGGCCGGGCGGGTGCTCGCCCGCCACGGCGCACGCGCGACCGGTTCCTCGACGCGCTCACCCGGGTGCGCGGCAACCAGCGGGTCACCTCGGCGACGCCGGAGGGCACCTACGAGGCGCTCGCCAAGTACGGCACCGACCTCGTCGCGTCGGCCCGCGCCGGCCGGCTCGACCCCGTGATCGGCCGGGACGCGGAGATCCGCCGCGTGGTGCAGATCCTCTCCCGCAAGACCAAGAACAACCCGGTGCTCATCGGCGACCCCGGCGTCGGCAAGACCGCGATCGTCGAGGGGCTCGCGCAGCGGATCGTGCACGGCGACGTGCCCGAGGGCCTGCGCGACCGCACGATCTTCGCGCTGGACCTGGGCCTGCTGCTCGCCGGCGCGAAGTACCGCGGCGAGTTCGAGGAGCGGCTGCAGGCCGTGCTCGCCGAGGTGAAGGCCGCCGAGGGGCGCATCCTGCTGTTCGTCGACGAGCTGCACAACGTCGTCGGCGCGGGCGCGGCCGAGGGCGCCATCGACGCCGGCAACATGCTCAAGCCGATGCTCGCCCGCGGCGAGCTGCACATGATCGGCGCCACCACGGTGGACGAGTACCGCAAGCACGTCGAGTCCGACGCCGCGCTGGAGCGCCGCTTCCAGCCCGTGCCCGTGGACGAGCCGAGCGGCGAGGACACGGTGTCGATCCTGCGCGGGCTGCGCGAGCGGCTGGAGGTCTTCCACGGCGTCCGCATCCTCGACGGCGCGCTGATCGCCGCGGCGACGCTCTCCCGCCGCTACCTCACCGAGCGCTTCCTGCCCGACAAGGCCATCGACCTCGTCGACGAGGCGTGCGCGCGGCTGCGCACCGAGATCGACTCGATGCCCGCGGAGCTGGACGAGGTCACCCGCAAGGTCATGCGGCTGGAGATCGAGGAGGCCGCGCTGGGCAAGGAGGACGACCCGGCGTCCGTCGCCCGGCTCGACCAGCTGCGCCGCGAGCTGGCTGACCTGCGCGCCGAGTCCGACGCCATGCGCGCGCAGTGGGAGGCCGAGCGGCACGCGATCCGGCGCGTCCAGGACCTGCGCACGGAGCTGGAGCAGGTGCGCCGCGACGTCGAGGAGGCCGAGCGCGCCTACGACCTCGACCGGGCCGCCGAGCTGCGCTACGGCCGGCTCGCCGACCTGGAGCGCAAGCTCGCCGGCGAGAGCGAGCGGCTCGCGGCCAAGCAGGGCGAGCACCGGCTGCTGCGCGAGGTCGTCACGCCCGAGGAGATCGCGGAGATCGTCGCGGCCTGGACCGGCATCCCCGTCGCCCGGCTCACCGAGGGCGAGCGGGAGAAGCTGCTGCGCCTCGACGAGGTGCTGCACCGGCGCGTCGTCGGCCAGGACGAGGCCGTGCAGGCCGTCACCGACGCGATCATCCGGGCCCGATCGGGGGTGAAGGACCCGCGGCGCCGACCGGGTCGTTCGTCTTCCTGGGCCCGACCGGCGTCGGGAAGACGGAGCTGGGCAAGGCGCTCGCCGAGGCCCTCTTCGACTCCGAGGACAACATGGTGCGCATCGACATGAGCGAGTACCAGGAGCGGCACACCGTGTCGCGGCTGGTCGGCGCGCCGCCCGGCTACGTCGGGTACGAGGAGGGCGGCCAGCTCACCGAGGCCGTGCGCCGCCGCCCGTACACGGTGATCCTGCTCGACGAGATCGAGAAGGCGCACGCGGACGTGTTCAACACGCTGCTGCAGGTGCTCGACGACGGGCGGCTCACCGACGCGCAGGGGCACACCGTGGACTTCCGCAACACGGTGATCGTCATGACGTCCAACATCGGCTCGCCGTACCTGCTCGACGGGGTCACGCCGGACGGGCTGCTCAAGCCCGAGGTCCGGGAGCTGGTGCTCGGCGAGCTGCGCTCGCACTTCCGGCCGGAGTTCCTCAACCGGGTGGACGACATCGTGCTGTTCACCCCGCTCGCGCCGGCGCAGATCGAGGAGATCGTCGAGCTGATGCTCGCCGACCTGCGGGCCCGGCTCGCCGAGCGCCGGCTCACCGTCGAGGTGAGCGCCGACGCCCGGCGGCTGATCGCCTCGGCCGGCTACGACCCCGTCTACGGGGCGCGGCCGCTGCGCCGGTTCATCGCGCGCGAGGTGGAGACCCGCATCGCGCGGGCGCTGCTGCGCGACGGGGTCGTCGACGGCTCGACGCTGCGGGTGGAGCGCGACGGCGACCGGATCGCGGTGCAGCACCACATGGCCGGGGCGCAGACCTGACGCCCCGGCCGGGTCAGCGTTGCGGCTGCGGGCGCGGGCTCAGGACCAGGCACAACACCGCGCACCCGGCGAGGGCGGCGGCGGTCACGACGGCGCTCGCCGTGAACGCCGGCCCGTACCCGCCGGCCGCGAGGGCCGGGAAGAACACCGCGCCGAGCACCGCGACGCCCAGCGCGCCGCCGAACTGCTGGGTGGTGCCGGCGATCCCGGACGCCGAGCCCGCGTACCGCGGCGGCACCGACGGCGAAGAGGCCCGGCAGCGCCCACGGCGGCACGCCGGCCGGGGCGGCCGCCGCCGCGGCCAGCACCCCGAGCACACCGGTGGCGAACAACAGACAGCCGGCCACCACCGTCGCGCGTCCGAACCGGAACGTGAGCCGACCCGCGACCGGACCCGTCACCAGGCTCCCCGCGCTGAACGCGACGGTGACGAGCCCGGCGACCAGCGGCGGGTAGCCCTGCCCGTCCTGCATCCACAGCGCGAGGACCAGCAGGAACCCGCTCAGTCCCGCGTACGCGGCGGCCTGCACGGCGACCCCCGCCCACCGCCGTGGATCCGGCGTGGTCGGGTCGGTGGCGACGGGTGTCGGATCGGCGGTCACTGCGGCTCCCGGCTCGGCTCGGCCATAGAGTCGCGTCAGGAGTCGACGCGTGCGGAGCTGACGCGCGAGATCGGCGAGGCCGCGCGCCGGCACGTGGCGGCGGCGACGCTGGCCGACCACCTCGCCGGCACCCGCGCCGGGCTGACGCTGAGCACGTGCGAGGCCAACGTCGTCGGCCTGCGGGCGTCGTCGACCGGCTGGAGCAGGCCGGCTACATGGAGCGCAAGAGGTGCTCGTCGACCGGCGGAAGGTGCTGGTCACGCTCGACCGGAGCGGCTCGTCCGCGACACGGCGGGGGCGTGCGGAGCGGGTCGCCGCGATCCTGCGCGACTACGACGACGACCAGCTCGCCACGATCGCCGGTTTCCTCGGCCGGCTCGCGGAGGCGGAGCTGGAGCCCGGCGGAGCCGCCGGCTGACCGGTCAGACCGGCGCGGCCTCGATCACGGTCATCCCGGTGGCGCTGATCGGGGTCACGGCCGTGACGGTGAACCCGGTGGCGCCGAGCAGTGCCCGGAACTCCGCCTCGGTGCGCTCCTGCGCGGCGTGCGCGACGAGCATGTGCAGGTCGGTGCGGGCGAGCGTGCGGTGCGCGTCGACCGGCTCGACGTGCTCCGGCATCAGCCGCTCCACGAGGAGCAGCCGCGCCGAACCGCCCACCGCGCGGCGGACCGTCGTCAGGATCGCGCGGGAGTGCTCGTCGTCCCAGTCGTGCAGCACGCTCTTGAGCAGGTAGGCGTCGGCGCCGGCCGGGACCGCCTCGAAGAAGCTGCCGGCCACCAGCTCGCAGCGGTTGGCCACGCCGGCCTTCTCCAGGTGCGGGCGGGCGTGCGCGATCGCGTGCTCCAGGTCGAACAGTACCCCGGACGCGTCCGGGTTCGCGGTGAGCACGGCGCCGAGCAGCTCGCCGTACCCGCCGCCGATGTCGGCGATCCGGGAGAACCCGCTGAAGTCGTAACCCGCGACGATGCCGCGGGTGGCGAGCCGGGTCATCTCGGCCATCGCCGCGTTGAACACCGCGGCCAGCGCCGGGTCGCCCTCCATCGGACCGAACCCGCCCGACCCGGCCGCCGGTTCCCGGCTGCTGCGGCCGGTGGTGATGCTGTCGATGAGGTGCGCCCACTCGTTCCACACGTGGCTGCCCCAGTAGATCGCCCACGAGCGGACGGAGCCGTCGGCGTCGGTGCGGAGCAGGCGGCCCATCGACGTCAGCGCGTACGTCCCGGCGGGCTCCTCGCGGCAGACGTCCAGCGTGACGAGCGCGCGCAGCAGGCGCCGCAGTGACGGGGCGTGCGTGCCGGAGGCCCGGGCGAGGTCGGAGGCGCTGCGCGGGCCGTCGGCGAGCAGGTCGGGGATCCCCAGCTCGGCCGCGACCCGGACGGCCTGGGTCATCCAGCTGGCGTTGACGATGCCGAGCAGGCGTGCCGTGTCGGCCGCCTGGCCGGGCGGGATCTCGGACATCTGACCACCTCTCGGCTGCCCCGTCGCAGCTCATCAGACGTTCCCAGCCCGGGATGTGGTGGGCAAACGGGGGTTCCGCCCACCGGATGCCAGGAAAGCCACGTTCCGGGCGGCTGGCGTCCTGAACGTGGCTTTCCCGGCGGTGGGGAGCGGCGGCTACCAGAGCGGGAAGGGGACGCCCCGCTCCGACTCGGGGCGCGGGCCGTGGATACGGCGCTCCGACTCGTCGATCGGGCGGTCGTTGATGCTGGCCTCCCGGCGGCGCATCAGCCCGTCCTCGGTGAACTCCCACAGCTCGTTGCCGTAGCTGCGCCACCACTGGCCGGACGCGTCGTGGCTCTCGTACTGGAACCGGACGCCGATCCGGTTGGCCTCGAACGCCCACAGCTCCTTGCGCAGCGCGTACTCGAGCTCGCGCTCCCACTTCTCGGTGAGGAAGGCGACGATCCCCGGGCGCCCGACGACGTGCCGGTCGCGGTTGCGCCACACGGAGTCCTCCGTGTACGCGAGCGCGACGCGCTCCGGGTCGCGGGTGTTCCAGGCGTCCTCCGCGGCCTGGACCTTCTGGGCTGCGGTCGTCGCGTCGAACGGCGGGAAGGGTGGGCGGCCGGCCATGGCTCACTCCTCGGTCGAAGACGCCGGAGAACGGGCGTTCTCGGCCTGCGGAGTAGCGTAGAGAACGCGCGTTCTCGTGGAAGGGGAGGGGCGTGGACCGCAGCGAGGCCGAACGGTCCCTGCTCGCCGCCGCCGAGCGGCTCTACTACGCCCGCGGCATCCACGCCGTCGGGATGGACGAGGTGTGCGCCGCGGCGGGCGTCTCGCTCAAGCGGCTCTACCAGCTCTTCCCGTCGAAGGAGCACCTGGTCGCGGCCTACCTCGACGCCCGCGACACCCGATGGCGCGGCCGGCTGCGCACCCACGTCGACGAGCACGCCACGGATCCGGGGGACCGGCTGCTGGCGGTCTTCGACTGGCTCGGGCTGTGGTTCGCCGAGCCCGACTTCCGCGGCTGCGCGTTCATCAACGCGTTCGGCGAGGTCGGCGGCGCCGCCCCGCTCGTGCTGGCGGCCGTGCAGCGGCACAAGGTGCTCTTCCGCGAGTACCTGCTCGGGCTCTCCCGCGCGTACCCGGGCGGGGACCCGGAGGCGCTGGCCGACGAGATGCTGCTGCTGGCCGAGGGCGCGATGACGGCGGCCGCGATCCTCCCGGAGCCGCGCCCGGACGTCGCGGCCCGCGCCCGCCGCGCGCCGCCGCCCTGCTCGCGACGACTTCCCCGGCCTGACGTTCGGGGTGGTGTACCGCGCGCCGCCGGCCGGAGCCCGCCCGACGCGCCGAGTTGTCCACCTCGCACGCGGCTGTCCACAGATCCCCGCGACCACCCCGCCACCCCCGCGACCGCGGATAGGCTGGAGCCGGGGTCGCCCCCCTTGGGAGGGCGGGGGCTGCGCTTCGCGCGGCCGATCCGGTCGGTGACGGGGCCCTGACGCCCACCGCACACACCTCCGGCACTCGGCACACACGGCAGAACATGTGTGCCGAGGCCGGGAGGTGTGTGCGGTGGATCTGATCGGCGCACGATCGTGGACGGGCCGTCCGGTCCGGTTCCGCGCCTGGTACCGAACGGAATCGGGCTGATCGTCGCCTGATCGTGTGTCGCCCGGATGCCGCAGCGACCGGTTGCCCTTCGTTGCGGCCCGTGTGCGACGTTCGTCCCTTAGGGGGTAGCCTCCGGGGCCCGCGCCCGGCGATCCTGCGAGAGCCGCCGCAAACCGGCAGGTAGCGAGGTGATTCAGATGTGCACCGGAAACGGACGTCCACAACCGTCACCGCCCCCTCCGCCGCCCGCACCGCGGCCGGGGAACTGATCGGGAGGATCGAGGGGCAGCCCGGGGAGCTCCACCGGATCGTGCGACTCGTGCCTCGGCCGCCACGGGGTAATCGCCGGTCATCGTGGGAGCCGAACGATCGGGGTTGCCCATGGGACTGCAGTCGGCCACGGGCCGGGGCGCGGCCGCACGGCCACGCCGACAGGGCGATTCCTCGGCGGTCCGCACCGCGCGGGCGCTCGAGGACGCCGAGCACGACGCACAGGCCGCGGCGGCGCGCTGCGAGGAGCTGCGCGCCGCCGCGGCAGCCGTCCCGGCCGCACGGGGTCCGCTGGAGAGCTGGCAGCAACTGCTCCTGCTGATCCTCGGCGGCGGTCTGATGGTCGGCGTGATGCTGCTGTGGCTGCTCACCACGATGTACCTGGCTACGTGTCGCTCTTCGCCCTTCCCGTGATCGCCGGGCTGGCGACGCTGCTGGTCATGCGCCTGCAGCGGCGGCCGGAGCCGGTGCGGCGCCCGACCGTCGAGGACCTCGTCCGCGCCGTGCGGGACGTGCGCGAGGCCGAGGCCGACGTGCGCCGCGCGGAGGCCCGGGCCGACACCGAGCCCGTCCTGCTGAGCCACCCGCCCACCAGCGGTACGTGACGCATCAACATCGCGGTAACCTGCGGCTGTGGGCGAACCGCGGTGGCTCGACGAGCGGGAGGCGCGCGTCTGGCGGGCCTGGATCGACGTCCAGCGGCGCGTGCCGGCCGAGCTGGAACGGCTCCTCGTCCGCGACGGCGGGCTGTCCGCCGCGGAGTTCACGCTGCTCGTCCCGCTCTCCGAGAGCGAGCACGGCGTGCTGCGCGCCCGTGAGCTGGGACGGGCGGTCGGCTGGGAGCGCAGCCGGCTCTCCCACCAGATCGCCCGCATGGAGCGGCGTGGCCTCGTCGTGCGCGAGGAGTGCGCGGAGGACGCGCGCGGCTCGATGGTCCGGCTGACGGCCGCGGGCCGTGCGGCGATCGAGGCGGCCGCGCCGGGGCACGTCGAGGCGGTCCGGCAGTACGTGTTCGACCGGCTGACACCCGCCGATCTGGACGTCCTGAGCATCGTGTTCGGCCGAGTGCTCGCCGGGCTGCCCGCCGAAGAGACGTAGTGCGGGACGCTCCGGAGTCGTGAAATCACAGGGTGCAGTCGAAACGCTCGCATCGGGGTGACGCACGTCCCCCGCGCGCAACCTCTGTAGTCACGGCTAGTTAGAGTCGGTAAGGACATGCCACCCTTTCGGGTGTAAGTGTCGATCGCTCAGACGCCCCAGCTCCCCGGGAGTCCTGAACGTGAGTACGTACCGTGACGATGCCGCCACCGGGCGGGCAGCCGCGCGCGCCGCGGGCCTGCCGGTCGGCATCAGTGTCGAGGCGCTCGTGCGCCGCGAGGCCGCCGCGACGGCGTCGATGCCGTTCGTCGGACGCCGGGCCCACCGCCGACGGCGGCACGTGCCCGCGCGCCCGGCGCCGTGGTTCGCCGCGACGGCGGTCGCGGCCGTCTCCGCGGCCAGCGCGTCCGTGGTCGTGCTGCTGCCCGCCGGCGACGGCACCGCGGCCGCCGGGAACGTCCAGGCCGCGGGGCACCGCGGCACCGGCTCGCCGGTCGCACCCGAGCCTGCTCCCGCGTGGGGCACGGACGCGCAGCTCGTGAACCCGGCCGAGGTCGCGGCGCTGGCCCGGCTGGCCGCGCTCGGCGCACCCGACCCGGCGGCGCCCGGCGCCGCGGCGCCTCTGCCGGTCCCCGGCCTGCCGGTCGTGGCGCCCGCCCCGGTGATCCCGGTGCTGCCCGTCCCGGCGCCGCGCGCCGCGCCGCCCTCGTCCGTGCCGTCGCCGCGGCGCAGCCCCGAGCCGACCTGGTACCGCCCGTCCGGCGGTTGCAGC
>MKJX01000187.1 GCA_001942415.1 Pseudonocardia sp. CNS-139
GCGGGCGGGGTGTTCGCCCTTGATCGAGGAGCCGGAGGTGCGGGTGACCGGGGCGCAGCGACAACGGCGGGTCCGGCGACGGCTGACCCCGCCCGGGACGCTCCGGAACGGCCCATCACCCGCGGGTGGTGGGCCGTCCCCGTCGGATCGGGCGCAGGCGACGCCCCCGGGTGGCGGGCCCGACCCGGTGGGTTCGCAGGCGACCGGGGCGCGGAGTCCGCGCCGAACCGACCAGGGCGCCGGCCCCAGCGGAGCGACCTGCCCCGGGAACCGCCCAGCACGCCCAGGTGGTGGCCCGCCGGTCAGCCGACCGGCGCCGCCGGCCGCGCGCCGAACCCGTCGGCCAGCAGCGCCGCGAGTCCGAGGAACGCGTCCTGCGTGGCCGGCCGCAGCCGCGAGAGCTCGATGCGCCCGCCCGTGGCGAGGTGCGGGTCGTGCGGGATCTCCACGACCGCGCGGCAGCGGGCCTCGAAGTGCCCGCGCACGCGCGGGACGTCGATCTCGGAGCTCGTCCGGTCGCAGCTCAGCACGACGACGCACCCGGCCGCCTGCGCCTCGTGGCCGTGCGCGATGAGCCAGTCGAGCGTCTTGCTGGCCCGGCTGGCGCCGTCGACGGTCGGCGCGCCGACGATCACGAGGCTGTCGGCCAGCGCGAGCGTGCCCTCCATCGCGGAGTGCACGAGCCCGGTGCCGGAGTCGGTGATGATGATGTTGTAGAAGCGGGCGAGCACCTTGCACACGCGCTCGTACTCGTCGCGGTTGAACGCCTCGCTCATCGCCGGGTCCTGCTCGGACGCGAGCACCTGCAGCCGCCCGGCGAGGCTGGTGTAGCGGGCGACGTCGGTGAGCGCGTCGGCGGCGCCGAGGTTGTTGAGCAGGTCCCGCACGGTCACCGAGGTGTCGCCGGAGAGCCGGTCGGCGAGCGTGCCGGCGTCCGGGTTGGCGTCGAGCACGATGGCCCGGTCGCCGCGGTGCTCGGCGAGCATCAGCCCGAGGCACGCCGACACCGTGGTCTTGCCGACCCCGCCCTTGATCGAGCTGACCGCGATCCGGTGCGCCCCCGGCAGCGCGCGGCGGACGCGGCGCTGCTGGTCCCGCCGGGCCCGTTCGGCCGCCCCGAGCCCCGGGTTGACCAGCCCGCCCGCGCCTTGTAGAGCGCCACGCGCCAGCCGTGCTCCGGGCGTTCGGCGCGGAACTTGACGATCGCTTCCTCGCTCAGCTCGGACGCCCGGCCGGCGGTCTGCTCCGCCACGGCCATGAAGTCCTTGTCCGGGACGAGATCCGGCTCCGTCATCGCGACCCCCCTCTTGGTCCCCCGATGATCACCGCAGCGCAGAGGGTACCGCCCGCTCGCCCGTTCAGGTGACGAACCGCTCGGCCATCAGGGCGGAGAGCCGGTAGACCGCGTCGACCGTGGCGGGCCGCAACCGGCCCAGCTCGATGCGGCCGCCGGTGGCGAGGTGCGGGTCGTGCGGGATCTCGATGACGGCCCGGCTGCGGCCGGCGAAGTGGTCGCGGATGCGGCCGAGGTCGACGTCGGCGCTGGTCCGGTCGCACGACAGCACGACGACGGCGTCGGTGGCCAGCGTCGAGTGCCCGTGCGCGTGCAGCCAGTCGAGCGTCTTGCTCGCCCGCCCGGCACCGTCGACGGTGGGCGCGCCGACGACGATCAGGCTGTCGGCGAGCTTGAGCGTGCCCTCCATCGCGGAGTGCACGAGCCCGGTGCCCGAGTCGGTGACGATGATGTTGAAGAACCGGTCCAGCAGCGCGCAGATGTGCTGGTACTCCTCGCGGCTGAACGCGTCGCTGGACGCCGGGTCCTGCTCGGACGCGAGCACCTGCAGCCGGCCGGCGAGGCTCGTGTAGCGCGAGACCTCGGTCCAGGAGTTGATCCGGTCGAGGTCGCGCAGTAGCTCCCGCACCGTCACCGACGACTCGCCGGTGAGCCGGTCGGCGAGCGTGCCGGCGTCCGGGTTCGCGTCGAGGACGATCACGCGGTCGCCCGGTTCTCCGCCATGACGAGCCCGAGCAGCGCGGTGACGGTGGTCTTGCCGACCCCGCCCTTGATCGAGCTGACGGCGATGCGGTGCGAGCGGATCAGCGGCGTGCGGATGCGGTGCAGCAGCTCGCGGCGCTGCACCTCGGCCTGGCTCGGCCCCGGGTTGACCAGCCCGCCGGTGGCCTTGAGCAACGCGCGGCGCCAGCCCGTGGCCGGCTCGGCGGCCCGCTCCCGCAGGATCGCCTCGGCACTGAGCTCCCCCGCCGACGGCCCGTCGTCCTCGCGATGAGGTCGGGACGGCGGCGCGGCACCCGTCGGACTCACTGCTCCCCCTGGCTGCTGCGGTTCCAGCCGATGACCGTAGCGCTCCCACCAGATCGCGGGATCTGGTTCGACCGGACGGCTTCCCACCGCCAGAGCGTAACGCGATCTCCGCCGTCACCGGCCCCGCGGTGATCGTCAGTCGACCAGGTCCATCCCGGTGCCGCTGCGCCCGCGCCGGGCCGCCGGGGTGCCGTTCGGCTGGCCGCGCCAGAGCTGGCTGCGTCCGCGCGTGACGGTGCGCAGCGCCTTGGTGAGGGTGTCCTCGAACTCGGCGAGCTTGGTGTCGACGTAGCTGTCGCACTCCCGGCGCAGCCGGTCGGCCTCGGTGTCGGCGGCGTCGACGATGCGCGCGCCCTCGGTGTGCGCGGCCCGCACCACCTCGGTCTGCGAGACGAGCCGGGCCTGCTCGGCCTGCCCGTCGGCGACGTACCGGTCGTGCGCGGCGCGCCCGGCCTGCGCGAGCCGGTCGGCGTCGGCCTGGGCACGGTCGGTCAGCTCGGTGTACTGGCGGCGGCCCTCGGCGACCGCCCGCTCGGCCTCGTGCCGGGCCCGCGCGAGGGTCTGCTCGGCCTCGGCCCGCGCCTCGGCCACCATCCGGTCGGCCTCCGCGCGGGCGTCGGCGAGGAGCTGGTCGGCCTCCGACCGCGCCGAGGTGCGGGTCTGCTCGGCCTCCTGCGCCGCCTCGTCGAGGAGCTCGTCGCGCCGGTCGAGCACGTCCTGCGCGTCGTCCAGCTCGCCGGGCAGCGCCTCGCGCACGTCGTCGAGCAGTTCGAGCACGTCACCGCGGGGAACGACGCAGTTCGAGGTCATCGGGACGCCGCGCGCCTCCTCGACGACCGTCACCAGCGCGTCGAGCGATTCGAGACCCGGTACACGGTGGGCATCCTCTCACCGCCACCGGAACGCGCCGCGAATTGCGCGTCGCCCGCGCGTGTCAAGTTCCGAACGGGTGACGGCCCGCGGTTCAGGCGCGTTCGGCGATGCGTTCCAGGAGCCGCGCGTGGACGCTCGGCGGGAGCAGGTGCGCGACGTCCCCGCCGTACGTCGCGACCTCCTTGACCAGCGAGCTGGAGACGAACGAGTACTCCGGGCTGGTCGGGATGAACAGCGTGTCGACGCCGGAGAGGCGCTGGTTCATCTGCGCCTGCTGCAGCTCGTAGTCGAAGTCCGTGACGGCGCGCAGGCCCTTGACGATCGCGCGGATGTCGTTGGCCCGGCAGTAGTCCACGAGCAGCCCGGCGAACGAGCCGACCCGGACGTTCGGGTACTCCCCGGTGATCTCGCCGAGCATCGCCATCCGCTCGTCCACGGTGAACATGCTCTTCTTGCTCTTGTTGACGAGCACCGCCACGAGGACCTCGTCGAAGAGCCCCGCCGCCCGCGCCACCACGTCGAGGTGCCCGTTGGTCGGCGGGTCGAACGAGCCGGGACAGACCGCACGCCTCACGAGCCCGGACCGTACCGGAGCGCGATGTGCAGCACGGTGTCTCCGTAACGGCGCTCACGCACCCCTTTCAGGGGCGCCGGCCAGGGGAAGGCACCGCCGCGCCCGGCGCGCTCGACCACCACCGTGGCGTGCTCGGCGAGCCAGCCGTGCGCCGCGGCCGCGGCGAGCCACGCGGCCACCTCGCGTCCGGCACGTCGTAGGGCGGGTCGGCGAGCACGAGGTCGTAGGCGCGGTCGGCGGGGCCGGCGAGCACCGAGGACGCGGTGGCGGCGCGCACGGTGGCGCCGGGCAGCCCGACCTGCTCGACGTTGCGCCGCAGCACGCCGGCGGCCCGGCGGTCCGACTCGACGAACAGCGCGTGCGCCGCGCCCCGGGAGAGCGCCTCCAGCCCGAGCGCGCCCGAGCCGGCGCAGAGGTCCAGCACCGCGGCCCCGTCGAGGCCGGGGTCGTGCTCCAGCGCGGAGAAGAGCGCCTCGCGCACCCGGTCGGACGTCGGCCGGGTGCCGGCGGGCGGCACCGCGATCCGCCGCCCGCCGGCCGCCCCGGCGATGATCCGCGTCACCGGGCGAGTCTGGCACGCGCGGCGAGCAGACTGGCGGCGTGCGGTTGCCCTCGCCCTGCCTCGTGGTGCTCGCCGGCCCGGCCGGGTCGGGCAAGAGCACGTGGGCGGCGGCCCACTTCCCGGCGGACGCGGTGGTCGCGAGCGACCGGCTGCGCGCCGTCGTCGGGGCCGGCGAGGACGACATCGCCGCGAGCACGGACGCGTTCGCGGTGCTCGACGAGATCGTCGCCCGCCGGGTGGCCCGCGGGCTGACCACGGTGGTCGACACCACCGGGCTCGACGAGGGCCGCCGCGCCGGCTGGCTGCGGCTGGCCCGCGACCACGGCGTCGCGTGTGTGGCGGTCGCGTTCGACACCCCGGCCGCCGAGTGCCGCGCGCGCAACCGGACGCGCCGCCACCCGGTGCCCGCGGCCGCGCTGACCGCCCAGCTCAAGACCTGGCGCGAGGTGCGGGAGCGGCTGTCGCACGAGGCTTCGACGACGTGCTCGTCCCCGAGCCGGTGCGGGTCGTCCCGGCGGCGTTCGCGGCGGCCGACGCGCACGAGGCACGGCAGCGCGAACGCCCCGTCGGCCTGCGGTTCGCGCTGCACCTGGGCGAGTTCGGCGGCGGCGCCGCGACGCTGCGCACCCGGTTGCGCGACATCGCGGCGAGCGCCGAGGCGGCCGGCTTCGACGCGATCTACGTGATGGACCACTTCCGGCAGATCCCGCAGGTCGGCCGCGCGTGGGACGACTTCCTGGAGAGCTGGACGACGCTGGCGTGGCTGGCCGCCCACACCGGGCGCGTGCGGCTCGGCACGCTCGTCAGCGGCGTCACCTACCGCAACGTCGGGCACCTCGCGAAGATCGTCGCGACGCTGGACGTGCTGAGCGGCGGGCGCGCCGTGTGCGGGCTCGGGCTCGGTTGGTTCGCGGCCGAGCACAAGGCGTACGGCTGGGCGTTCCCGGGCGCGGCGAGCGCTACGCGCTGCTGGAGGACGCCCTCGCGGCGCTGCCCGTGCTGTGGGGGCCGGGCGGCAGGCCGTTCCGCGGCCGGGTGCTGGACCTGCCGGACACGTCCGGCTACCCGCGCCCGCTGCAGGAGCACGTGCCGGTCGTGCTGGGCGGCGGCGGGGAACGGCGCACGCTGCGCCTGGCCGCCCGCTACGCCGACGCCGCCAACGTGCTCGGCGACGCCGCGACGGTGGCCCGCAAGGCGGCCGTCCTGCGCGAGCACTGCGCGGAGACCGGCCGCGAGGTCGCGCTGTCGCACCTCACCACGGCGGTGGTCGGCACCGACGCGGCGGACGTGGCCGCCGCCGTCGACCGGCTCCGGCCGCGCGGCGCCGACCCCGCCCGCTACGCCGCGCAGGTGCACGCGGGCACGGTCGGCGACCACGTCGGCCGCTTCCGCGAGCTCGCGGACGCCGGGGTGAGCGAGGTGGCCGTCCGCCTCCCCGGCCTCACCGACCCCGGCCCGATCGAGCGCATGGCCGCGGTGATCGCCGCCTTCCGCTGAGCCCCGGCCCGGGCCAGGCCGCATGTGCCGCCCGCCCGGCCGGTCGACTAGTCCAGCTCCAGGAGCAGGTCACCGCCCTCGACCTGCTGGACCTTGCCGATCGCGAGCCGGGCGACCGTGCCGGCCTTGTGCGCGGTGATCGACGCCTCCATCTTCATGGCCTCGATCGTCGCGACGGTCTGGCCGGCGGCGACGCTGTCGCCCTCGCCGACCGACAGCGTGACGACCCCGGCGAAAGGGGCCGCGACGTGCCGGGTGTTGCCGCGGTCGGCCTTCTCGGCGGCCTTCACCTCGCTGGCGACGGAGTGGTCGCGTACCGCCACCGGCCGCAGCTGCCCGTTGAGCGTGGCCAGCACGTTGCGGTAGCCGCGCTCGTCCGGTTCGGAGATCGCCTCCAGCTCGATCAGCAGCGTGACGCCCGGTTCCAGCTCGGCCGTGTGCTCGAGGTCGGGCTCCAGGCCGTAGAGGAAGTCCTTCGTCGAGAGCACCGACGTGTCGCCGTAGGCGGAGCGGTGGTTCTCGAACTCCTTCGTCGGGGCCGGGAACAGCAGCCGGTTGAGCGTGGCGCGGCGCTCGTCGCGCAGCCCGCGGCGGTCGTCGATGGTCAGCTCGGCCGTGGCGCGCTGCGCGGGCCGCCCCTCCAGCGCCCGGGTGCGGAACGGCTCGGGCCAGCCGCCGGGCGGGTCGCCCAGCTCGCCGCGCAGGAACCCGATCACCGAGTCCGGCACGTCGAACCGGCCCGGGTCGGCCTCGAAGTCCTTCGCCTCCACGCCGGACCCGACGAGGTGCAGCGCGAGGTCGCCCACCACCTTCGACGACGGGGTGACCTTGACCAGCCGCCCGAGCATCCGGTCGGCCGCCGCGTAGCAGTCCTCGATCAGCTCGAACCGGTCGCCCAGGCCCAGCGCGATGGCCTGCTGGCGCAGGTTCGACAGCTGCCCGCCGGGGATCTCGTGGTGGTAGACGCGCCCGGTCGGCGAGGGCAGCGCGGCCTCGAACGGCGCGTAGACCCGCCGCACCGCCTCCCAGTACGGCTCCAGGTCGCCCACCGCGTCCAGCGACAGCCCGGTGGCGCGCTCGGTGTGGTCGGTCGCCGCGACCAGCGCGGACAGCGACGGCTGCGACGTCGTGCCGGCCATCGACGCGACCGCGGCGTCCACCGCGTCCACGCCCGCGTCGATCGCCGCGACGAGCGTGGCGAGCTGGCCGCCCGCGGTGTCGTGGGTGTGCAGGTGCACCGGCAGGTCGAACCGCTCGCGCAGCGCCGTGACCAGCCGCCGTGCGGCCGGCGGGCGCAGCAGCCCGGCCATGTCCTTGATCGCCAGCACGTGCGCCCCGGCGTCCACGATCTGCTCGGCCAGGCGCAGGTAGTAGTCCAGCGTGTAGAGCGTCTCGGCCGGGTCGGACAGGTCGGCGGTGTAGCAGAGGCAGACCTCCGCGACCGCCGTCTCCGTGGCCCGCACCGCCTCGATGGCCGGGCGCATCTGCTCCACGTCGTTGAGCGCGTCGAAGATCCGGAAGATGTCCATCCCGGACCGCGCCGCCTCCTGCACGAACGCGTCGGTCACCTCCGTCGGGTACGGCGTGTAGCCGACGGTGTTGCGGCCGCGCAGCAGCATCTGCGTGCACACGTTCGGCACGGCGTCGCTGATCGCGGCCAGCCGCTCCCACGGGTCCTCGGCCAGGAACCGCAGCGCCACGTCGTACGTCGCGCCGCCCCAGCACTCCAGGCTCAGCAGCTGCGGCGCCATCCGCGCCACGTACGGGGCGACGGCCAGCAGGTCCCGCGTGCGTACCCGGGTGGCCAGCAGCGACTGGTGCGCGTCGCGGAACGTCGTGTCCGTCACCGCGACGGCCGTCTGCTCCCGCAGCCGCGCCGCGAACCCGGCCGGCCCCAGCTCCCGCAGCAGCTCCCGCGACCCGGCCGGCGGCCGCGAGCCCATATCGCAGGCCGGCAGCTTGTCCACCGGCTCCACCACCCGGGGCCGCGCGCCATTGGGCCGGTTCACCGTGGTCTCGGCCAGGTAGGTGAGCAGCCGCGTGCCGCGGTCCGCGGGCTGGCGCGCGGTCAGCAGGTAGGGGCGCTGCTCGATGAAGCTCGTGGTGACGCGCCCGGCCTGGAAGTCGGGGTCGTCCACCACGGCGGCCAGGAACGGGATGTTGGTGGAGACGCCGCGGATCCGGAACTCCGCGATCGCGCGCCGCGCCGCCGCACGGCCGTGCGGAAGGTGCGCCCGCGGCAGGTGAGCTTCACCAGCATCGAGTCGAAGTGGGCGCTGACCTCGGCGCCGGTGTGCGTGGTGCCGCCGTCCAGCCGCACCCCCGCCCCACCCGGCGACCGGTAGGTGCTGATCAGACCGGTGTCCGGGCGGAACCCGTTGGCCGGGTCCTCCGTGGTGATCCGGCACTGCAGCGCCGCCCCGCGCAGCACGATGTCCTCCTGCCGCAGCTGCAGCTCCTCCAGCGTCTCGCCGGACGCGATGCGCAGCTGCGCGATCACCAGGTCCCGGTCGGTCACCTCCTCGGTGACCGTGTGCTCCACCTGGATGCGCGGGTTCATCTCGATGAAGACGTGCTTGCCGCGCTCGTCCAGCAGGAACTCCACCGTGCCCGCGTTGACGTAGCCGATGTGCCGGGCGAAGGCCACCGCGTCCGCGCAGATCCGGTCCCGCAGCTCCGGGTCCAGGTTCGGGGCCGGCGCGATCTCGATGACCTTCTGGTGCCGCCGCTGCACCGAGCAGTCCCGCTCGTACAGGTGCACCACGTGGCCGGTGGCGTCGGCGAGGATCTGCACCTCGATGTGCCGCGGGTTCACCACCGCCTGCTCCAGGAACACCGTCGCGTCCCCGAACGCCGACTCGGCCTCGCGCATCGCCGCCTCGACCGACTCGCGCAGCTCGCGCGGCCCCTGCACCCGGCGCATCCCGCGCCCGCCACCGCCCGCCACGGCCTTCACGAACAGCGGGAACCCGACCTCCAGCGCCGCCGCCAGCAGCGTGTCGACGTCCGACGAGGGCTGCGACGAGCTCAGCACCGCCACCCCGGCCTCCCGGGCCGCGGCCACCGCACGCGCCTTGTTGCCCGTCAGGTGCAGCACCGACGGCGGCGGCCCGACGAACCTGATGCCGGCCCGCTCGCACGCCTCCGCCAGGTCCGGGTTCTCCGACAGGAACCCGTAGCCCGGGTACACGCGTCCGCGCCGGCCCGCTGCGCCGCCTTGATGATCTCGTCCACCGAGAGGTACGCGCGCACCGGATGTCCGGGCTCACCGATCTGGTAGGACTCGTCGGCCTTCGCCCGGTGCAAGGAGTTGCGGTCCTCGTACGGGAAGACGGCGACGGTCGAGACGCCCAACTCGTACGCCGCGCGGAACGCCCTGATGGCGATCTCCCCACGGTTCGCGACCAGCACCTTACGGAACACGACGACTCCCTCCGATGCACCCGGGACGACCCCCGGCGGGGAACGTTACCTGCAGGGAAACTCGTTCGGACCCGTGCGAAGACGCTCTCGCTTCGGTAACAAGGAGGGGTGCCACACGATCCGGCAGCCGCTGCGGAGGCGAGGCGCACCGACGCGCCGCTCCTCACCCCGCGCCGCCGGCCAGCGTCCTGAGAAGGGGTGGTCCTGCGATGCCACCAGTCCGGCCGGCGCACTCCGCCGCGTTCGCCGAGGGACGTCGCCTGCGCGAGGCGGCGACGCGCCGGTCCGCCCGGCGCCGCCGGGACCGCCGCGGGCTGCCGCCGCCCGTGGGGTTCGCCCTCTTCCTCGTGTTCCTGATCTGGATCGGCGGGCTCGTCACCGCCGTCACCGCCGCGCACATCGTGCTGTTCCCGGCGCCGCTGTTCTTCATGGCGTTCGTGACGTTCGCCATCCTGCACAAGGCGGCCCGGCGGAACGCGCTGCGCCGCGGCGGCGCCGCCGGCACCGCCCCGATCCCGGCGCGGCCCGCCGCGCGTCCCGACCCGAAGGCCGTGTGGCGCCGCGCCCGCGAGCGGTTCCACGCCCTGCGCTCCGACTACGCCGCGTTCGAATGCGACCCGATGCAGGTGCTGCGGCTGCCCGCGCTCGCCGACGTCAAGGTGCCCAGCACCGCCCGGTTCGTCGACGCGTTCGCCGAGGCCCAGGCCCTGGAGACCGACGAGCACCCGCCCGGTGAGCACGGCGCGTCGTTCGTCGGGGCGGTCGACCGGGCCGAGCGCGCCTGGAAGGCGGCCCGCGAGGCGGCCGAGCGCATCCGGCTCTCCGGCCTCACGCCGGAGGAGCGGGGCACGGTGGAGCGGGTGATCAAGCTGCTCACCACGGCCCGCGACTCCGACAGCGACGCCGAGCGGCTCGCCGCCTACTCCCGGGCCCGCTCCGAGCTGGCCAAGCTGGACCGGGCCGGCGTGATCCACCTGCCGCGCCCGGCCGACGCGATGCTGGAGGCGCGCGCCCGCGGGGCCCTGCCGGCCGCCTGACCGGCGCTCCCGCTTCTGACCGACCTCGCAGCCCCCGGCGCCTCGTCGCAGCACGTCGACACGCTGCGCGGACGCGCCACGGGCTGCGACGTCAGACCTTGTCCAGGTACGCCGCGCGTTCCTCGTCGCCGACCGTCTCCGCCACCAGGGCGGCCAGGGCGCGGTTCGTGCGGAGGCCGGGGTCGTCGGCGACGATGTGCGTGGCGTAGACCTGCGCCTTCGCGATGACCTCCTCGTGGCGCAGCAGCGAGAGCAGCCGCAGCCCGGAGCGGCGGCCGGACTGGGTGGCGCCGAGCACGTCGCCCTCGCGGCGCAGCTCCAGGTCGAGGCGGGCCAGCTCGAAGCCGTCGGTGGTGCCGCCGATGGCGTCCAGCCGCTCGCGGGCGGTGGTGGCCGCGGGCATGTCCGTGACCAGCAGGCACACGCCCGGCGCCGAGCCCCGGCCGACCCGGCCGCGCAGCTGGTGGAGCTGGGAGAGGCCGAACCGGTCGGCGTCGAGGATGACCATGGCCGTGGCGTTGGGCACGTCGACACCCACCTCGATCACGGTGGTGGCCACGAGGACGTCCAGCTCGGCGCGCTCGAACGCGCGCATCACCGCGTCCTTCTCGTCGGGCGGGAGCTTGCCGTGCAGCACCCCGATGCGCAGGCCCTCCAGCGCGCCCTCCGCCAGCTTCGGCGCGACGTCGAGCACGGCCAGCGGCGGGCGGCGGGCCGAGCCGCCGTCGTCGGAGTCGGCGCCGATGTCCGGGTCGTCCAGGTCGACGAGGTCGCGTCCTGATCGGCGCCGTTGCCGTTGTCGGTGCCGCCCACGCGCGGGCACACGACGTAGGCCTGGTGGCCGGCGTCGACCTCCTCGCGCACCCGCCGCCACACCCGCTCGAACCACGTGGGCTTCTCGGCCAGCGGGACGACGGTGGTGGCGATCGGCGAGCGCCCGCCGGGCAGCTCGCGCAGGGCCGAGACCTCCAGGTCGCCGTAGACCGTCATCGCGACCGTGCGCGGGATCGGGGTGGCCGTCATGACGAGCATGTGCGGGGCCTGCTCGCCGCGGGTGCGCAGCGCGTCGCGCTGCTCCACGCCGAACCGGTGCTGCTCGTCGACCACGACGAGCCCGAGGTCGGCGAACCCGACATGGTCCTGGATCAGCGCGTGCGTGCCCACGACGATGCCGGCGGCGCCGACTGCGCGTCGAGCAGCGCCTGCCGCCGGGCCTTGGTGCCGAGCGAGCCGGTGAGCAGGGTGCGCCCGTGGCCTGCTCCGCCGCGCCCAGCTCGCCGGCCTGCCCGAGCGGGCCCAGCAGCTTGCGCAGCGACCGGGCGTGCTGCGCGGCCAGCACCTCGGTGGGCGCGAGCAGCGCGGCCTGCCGCCCGCCGTCCACCACCTGCAGCATCGCGCGCAGCGCCACGACCGTCTTGCCGGCGCCGACGTCGCCCTGCACGAGCCGGTTCATCGGGTGCTCGCGGGCCAGGTCGGCGGCGATCTCGGCGCCGACGGCGTGCTGGCCCGCGGTGAGGCTGAACGGGAGCGCGGCGTCGAACGCGTCGAGCAGGCCGCCGGCCCTGGGTGGGCAGGCCGGCGCCGGCCGCGCGACGGTGGCCTGGCGGCGCAGCGCCAGCGCGAGCTGCACGCCCATGGCCTCGTCCCAGACCAGCCGGTTGCGGGCCGCGTGCTTGTCGGCCTCGGTCTCGGGCACGTGGATGCGCCGCAGCGCGCGGCCCAGGTCGGCCAGCCCCTCGCGCTCGCGCAGGAAGTGCGGCAGCGGGTCGGTGGGGTCGTCCAGCACGTCGAGCACCTGGCGTACGCAGCGCGCGATCTCCTGCGAGGTGATCTTCGACGTGGCCGGGTAGACGGAGATGAACGGGCGGATCTCGTCGGCCTCGTCGAGCGGCTCGAACTGCGGGTGGGTGAGCTGGAGCTTCTTGTTGAACACCCCGACCTTGCCCGCGAACACCGCCCGCACCCCGGGCCTGATCACGTGCTGCACCTTGTGGCCGTTGAAGAACGTGCAGTCGAGCGTGGCGCCCTTCTCGTCGCGGATCACGACGTTGAGCAGCTTGCCCCGGCGCGAGCGCATGTCGCGCAGCACGGCCTTCTCCACCTGCGCGACGAGCGTGGCGTGCTCGCCGATCTCCAGCCCGGCGATGTCGGTGAGCTTGCCGCGGTCGACGTACTTGCGCGGGTAGTAGCGGACGAGGTCGCCGACCGTGTGCACCTCGATCTGCGCGGCCAGCGTGTCGGCCGCCCGCTTGCCGACGATCGGCTGCAGCGGGCTGAGCAGGTCGATGTCGGCCTGGTGGGCCTGCGTCATTCCACCCCCAGCACGATCGGGAAGTCGGTCTGCCCGCCGCGGTGCACGACGACGTCGACCTCGGGGTGGGTGCGGCGCAGGTCGGTCGCCAGCCCCTCCCCCAGCGCGTCGTCGACCCCGGCGCCGAGCAGCACCGTGACGAGCTCGCCACCCGCGGTGAGCATGCGGTGAGCCAACCACAGCCCACCGACAGCGAGGTCCGGCGCGATCAGCACGACCTCCCCGTCCGAGATGCCCAGCACGTCGCCCGGCTCGCAGCGGCCCGCCCAGGTCAGCGCCTCCGCCTCGGCGACCGCCAGCCCGGCCGTGCGGGTGCCGGCCGCGGCCTCCGCCATCGCGACGACGTCCTCGGCCGGGCGGCGCGCCGGGTCGTGCACGGCGAGCGCCGCGAGCCCCTGCAGCACCGACGCGCTCGGCACCACGAGCACCTCCTGCCCGTCGCGGCGGGCGGCCGCGGCGGCCCGTTCGACGACGGCCGGCAGGTCCGGGTCGGCAGGCAGCAGCACGACGTTGCGCGCGCGGGTGCCGGCCAGCGCGGCCACCAGCTCCGACTCCTCGACGGGCCGTCCCGGCTCCCGCTCCAGCACGTGCGCCCCGGCCGACCGGGCCAGCTCGGCCAGCTCCGCGCCGGGCACGACGGCCAGCACCGCGCGGTCCCGGACGAACCGGTCGCCGCCGCTCGCGGGCCCGGCGTCGTCGAAGCGGATCACGGTGATCCGGTGCGGCCGGCCGGCGACGATCCCCGCCTCGATGGCCGCGCCGACGTCGCTGCAGTGCACGTGGACGTTCCACAGCCCGGCGCCGTCGTCCACCACGGCGACCGAGTCGCCCACGGCGTCCAGCTCGGCGCGCAGGAGCGCGACCCGGTCGGCGTCGGTGCCGTCGAGCAGGTACATCACCTCGTAGTCGTAGACGGCCGAGCCGCTCTCCCGCTGCGCCACGAGGACCTCCCTCCCGCGCGGCACCGGAACGGCCGGCGGCGCGGGCATCTCGGCCGTGCCCGTCCGGCCGGTGGCGAGCCGGGCCAGCGCGTCCAGCACGACGTAGAGCCCGAGCCCGCCGGCGTCCACGACACCGGCCCTGGCCAGCTCGGGGAGCTGCCGGTGGTGGCGTGCAGCGCGGTGCGCGCCGCGTCGGCCGCGGCGACCGCGACGTCGTCGAGCCGGTCGGAGTCCACGGTGGCGGCCGCGCCCGCCGCCGCGGCCAGCACCGTGAGCACGGTGCCCTCCCGCGGCCGGGACACCGCCGCGGTGGCGAGCCGGTGCGCGCGCCGCAGCGCGTCGGCCAGCACGGTGCCGGCGGGGGCCGGCCCGGCGACGGCCGCCACGGCCTCGGACACCCCGCGCAGCACCTGCGACAGGATCACCCCGGAGTTGCCGCGCGCGCCGGCCAGCGCGCCGCGGGCGAGCGCCCCCGCGACGGCTGTGACGCCGCGCTCGGCGTTCTCCCGCACCCCCCGCCGCACGGCCTCCGCGGCCGCCCGCATCGTCAGGAGCAGGTTGGTGCCGGTGTCGCCGTCGGCCACCGGGAAGACGTTGATGCGGTCGATCTCCGCACGGTGCCGCTCCAGGGCCGCGGTGGCAGCCCGCGTCCAGCGGGTGAGCAGGGCCGCGTCCAGGGTCGGGGGCACTCGTGACAGGGTAGCCACGGCCCGGGTCGGGCCGCCCGTGAGGCGCGGGTATCCTGGTGCATCGCGACCGGGCGAGACCCGGCTTCCTGTACTTCTACCCGAGGAGTGTCCGACGTGGCTGCCGTCTGCGACGTCTGTGGCAAGGGTCCGGGCTTCGGCATGTCCGTCTCGCACTCGCACCGCCGCACCCACCGCCGCTGGAACCCCAACATCCAGACCGTCCGGGCCGGCACCGGCGGTGGCAACCGCAAGCGCATCAACGTGTGCACGTCCTGCCTGAAGGCCGGCAAGGTCGCGCGCGCCTGACGCGCACCCGCACCTGCTCCGACACCCCTGTCCGCGTCAGCGGGCGGGGGTGTCGGTGTGTGCGGGCCGCGGCGCGGCGCCCGGCACCGTCGCGGCGACTGCACGAACACGTGCCGCCGCACGCACCGCACCTTGACGTGCGCGAGCGGCCCGGACGTGCTCGGCAGGTCGAAGCGCTCCAGCACCTCGGCCGGAGCGCCGCACTCCGGGCAGCCGGCGAGATCCGCCTCCGTCACGGCACCCTCCCTCCCGCGGACGGGCGTCCGCACGTTCCGGGAAGGAGAGCACTCCTCGGCGCGTCCGATACGGACGAGCCGGTTGACATCGGGTTACGGCCTGTTACGGCAGCTTCCAGTCCACCGGGTCCCCGCCCAGCTCCTCCAGCAGCGCGTTCGCGCGGCTGAACGGGCGGGAGCCGAAGAACCCCCGATCGGCGGACATCGGGCTCGGGTGTGCCGACTCGATGGACGGCACGTCGCCGAGCAGCGGGGCGAGGTTGCGCGCGTCGCGGCCCCACAGGATCGCGACGAGCGGCTCGCCGTCGCGGTCCACCAGGGCCCGGATCGCCTGCTCGGTGACCTTCTCCCAGCCCTTGTCCCGGTGCGAGCCCGGGTTGCCCGGCTCCACGGTCAGCACCCTGTTGAGCAGCAGCACGCCCTGCGCGGCCCACGGCGTGAGGTCGCCGGTGGAGGCGTCGGGTGCCCGAGGTCCTCGGTGTACTCGCGGAAGATGTTGGCGAGCGAGCGGGGCACCGGGCGCGTCTGCGGCGACACCGAGAACGACAGCCCGATCGCGTGGCCCGGCGTCGGGTACGGGTCCTGGCCCACGACCAGCACCCGGACCTGCTCGAACGGCTGCTGGAACGCGCGCAGCACGTTGGCCCCGGCCGGCAGGTAGCGCCGGCCCGCGGCCATCTCCGCGCGCAGGAACTCGCCCATGTCGGCGATCACGTCGGCCACGGGCGCGAGCGCCTCGGCCCACCCGGCCTCGACGACCTCGGCGAGCGGCTTGCCGCGGCGCCCGCCCTGCTGGGCCGGATCGTCGGTGGACACGGTCATCAGGAGATCCTCCGCAGCTCGGCGCGGAACCGCTTCCCGCGCTGGATGTACGACTGCACGGCGTGGTCGAAGTAGCCCGCCGGCACCTCGTGGCCCTCCCGCACCCGCGCGGGCACGCCCATCGCCATCCGGCGCGGCGGGACCTGCGCGTTCGGCGCGACGACCGCACCGGCCGCGACCACCGCGCCCGCCCCGATCACCGCGCCGTTCAGCACGACCGAGCCGGACGAGATGAGGGCCCGGTCGCCGACCGTCGCCCCCTCGATGTGGACGTTGTGGCCGACGGTGACGTCGGCCCGAGGATCGTCGGCTCCGTCGCGGTGCAGTGGATGATCGAGCCGTCCTGCACGCTCGTGCGCGCGCCCACCGCGATCAGGCCGTCGTCGCCGCGCAGCACGGCCGTCGGCCACACCGACGCCTCGGCGCCGATCGTGACGTTCCCGATCACCACCGCGTCCGGGTGCACGTAGGCGTCGGGATGGATGTCCGGTTCGGCGTCTCCGAGCGCGTAGATGGGCACGGACCGGAGCTTAGGGATGCCGCTCGCCGGGCGTGTCGCGGGCCAGTTCGTCGGTGACGAGCAGGTCGCGGCGCACGACGCCGCCGCCGTACGCCGACCGCCCCGCGAGCTGCGCGATCACCGGCGCGGTGATCACCTGGAACAGCGCGACCAGCACGAGCGTGGCCGCGCTCTCCAGCTCCACGCGCAGCGCGGCGCCCGCCAGGATCAGCAGCAGGCCCAGCGTCTGCGGTTTCGTGGCGGCCTGCAGCCGCGCGGGCAGGTCCGGCAGCCGCAGCAACCCGACGGCCCCGAGCAGGCAGGACAGGGCACCGAGCAGGAGCAGCACGGCCGAGACGACGTCGGTCACCGCCTGCGCCTCCGTTCGGCCAGCCGCGTCGCCGTCGCCGACCCGACGAACCCGAGCAGCGCGACGGCCGCGAGCAGCGGGATGTTCGAGCCGTCCGCGTACACCGCGACGTACACGCCCGCCGCGGCGACCACGAGCACGAGGAACACGTCCAGCGCGACGATCCGGTCGAGCGTGGTGGGCCCGCGCAGCAGCCGCGCGAGCGTCAGCAGCCCGGCGAGGCAGAGCATCGCCAGCACCACGGCGAACACGACGGTCACGGGCCCTCCTCCGGGAGCGCGCCGGACCCGAGCGCGGCGAGCACCCGCTGCTGCAGGGAGAGTGTCCGCCGCCGGGCGCGCTCCACGCCGGCCCGGTCGCGCGGGCCGAGCGCGTAGACGTACCAGACGCCCGCTTCCTGGTCGATCTGCAGCACCATCGTGCCCGGCGAGAGCGAGACGGCACTGGCCATCACCGCCACCACCCGGTCCGACGCGGTCATCAGCGGGACGGCGACGATCGCGCCGCGCGCGTCCCGGCCGTGCCGCAGCACCTGCCAGCTCACCTCCACGGCCGACACCACCATGTCGTAGCGAGGTAGCCCACCAGGCCGAGCACGCGCAGCGGCCGCACCGGCAGCCGGTCCGGCGGGGGCGGCAGCCGCACGAACGCCGTGACCAGCACCCCGACCAGGACGCCGCCCACCACCGACGCGGGCGTGAAGGTGCCCCACAGCAGCACCCACACCACCGTCAGCCAGCCGACGGAGACCAGCTGCGCCCTCGTCCGCGCGCTCATCCCGGCCCCGTTCCGAGCACGGCGGTGCGATAGGGCCCGCCGTCGATCAGGTCCGCGCCCGCGCGTCCGGTGAGCGCCGAGAGCGGCCCGGCGAACACCGCGATCGCGAGGCTGACCGCCACCAGCGCGGCCGTGGCCGCGTACATCGGTACCGAACGCCGCGCGGTGCCGACGAGCACCTCGTCGTCCGGGTCGGTGTCGGGGTGCGGCGCCCTCGGCTCGCCCCAGAACACCTGTACCCACACCCGGACCAGCGCGTACAGCGTCAGCAGGCTGGCCGGCACGACCACGCCCGCGACGACCTGCGCGCCGCCCCGGCACCCGCGCCGGCCTGCAGCAGCGCCAGCTTCGCGACGAACCCGGCGGTCGGCGGCGCTCCCGCGAGCGTCAGCGCGGGCACGGCGAAGAGCACCGCCAGCCCCGGCGCCGTGCGCAGCAGCCCGCCCATCGCGCTCAGCGACACCGTGCCCGTCCGGCGCGTGATCAGGCCGCTGACCAGGAACAGCGTGGCCAGCACCGTGATGTGGTGGGCGGCGTACAGGGCGGCGCCGGCCACCCCGGCGGCGTCGAACACGGCCAGCCCGAACAGCATGAACCCGATGTGGCTGACGAGCAGGAACGACAGCAGCCGGTTGAGGTCGTCCTGGGCGAGGGCGCCCAGCACCCCGACGAGCATCGTCGCGACGGCCAGCACGAGCAGCAGCGGCCACGGCTCGTCGCGCGGGAAGAGCAGCGTCTGGGTGCGCATCAGCGCGTAGAACCCGACCTTCGTCAGCAGCCCGGCGAACAGCGCCGCGACCGGCCCGGGCGCGTGCGGGTAGCTGTCGGGGAGCCAGAAGTGCAGCGGCACGACCGCCGCCTTGATCCCGAAGACCACCAGCAGCACGAGCCCGAGCACGGTCACCAGCCGGGCGGCAGCTGCGGCACCCGCCCGGCGAGGTCGGCCAGGTTCACCGTGCCCGTCGCGGCGTAGACCAGCGCGACGGCCGTCAGGAACAGCAGCGACGACATCAGGCTGACCGTCACGTACGTCATGCCCGCGCGGACCCGGCTCGCCCCCGTGCGCCGCGTGATCAGCACGTACGACGCGGTCAGCGTCAGCTCGAACGCGACGAACAGCGTGAACAGGTCGCCGGTGAGGTAGGCCAGCGACACCCCGGCGCACAGCACCAGGTACATCGGCAGGAACGTGGTGCTCGCGGTCGCCCGCCCGTACTCCTCGATCCGCTCGTCGATGGCGTAGACCAGCACGGCGAGCGTCACGAGCGCGAGACGAGCAGCAGCAGCGCCGACAGCCGGTCGCACCAGCGCCGCAGTGCGACCGGCCGGCCGGCCACCGCCGTCGAGACGAGCAGCAGCAGCGCCGACAGCCGGTCGGCCACCAGCGCGATGCCGACCGGCGCGGCCCACCCGCCCAGCGCGGCGACGACCGGCCCCTCGCGGTCGGTCACCACCAGCAGGACGGCGGCGATCGCCGCGACGGCCGCCAGCACCGCCAGCGCGACCGCACGCTGCAGCGCCGCCGACCGGGTGCCGACGACCGACAGCGCGGCCCCGAGCAGCGGGAGCAGCACCGGGAGCGTCAGCACGGTGCCCATGGCGCTCACCGCCGCCCTTCCCCGTCGCCGCCCTCGTCCGTGTCGTCCGTGTCGTCCGTGTCGTCGGTGAGCCCGGGCCCCTGCCGGCGGGCGATCCGGCGGTCCTCGACGTCGTCCTGCACCTCGTCGTGCCCGACCAGCACGAACGAGCGGTAGCCGAGCGCAAGCAGGAACGTCGTGAGCGCGAACGTGATCACGATCGCGGTGAGCGCGAGGGCCTGCGGCAGCGGGTCGGTGAACGCCTCCACCGGGGCCTCGCCGACGATCGGCGCCCGGCCCGGCGGCCCGCCGGCGAGCTGGAGCAGCAGGTTCGTGCCGTGTCCGAGCACCACCACGCCGATCAGCACGCGCATGAGCGAGCGCGACAGCAGGAGCGTGAACCCGACGCCGTAGAGCACGCCGACGGTCAGCGCCATCGTGAGGTTGATCGTGATCACGGCGGGTCCGTCTCCCCCGCGTCGGCCATGTCCCGCTCGATGCCGGCGCCGAGCGAGCGCAGCAGGTCGAGCACCACGCCGACGATCAGGACGTACACCCCGATCTCCAGGAACAGGCTGGTCTGGACCTCGACGGGCCCGACCACCACGGGCACCGTGCCGAGCACCGGCGCGCCGAACGCGGCGGGCACGAGCGCGGTGACGACGGCGATCGCCAGCCCCGTCCCGATCACGACGGGCGGGCGGACCCGCACGGGCGCGCGAGCACGCCGCTCCCGCCCGCGACGTACCGCAGCACGAACGCGAGCCCGGCCACCAGCCCCGCCGAGAACCCGCCGCCCGGCCCGTAGTGCCCCACGAACAGCAGGTACAGCGAGAACACCAGCACCGTCGGAAAGAGCACGCGGGTGGTCGTCTCCAGCAGGAGCGTGCGGCCGGTCATGCGGGCCCCTCCCCCTCGGTGGCGGCCGGCTCGGCGTCCCGGTCCGGGGGCCGGCGGGTGCGCCGGTCGTGCCGGGTGGCCAGCACCAGGCTCGCGACGCCGGACGCGGCGACGAGCAGCACCGCGATCTCGCCGACGGTGTCCAGCGCGCGGAAGTCGACGATGATCGCGCTCACGACGTTGTAGGCGCCCGCACCCTCGGGCGCGAGCCGCGCGAACTCCGCGCTCGCGGACGGCGGCCCCGTGCGCGCCGCCGAGAGCAGCACAGCGGCCAGTGCGACCACCGTCCCGGCGACCGCGCCCAGCACCGCCTTCGGCACCCGGACGCGACCGGGCACCCTGCGTTCGACGAAGTGCGCCGGCAGTCGCCGCAGCACCAGCACGAACGCGACCAGCGACAACGTCTCGACGAGGAACTGGGCGAGCGCGAGGTCGGGTGCCCCGTCGACGACGAAGAGCCCGCCGACGCCGTACCCGATCATGCCGACCAGCAGCACCGCGGTGAACCGCCGCCGGGCCCGGGTGAGGGCGAGCGCGGACACCACCACGACGATCGCGAGCGGCACCTGGATCGCCTCGGCGTACAGCGGCACGTCGGCGGGCCAGGCCCCGGCCAGCGCCGTCGCCGTGCCCGGGAGCAGCACGAATGCCACCAGGATCGCCGCGAGGTAGGCCGGGAGCGACCCGGCCTGCAGCCGTCCGGTGACGGCTACGGCCACCCGCCCGATCCCGGCCATCACCCGCTCGTAGGCCCGCTGCGCGTCCCACGGGCTTCGCCCGGCGAGCACACCCACCCGGCCGCGGGCGGCGTGCAGCCCCAGGCCGGCGGCGAGGACCACCGCCGAGAGCAGCAGCGGCAGCCCCGGCCCGTGCCACAGCGCGAGGTGGTAGCCGCCGAGGTCGGCGTACGTCTCCGCGTAGCCTGCGGCGAGCGCGTCGACGACCGGGGCACCGATCCCGAGCGCGATACCGAGCAGGGCGCACGCCCACGCCGGCCCGGTGAGCGCGAGCCCGGGCGCGTGCGCCACGCGGGTCGGCTCGACCCCGGGCTTCGTGCCGAACGCGCCCCAGAGGAACCGGGCACTGTAGGCGACGGTGAGCACCGAGCCGGCCACGATCCCCGCCAGCACCGCGTAGCCGCGCGGACCGCCCTCGGCCAGGAACGCCGCGAACGCCGCCTCCTTGCCCACGAACCCGAGCGTCGGCGGCACGGCCGCCATCGACGCCGCGGCGAGCAGCGCGGCCACGGCGGTGCCGGGCAGCGCGCGGGCGAGCCCCGACAGGCGCCGCACGTCCCGGGAGCCGGTGGCGTGGTCGACCGTGCCCGTGACGAGGAAGAGCGGCGCCTTGAACAGGCCGTGCGCGAGCAGCATCGCGTCGCCGGCCAGCGCGGCGATGCCGGTGCCCGCGCCGAGCAGCACCGTGAGAACCCGAGCTGGCTCACCGTGCCGAACGCGAGCAGCTGTTTGAGGTCGGTCGCCGCGAGCGCGCGCCACCCGCCGAGCAGCATCGTGGCCAGCCCGACGGCCACCACCGGCACCCACCAGACCGCGAGGTCGGAGAAGCCGGGCGCGAGCCGCGCCACCAGGTAGACGCCCGCCTTCACCATCGACGCCGCGTGCAGGTACGCGCTCACGGGTGTGGGCGCGACCATCGCCGCGGGCAGCCACGGGTGGAACGGGACCTGCGCCGACTTCGTGAACGCCCCGACCAGGATCAGCAGCAGCGCCGCGGTGACGGCCCCGCCGCGCGGCGGGTCGGCCAGGATCTCGGAGATCCGGTACGTGCCCGCGGCCTCCCCCAGCAGCACGAACCCGAGCAGCATGGCAAGCCCGCCCAGCACCGTGACCACCAGCGCCTGCACCGCGGCCCGCCGCGCCGCCCGCTGCTCGCCGCCCTGCCCGACCAGCAGGAACGACGCCACCGACGTCAGCTCCCAGAACACGTAGAGCGTCAGCAGGTCGTCGGCGAGCACCAGGCCGAGCATCACGCCGGCGAACGCGAGCAGCAGCGCGGCCGTGCGCCTCGCGTCCGGGGATCGGCGGCCGAAGTAGCCCGTGCAGTAGACGAGGATCAGCGCGCCGATCCCGGACACCAGCACGACCATCACCAGCGCGAGCGCGTCCAGCCGGAACGAGAGCGAGAGCCCGAGCACGGGCGCCCATGCCGTGGTCTGCGTGACACCGCCGTCGAGCGCGGCCCCCGTGTTGGCCAGCGCCAGAGCAGCGCCGACGCCGGCAGCAGCGCGGCCACCGCGAACGCGGCGCGGGGGCTGCGAGCCGACAGCAGCGGCAGGACCCCGGCGACGACCAGGTGCGCGGTGACCAGTGCGAGTACGGCGATCCTCCGGGCGAGAAGGGACGAATCGGGCTTGAACTCGCAACCACCCTATCCCGAGGCAGCTCCGGGCCGGCCCGCCGACGGCCGGCGGACGGACCGTGTCGCCCGCCCAGGGAGCCGGACCAGCCCCGCCGACGGCGGGTGAGGACTCTCACGGCGGGAGACTGGAACGATCCAGAAGATCGACGCGCTGTGCCCGGTGACAGCGACGGACGACTTCTCAGGAGGGAGGTTCCATGGCCGACACCAGGCAGCTCAGGGCGCGGCTCCGACGCGCCGTCCGTTTCCTGGACGCGTGGACGCTCACCGCGTTCAACCCGCGCTACCCGAGCCGGGACCGCAGTTGAGCCCCCGCCCGGCGCCGCTACCGGCGCTCGGCGGGCGACGGGATCGGCCGCAGCCGGACCCACAGCCCGAACAGGCCGCGATCACGAGCATCGCGATCCCCGTCCAGAGGTTGATGTCGATGCCGCCCGCCTTGGCGAGCTCCTCCTCGGACTCGAAGGCGAGGCCCATGATCGTCAGCACGGCCCCGTACACGGTGAACAGCAGGGCGATCACCGTGCGCAGGTCGAAGAGCCGCGACGCCGCGCTCGGCGGCTCCTGCCCGCTCGTCTGCTCGCTCATCAGCTCTCCTCCGCTCAGATGAAGATCAGGTAGAGGGCCAGGGTGAGGATCAGCACGAGCACGCCCAGCACCACGGGCGACTGCCACCAGGCCCCGCCCTCGCCGTCCGCCTCCCCGCGCATGCGCTCGCGCGGCGTGAGCGACCAGGTCAGGCCGACCAGCTCGCGTCCGGTTTCGGCGTGGTCACCAGCGAGACGCCGGCCGCCACCGCGATCCCGACCACGAACGCCGCGCTCGCCCCGATGAACGACCCGGCCTGCGACGACACCGCGATCACGCCGGACCGCACGAGGGCGTCGATCGCCACCGCCGCGACCGTGCCGGCGATCAGCCCCGTCCAGCCCGCGGTGCCCGTCATCCGCTTCCAGAACAGGCCCAGGATGAAGATCGCGAAGAGCGGCGCGTTGAAGAACGAGAAGAGCGCCTGCACGTAGTCCATGAGGTTCTGGTAGCTGCCCGCGATGAACGCGGTGCCGATCGCGAGCAGGCACCCGACCACCGTCACCGTCCGCCCGACCCGCAGGTAGTACTCGTCGGGCCGCCCGACCGGATCCAGTCCTGCCACAGGTCGTAGGTGAAGACGGTGTTGAGCGAGCTGACGTTCGCCGCCATGCCCGCCATGAACGCCGCCAGCAGGCCGGCGAGCGCGACGCCGAGGATGCCGTTGGGCAGCACCTCGTTCATGAGCAGCGAGAGCGTGTTGTTGTAGGTGACGTCGGTCTCGCCGCCCTGCTTGAGGGTCGTCAGCTGCGGCACCAGCACGCCGGCGATCATCCCGGGGATCACCACGACCAGCGGGATCAGCGCCTTCGGGTACGCCGCGATGATCGGCGTCCGGCGGGCGGCCGACATGCTCCGCGCCGAGAGCGCCCGCTGGACCTCCGCGAAGTTCGTCGTCCAGTAGCCGAACGAGAGCACGAACCCGAGCCCGAAGACGATGCCCAGCACCGACAGGAACGGGTCGGCGATCTCGGTCAGGGTGGTGCCCGGCCACGACGAGACCTGCTCCGGCCCCGGCGGCAGCGCGCTGACCTGCGCGACCAGCCCGTCCCATCCGCCGACGCGGGCGAGCCCGGCGACCGTCAGCGGGATGAGCAGCGCGAGGATCACGAAGAACTGGAGCACCTCGTTGTAGATCGCGGCCGACAGCCCGCCGAGGAACGTGTAGCTGAGCACCACGAGCGCCGCGACCGGGATCGCGAGCGCCAGCGACCAGCCCAGCAGCGCCTCCAGGATCAGTCCCAGCGCGAACAGGTTGATGCCCGCGATCAACACCGAGGCCAGCGCGAACGTCACCGCGTTGACCCGCTGGGTGGTCTTGTTGAACCGCATCCGCAGGAACTCGGGCACACTGCGCGCCTTGCTCCCGTAGTAGAAGGGCATCATCACGACGCCGAGGAAGACCATCGCCGGCACGGCGCCGATCCAGTAGTAGTGCACCGTCGGGATGCCGTACTGGGCGCCGTTGGCCATCATCCCGATCAGCTCGAGCGCCCCGAGGTTCGCCGAGATGAACGCGAGGCCCGTCACCCACGCGGGGAGCGAGCGGCCGGACAGCAGGAAGTCCAGGCTCGACGAGATCGAGCGGCGCGCGAGCACGCCGATCCCGAGCACCAGGACGAAGTAGAAGACGACGAAGACGTAGTCGATCCAGATCGTGTCGAGCCGCAGGTCCGTCTGAGCCAGATACACCGTTGCACCCCTCCCCGCGAACGCTGGGGCGGATCATTCGCGCCCGTCCTCGATCTCGCCAGCGCTGGCCCCCGACCGTGGGTCAGGCCGGCGGCGGGTCGAGCGCCTTGGCGTAGCAGCGGCTCGCCGGCGAGTTGCGGTAGTCGCCGAACGGCGGCATCGGTGCGTACCCGGCCCGGGTGTAGAGCGCGATCGCATCGGGCTGGCGGATGCCGGTCTCCAGCACGAGCCGCCGGCGGCCGGCCGCGGCGGCCGTGCGTTCCAGCTCGGCGAGCACCGCGCGGGCGTACCCGAGGCCGCGCCGGCCCTGCACCACGTACATGCGCTTGAGCTCGGCGTCGCCGGGCAGCAGTGCCGGGTCCCCGCCGTCGCGCCGCCGCCACCCGCCGCACGCGACCGGCTCGCCGTCCTCGTAGCCGACGAGGAAGTGCCCGAGCGGCGCCGCGAACTCCCGGGCGTCCATCGCGGTGGAGTCCTCCCCGCCGTAGACGCGGGCGTAGAACTCCTGAATCTCACCGTCCAGCCCGACCGCATCAGGATGATCGAAGGGGATGACCCGAAGATCGAGCACGCCCCAACCCTACGTTCTCCCCCCTCGACCGCATTGTGGAGCCATAACGCAGTTTTTCGCGGCGCTGAGGTGCGTTGTGGAGCCAGAATGCGGTGGGGGGCGGGTGGCATGATCCTCATGTGAGGGGTGCGCGGATCCTGCTGGTCGTGGCCGCCGTGCTGACCGCGTGCAGCGCGCCACCCCCGCCACCCCTGCCGCCGCCCGCCGCGCCGGCCACGACCACGGCGCCGGCCCCGCCCGAGGTGCTCGTCGCGGGTGCTGCGGCCGCCACGCTCGCGGCGGGGACGGCCCGGTTCTGGGCGAGCACGGTGATCGCGGGCCCGGCGCCCGGGACGATCGTGATGCACGGGGTGGTGGACTTCGCCCGTCAGCTCACGCAGGGCGAGCTGACCACGGCCGACGGCGTCTTCCGGATCGTCGGCGACGCCACCACCTCCTACACGCAGCCCTACGGGGTGGACGGCTGGCTCGCGGTGCCCGCCGGCAGCCCCGGCGAGCTCACCCCGGCCAGCCAGTTCGAGCTGCTCACGCTGCCGATGACCGAGCTGCGCGAGCTGGCGCCCGCGGAGGTGCGGGGCACGCCGGTGCGCCACCTCGCGATGCTCGTCGACCTGACGGCGGCACCGCCGGGCACCCCGGACGCCGAGGCGGGCATCCCTCCGCAGCCGCTGGAGCTGTTCGTCGACGCCGCGGGCCGCGTCGCGCGCCTGCAGATCACGATCACGGCGGACGGCGAGACCGTCACGGCGAGCTGCGACTACTACGAGTTCGGGCTGCCGATCTCGGTGCGGATGCCCGACCCGGCGCTCGTGATCCCCGCACCACCGCCACCAGGCTGAGCGCCGCCAGCGCGGCGAGCACCAGCAGGAGCGCCGGGTACCCCGCGACGCCGGTGAGCGCGGCGAGCAGGACCGGGATGGCGAAGCCGCCGTAGGTCAGCGTGTAGTAGATCGCCGTGAGGCCGCCGAGGTGCTCCGGCGCGGCCATGCGCTGCACCTCCAGCAGGCCAGCGACCAGGCAGAACCCGAACGCGGCGCCGAGCACCACCGACGCGGGCGCGGCGAGCGCCGGCACCCCGGAGGCGGCGGCGCCCGCAGCCAGCAGGATGCCGAGCGTCAGTGCGACGAGCCCGAGCGGCGCCGTCAGCGACGGGGACCGGGCGTCGAGCCGGCGCGCCCACGGCTGCACGGCCACCCCCGCGCCGAGCGTCAGCACGGTGAGCAGCGTGGCGTAGACCAGCCCGTACGGCCCGACGGCCGCGCCCAGCGCGGCGGGCTGCACCGCGAACGACACGGCCGGCGCCCCGAACACCCACGGCGCCATCGGCGCGACCACCCGCCGGAACCGCACCGGGACGTGCACGCGCGTGCGCACGGCCGGCCCGGCCGGGCGCGTCTCGGGCACCCGGACGACGGCGGCGAGCACCACGAGCGTCAGCGCGACGTGCACGAGGTAGGGCAGCTCCATCGGCAGCGGCGCCCACTGCGCGAGCACCCCGGCGACCAGCGGCCCGACCCCGAACCCGGCCGACAGCGCGAGCGCGGCGCGGCGGGCGCCGCGCCCGGGTCGGCGGCCGGGTCCCACGGCGGCTGCGACAGCTCCTTCACCCACGACGTGCCGACGGCCATCGCGATGCCGGTGACCAGCCCGAACAGGAACCGTCCCGCGTAGAGCGCCGGCTCCGAGACGACCGGGACGCCGCCGAGCGCCAGCACGCCGCTGGCCGGCACCGACACGACGAGCGCGGGCAGCGCGAGCCGGCGCCGTCCCCACCGGTCGGACGCCGGGCCGCCGGCGAGCAGCCCCGGCGCGAGCCCGGCGACGTACACGGCGAAGATCGCGGCCACCGTCACGGCGGAGTAGTGGCCGCGTTCCCGGTACAGCACCATCAGCGGGCTGAACTGGTTGGCCCCGTAGCCGATGGCGAAGAGCGCGCCGGCGACGCGCAGCCAGGGCCGGCTCAACGAGCGGCTTTCGCCGCCCGGCGCCAGGTGGTCAGCACGCGTTCGGTGTAGCCGTTGGGCTCGGTCCGGCCGGTGAACACCAGCTCCAGCGCCGCCTGGAACGACGGGCTGCCGTCGAGGTCCTTGGCCATCGGCTCGTAGCCCAGCTCGTTGGTGTTCTGCTCGTCGACGAGCACCGCCATCCGCGCGAACGTCTCCCGCACGGCCGCCGCGTCGACGAGGCCGTGGTGCAGCCAGTTGGCGATGAGCTGGCTGGAGATGCGCAGCGTGGCGCGGTCCTCCATGAGCCCGACGCGTCGAGGTCCGGCACGGTGGAGCAGCCGATGCCCAGCCCGACCCAGCGCACGACGTAGCCGAGGATCGACTGGGCGTTGGTCTCCAGCTCGTGGCGCTTCTCGGCACCGGACAGCTCGGCCGTGAGCAGCGGCACCTCCAGCAGCCGCCGCCGGTCGGTCGTGCGGCCGGTGAGCTCGCGCTGGCGGGCGAGCACGTCGGTGCGCAGGTAGTGCAGGGCGTGCAGCGTCGCGGCGGTCGGCGAGGGCACCCACGCGGTGTTGGCGCCCGCCTCGGGCTGGCTGCCCTTCGTCGCGAGCATCTCGGCCATGGCGGCGGGCTTCGCCCACATGCCCTTGCCGACCTGGGCCTGCCCGGCGAACCCGGCGGCCAGCGCGGTGTCGACGTTGCGGTCCTCGTACGCGAGCAGCCAGCGGGACGCGCGCATCGCGCCCTTGCGGACGACGGGCCCGGCCGCGAAGTCGGTGTGGATCTCGTCGCCCGTGCGGTCGAGGAAGCCGGTGTTGACGAAGATCACGCGGTCCTGGGCCTGCGCGATGCAGGCGTCGAGGGTGAGCGAGGTGCGCTTCTCCTCGTCCATGATCCCGATCTTGAGGGTGGCCGGGGCCAGCCCGAGCGCCTCCTCGACGGCCGCGAACACCGCCACGGTGAGCGCGACCTCGTCCGGCCCGTGCATCTTGGGCTTGACGATGTAGACGCTGCCGGTGCGCGAGTTGGCGTGCCGGCCCAGCCCGCGCAGGTCGTGCAGGGCGGCGGTGGCGGCGACGAGCGCGTCGAGCAGGCCTCGGCGATCGGCTCCCCCGCCGCGGTGACGGCGTCGGTGCGCATGTGGTGCCCGACGTTGCGCACGAGCAGCAGCGACCGGCCCGGCAGCGTCAACGCGGTGCCGTCGGGCGCGGTGTAGGCGCGGTCGCCGTGCACGCGCCGCTCGACGGTGCGCCCGCCCTTCTCGAACGTCGCGGTCAGCTCGCCGGTCATGAGGCCGAGCCAGGTGCGGTAGGCGTGCGCCTTGTCCGCGCCGTCGACGGTGGCGACCGAGTCCTCCAGGTCGACGATCGTGGTGACGGCCGACTCCAGCACGACGTCCGCGACGCCCGCGTGGTGAGCGCGCCCGACCGGGTGCTCGCGGTCGGTCCGCAGCTCCACGTGCAGCCCGTTGCGGCGCAGCAGGACGACGCCGTCACCGTGGCCGGCGAACTGCGCGGGGTCGGCGAGCGCCTGGTCCCGGCGGCGGTCTCGACGGCCAGCGCGCCGTCCGCGACCCGGTAGCCGGTGGCGTCCGCGTGGCTGCCGGCGGCGAGCGGGAAGAGCTCGTCGAGCAGCCGGTCGGCCTCGGCGATCACCTGGGCGCCGCGGCGCGCGTCGTAGCCGGGGGCGAGCTCGTGGTCCAGCGGGAGCGCGTCGGTGCCGTAGAGGGCGTCGAAGAGCGAGCCCCAGCGCGCGTTGGCGGCGTTGAGCGCGTAGCGCGGGACGGTCGCCGGCACCACGAGCTGCGGGCCGGGGATCGTCGCGATCTCCGCGTCGACGCCGGTGACCTCGACCTTGGGCGAGGCCGGCGGCACCAGGTAGCCGATCCGAGCGAGGAACGCCTCGTAGGCGGCCGGGTCGCCGGCGCCGTGCTCGCGGTGCAGGCGTCCACCTGGGCCTGCAGCTCGTCGCGGCGGGCCAGCAGCGCGGTGATCCGCGCGTCGAACCGCTCGTGCAGCGCGGCCAGCGCCGCCCAGAACGTCCCGCTCGGCACGTCGAGGCCGGGCAGCAGCTCCTCGGCCACGAACCGCCGCAGGACAGGGTCGACCTGCAGTTCGGTAGTCACGTTCACCCTCCGCCCGTCACGTCCGCCTCGGCGGTCGAGAGTGCCCCACCACCACTCGCCCGTCCAGCCGAAGTTTCTACCAGACGGACTTGTGTTTCCGTATTACGGAAGCGAGGCTCAGGGTGTGACGAAGGCCGGTACCGGGACGGGTGTGAGGGCCGCCGGGCCCATGCCCGTGAGGGCCAGCGCGACCGCGACCACCGCGGCCACGATGAGGGACAGCTGGATCGTGCGACGCGGGCCCACCGCTCCGACCTCCCGAAAGTGTCAACGCCAGTGCCGCTGCGAACTCACCCGATCCGGGGATCGCGGACGTAGTCTCCTGGAAGACCGTTCCTGCGTTCTGGAGGGGGCTCCGTGACCGAGCTTGCGAGGTCACCATTCAACACAGCACCGCCGGGCGCGTCCGTGACGGGCGTCAGCGAGGAGGGGACGTGACCAGCACCACGACGCCCGGGCCCGTGGTCCGCACCGCGTTCGAGCAGGTGCTGGACCCGGCCGACGTGATCAGCGACCCGGTGCAGTGCCGGGCCTACGAGTGCGACGGGCTCACCGGCTACCGGGTCACGCCCGCGCTCGTGCTGCTCCCCCGCGACGCCGGGCAGGTCGCCGCCGCGGTGCGGGTGTGCGCCGACCTCGGCGTCCCGTTCGTCGCGCGGGGCGCCGGCACGGGCCTCTCGGGCGGCGCGCTGCCCGTCGCGGACGGGGTGGTGATCAGCCTCGCCCGGCTCAAGCGGGTGCTCGAGGTCGACCCGGTGGACCGGCGCGCGGTCGTCGAGCCGGGCGTCACCAACCTGGAGATCACCGCGGCCGCCGCGCCGTACGGGCTCTACTACGCGCCCGACCCGTCCAGCCAGCAGGTCTGCACGATCGGCGGCAACGTCGCGGAGAACTCCGGCGGCGCGCACTGCCTCAAGTACGGCTTCACCACCAACCACGTGCTGTCGTGCGAGGTCGTGCTCGCCGACGGGTCGGTCGTCACCCTCGGCGCGGACACCGGCGAGCAGGCCGGGCCGGACCTGCGCGGGGTGTTCCTCGGCTCCGAGGGCACGCTCGGGATCACGACGAAGATCACGGTGCGGCTGCTGCGCACCCCGGAGACCGTGCGCACGCTGCTCGCCGACTTCCCGTCCGTGGCCGCCGCGGGCGACGTCGTGTCGGACGTCGTCGCGGCCGGGATCGTCCCGGCGGCCGTCGAGATGATGGACACACTCGCGATCGAGGCCGCCGAGGAGGCGGTGCACGCCGGCTACACGCTCGGTGTCGCGGCGGCGCTGGTGGTCGAGCTGGACGGCCCGGCCGAGGAGTGCGACGTCCAGTTCGAGCAGGTCAAGGCCATCTGCGACAAGCACGGCTGCACCCGCCTGCACATCGCGGCCTCGCCCGAGGAGCGGGCGGCGATCTGGCGCGGGCGCAAGGCCGCGTTCGCGGCGGTCGGGCGGATCTCCCCCGACTACTTCGTGCAGGACGGCGTGGTGCCGCGCACCCGGCTCGCCGAGGTGCTCGACCGGATCGCGGCCATGGGCGACGCGGCCGGCCTGCGCGTGGCCAACGTCTTCCACGCCGGCGACGGCAACCTGCACCCGCTGGTGCTCTACAGCGCGGCAGCCGGCGAGACCGAGCGCGCCGAGAAGCTCTCCGGCGAGATCGCGGAGCTGTGCGTCGAGCTGGGCGGGTCGCTGTCGGGCGAGCACGGGATCGGCACCGACAAGGCGTGCTCGATGCCGAAGATGTTCTCCGAGGACGACCTCGCCGTGATGGCGCGGGTCCGCGCGGGGTTCGACCCGAAGGGCCTGTGCAACCCGGGCAAGGTGCTGCCCACGCCGCGGCTGTGCGGCGAGCGGCCGGGGAAGTACCGGCCGCACCCGTTGGAGGAGTCGGGAGTGATCGAACGCCTGTGAACGGCAGAGGTCGAGCGCAACTCGCGCACACTTCTCCCGCGACTCGCGCGCACTTCTGGCGCGACTCGCCGGGACTCCGGGACCCCCCACCCGCGAGTCGCTGGATTACTGCGCGCGAGTCGCTGGATCAGTGCGCGCGAGTCGCGCGGGAAGCGGTCATGACGGCGACGGCGCTGCGCCCGACCGATCTGCGGTCCGTCCAGGACGCGGTGCTCGACACCACCGGCCCGCTCGCCGTCGCCGGCACCGGCACGGCCGCCGGCTGGGGCGGGACGCTCGGGCCCGTCGACGCCGAGCTGGACACCACCGGCCTGACCGGCGTGATCACGCACAACCCGGGCGACATGACCGTCGCCGTCCGGGCCGGCACGCCGCTGCGGGAGCTGGCCGCCGAGCTGGCGCCGCACGGCCAGTACGTGGCGTTCGACGCCGCGCGCGTCGCGGACGGGGCCACCGTCGGCGGTCTGTTCGCCACGGCCGACGCCGGCCCGGCCGCGCTCGTGCACGGCTCGCTGCGCGACCTCGTCATCGGCGTGACGGTGGTGCTCGCCGACGGGACGGTGGCGCGCAGCGGCGGGCACGTGATCAAGAACGTCGCCGGCTACGACCTGGCCAAGCTGCTGCACGGCTCCTACGGGACGCTCGGCGTGGTCGCCGAGGTGGTGCTGCGGCTGCACCCGGTGCCGAAGGCGAGCGCCACCCTCGTCGTCGACCGACCGCTGGCCGAGGCGGCCGAGCTGGCCGGCCTGGTGCTGGGCGGGCCGTACGAGCCGGCGGCGCTGGAGTGGACCTCGGCGGGGCGGCTGCTGCTGCGCGTCGCCGGCACGGAGCGCGCGCTCCCGGCCCGCGTGGAACGCCTCCGGGAGCTGGTCGGGGGCACCGAGGCCGACCCGTGGGCAGACCCGTGGGCGGAGCACGCCGCCCTCGTCCGCGGCGACGGCACCCAGGCCGTGCTGCGGATCGGGGTGCGGCCCTCGCGGCTGCCCGGGGTGCTGGCGGAGCTGCCCGCGGTGGCCGTCACCGCCGGGCTGGGCACGGGCGTCGCGACCGTGGCGCTGGACCCGGCCGCCGTCGCCGGCGCGCACGCGCTCGTGCACGCGGCCGGCGGCACGTCCGCGCTGCGCTCCCGGCCGGCCGCGGCGGTCGCCCCCGCCTGGGGGCCGGCGCCGCCCGCGGTGGGTGTGCTGCGTGCGGTGAAGGCCGAGCTCGACCCGAAGGGCCGGTTCGGCCCCGGCCGCTTCGACCCCTGGATGTGAACGACATGACCGGCTTCGACACCCGCCGCCCGCCGGAGCGCGAGCTGCTCGACGACTGCGTGCACTGCGGCTTCTGCCTCCCGACCTGCCCCACCTACCAGCTGTGGGGCGAGGAGATGGACTCCCCGCGCGGCCGCATCTACCTCATGGACCTCGCCGAGAAGGGCGAGATCCCGCTCGACGGCCCGTTCACCGAGCACGTCGACCGGTGCCTGGGCTGCATGGCGTGCGTGACGGCGTGCCCGTCGGGCGTGCAGTACGACCGGCTGCTGGAGTCGGTGCGCCCGCAGATCGAGCGCAACGTCGAGCGCGAGCAGTCCGACAAGCTGTTCCGCGACGCGATCTTCGCGCTGTTCCCGTACCGGAACCGGCTGCGGCTGGCGGCGCTGCCGGGCGCGCTCTACCAGAAGCTGCGCGCGATCCCCGCGGTCGCGCGGCTGGCCGAGCGGCTGCCCGGGCGGTTCGCCGCGATGGAGTCGCTGCTGCCGCCCGTGTCGGTGCGGGAGGCGTTCGCGCGGCTCCCGGTGTTCACACCGGCCGCCGGCGAGCGGCGGGCCCGGGTCGCGCTGCTCTCGGGCTGCGTGCAGGACGTGTTCTTCCACCGCGTCAACGAGGCGACGGTGCGGGTGCTCGCCGCCGAGGGCTGCGACGTGCTGGTGCCGCGCGAGCAGGGGTGCTGCGGCGCGCTGGAGCTGCACGCGGGACGCGAGCACAGCGCGCTGACCAGGGCGAAGCGTGACATCGCGGTGTTCGAGACCCTCGACGTCGACCACGTCGTCGCGAACGTCGCCGGCTGCGGCTCGTCGATGAAGGAGTACGGGCACCTGCTCGCCGACGACCCCGAGTGGGCGGACCGGGCGGCGGCGTTCAGCGCCACGGTGCGCGACGTGCACGAGGTGCTCGCCGACCTCGGTCCGCGCGCCGAACGGCGGCCGTTCCGCGGGCGCGTCGCCTACCACGACGCCTGCCACCTCGGGCACGCGCAGGGCGTGCGGGAGCAGCCGCGGGCGGTGCTGCGCTCCATCCCGGAGCTGGTGCTCGTCGACCTGCCGGAAGCGGCGCTGTGCTGCGGCTCGGCCGGGATCTACAACATGGTGATGCCCGAGGCCGCCGACGAGCTGGGCGCGCGCAAGGCGGCCAACGTGCGGTCGGTGGAGCCGGACCTCGTGGTGACGGCCAACCCGGGCTGCCTGCTGCAGATCGGCAAGCACCTCGGCCGGGCCACCCCGCTGCTGCACCCGGTGCAGCTGCTGGACGCGTCGATCCGCGGGGTGCCGGTGCCGCGTTCGTAGCGCGTGACCGCCCCGACTCGCGCGCACGAATCCAGCGACTCGCGCGCACTTACGCAGCGACTCGCGGGCCGGTTTCCGCGAGTCGCCGGAAAAGTGTGCGCGAGTCGCGCCCTGGGTGTACGCGAGTCGCGCTGTCAGCGCGCCGGGCCCGTGGCGGACGGCCGAGCGGGCGGTGCTCCGTCCGGGCCCACAAGGTCGTTGGGGGACCTTCTACCCATGAGTAATCTCTAGCGGCGCAGGTGGGAGGAGGGCGGGATGGCGGTGCTGCGGTCTCGGCTGGACACCGCGTCGGCGGAGTACGCGGCCGACCGGCGGGCCATGCTCGACGCTCTCGAACCGCTCGCCGCGCTCGCGGCCACCGTGCACGCCGCGGGCGGCGAGCGCGCGGTCGCCCGGCACCGCGGCCGCGGCAAGCTGCTCGCCCGCGAGCGCGTCGACCTGCTGCTCGACGAGGACGCCCCGTTCCTGGAGCTGTCGGCGTTCGCGGGCGCGCACGACCCGGACAACGAGCAGCCGGGCGCCGGCTGGTCACGGGCATCGGGCCGGTGTCGGGCGTCGAGTGCGTCGTGATCGCGAACGAGCCGACGGTCAAGGGCGGCTCGGTCTCGCCCGCCGGCGTCGTGAAACAGCTGCGGGCGCTGGAGATCGCCGAGCGCAACCGGCTGCCGGTGGTGTCGCTCGTCGAGTCCGGCGGCGCCGACCTGCGGCGCCAGGCCGACATCTTCGTGCCCGGCGGGCGCGCGTTCCGGGCGCTCTCGCGGCTGTCCGCGCAGGGCGTCCCGACGGTCGCGCTGGTGTTCGGCAGCTCGACGGCGGGCGGCGCGTACGTGCCGGGGATGAGCGAGCACACGGTGTTCGTCGCGGGCGCCGCGTCGGTCTACCTGGGCGGGCCGCCGCTGGTGAGGATGGCGACCGGGGAGGACACCGACGACGAGTCGCTCGGCGGCGCCGACATGCACGCGCGCGTCTCGGGCCTGGCCGACCACCTGGCCGTGGACGAGCACGACGCGATCCGGATCGGCCGCGAGATCGTGGGCGGGCTGGGGTGGCGCAAGGCCGGTCCGCCGCCGTCGCTCCCGCCCGACGCGCCGCGCTACCCCGCCGACGAGCTGCTGGGCTGCGCGGCCGCGGACCCGAAGCGGGCCGTGGAGATCCGCGAGGTGCTCGCCCGCGTGCTCGACGGCTCCCGCTTCGACGAGTTCAAGCCGCTCTACGGCACCACGCTCGTCACGGGCTGGGGCTCGGTCGGCGGCTACCCGGTGGGCGTGCTCGCCAACAACGGGATCCTGTTCTCCGAGGAGTCGAACAAGGGCGCGCACTTCGTGCAGCTCGCCAACGCCCGCGGGGTGCCGCTGCTCTTCGTGCAGAACGTCACCGGGTTCATGGTCGGTACGGCCGCCGAGCGCGGCGGGATCGTCAAGGACGGCGCCAAGCTGATCAACGCGGTGTCCAGCTCGGCGGTGCCGCACCTGACGCTGATGGTCGGGGCGTCGTACGGGGCCGGGAACTACGGGATGTCCGGGCGGGCGTACGACCCGCGGTTCGTGTTCACGTGGCCGAGCCACCGCATCGCGGTGATGGGCGGGCCGCAGCTGGCCGGGGTGATGTCGATCGTGTCGCGCGGAGCCGCCGAGCGGGCTGGCCGCCCGTACGACGACGACACGGACGCGCAGGTCAGGGCGATGACCGAGGCGATGATCGACGCCCAGTCCGGCGCGCTCTACGCCACCGGCCGCGGCTGGGACGACGGCGTGATCGACCCCCGCCACACCCGCACGGTGCTCGCGCTCGCGCTCTCGGCCGTGCACTCGGCGCCGGTGCAGGGCGCCTCCGCCTACGCCCCGTTCCGGATGTGAGCCGGTGATCCGCACCCTGCTGGTGGCCAACCGCGGCGAGATCGCCCGCCGCGTGTTCCGCACGGCGTCCGCGATGGGCATCGGCACGGTGGCCGTGCACACCGGCCCGGACGCGCACTCACCGCACGTGCGCGACGCGGACCGGGCGGTCGCGCTGGGCTCGTACCTGGACGTGGCCGCGATCCTCGACGCCGCCCGGCGCGCGGGCGCCGACGCCGTGCACCCCGGCTACGGCTTCCTCGCCGAGAACGCGGAGTTCGCCGCGGCCTGCCGGGACGCCGGGCTGGTGTTCGTCGGGCCGTCCCCCGAGGCGATCGCGGCGATGGGCCGCAAGGACCGTGCGAAGGAGATCGCCGGGAAGGCCGGGGTGCCGGTGCTGCCGGACGCCCCGTGAAGGGCGACGACCCGGACGCGTGGGCCGCCGCGGCGGCGGGAGTCGGGTTCCCGCTGCTGGTCAAGGCCGTGGCGGGCGGCGGCGGGCGCGGGATGCGGCTCGTCACCGGGCCGGGCGAGCTGGCCGACGCCGTGCACGCGGCGCAGCGCGAAGCAGCCTCCGCGTTCGGCGACCCGGCCGTGCTCCTGGAGCGGTTCCTCGGGGCTGCGCGGCACGTCGAGGTGCAGGTCTTCGGCGACGCCCACGGCGGCGCGGTGCACCTGGGCGAGCGGGAGTGCTCGGTGCAGCGCCGCCACCAGAAGGTGCTGGAGGAGGCCCCGTCCCCGGCCGTGTCCGAGCGGCTGCGCGAGCGGATGGGCGCCACGGCCGTCGCGCTCGTGCGGGAGCTGGGCTACACCGGCGCGGGCACGGTCGAGTTCCTGCTCGACGACGGCGGGGAGTTCTTCTTCCTGGAGATGAACACCCGCCTGCAGGTCGAGCACCCCGTCACCGAGGAGGTGTACGGGCTCGACCTCGTGCGGCTGCAGCTGCAGGTCGCGGCCGGCGAGCCGCTCGGGTTCGACCGGGCGCCGCAGCCGCGCGGGCACGCGATCGAGGTGCGGCTCTACGCCGAGGACCCGGCCCGCGGGTTCCTCCCCGCCCCCGGCCCGCTGTATCGGTACGCCCACCCGGAGCCGCCCGGCGTCCGGTTCGAGGACGGCGTCGCCGCGCCCGGGGAGATCGGCCCGCACTACGACCCGATGCTGGCCAAGGTCGTCGCGCACGCGCCGACGCGCGCGGAGGCCGCATCCGTGCTGGCCCGGGCGTGGACGCGACGCAGGTGCACGGCCCGGTCACCAACCGCGCGCTGCTCGCGGCGCTGCTGCGGGACCCGGACTTCCTGGCCGGCGAGACGCGCACGGACTTCCTCGACCGGCACCCCGACCTGCTCGACCCGCCCCCGGGCACCCGCCCGTGGTGCACCTGGCCGCCGCGGTGGCCGTGACCGCGGCCCGGCGGACCGCGGGCTCCGTCGCCCCGCCCGGGTTCCGGCTGCTGCCGGGCAGCCCGCTCACGACGGCCCGCTGGGCGCCCGTGGGTCCCGTCGCCTACCGGCTCGGCGCGGCCCGCGGCGACACCGCGCTCACGCTGGACGTCGACGGGACGACTACAGAGCTGGGCCTCGTGGACCTCGGCCCGGACGGGGTGCGGGTGGTGCACGACGGGGTGGCCGTGCCGTGCGCGGTGCACGTCCACCCGGACGGCTCGGTGTGGGTGAACGACCCGGCCGCGCAGAGCGTGTGGCGGCCGGCGCCGCGGCTGCCGGAGCCGGAGCCGCCGGCGCGGCGGCCGGGCCGGTGGCCGAGGTGCCGGGCACGGTCGCGGCCGTGCTCGTCGCCGCGGGAGACCGGGTAACCGCTGGTCAGAGGCTTGTCGTCCTGGAGGCGATGAAGATGGAGCACCCCGCGACGGCGGCCGCCGACGGAGTGGTGGCGCAGGTGCACGTCGAGCCCGGCCAGTACGTGGAGGCGCACACGGTGCTGGTGACGCTGGAACCGGCGCCGTGAGCCCCGTGCTCCGTGTCGCGAACTGTTCGGGCTTCTTCGGCGACCGGCTCTCGGCCGCACGGGAAGATGGTCGACGGCGGCCCGATCGACGTGCTGACCGGCGACTGGCTCGCCGAGCTGACCATGGGGCTGCTGCTCAAGCAGCGGACGCGCGACCCCGGGGCGGGCTTCGCCGGCACGTTCGTCACGCAGGTGCGCGACGTGCTCGCCGACTGCCTGGACCGCGGCATCAAGATCGTCTCGAACGCCGGCGGGCTCAACCCGGAGGCGTGCGCGGCGCAGGTCGAGGCGATCGGGCAGGCGATCGGCCGGCCGGTGAAGGTCGCCGTCGTCACCGGCGACGACGTCACCGCGGCCTTCGCCGCCGCCCGCGCCTCCGGTTGGTCGGCCCCGCACCTCGACACCGGCGCGTCGTTCGCGGGCGAGCCCGACGTCGTCAACGCCTACCTCGGCTGCTGGGGCATCGCGGAGGCGCTGGCCGCGGGCGCGGACGTCGTCGTCGCCGGGCGGGTGAGCGACGCGTCCGTGGTGGCCGGGCCGGCCGCGTGGCGGTTCGGCTGGGCCCACGACGACTGGGACGCGCTCGCCGGCGCCGTCGTCGCCGGGCACGTGATCGAGTGCGGCGCCCAGGCGACCGGCGGCAACTACTCGTTCGTCGATGAGATCCCGGACATGACGAGCCCCGGCTTCCCGATCGCGGAGATCGCCGCCGACGGCTCCGCGGTGATCACCAAGCACCCGGGCACGGGCGGCGCCGTCACCGTCGGGACGGTCACCGCACAGCTGCTCTACGAGATCGACGGCCCGCGCTACCCCAACCCCGACGTCGTCGCCCGGTTCGACACCGTCGCGCTGACCCAGGACGGGCCCGACCGCGTGCGGATCTCGGGCGTGCACGGCGAGCCGGCGCCGGGCACCGTCAAGGTCGGCGCGCTCGCGGCGGGCGGCTGGCGCAACCGCACGACGTTCGTGCTCACCGGGCTCGACGTCGAGGCCAAGGCCGAGCTGGCGCAGAAGCAGCTCTGGGCGGCGGTGCCCGGCGGGCGCGGCGCGTTCGACGAGGTCCGGGTGCGGCTGCTGCGCGCCGACCGGCCCGACCCGGCGACGATGCAGGAGGCCACCGCGTTCCTCACGGTCGCCGTCGCGGGCCGCGACAGGGCCGCCGTCGGCGGGCTCGCCCGCGCGGCCGTCGAGACGGCGCTCGCCGGCTACCCGGGTTTCTTCCTGTCCGGCGCACCCGGCGCCGCCAGCGAGTTCACGACGTTCTGGCCGGCGCTCATGCCGGCCGCCGACTTCCCGCAGCACGTCCGCCTCGGCGACCGCACGTGGACGGTGCCGGGCGCCGAGCCGCCCCGGGCCACGCCGTGCCCCGAGCCCGCCGGGCCGCCGCCCGCGTGGACCGGCACCGGCCCGACCCGGCGCGTCCCGCTGGGCGCGGTGGTCGGCGCCCGCTCCGGCGACAAGGCCGGCAACGCCACGCTCGGCATCTGGGCCCGCGACGAGGCGGCCTACGCGTGGCTCGGCGGCTGGCTCACCGAGGAGCGGCTGCGCGGGCTGCTCCCGCCCGAGGCCGCGGAGCTGCGGCGCTGGTGGCTGCCGAACCTGCGGGCCGTCGGCGTCACCGTCGTGGGCCTGCTCGGCGCCGGGGTGGCCGCCAACCTCGACCTGGACGCGCAGGCCAAGGGCCTGGGCGAGTTCATCCGCGCCCGGCACGCGGACGTGCCGGTGGAGCTGCTCACGACCAGGGCGTGAGCGGCCGGTCCAGCTTGTGCCCGTCGACGGTGACGTCCACCCGCTCGTCGAAGAACGCGACGAGCCCGGCCAGCTCCACCGCGTCGGGCAGCGGGCGCTCGTAGGTCCACGCGACGTCCGGCACCAGCCCGAACGAGCGGTAGCTCGCCTGCCCCTTGTACGCGCACGCGGTGCGGGTGGGGCTCGGGGCGAGCAGGTCGAGCCGGACGTCGTCGGGCGGGAGGTAGGTGCGCACCGGCAGCGCCGTCTCGAACACCAGGCTCGGGCGCGCCGACTCGGCCAGCACGTGCCCGTCCCGTTCGATCCGCACGTGCCGCGAGCTGCGCCGGACGTCGACGCGGTGGAACGGGTCGCGCGGATGCGAGACGACCTCCTCGTCCTCCTCCAGCCAGGTGTCGAACGCGCCGAAGTCGAGCACGACGTACCGGGCGAGGTCGGGGTCGGAGGGCCGGAACGCCGCGCCCTCCCGCTCCCCGCCCGTGGTGCGCAGCGTCAGCGCCTCGCCCTCGGCGGTGTGCAGCCCGAACCCGGTGGACGGGTCGTAGACCGCCGGGCTGCCCGGCCCGAGGCGCACCGGGTGGCCGGGCGTGTCCGCGTCGGGCGCCGGGACGAGCTCGCCGTGCACGTCCGCGACCGGCACCGCGTAGCTGGGGACCACCCGCCGGGGCTCCCACACGAGCACCGCGCCGGTCGAGTCGACGACCACCTCACCGCCGACGAGCGCCCGGATCCGTTTGGGTGTGGGCTCGTAGCGGGTCTCGCCGACGAGCCTCATGAGCTGCTGGGACACCTGCACCGCCATCGAGCCACGGTGACGCCGGTCGGGCGGCCGGTCAACCCCGCCCACCACCCGTTGCAGCAAAGCCACCCCCATGCAGCGTGGCGGCGTGAGGGTGGCTTTGCTGCAAGTCGGGGGCGGCGCCGCGCCTACCGACTGAAGTGCTCCCACCTCCGGGGCCGCCCTCGTACGGCTTGCCGTCCACCAGCACCTCCGGCCCGCCCGCCGCCACCGTGCCGATCTCCCGCCACCCCTCCGGCACGGGCCCGGGGAAGGTGGCGGCCAGCGCGTGGTCCTCGCCGCCGGTGAGCGTCCAGTGCATCGGGTCGACGCCCAGCGCGCGGCCGATGTCGTGCAGCCGGGCCGGGATCTCGAACGCGGCGCTGCGCACGTCGATCTGCACGCCGGAAGCCGTCGCGACGTGGCCGAGGTCGGCGAGCAGCCCGTCCGAGACGTCGATCATGGACGTGGCCCCGGCCTTCGCGGCCTGCGGCCCCGCGGCATACGGCGGCTCGGGCACGCGGTGCGCCGCGACCACCGCCACGGGCGAGCGGAACCCGCGGGCCAGCACCGCCCACCCCGCCGCCGCCCACCCGACGCGCCCGGCCAGTGCCACCACGTCGCCCGGCCGGGCCCCGGCCCTGGTGACGGGCTCGCGGCCCTCCAGCGAGCCCAGCGCCGTCACCGACAGCACGAGCGTCGGCGACGACGCGACGTCCCCACCGACCACCCCCGCCCCGACCGAGCGGGCCTCCGCCCACAGTCCGTCGGCGAGCGCGGCGAGCGTCGGCACGGGCGTGTCGGCCGGGCACGCGAGCCCCACGAGCAGCGCGGTCGGCACGGCGCCATCGCCGCGACGCGGCCAGGTGGCGGCGGCCGCCTGCGCCCGATCTGCTCCGGCGCGGACCATCGAGCGAGTGACGCACCCCCGCGACCAGCACGTCCGTGCACGCGACGACCCGCCCGTCCGGCGCGGCGACGACCGCCGAGTCGTCGCCCGGGCCGAGCAGCGTGGAGGCCGGCTGGACGCGTCCGGCGGTGACCTTGTGGATCAGTCCGAACTCGCCGATACCCGCCAGTGTGTTCTCCGCCTCTGCTTCCTCGCTCGGCGGCGGGAGCGATATGGGCACAGGGGCCACCTCCGGTACGTTCGGGCTTCCGACTTTCCTACCCCGGAGAGCTCGACCGAAGTGGAAAGGGGCACGCCGTGGTGCAGGCTTACATCCTGGTCCAGACGGAGGTGGGCAAGGCCGCCGCCGTGGCTACTGCGATCTCCGGGATCAAGGGGGTCGTCTCCGCCGAGGACGTGACCGGCCCTTACGACGTGATCGTCCGGGCCGAGGCCGACGACGTCGACCTCCTCGGCCAGCTCGTGGTGGCGCAGGTTCAGGGTGTCAGCGGCATCACCCGCACGCTGACCTGCCCGGTCGTCCACCTCGCCAACGGGGCCCGCCTGCCCCCTGACATCGTTCCGCCCGTGAGCGCTCCGGTCCGTCCCCGCCTGTCCGCCCCGCAGGTCGTCGCCCTCGCGCTGCCGCTGCTGCTGGCCGTCGCCGTGGCCGTGATCGCGGTCGTCGCGCGGACGCAGGGCGGGGACGCGCCGGTGCCGCCCGACACTCGGCCCCTCGCGGTGGCCCCGATCGACTCGCCGGACGCCGCCGGTCCCGACTGCACCGCCCTGGTCGGGGCGCTGCCGGCCGAGCTGGCGACGTCCGACGGCCCGCTCGTGACGCGCCCGATCGACCAGCCGGACACCGCGCCCGGCGTGCGTGCGTGGGCCGCGGCGCCCCGGCCCGTCGTGCTGCGCTGCGGGCTGACCCGCCCTGCCGAGCTGGCCCCCGACTCGGCCCTCCTGGAGGTCAACGGCGTGCGCTGGCTCCAGCTCGACGACGGCCTGCCCGAGCCGGTGCAGGTGAGCTACATCGCCGTCGACCGTCCGGTCTACGTCGCGCTCAGCACGCCGGTCGACGTCGGCACCGGCCCGCTGCAGCAGGTCGCGGACGTAGTGCGCGCCACACTGCCCGTCACCCCCGTACGCACCGGCTGACGCAGACGCCGTCGCAGGTACGCGCATAGAGTGGTCCGTCATGGTGACGATGTCCCGGGCGACCGAGGACTACCTGAAGGCGATCTACAACCTCGCCCACCGCGGCGTGCACGTCACCACCGGCCTGCTCGCCCAGGAGCTGGGCGTGTCCGCACCCTCCGTCTCGGCGATGGTGAAGCGGCTGGAGGACGGGCGGCTGCTCGTGCGTCCGGACAGCCGCACCCTGCTGCTCACCGACTCCGGCGAGCGCGCCGCGCTGCGGGTGGTCCGCCGGCACCGGCTGCTGGAGACGTTCCTCGCCCGGGTGCTGGGCGTGCCGTGGGACGAGGTGCACGCGGAGGCCGAGCTTCTGGAGCACGCGCTGTCGGAGCGGCTGGAGGAGCGCATCGACGCCGCGCTCGGGCACCCGACGCACGACCCGCACGGCGACCCGATCCCGCCCCGCGACGGCCCGCACGAGGAGGGCTGGGGCGACGCGCTGGAGTCGGCCCCGCCCGGCTGCCGGTTCCGCGTGGACCGCGTGAGCGACCGGGACAGCGCCGCCCTGCGCTACCTCGGCGAGCTGGGCGTGTTCCCGGGGGTGCTGCTCACCGTGGAGGAGCAGGCGCCGTTCGGCGGGCCGCGGTGGGTGCGCATCGACGGCGAGCGCCAGCCGCTCGGCCCGGCGCTCACCCGCCTGGTGCACGGGCACGTCGAGCGCGAGTAGCGCGCTACCGCAGGCCGGTGCCGCGCGCGAGGGCTGTGTCGACGAGCGTGCTGAGCAGCGTCGGGAAGTCCACGCCCGTGACGGCCCACGCCCGCGCGTACATCGAGATCGGCGTGAACCCGGGCATCGTGTTGACCTCGTTCACGGTCAGCTCGTCGTCCGGGCCGAGGAAGAAGTCGACGCGCGCGAGCCCCTGCCCGTCCAGCGCGCGGAACGCCGCGACGGCCGTCTCGCGCAGCCGCTCGGCCACGGCGTCGTCGAGCTTGGCGGGGATGTCGAACTCGCACACGTCGTCGAGGTACTTGGCCTCGAAGTCGTAGAACGCGGGCGTGGTGCCGTCGGCGCCGGTGCCGACGATCCGGATCTCCGCGGGCACGCTCGACCGCACGCTGCCGTCGGGCAGCTCCAGCACGGCGCACTCGACCTCGCGGCCGGCCACCGCGGCCTCCACCAGCACCTTCGGGTCGTGCGCGCGCGCGGCGGCGATCGCGGCGTCGAGATCGGCCCAGTCGGTGACGCGCGTGATGCCCATCGACGAGCCCGCCCGCGCCGGCTTGACGAACACCGGCAGCCCGAGCCGCTCCCGCTCGCCGGCGTGAGCGTCGCGGTGCCCGGGCGCAGCACGACGAGGTCGCCCACCGGCAGCCCTTCGGCCCGCAGCAGCTTCTTCGCGAACTCCTTGTCCATCCCGACCGCGCTCGCGAGCACGCCCGCGCCGACGTACGGGACGCCCGCCATCTCCAGCAGGCCCTGGATCGTCCCGTCCTCGCCGAACGCGCCGTGCAGCACGGGGAAGACGACGTCGACGCCGGAGAACACCTCGCCGGCCCGGTCCGGGTCGAGCACCACGAGACCGCCGCGCGTCGGGTCGCCGGGCAGCGCCAGCGCGGTGCGCGTCGCGTCGACGGACGGCAGCTCGCGACCGGAGATCACCAGCTCACGGGGGTTGTCGGTGCCCAGGACCCAGGCGCCGTCGCGGGTGATGCCGACGGGCACGACCTCGAACCGCGCCGGGTCCAGGTGCGCCATCACCGCACCCGCGGACACGCACGAGATCGCGTGCTCGCTGCTCCGTCCGCCGAACACCACGGCCACGCGCACCTTGTCCCGGGTCATGGCGCCAGAGACTAAGGCGTAGCGCTCCCGGTCACCGCACGGAGCGCCGTTGCGCCCGGGCGAACAGCGCGGCCGCGGTAGCGGCGAGCGGGACGACCGCGCCGGCCGCGGCGGTGAACAGCGCACCGAAGCCGGTCCCCAGCACCAGCAGGACCAGCGCGTGCACCACGGCGAGGCCGCCGAACACGGCGATCCCGGTGCGCCGGCCCTCCGGGAAGCGGCGCACCACGTGGGCGAGCGTCAGCCAGGCCGCCACCGCCTCCGCGGTGAGCCACGCGGCGACAGAGCCCGCGACCACCAGCGCGGCGAACACCGACGGCCCTTCCGTCCCGGCCGGCGGCACGAACGTCACGAGCGCGGCCAGGAGCCACCCGGCGTAGGCCGTGAGCAGGGCGGCGACGAGCGCGCCGCAGACGGCCGCGGCCAGCCCGACCCGGTAGCTGGTGATCATGGTGCCGGTGATCATGGTCCATCCGGGCGGCCGCCGGGTAGGCCCAGCGACTCGCGCACACTAAAACAGCGACTCGCGGGGAATCCCCGCGAGTCGCCGGAAAAGTGCGCGCGAGTCGCTGAGAAAGTGCGCGCGAGTCGCGGTGCGGCGGGGTCCCGGGGAGGTGCCAGACTCCTGGCGTGGACACTCCCGACCTCGGCCCGGTCCGCCGGATCGTCCCGGCGGAGCACGGGCTGGCGAGCGTCAGCATCGTGCGGGCGGACGGCACGCCGCACTCGTCGCTGGTGAACGCCGGTGTGACGGACCACCCGCTGACCGGTCGCCCGGTCGCCGCCTACGTCACGTACGGGCAGGTCAAGCTGCGCAACCTGCGCGCCCGGCCGGCGACGTCGATCCTCTGGCGGGCCGGGTGGCAGTGGGCGGCGGTCGAGGGCCCGAGCGAGCTGATCGGCCCGGACGACCCGGCCGACGGCGTCGACGCCGAGGGCCTGCGGCTCCTGCTGCGCGCCGTGTTCACGGCCGCGGGCGGCACGCACGACGACTGGGACACCTACGACCGGGTGATGCGCGAGGAGCGCCGCACGGCCGTGCTGGTCGCGCCTACCCGGGTGCTCGGGAACTCCTAGTCCCCGTCGGCCAGCAGCGGGCCGGCCAGCACCTTCTCGATCAGCGCGACCAGCTGCTCCTGGTCCTCCGGCGGGAGGTGCGCGACCAGCTCGTCGAGCCGCCCGACGACGTCGTTGTGCACCTGCACGCCCACCCGGCTGCCCTCGTCGGTCAGCTCCACCCAGGTGCCGCGCCGGTCGGTCGTGTCGCGCGTGCGCACGGCGAGGCCGCGCTGCTCGGCGCGGTCCACGAGGTTGCTCAGGCCCGACTTCTCCATGTGCAGCAGCCGGCCCAGCTCGGCCATCCGCACCCGGTCGGTCATGCCGACGACGCACAGCAGCTCGGCCTGCTGCTGCGTGACGCCATGGTTGCGCCCGCCCTCGGCGAACAGGTTCAGCACGTGGTGCGACAGCGCGACCAGCGCCACCGCCGGCGCGCTCGTCACGAATCCGTCCATCACGCCTCCCGCCCGGACCACGGTACCGGCGCCGCTTGCCTTCTCACTAGTTCATGAGATAAACAGTATATGTCATGAACTAGTGAGGGGAGACGTCATGAGTGCGAAGGTGATCGTGGTCGGGGGCGGGTACGGCGGCGCGGCCGCCGCGAAGGCGCTGGACCCGGCCGTCGACGTCACGCTGGTGGAGCCGCGGGAGACGTTCGTGCACCACGTCGGCGCGCTGCGGGCGGTGGTGGACCCGGCGTGGGCCGAGCGGATCTTCCTGCCCTACGACGGGCTGCTCGCCCGCGGGACGGTCCGGCGGGACCGGGCCGAGGAGGTCACGGCCGGCCGGGTCCGGCTGGCGTCCGGCGCGGTGCTCGACGCCGACTTCGTGGTGCTCGCGACCGGCTCGGCGTACCCGTTCCCGGCGAAGATCGACGTCCCGGACCGCGCGGGTGCCCGCGAGCGGCTGCGGGCCGCGCACGACGCCGTGGCCCGCGCGACCGGGTGCTGCTGCTGGGCGCCGGCCCGGTCGGGCTGGAGTTCGCCGGCGAGATCGCGGCGGCGTGGCCGGACAAGGCGGTGACGGTGCTCGACCCGGTGCCGGATCTCTTCGGCGGCCGGTTCCCGGACGCGTTCCGCGCCGAGGTCCGCACGCAGCTCACCGACCTGGGCGTGGAGCTGCTGCTCGGCTCCGGGCTGCGGCAGCCGCCGCCGACCCCGCCCGGTGTGGCCGGCCGGTTCTCGGTGCAGACGGCAGCCGGCACGACGGTCACCGCGGACGTCTGGTTCGCCTGCTACGGCGGGGCGGCGCAGGGCGGGACGCTCGCTGCGCCCGGCGAACGGGTTGCCGTCACACCGGAGCTGCGGGTGCGCGGGCACGACACCCTGTTCGCGATCGGCGACGTCACCGACGTGCCGGAGATGAAGATGGCCGCCACGGCCAACGCGCACGCCGGCGTGGTCGCGGCGAACGTCACAGCGCTGGTGGAGGGCCGCGCGCTCACGGCCCACGAGCCGCACCCCGCGGGTATCGTCCTGCCGCTGGGCCCGAAGGGCGGCGCGTCCTATGCGCCCGACCTGGGCGTGCTGGGCGCGGAGGCGACCACCGACATCAAGGGGGACCTGTTCGTGGAGATGTACCGCGACCTGCTCGGCGTCACCCCGTGAACGCGCCGGTGTTCGGCTTCGGGCTGGAGATCGGCGTCTCCGAGGTGGACGCGCTGCTGCGGCACGCGGAGCAGGCCGACGCGGCCGGGCTCGACCTCGTGACCGTCTCCGACCACCCGTACTTCCCCGACCGGCTGGACGCGTACTCCGCCGTCGGCGTGGTGCTCGGCCGGACCCGGCAGATCAAGGCGGGCGTGAACGTCACGAACGTCCCGGTGCGGCCGGCGCCGATGCTCGCCCGCACGGTGACCTCGCTGTCGGCCCTCTCCGGCGGGCGTGTGGTGTTCGGCGTCGGGCGGGCGGGCTCGTGCAGGAGGTCGCCCGGCTGGGCATCGAGCCGCGCCCGCCCGGCGCCGCCGTCCGCGCACTGGAGGAGACGATCACGCTGGTCAGGGCCCTGTCCGGCGGCGGCGGGCCGGTGACGTTCGACGGCGAGTTCTTCCAGGTCAAGGACCTCGTCCCGGCCGCCGCCCCGACGCCGCCGATCTGGACGGGCTCGATCGGGCCGCGCTCGCTCGCCGTCACCGGGCAGCTCGCGGACGGCTGGATCCCGACCCGCGCCTCCGACTGGCTCAGCCGCGTCTACGCCGAGTCCCGGCCGCTGATCGACGAGGCGGCGGCCGCGGCGGGCCGCGACCCGTCGGCGGTCGGCACGGTCTACAACGCCCGCGGCCGGATCACCGACAGCCCGACGCCGTCGTTCCGCGACGACGAGGGCAAGTGGGTCGGCGGCTCGGTGCAGCAGTGGGTGGACGAGCTGACGAGCGCGGTGCTGGAGCACGGCGCGGCCGGCTTCATCCACTTCCCCGCCGACCACTCCGAGGCCGACACCGCACTCGCCCGCTGGGCACGGGAGGTCGTCCCGGCGGTGCGCGCGGCCGTCACGACGGCCTGACCGGCGCCATCGCGCGCACCCGCGCCGCGTGCTCGCGCTGGAGGGCTTCGCCGCGCTCCAGGAAGTCGGCGATGACCTCCAGCTCCGCCGCGGTCCAGCGCTGCAGGGCGGCGACGCCGGCCTCGCCGACCGGGCCGTAGATCAGCTCGGCCTGCCGTCGCGCGCTCGCCGTCAGCTCGACGACCGCGCGGCGGCGGTCGGCGGGGTCGGGCTCGCGGGTGAGGTGGCCGCGGGCGACGAGCCGCTGGATCGCGGTCGTGGCGGCGGCCGGGCTGAGCCCGACGGCCTCGGCGACCTGCCCCGCGGTCAGCGCGCCGTCCACCACCGCGCCGAGGATGCGCAGGTCCGTGCGGTTGATCCCGAGCACGTCGGCCGCCGCCGCGTCGACGGCGTCGGCGGCCGCGCCGAACCGTTCGGCGGCCCGGGCCGCCCGCTCCACCACCAATTGCTTCGACACTCGAAGTACTCTAGCCTCGACGTCATCATTTCGACGATCGAAGGAAGCCGATGGCGGCGCGAACCTCTCTCCCGTCCTGGCTCCCGGCGGCCAACCGCGTGGTCAAGGCCCTCCAGCGGCTCGGGCTCCCGCTCGGCACGGTCCACGTCCTGACGGTGCCGGGCCGCGTCTCCGGACGGCCACGCGCCACGCCCGTCTCACCGCTGACGGTCGCGGGGCGGCGGTTCGTGATCGCCGGGCTCGCGCAGTCGGACTGGGCGCGCAACGTCCGCGCGGCCGGGCGCGGCGAGCTGGCCCGCGGCCGGCGCCGCGAGCCGGTCGCGCTGCACGAGGTGACCGACCCCGCCCTGCGCCGGGAGGTGATGCGCGCCTTCCCCACCGAGGTGCCGCACGGAGTGTTCTTCTTCGTCCGGACGGGCCTGGTCACCGGTCCGGACCCGGACGCGTTCGCCGCGGCGGCCGACCGGGTGGCCGTGTTCGGGATCAGCCGCGGGTGAGCAGCGAGCGCCCGAAGAACGCCAGGTTGGCGGGGCGTTCGGCCAGCCGGCGCATGAAGTAGCCGAACACTCCGTCCCGTTACGGCAGGTAGACCCGCACGCGCAGGCCCTCGGCGGCGAGCCCGGCCTGCGCGCGCGGGCGCACGCCGTGCAGCATCTGCAGCTCGTAGCCGTCGGGCCCGCGGCCGGTGACGTCCGCGAGATGGCGGGCGATCGCGAGCAGCCGCGGGTCGTGCGTCGCGACCATCGGCAGCCCCTCGCCCGCCATCAGGACACGCAGGCAGCGCACGAACGCGAGGTCGACGTCGGCCCGCCGCCGGTGCGCGACCGCGGCCGGCTCGTCGTAGGCGCCCTTGCACAGCCGCACGCGCGAGCCCGGGCCGGCGAGGTCGCGGCAGTCCGCCTCGGTGCGCCGGAGCTGGGCCTGCAGCACCGCGCCGGTCCACGGGAAGTCGACGCGCAGGTCGCGCACGGTGCCGAGGGTCGCGTCGGTGGTGGTGTGGTCCTCCATGTCGACGGTCACGGTGGTGCCGACGGCGGCGGCCGCCTCGCAGATCCGGCGCGCGGAGTCGAGCGCGATCTTGTCGGCGTCCTTCGGCAGCCGCTGGCCCAGCGCCGAGAGCTTCACCGACACCTCGACGCGCCCGGCCAGCCCGGCGTGGCCGAGCGCGCGCAGCAGGTCCTCGTACGCGGCGACGTTCGTGTCGGCCTGCGCCCGTTCGGTGACGTCCTCGCCGAGGTGGTCGACGGTGACGAGACGGTCGGCGGCGAGGTCGCGGGCCACCGCGACGGCGTGCGCGACGTCCGTGCCGGCGACGAACCGGGCGACGAGCGGGTCGAACGGGCCGGACTCGACGGCGGCCCGCACGGCCGGGGACCGGGCCGCACCCAGCATCAGGCTCCGCAGCATGGCTGGACGGTAGATCCGCGGAACTCGGGCCCGGGTTGTCCGGACGGATAAGGTTGGTGCACCGATCTGGTCCGGTCCGACGAAGGGTCCGCCCGTGGACGTCCCGCTGCGCCGGATGGTCGCCGCCCTCGGCGAGCCGCTGGCCGAGGTCGCGGTCGCGCCCGACGGGCTGGACGTCCCGCTCACCGGGCTCGCGATCGTCGACCCCGAGGACCCGCCCGACCGCCACCCCGGGCAGCTCGCGCTGGTCGTCGGCGCCCGCGGCCGGGACGCGGCCGCGGTGGTCCGCGGGCTCGCCGGGTCGGGCGCGGCGGCGGTCGCGGTCAAGGCGGCCGAGGCCGGCGACGCGCTGCGGGCCGCGGCCACCGAGGCCCGGGTCGCGCTGCTGGTCGTGCGGCCGGAGGTGCGGTGGGAGCGGCTGGAGTCGCTGGCCCGCGACGTGCTGGACGCCGGCGCCGCCCCCGACGAGTCGGGCGACCTGTTCTCGCTCGCGCAGACCGTCGCGCTGCTGACCGGCGGGATCGTCAGCATCGAGGACACCGCGAGCCGCGTGCTCGCCTACTCCCGCTCCGACGACGACGCCGCACAGGTCGACGAGCTGCGGCGGCGCTCGATCCTCGGCCGCCAGGGCCCCGAGGAGTACCTGCGGATGCTGCGCGAGTGGGGGGTGTTCGACCGGCTGCGCGCGGGCGAGGACGTCGTCCGGATCGACGAGCACGCGGAGCTGGGGATCCGGCGCCGGCTCGCCGTCGGCATCCACGCCGGCGCCCGCCCGCTCGGCACGATCTGGGTGCAGGAGGGCGCCGGCCCGTTCGCCGACCGCGCGGCCGACGTGCTGGTCGGGGCGGCGCGGGTGGCGGCCGGGCACCTCGTGCGCCGCCGCAGCCAGGCCCCGGCGGCGCACTCCCGGCGCGATCTCGTCGCCGGGCTGCTCGACGGGCGGGTGAGCCCCGGGCTGGTCGCAGGCGCGTCCGGGCTGGACGAGCACACGTCCGCGCTGGTCGTCGCGTTCGCGGTGCGCACGGGCGAGGCGGCCGCGCACGAGCTGGGCGTCGCCGAGCTGGGGGACGTGGTCTCGGTGCACGCGGCCGGGTACCGGCGCGGCGCGCTCACGGCGTCGATCGGCGCGCGCGTCTACGCGGTGCTGCCGGACGCGCCGCGCCGCCCGGACCCGGCGCTCACCGCGCTGTGCACGGAGGTCGTCGCGACCGCGCGGCGGCGCACGGGTGTGCGGGTGCAGGCCGGGATCGGGTCGGCGGCGGCGGGCCTCGCGGGCGTGCCCGGGTCGCGCGGCGAGGCCGACCGCGTGCTCGACGCGATGGGCGACGCGGACGTGGCGGCGTTCGGCGACCTGCGCGCGGAGCTGCTGCTCACCTGCACGCTGGCGCTGCTGGCCGAGCACCCGGACCTTCGCGACCCGGGCGTCGCCGCGCTCGTCGCGTACGACCGCGAGCACCGCACCGACCTGGTCGGGTCGGTGGTCGCGTGGCTGGACGCCATGGGCGACGTCCGGGTGGCGGCCGAGCGGCTCACCGTGCATCCCAACACGCTGCGCTACCGGGTGCGGCGGGCGGCGGCCGTCGGCGGGCTGCGGCTGCGCGACCGGGGCCGGCTGGTGCACCACCTGCAGCTGCTCGCCGCTGTCCGGACGGACAACACCGACGGGCCATCGTCATCGGTTTGAACGAACCGCGGGGCCGGGGAGATTCCTAGGGTCGGAGCCCTGCCGATCCGGGAGAACCGCCATGGACGCGATCACCACCACTCCCCCGCCGCGCAACGAGCCGGTGCGCGACTACGCCCCCGGCACCCCCGAACGCACGAGCCTGCAGGCCGCGCTCGCCGAGGTGGGCGGGCAGCGGCACGACCTGACCGTCACGATCGACGGGCGCACGCACGTCCCGAACGGCGCGCGGTTCGACGTGGTCGCGCCGCACGACCACACGCACGTGCTCGGGACCGGCGCGAACGCGACGCACGAGGACGCGAAGGCCGCCGTCGAGGCCGCGCTGCGGGCCGGCCCCGGGTGGCGCGCGCTGCCGTTCGAGGAGCGGGCCGCGGTGCTGCTGCGCGCCGCCGACCTGCTGACCGGGCCGTGGCGGGACCGGATGAACGCCGCGACGATGCTCGGCCAGTCGAAGACCTGCTACCAGGCCGAGATCGACGCCGTGTGCGAGCTCGCCGACTTCTGGCGGTTCAACGTCGCGTTCGCCCGCGGGATCCACGAGAACCAGCCGAACTCGACGCCGGGCGTGTGGAACCGCATGGACTACCGCCCGCTGGAGGGGTTCGTCTACGCGATCACCCCGTTCAACTTCTCCGCGATCGCCGGCAACCTGCCCACCGCGCCCGCGCTGATGGGCAACACCGTGATCTGGAAGCCGTCGCCGACGCAGACGCTCGCGGCCCAGTTCACGATGCGGCTGCTGGAGGAGGCCGGGCTGCCGCCCGGTGTGATCAACCTGCTGACCGGCGACGGCCGCGACGTCTCCGAGGTGCTGCTCGCCGACCGCGCGCTCGCCGGCATCCACTTCACGGGCTCGTCGGCGACGTTCCAGCACCTCTGGGGGCAGGTCGGGGCCAACATCGCGAACTACGCGACCTACCCGCGGCTCGTCGGCGAGACGGGCGGCAAGGACTTCGTCGTCGCGCACCCGTCCGCCGACGTCGACGTGCTGCGCACCGCGCTCGTCCGCGGCGCGTTCGAGTACCAGGGGCAGAAGTGCTCGGCGGCGTCGCGCGCGTTCGTGCCGCGGTCGGTGTGGGACCGGATGCGCGACGACCTCGTCGCCGAGACCGAGGCGCTGGCGATGGGCGACGTCGAGGACTTCGGCAACTTCCTCGGCGCGCTCATCGACCGGCGCGCGTTCGACAAGGTCAGCGGTGCCCTGGAGGCACTGCGCGCGGACCCGACGCTCGACGTCGTGGCCGGCGGCACGGCGGACGCGTCCGCGGGCTGGTTCGTGCGCCCGACGATCGTCGTGGGCCCGGACCCGGGGCACGCGATGTTCCGCACCGAGTACTTCGGCCCGCTGCTGGCCGTGCACGTCTACCCGGACGGCGACTTCGACGAGGTGCTGCGGCAGGTCGACGCCGGGGCGCCGTACGGGCTGACCGGGTCGGTCGTCGCGCGCGACCGGGCCGCCGTCGCCCGCGCGTCGGAGGCGCTGCGGTTCGCCGCCGGCAACTTCTACGTCAACGACAAGCCGACCGGGGCCGTCGTCGGGCAGCAGCCGTTCGGCGGCGCGCGGGCGTCCGGCACGAACGACAAGGCCGGCTCGGTCTACAACCTGCTGCGGTGGGTGAGCCCGCGCACGATCAAGGAGACGTTCGTGCCGCCGACGGTGTCGCGGTACCCGCACCAGGGCTAGGAATCGATCCAGCGCTCAGTTGGTTAGCATGGACAACGAATGACCGGCTGAGTGGGAGTGGTCCGCGTGGACACGGCGGTGAGGGAACACGCACCGAGCTCGACGAGACGGCCCGGCGCGCCGCCGGGCCCGCACTACAAGTGGATCGCGCTGTCGAACACGACGCTCGGCATGCTCATGGCCACGATCAACTCCTCGATCGTGCTCATCGCGCTGCCGGACATCTTCCGCGGCATCGGCATCGACCCGCTCGGCGCGGGCAACACCGGCTACCTGCTGTGGATGATCATGGGTTTCATGGTCGTCACGGCCGTGCTGGTGGTCGGGTTCGGCCGGCTCGGCGACATGTTCGGCCGTGTGCGCATGTACAACCTCGGCTTCGCGATCTTCACCGTCGCGTCGGTGCTGCTCGCCGTCACGTGGCAGGACGGCGACGCCGGCGCGCTGTGGCTGATCGGCTGGCGCGTGGTCCAGGGCATCGGCGGCGCGTTCCTGATGGCCAACTCCAGCGCGATCCTCACCGACGCCTTCCCCGTGCACCAGCGCGGCACCGCGCTCGGCATCAACGGGGTCGCGGCCATCGCCGGCTCGTTCCTCGGCCTCGTCGTCGGCGGGCTGCTCGGGCCCGTCAACTGGCACCTCGTGTTCCTCGTGTCCGTCCCGTTCGGCGTGCTCGGCACGGTCTGGGCGTACCTGTCGCTGCGCGACACCAGCGAGCGGCGCCCGGCCCGGATGGCTGGTGGGGCAACATCACGTTCGCCGTCGGGCTGGTCGCGCTGCTCATCGGCATCACGTACGGCATCCAGCCCTACGGCGACAGCGTCATGGGCTGGACCAGCCCGATGGTGCTCTCCTGCATCATCGGCGGGATCGTCGTGCTCGGGCTCTTCGGGCTGATCGAGACGCGGGTGGCGAACCCGCTGTTCGACCTCTCGCTCTTCCGGATCCGCGCGTTCACGCTCGGCAACACCGCCAACCTGCTCGCGTCGCTCGGGCGCGGCGGGCTGCAGTTCATCCTGATCATCTGGCTGCAGGGCATCTGGCTGCCGCAGCACGGCTACAGCTTCGAGCAGACGCCGCTGTGGGCCGGCATCTACATGCTGCCGCTGACCGTCGGGTTCCTCGTGTCGGCGCCGCTCTCGGGTGTGCTCTCCGACCGGTTCGGCGCCCGCGGCTTCGCGACGATCGGCATGATGGTCTCGGCCGTCAGCTTCGTGCTGCTGGAGATGCTGCCGATCGACTTCGGCTACTGGG
>MKJX01000188.1 GCA_001942415.1 Pseudonocardia sp. CNS-139
GCCGCTGGTCGTCCGGCTCGACGGCAACAACGTCGACGAGGGCCGCCGGATCCTGAACGAGGCCGACCATCCGCTGGTCACGCAGGTGGACTCCATGGACGAGGCGGCCGACCGGGCTGCCCAGCTCGCAGCGGCGGGAGCCTGAACATGTCGATCTTCCTGAACGAGCACAGCAAGGTCATCGTGCAGGGCATCACCGGCGGCGAGGGCAGCAGGCACACCGCCAAGATGCTGGCCGCCGGCACGAACGTCGTCGGCGGCGTCAACGCCCGCAAGGCCGGCACCACCGTGGCGATCGGCGGCAGGGACCTCACCGTGTTCGGGACGGTCGAGGAGGCGATGAAGGAGACCGGCGCCGACGTCAGCGTGCTGTTCGTACCGCCGCGCTTCGCGAAGGACGCCGCGGTCGAGGCGATCGACGCGGGCATCGGGCTGGCGGTCGTGATCACCGAGGGCATCCCGGTGCACGACACCGCGTACGTCTGGGCGCACGCGGTCGCCACCGGCAACCGCACCCGGATCATCGGGCCGAACTGCCCCGGCATCATCTCCCCCGGCCGTCCACGCCGGCATCATCCCCGCCGACATCGCAGGTCAGGGCCCGATCGGGCTCGTCTCGAAGTCGGGCACGCTGACGTACCAGATGATGTACGAGCTGCGCGACCACGGCTTCTCCACCGCCATCGGCATCGGCGGCGACCCCGTGGTCGGCACCACCCACATCGACGCGCTGGCCGCGTTCGAGGCCGACCCGGACACCAGCGCCATCGTCATGATCGGCGAGATCGGCGGCGACGCCGAGGAGCGCGCGGCCGACTTCATCCGGTCCGACGTCAGCAAGCCGGTCGTCGGCTACGTCGCGGGCTTCACCGCCCCCGAGGGCAAGACGATGGGCCACGCGGGCGCGATCGTCTCCGGCTCGGCGGGCACCGCCCAGGCCAAGCAGACGGCGCTGGAGGCGGCCGGCGTCCGGGTCGGCAAGACGCCCAGCGAGACCGCCGCGCTCATGCGCGAGCTGCTGGGCAGCCCGACCGGCGCCGTCGCCTGACCCCGCCCACGGCCGAGCCAGGGGAAGCGCATGGAGACGCTCCGCTACGACGTGAACCTGTCCGTCCTGTTCACCGAGCTGCCGCTGCTGGAACGCGCGGCCGCGGCGAAGGCGGCCGGGTTCGACGCCGTCGAGATGCGGTGGCCCTTCCCCACGCCGGAGCCGTCCGACCGCGAGCTGGACACCCTGCGCACCGCGATCGTCGACGCGGGCGCCGGCTCGTCGCGTCGACTTCGACGCCGGTGACATGGCGGCCGGCAGCCGCGGGCTGGTCTCCCGGCCGGACGGCAGCGCCCGGTTCCGGGCCAACATCGAGGTGGCCGTCGGGCTGGCCGGGTCGCTGGGCTGCACGGTGCTGAACGCGCTGTACGGCAACCGCGACCCCGGCATCAGCCTGCCGGAGCAGCGCGAGCTCGGCATCGACAACCTGGCGCTGGCAGCGGCCGCCGCCGAGCGCATCGGCGCGACCGTCGTGGTCGAGGCGCTGAACAGCGCCGAGAGCCCGCACTACCCGATCACGTCGTCGCACGACGCGATCGACCTGATCGACTACCTCACGGTGGTGCGCGGCGTGCCGAACGTGTCCTTCCTGGCCGACCTCGACCACCTCGCCCGCATGGGCGAGCCGGTCGAGCGGCTGGTGGAGCTGAAGGCCGACCGGTTCGGCCACGTCCAGATCGCCGACCCGGCCGGCCGCGGCCGGCCGGGCACCGGCGCGGTCGACTGGGACGCGGTGCTCTCCCGCCTCGCGGAGAGCGGTTACCGCGGCCACGTCGGCCTCGAGTACAGGCCGGTGGGCTCCACCGTCGACAGCTTCGACTGGCTCCCCCGGCATCTCCGCGCAACCGCAACAGTCGAGGAGCTCACATGACCGCGCCCGAGAACACGACGATCGGCTTCGTCGGCCTGGGGATCATGGGTGGCCCCATGGCCGCCAACCTGCTGAAGGCCGGCTACACCGTCGTCGGCTACGACGTCGTCCCGGCCGCCGTGGAACGGCACACCGCGAACGGCGGGAAGGCGGCCGAGTCGGTCGCCGCCGTCACGGCCGAGGCCGACGTCGTGATCACGATGCTGCCCGACTCGCCGTTCGTCGAGGAGGTCGTGCTCGGCACCGGCGGCGTGCTGGAGCACGCCCGGCCCGACCTGCTGCTCATCGACATGAGCACGATCCGGCCCGACACCTCGGTCGCCGTCGGCGTCGAGGCGACCGCCCGCGGCGTCCGGGCGCTCGACGCGCCGGTCAGCGGCGGCGAGAAGGGTGCGATCGACGGCGTGCTGTCGATCATGGTCGGCGGGGCGGAGGACGTGTTCGCCGCGGCGCTGCCGGTGCTGGAGGTGCTCGGCAAGACGATCGTGCACGTCGGCCCGGCCGGTGCCGGCCAGACCGTGAAGGCCGCCAACCAGCTCGTCGTCGGCGGCACGTACGCGCTGGTCGCGGAGGCGATCGTCCTGCTGGAGGCGTCCGGCGTCGACGCGCGCGCGGGCTGGACGTGCTCGCCGGCGGCTCGCCGGGAGCCGGATCCTGGAGCTCAAGCGGGAGTCGATGGTGGCCCGGCAGTTCCAGCCCGGGTTCCGCATCGACCTGCACCACAAGGACATGGGCATCGCGCTCGCCGCCGCCCGCGAGGCCGGCGTCGCGCTGCCCGTCACCGGGCTGATCGCGCAGCTCATCGCGGCCGCCCGGGCCCAGGGCTACGGCTCGCTCGACCACTCGGCGCTGCTCAAGGTCGCGGAGAACATCTCGGGACGGGCCGCGACCGCGTGAGAACCGGGTGAGGACCGCACCGCCGGTCCCCTGTGTGGACGCGGTGGCGGCGGTGCTGGGGTCGGAGGGCGTGGACACGGTCTTCGCCGGCCCCGGCACCGCCGCCCTTCCGCTCTCGGCCGCCGTGCAGACCGCCGGCCTGCGCCGGGTCGCCCTGCCCGAGGAGGAGAGCTGCGGGTTCGCCGCGGACGGGTGGGCGCGGGCCGGCGGCGAGGTCGGCGTCGCGATCGGCGCGGCCGGCACCGGCCTGGTCACGGCCCTGCACGCCGCGCTCGCCGACTCCGTGCCGCTGGTCTGCGTCGCGGCCCGGCCGGAACGGGCCGACGCGGTGGCCGTCGCCCGCCCCGTGACGAAGTGGGCCGTGCGGCTCGACACCCCGGCCCAGGCGCCGTGGGTGTTCCGCGAGGCGTTCCGCGCCGCCCGGTCCGGCCGCCCCGGCCCGGTGCTGGTCGCCTTCCCCGGCGCGGTGCAACGCGGGGTGTGCCGCCACGACCCCGCGCTCGACGCGGCGCTGCCCGTCGAGGCGCCCGCGCCGCGCCCGCAGGCCGTCAACCTGGCCGTCCAGCTCCTGCTCGACGCCCGCCGTCCGGTGGTCGTGGCCGGGCGCGGGGTCGTCGCCGCCCGGGCCGTGGACGAGCTGCGCCAGCTCGCCGAGCACCTGCAGGTCCCCGTCCAGGTGACCGCCACCGGCCACGGCGCGTTCGCCGAGGACCACCCGCTCTCGCCGGCACCCCGTGCTCGACCGCCGGCACGGCTGGGGCGACACGGTGTTCCTGGAGAGCGACGTCGTGCTGGCCGTCGGCACGCAGCCCGGCGAGCAGCCGGCCGTCCGGCGCGGCCACCGGTTCGTGCACGTCGACGCCGACCCGCAGCAGCTGGGCGCCGTCGTCGAGCCGGACGTCGGCATCGTCGGCACCCGGCGACGGTGCTGGCCGCGCTGGGCCGGCACGCCCGCCGCGCCGCGCCGCGGCACGCCCCCGGGGAATGGGTGGGCCGGGTGACCCGGCTGCGCGGCGCCGCCCGCGGCCGCGAGGAGGCCGACGACGCCGCGCCGGACGGGCCGGTTCCGCCGCAGCGCGTGCTGCGCGAGATCGGCCGCGCGTTCGGCCGGGACACGACACTCGTGACGGCGGCCGGCCCGCACCTGCGCTACACGCCGCCCGGGCCCGGGCTGCACCACGTGGTGTGCGGCGACGGGGCGCCGGCTGGGAGATCCCGGCCGCCGTCGGCGTCGCGAGCGCGGCGCCGGGACGGCAGGTCGTCGCGGTCGTCGGCGACGGGCGCATCGCCCACCGGGCCGCCGAGCTCGCGGCCGCGGCCCGTCAGGAGATCGCGTTCGTGCTGGTCGGCCTGCAGCACCCGGACCGCGGGGACGGGACCGACCACCTCGGGCTCATGGCCGCGGTCGGCTGCGCCGCCCGGCGCGTCGAGCAGCCTGCGGCGATCGCCGGCGCGCTGCGCTGGGCGGCCGTGGAGTCGGAGTCGACCCGCCGGCCGGTGCTCGTCGAGGTCGCGGTCGCGGACGTCGCCGCCCCGCACCTCGTGATGGCCGACGCCTGCTGACCCGAGCCTCCGCCGACGTCCTCCCGGAAACGGCAGGTGCCCTGCACGCGGGACCGCGCGCAGGGCACCGTGACGGGCGGTCGGTCAGACGACGACGTTGCCCTCGTGCAGCTTGCGGATCTCGTCCGCGTCGTAGCCGAGGTCGGCCAGGACCTCGTCGGTGTGCTCGCCGAGCAGCGGCGCACCGATGATCTCCGGCTGGAAGGCGGAGAACTTGACCGGGCTACCGACGGTCAGGTAAGTGCCGCGCTCCTTCTGCTCGACCTCGACGATCGTGCCGCTCGCCCGCATGTCGGGGTCGACCGCGAGCTCCTTCATGCTGAGCACCGGCGCGCACGGCACCTCCCACTTGCGCAGGATGTCGACCGCCTCGTACTTGGTCTTGTCGGCCAGCCACTTCTCGATCTCCTCGAAGATCTCGAAGATGTGCGACTGGCGCGCCCGGGCGGTGTTGTACTCCGGGTCCTCGACCCACTCCGGGTGGCCGATGGCCTCGGCCGTGCGCTTCCAGTTCTGCTCCTGGATCGTGAAGTAGATGTAGGCGTTGGGGTCGGTCTCCCAGCCTTGCACTTCAGGATCCAGCCCGGCTGGCCACCGCCGCCGGCGTTGCCGCCGCGCGGCACCGCGTCGCCGAACTCGCCGTTCGGGTACTGCGGGTACTCCTCGAGGTAGCCGACCTTCTCCAGGCGCTGCTGGTCGCGCAGCTTCACCCGGGTGAGGTTGAGGACGGCGTCCTGCATGGACACCGACACCTTCTGGCCCTCACCGGTCTTCTCGCGGTGGATCAGCGCGGTGAGCAGGCCGATCAGCAGGTGCATGCCGGTGTTGCTGTCACCGAGCGCGGAGCCGCTGATCGTGGGCGGGCCGTCCCAGAAACCGGTGGTGGACGCGGCGCCGCCGGCGGCCTGCGCGACGTTCTCGTACACCTTGAGGTCCGACCACGAGGAGGCGTCGTTGAAGCCCTTGACCGAGCCGAAGATCAGGCGCGGGTTGAGCTCGTGGATGTGGTCCCAGCCGAGGCCCATGCGGTCCATGGCGCCGGGCGCGAAGTTCTCCACGAGCATGTCGGCCTCGCGGATGAGCTTCTCCATGACCTCCTTGCCCTCGGCGGTCTTGGTGTTGATGGCGAGCGACTTCTTGTTGCTGTTGAGCATCGTGAAGTAGAGCGCGTCGAGGTTCGGGTCGTCCCGGAGCTGGCCGCGCGTGACGTCGCCGCCGTTGGGGCGCTCGACCTTGATGACGTCGGCGCCGAGCCAGGCGAGCATCTGCGTGCACGCGGGACCGGCCTGGACGCCGGTAAAGTCGATCACCTTGATTCCGGCGAGCGGCTTCTCACTCATCTATGGGTTCCTTCTCCTGAGCTGTCTTGCGTACGGGCGGGGTTGAGTTGGAAGCGCCGGCTACTTCACCGTGATGTTGCCGACGGTGATGCCCTTCGGGTTGAGGTGGCCGATGTTGCCGCTCTCGGTGCCGGCCGACGGGTCGATCACGCAGTCGATCAGCACGGGGCCGCCCGCGGCCATGGCCTCGGTCAGCGCCGCGGTGACCTCCGCCGGGGTGGTCGCCCGGTAGCCCTTGCCACCGAACGCCTCGATCATCACGTCGTGGCGCGCCTCGGCCATCAGGGTCGTCGGCGAAGGGGCGTCGTCGCGCGGGTTGACGTCGTCGCCCCGGTAGACGCCGCCGTTGTTCATGATCACGGTGATCACGGGCAGCTTGTAGCGACAGATCGTCTCCAGCTCCATGCCGCTGAAGCCGAACGCGCTGTCGCCCTCGATCGCGACGACCGGCGCGCCGGTCTCCACCGCGGCGGCGATCGCGTAGCCCATGCCGATGCCCATGACGCCCCACGTACCGCTGTCGAGGCGGTGCCGCGGCACATGCATGTCGATCACGCTGCGCGCGATGTCGAGCGCGTTGGCACCCTCGTTCACGATGTAGGTCTCGGGCCGCTCGTGCACAACGTCGCGGATGGCCTTCAGCGCACCCACGAACTGCATCGGGTGCGGGTCGGCCGCCAGGCGCTTGGCCATCTTGGCGACGTTCTGCGCCGACCGGGCCCCCAGCTCCTCGCGCCAGGCGGCGGGGACGGTGATCTGGCCCGGCTTGGTGCGCTCGGCGAGCACCTCGAACACCGACTCGATGTCGCCGACGAGCGGCGCGGCGATGGGCTGGTTGCTGTCCATCTCCCGCGGCTCGATGTCCACCTGGATGAACTTCGCGTCGGGGTTCCACTGGGGAGCCTCGCCGTGGTTGAGCAGCCAGTTGAGCCGCGCGCCGACGAGCATCACGACGTCGGCCTTCTTCAGCGCGAGCGAGCGGGCGGTGCCCGCCGACTGCGGGTGGTCGTCGGGCAGGAGGCCCTTCGCCATCGACATCGGGACGTACGGGAGGCCGGTGGTCTCGATGAACTCGCGGATCCGGTCGTCGGCCTGCGCGTAGGCGGCGCCCTTGCCGAGCACCACCAGCGGCCGCTCCGCGCTCGCGAGCAGCTCGATCGCGCGGTCGACCGCCTCGGGCGCCGGCAGCTGGCGCGGCGCCGGGTCGACGAGCCGGCTCAGCGTCTTCGCGCCCTCCTCGGCGTCCATGATCGAGCCGAGCACCGCGGCCGGGATGTCCAGGTAGACGCCACCGGGGCGGCCCGAGATCGCGGTGCGCAGCGCGCGGGCGATGCCGCGGCCGATGTCCTCGACCCGGCTCACCCGGTACGCCGCCTTGACGAACGGCTTCGCGGCGTTGAGCTGGTCCATCTCCTCGTAGTCACCCTGCTGGAGGTCGACGATGTGGCGCTCGCTCGACCCGGAGATCTGCACCATCGGGAAGCAGTTGGTGGTGGCGTTGGCCAGGGCGACGAGGCCGTTGAGGAAACCCGGCGCGGACACCGTCAGGCACACGCCCGGCTTCTTGGTGAGGTACCCGGCGGCCGCCGCGGCGTGGCCGGCGTTGCTCTCGTGCCGGAAGCCGATGTAGCGGATGCCGCGGGCCTGGGCGAGACGGGCCAGGTCGGTGATCGGGATGCCGACCAGACCGTAGATCGTCTCGACGTCGTTCATCTTGAGCGCGTCGACGACCAGGTGGTAGCCGTCGGTGAGTTCGGCCGTACTTTCGGCGACAGCCGCTGAGGATTCCCCTGGGGAAGCGATGGTCATCGTCTCAAGGTCCCTACTGTCTGGTGCTGCTCGGCGATATGCCTGCTGGTTCTCCCGGATCATTGTCCGCAGGGCCCGTCGCCGCGTTCAAGACCTTCCGATGACCAGCCGATAATCACCACCTATCGATGCTGGTCAGCGGCGTCCGACAGATCACCCGACCGGTCGATAGATACCCACTATCGATTGTTCACAAGCGCATACTGGACGAGTCCGCGGAATTGGCGGAGAGTGTCCGCCGATTCGTTATCCGTATCCGGCGAGAAGGTGTTGGTCATGGCCGTTCCGACCGCGGCGTCCGCACACGACGCGAATCGGCACCCGGCGCCCACCGGCCTGGCCGACCTGCTCGACGCCCCCGCGCGCGCCCGTCCCGGCAGCACGGGCGCTCGTCGTCACGGCCGGCCGGGCGCGCCTGTCGTACGGCGCGCTCGCGGCCGTGGTGGACGACGTCGCCGCCCGGCTCGCCGCCGCGGGCCTGCGCCGCGGCGCCGCGGTCGGGCTGGTGTCGGCCAACAGCGCCGAGCTCGTCGTCGGGCTGCTGGCCGCGGCGCGGGCCGGGCTGGTGGTCGCACCGCTCGACCCCGCCCTGCCCGCGGCGCAGTTGCACGCCCGGCTCGACGCGCTGGGCGCGCAGGCCGTGCTCCTCGGCCCGCCCGCGGCCGGCACGACGGCGGTCACGCAGGCCGGCGTCCCGGACGTCCCGGCGTGGGACCTGCGCGTCGACGTCACCTCCGACGGCCCGGCGACGGCCGCGCTCACGACCGGCCGACGCCGGCCGCGACCGGCGCGGGGCGCGGCGAACGAGCTCACGGCCGCGGACGCGCTGGTGCTGTTCACCGCCGGCACCACCGACCGGGCCAAGATGGTCCCGCTGACGCACGCCAACGTCGCCGCGTCCGTCCGCGGCATCTGCGCCGCGTACGAGCTCGGGCCGGACGACGCGACGGTCGCGGTGATGCCGCTCTTCCATGGCCACGGCCTCTTCGCCGCGCTGCTCGCGACGCTCGCGAGCGGCGGCCGGGTGCTGCTGCCGGCGCGCGGGCGGTTCTCGGCGCGCACGTTCTGGGACGACGTGCGGACGGTGTCGGCCACGTGGTTCACCGCCGTCTCGACGATCCACGAGATCCTCCTGGAGCGCTCGGCCGACGAGTACCCGGGCGCGCAGGCCGCGCCGCTGCGGTTCGTGCGCAGCAGCAGCGCTCCCCTCAACGCCGCCACGCAGCGCGCGCTCGAACGCACGCTGGGCGCGCCGCTGCTCTGCGCGTACGGGATGACGGAGTCCACGCACCAGGCCGCCACCGAGCCGCTGCCCCAGCACGGGCCGCTCAAGCACGGGTCGGTGGGCCGGCCCGCCGGCGTGGAGGTCCGCATCGCCGACCCGGACGGCGCCCGTGCCCGGCCGGCGTCGTCGGCGAGGTCTGGGTGCGCGGCCCCGTCGTCACGCGCGGCTACCTCGGCGACCCCGCGGAGACGGCGCGCAGCTTCGCCGACGGCTGGTTCCGCACGGGCGACCTCGGCTCGCTGGACGCCGACGGCTACCTCTTCCTGACCGGGCGCCTCAAGAGCCTGATCAACCGCGGCGGCGAGAAGGTCTCGCCCGAGCACGTCGAGGACGTCATCGCGGGGTGCCCTGGCGTCACCGAGGCGGCCGTGTTCGCCGTGCCGGACGCGTGTACGGGCAGCGGGTCGCCGCCGCGGTGGTGGTGACCGACCCCGAGAGCGTCGGGTCCGAGCAGATCCTCGCGTACTCCCGCAGCCGGCTCGCCCCGTTCGAGGTGCCGGACCGGCTGCACGTCGTCGACTCGCTGCCGCACACGGCCAAGGGCGGGCTCGACCGGAAGGCCGTGGCGGCCCGCTACGCCCGTTGAGCCGCCGAGCCGCTCAGCGGACGTGCGGCTCGCTCGGCACCGGCAGGTCGAAGACCTCGGCCAGCGGCAGGCTCTTCGCGGCGGCGACGAACGCGCGGGCGGCGACGGAGCCCGGGGTGGCCGCGTGCGTCGCGACCGAGACCTGCGTGCGCACGACCGGGTCGACCAGCGCGACGGCGCGTGTCTTGCCGATCACCGGCATCGCGCGCAGCCACGTGTGCGGCACGATGCTCGCCCACGACCCGAGGCCGACGAGCGCGTAGAGCGACGCGACCGAGTCCGTCTCCATCTGCGGGGTGACCACCACCCCGGTGTCGGCGAACGCCTTGTCGATGACCTGGCGGATCCGCATGTCCGGGGTGAGCAGGGCGAGCGGCAGCTGGGCGGCCTCGCTCCAGGTCATGGTGTCGCCGGGGGGCATCAGCTGGTCGCCGGAGGCCAGCACCATGTACCGCTCCTCGTAGAGCGGCACGACCTGCAGGCTCTCCCGGTCCGCCGGGGCGAAGTGCGCGATGGCCGCGTCCAGCTCGAACTCGCGCAGCTGGCGGTGCAGCTCCGTGGCCGAGGACCGGGAGGCCACCTGCACCTTGGCCAGCGGGTGCGCCGCGCAGAACGCGGCCACCGGCAGCGCCAGGATCGTGGACGCGGTGGGCTCGGACCCCAGCCGCAGCGTGCCGGTGATGCCGGACTGCACGGCCGCGACCTCGGCCTTGAACGCGTCCTGCTCGGCGAGGATCCGCTTCGCCCACACGACGAGCCGCTCGCCGGCCGGGGTGAGCCCCTCGAAGTTGTGGCCGCGGTTGATGAGCGTGACGTTCAGTTCCCGCTCGAGCTTGGCGATGGAGGCCGACAGCGCCGGCTGCGACACATAGCAGGCTTCGGCAGCGCGCGCGAAGTGCCGCTCCCGCGCCACCGCCACGAAGTACTCCAGCTGACGGAACTGCACGAGGCGACTCCTCTTTGAGATCGTGGTCGGCTCGCCGGGCCGGACGGCGCCGCGCTCACGCCCAGGTCGAGTCTCAGCACAACCCGGGGCCTGTGTCAATCGACACCGGGAGCGGTGTTGACCACCGTCGCACGGCTGCACGTATCCTGCATCGGGCGCGTTCAGCCGATGTCGGCGACGATCAGGACGCGGGCCGTTCCGCAGCCGGTCCGCCTCACACCCTCGATGAGGAATGGTGTCGAACGCGATGCAGTTTGCTTCCAACGGTGTTCCCGGCGATCTCGCCGGCGCGATCCTGGAGTCCCCGGCCGAGGCCGTCATCGCCACCGACCGGGACGGCCGGATCACGTTCTGGAACCCGGGCTCGGAACGAATCCTCGGATACCCCGCCGCGGAGGCGGTCGGGCAGTCGCTGGACATCATCATTCCGGAGCGGCTGCGCGAGGCGCATTGGCGCGGATTCGCCGAGGTGATGGAGACCGGCGAGAGCCGTTACGGCGCCGGCGACATGCTGAGCGTGCCGGGAGTCCGCAAGGACGGGGAGCGCATCTCCCTGGATTTCACCATCGCCCTGCTCAAGGACTCCGCCGGCGCCGTCACCGGCACGGTCGCCGTCCTGCGGGACGTGACCGCGCGGTTCGAGGAGCTGAAGGGGCTGCGCCGGCGGCTGCGCGAGCTGGAGCAGGCGCCCGCCCGGTCCTGACCCCGGCCCCGCGCACGCCGCGGCCGCGGCGGGCTGTTCCCCCGCCGGCGGCTCTGGGCGTGGACCTGTCAGCGCGGTCCGGTCATGAAGCCGCGGCGACTGCTGGTTGAGCAGGTCGGCCACGGCGGTGATCGCCCGGAGGGTGGGGACCTCGGCGCCCGTGAGGTCGGCGAGCTCCACCACCGCGGTCAGGAGCACGTCCAGCTCCATCGGGCGTCCACGCTCCAGGTCCTGGAGCGTGGAGGTCTTGTGCTCGCCGGTGCGCTCGGCACCGGCGATGCGCTTCTCGACGGAGATCTCGGGGAAGCAGCCCACCCGGTGGGCCACGTCCAGCGTCTCCTCCATCATCTTCGCGACGAGCGCGCGCGTGCCCGCGTGCCGCGCGATGCCGGCCATGGTGGCCCGGGTGAGCGCGCTGAGCGGGTTGAAGGCGATGTTGCCCATCAGCTTGATCCAGATGTCGGCGCGCACGTCCGCCTCGACGGGGCACTTGAGCCCGCCGGCGACCATTGCCTCCGAGAACTCCGTGCACCGCTTCGAGATGGAGCCGTCCGGCTCGCCGATCGAGAAGCGGGTGCCCTCCAGGTGCCGGACGACCCCGGGCGCCTCGATCTCGGTGGCCGCGTAGACCACACAGCCCACCGCGCGGTCCAGCGGAAGGGCCGCGGTCACGGCGCCGTCCGGGTCGACGCTCTCGATCCGGTGGCCCTCGAACGGCCCGTCCAGCTGGTGGAAGTACCACCACGGGATGCCGTTCTGAGCAGCGATGATCGAGGTGTTCTCCTGCAGCAGCGGCGCGACCATCGAACCGGCGGCCGCGTAGGCGTTGGCCTTGAGCCCCAGGAAGACGTGGTCGACGGGGCCGATCTCGCTCGGGTCGTCGGTGGCGTGCGGGTGGGCCGCGAAGTCCCCTCGCGGGCTCAGGACCTGCACTCCGTTGCTCCGTAGCGCCTCGAGGTGGGCCCCGCGGGCCACGAGGTGCACTTCGGCACCGGCCCGGCTGAGCGCCGCCCCCACGTAGGCGCCGATGGCACCCGCTCCCAGCACAGCAACCTTCACGTCGGGCTCCCGTCCTCTGTGAACTGGTCGATACCCAGACCGGCATCGCCGACCTGCGGCACGGCTGCATTCAGTATGCAGTATGGAAGACCGGCACAGTCAAGACGCAGGAGGGAGGACCACCCGCCGAACCCCCTGCGCGGGGGAGAGCCATCGCAGGCGACTGCTGAACCAACTCTGGACAACGGCCCGGCCGTGGAGTACCAAAGCAGCCATACCGTATGCAGTATGGGAAACGCCGCCGTTGAGGCCGGCTCAAGGAGATGCTCTCGATGTCGCAGACGATCCCCGGATGGGCTGCTCGGGACGGGGTCGGCCGCGCGCCGGCCCTGCCCGAGACGGTCTCCGGCGGCCATCTCGTCGCGAAGGCCCTGAAGGCGGAGGGTGTCGAGAGGATCTACACCCTGTGCGGCGGGCACATCATCGACATCTACGACGGCTGTGCCGATGAAGGTATCGCCGTTGTCGACGTACGGCACGAGCAGGTCGCCGCACACGCGGCCGACGGGTACGCCCGCATCACCGGCAGGCCCGGCGTCGCGGTCGTCACCGCAGGTCCGGGCACCACCGACGCCGTCACGGGGGTGGCCAACGCGCTGCGCGCCGAGAGCCCGATGCTGCTGATCGGCGGCCAGGGTGCGCGCGACCAGCACAAGATGGGGTCCCTCCAGGACCTCCCGCACGTGGAGATGCTGTCGCCGATCACGAAGTTCGCGGCGACGGTCCCGGACACGGCGCGCGTCGCCGACATGGTGTCGATGGCGTTCCGCGAGTGCTTCAGCGGTGCGCCCGGCCCGTCCTTCCTGGAGATCCCGCGCGACGTCCTCGACGCGCACGTCCCGCTCGAGCTGGCCCGGCTGCCCCGGCCCGGCTCCTACCGGGCGTCCACCCGGTCGGCGGGCGACCCGGCGGCCGTCGAGGAGCTGGCCCGGCTGGTCGCCCGCTCCGAGAAGCCGTGCGTGCTGCTCGGCAGCCAGGTCTGGACGTGCCGGGCCACCGACGCGGCGGTGGAGTTCGTCCGCACCCTCTCCATCCCGCGTCATGAACGGCGCCGGCCGCGGGACGCTGCCGCCCGGCGACCCGCTGCACTTCCAGCTCGCCCGCCGGCACGCGTTCACCGAGGCCGACCTCATCGTCATCGTCGGCACGCCGTTCGACTTCCGCATGGGCTACGGCCGACGCCTCTCCCCCACGGCGACGGTCGTGCAGATCGATCTCGACTACCGCACGGTCGGGAAGAACCGGGACATCGACCTCGGCCTCGTCGGCGACGTCGGCGCCATCCTGTCCGCCACCACGGCCGCCGCGGGCCGGACCAGCAGCAACACCGCGGCACGCAAGGCATGGGTCGGCGAGCTGCGCGCCTTCGAGCGCGCCGCCTACGAGAAGCGACTGCCGCGCCAGCGCTCCTTCGCCACGCCCATCGACCCGTACCGGCTGGTGCACGAGATCAACGAGTTCCTCACGGAGGACTCGATCTACGTCGGGGACGGCGGCGACATCGTCACCTTCTCCGGCCAGGTCGTGCAGCCGAAGTCGCCCGGCCACTGGATGGACCCCGGGCCGCTCGGCACCCTCGGCGTCGGCATCCCGTTCGTGCTGGCGGCCAAGCAGGCGAGGCCCGACAAGGAGGTCGTCGCGCTCTTCGGCGACGGCGCACTGAGCCTCACGGGCTGGGACTTCGAGACGCTCGTGCGGTTCGACGTCCCGTTCGTGGGGATCGTCGGCAACAACTCGTCGATGAACCAGATCCGGTACGGGCAGATCCAGAAGTACGGCGAGGAACGCGGCCGGGTGGGCAACACGCTCGGCCGCGTGAAGTACGACGAGTTCGCGAGGATGCTCGGCGGATACGGCGAAGAGGTCAGCGACCCAGCCGATATCGCGCCGGCTTTGCAGCGTGCCCGCGAGTCGGGCCTTCCGTCCCTCATCAACGTCTGGATCGACCCGGAGGTCTACGCCCCGGGGACGATGAACCAGACGATGTACAAGTGACTGTCGGCCATCCCATGGGGGTAAGAAAATGAGCGCTCTCGACGGCGTCCGCATCCTGGACATGACGCATGTCCAGTCCGGGCCCTCGGCCACTCAGATCCTGGCCTGGCTCGGTGCGGACGTGGTGAAGCTGGAGGCCCCGACCGGCGACATCACGCGCCAGCAGCTGCGCGACATCCCCGACGTCGACAGCCTGTACTTCACGATGCTGAACTGCAACAAGCGCAGCATCACGCTGAACATGAAGAGCGAGCAGGGTAAGGAGCTCTTCATCGACATGGTGCAGAACGCCGACGTTCTCGTGGAGAACTTCGGGCCCGGCGCGGTCGACCGCATGGGATTCACGTGGGACCGGCTGCAGGAGCTGAACCCGCGGCTCATCTACGCCTCGATCAAGGGGTTCGGCGAGGGCCCGTACACCCATTACAAGGCGTACGAGGTGGTGGCCCAGGCCATGGGCGGCTCGATGAGCACCACCGGTTTCGAGGACGGCCCGCCGCTCGCCACCGGCGCCCAGATCGGTGACTCCGGCACGGGCATGCACGCGGTGGCCGGCATCCTCGCCGCCCTCGTGCAGCGCAACTCCACCGGCCGCGGCCAGCGCGTCACCGTCGCGATGCAGCACGCGGTGCTCAACCTGTGCCGCGTGAAGCTGCGCGACCAGCAGCGCCTCGCGCACGGCCCGCTCGCCGAGTACCCGAACGACGAGTTCGGCGAGGACGTGCCGCGCTCCGGCAACGCGTCCGGCGGCGGCCAGCCCGGCTGGGCCGTCCGGTGCGCCCCCGGCGGCCCCAACGACTGGATCTACGTGATCGTGCAGCCCGTCGGCTGGGCCCCGATCGCGAACCTCATCGGCCGTCCCGAGCTGGCCGAGGACCCGGAGTGGGCGACGCCGAAGGCCCGCCTGCCGAAGCTGGACAAGATGTTCCAGCTGATCGAGGAGTGGTCCTCGCGCCTGTCGAAGTGGGACGCGCTCGCCCAGCTCAACGCGCTCAACGTGCCTGCGGGCCGATCCTCTCCACCAAGGAGCTGATCGAGGACGCTCGCTGGCCGACAACAACATGGTCGTCACGGTCGACCACCCGGAGCGCGGTGCCTTCAAGACCGTCGGCTGCCCGATCAAGCTGTCGGACTCCCCGGTGAAGGTCGAGACCTCACCGCTGCTGGGAGAGCACAACGAAGAGGTGTACGTGGGCGAGCTCGGCCTCGACCCCGCCCGGTTCGCCGAACTGAAGACGAGCGGAGTGATCTGAGCATGGTGGCTCAGTACGACGTGGTCTACGACCGGGACGCCGTGCGCGACGTCCTGGAGAAGGCGCGGGCCGAGGGGCGGGGGTCGCTCACCGCTCCCGAGGGTCGCCGGGTCTGCGAGGCGTACGGCATCCCGACCCCGGGCGAGGGCCTGGCCGGCAGTGCCGAGGAGGCGGTCCGGCTGGCCGCCGGCCTCGGCGGGCCGGTCGCGATGAAGATCGTCTCCCCGGACATCCTGCACAAGACGGAGGCCGGCGGCGTCCGGGTCGGCGTGTCCGGGGACGACGCGGTGCGCGCCGCGTTCGACGAGATCGTCGCGAACGCGGGCGCGTACAACTCCGCCGCGCGCGCGAGGGCATCCAGGTCCAGCAGATGGTCGGCGGCGGCCAGGAGGTCCTCGTCGGGGCCACCACCGACCCGACGTTCGGCAAGGTGATCGTCTTCGGCCTCGGCGGTGTGCTCGTCGAGGTGCTCAAGGACGTCACCTTCCGGCTCGCGCCCGTCGACCGGGAGACCGCGCTCTCGATGCTCGACGGCGTCCGCGCGGCCGAGATCCTGCACGGCGTCCGCGGCGGCGAGCCGGTGGACGCCGAGGCGCTGGCCGACCTCATCCGGCGGCTGTCCGACCTGGTCACCGACTTCCAGGAGATCAGCGAGCTCGACCTCAACCCGGTCTTCGCCCGGCCGGACGGCGCGTCGGCGGCCGACGTCCGGGTCCTGCTCGACACCGAGCGCCGCGCCGCGCCCGTGCAGTACGGCCAGGAGGAGATCCTGGCGACGATGAACCGCATGATGCGGCCGAGGTCGGTCGCGGTCATCGGCGCGTCGGCGGAGCACGGCAAGATCGGCAACTCGGTCCTGCGGAACCTCGTCGACGGGGGCTACACCGGCGAGATCCACCCGATCAACCCCAAGGCCGACGAGATCATGGGGCGCCGGGCGTACAAGAGCATCACCGACGTACCGGGTGACGTCGACGTGGCCGTGTTCGCGGTGCCCGCCAGGCTCGTGCCGCAGGCGCTGCGCGAGGCCGGCGAGAAGAACGTGCCGGCCGCCGTGCTGATCCCCTCCGGCTTCGCCGAGACGGGCAACCACGAGCTCCAGGAGGAGATCGTGGCGATCGGCCGCGCGGGCGGCGTGCGGCTGCTCGGCCCGAACATCTACGGCTACTACTCCACGCCGCAGAACCTGTGCGCGACGTTCTGCACGCCGTACGACGTCAGGGGCGGGGTGGCGCTGACCTCCCAGTCCGGCGGCATCGGCATGGCCATCCTCGGGTTCAGCCGCACCAGCAAGATGGGCGTCTCGGCGATCGTCGGGCTCGGCAACAAGTCCGACCTGGACGAGGACGACCTGCTCACCTACTTCGAGCAGGACCCGGACACCAGCATCGTCGCGATGCACCTGGAGGACCTGAAGGACGGCCGGGCCTTCGTCGAGGCCGCGCAGCGGATCACCAGGAAGAAACCGGTGGTCGTGCTGAAGGCCGGGCGCACCGCGCTCGGCGCCCGCGCCGCCAGCTCGCACACCGGCGCCTCGCCGGCGACGACAAGGTCTACGACGACATCCTCAGGCAGGCCGGCGTCGTGCGGGCCTACTCGCTGAACGACATGCTCGAGTTCGCCAGGGGCATCCCGGTGCTGCCCACGCCGAAGGGCGAGAACGTCGTCATCATCACCGGCGCAGGCGGCTCGGGGGTGCTGCTCTCCGACGCGGTCGTGGAGAACGGCCTCTCGCTGATGGAGATGCCGCCCGACCTGGACGCGGCGTTCAAGGCGTTCATCCCGCCGTTCGGTGCCTCGGGCAACCCGGTCGACATCACCGGCGGCGAGCCCCCTTCGACCTACGAGGCCACCATCCGGCTCGGCCTCGAGGACAGCCGGATCCACGCGCTGATCCTCGGCTACTGGCACACGATCGTGACGCCGCCGATGGTCTTCGCGGAGCTCGTCGCCGAGGTCGTCGCGCAGGCGCGGGCCGAGGGGATCGAGAAACCGGTCGTGGCGTCGCTCGCGGGCGACGTCGAGGTGGAGGAGGCCAGCGCCTACCTCTACGAGCACGGAGTCGTCGCGTACCCGTACACGACGGAGAAGCCGGTGGCAGTGCTGGGGGCCAAGTACCGCTGGGCCCGCAGCGCCGGCCTCATCTGACGTCACGAACAGCAGTACCCACAACACAAGGACCGAGGCGGCTTCTGCGGAGCCGGCTCACCCGGTGTCGATCCTGGCACCGGGAAAGCGGATCGGTCGCCCGACCGGCTCATCCCGAGGGATCTCGCCCACCCCTCGGGAGGCCGGCTCGGGCCGGCCGGTACCGCATTGGCAATCCATGCAAGTGAGTTGGGAGGAAACGGCAAAGGGCGAGTAGCCGTACCAGAGGAAACCCCGACGGAGAGGTCCACCACTGTGACTACTTCGAAGAACCCCGACTCAACACCGACCGGGGATACGACTGCCACCGCGGGCAGTGAGAAAGTATGGCACGCGGGCGGCCTTGAACCGATGCCGATCCGGAAGCTCCCGGAGGCGCCACCGTCCGTTCACCTCGTCGGCCCGACGGTCTTCCTCGTCGCGCTCGGCGTGGGTATGGGCGAGTCCTACATGTGGCCCCGCCTGGTGCTGCTGTTCGGGCCAGAGATCCGCTGGCTCTTCCTGATCGGTGTCACCCTCCAGGCCATCGTACTGCTGGAAATGGCCCGGTATGCGATGGCGACCGGTGAGAGCATCTTCACCGGCGCGGCGCGCGTGTGGAAACCGATCATGTGGTTCTTCTTCACGATCGCGATTCTGATCTACATCTGGCCGGGCCACCTCTCGGCCGGCTCGTTGGCGTTCGAGCAGGTGACCGGCGTCCCCTGGCAAGTCGCGGCGATCGTCGGAATGCTCTTGGTCGGCACCGTCTTCACGCTGGCCAAGGTCATCTACAACCTGCTGGAAAGCGTGCTGTCGATCCTGATCGGCACGCTGGTGCTCGGCACGGCCGTCATCGCGTCCATCGTCGGGACGTGGGGCGACCTGGCCAGCACGATCGCCGGCATGTTCGCGTTCGGCTACCTGCCGGCCGAGGCGCTCTCGCCGGAGTGGTTCCCGGTGATCGTCGGCTCGATCGCGTTCGCCGGCCCGTCGGGCATGCAGCAGATGTGGTACACGCTGCACCTGCGGGACAAGGCGCCGGCATGGGTGCGCACATCCCGCAGCTGCGGGGTCTGCGTTCGGCGGGCGAGGAAGAGGCCATGCCTTCGCGCGGCTTCATGTTCGACACCGACGACCCGGCCGAGATGGCCAAGTGGCGCGGCTGGCGCCGCTGGGTCACGTTCGACGCGATCCTGCTGTTCTGGGGCATCACGATGCTCGTGACGATCTCGTTCACCGTGCTCGCGCGGTCCGCCGCCCGCACCAACCGCAGGTCGTCGACCTGCTCCGGGAAGGTGAGCGGGAAGCGGCGCTCGACGCGATGGCCGGGTCGTTCGCGTCCGTCGGTGTGCCGGCGCTGGGTGGGGTGTTCCTGAGCTTCATCGCTCTGATCGGCCTCAACGCCACCCTCGGCCTGTTCGACTCGTTCTCGCGTGGCCAGTCGGACATGGCGTACCACTTCATTCCCGGAATGAAGCGGTTCCGCATGGCGCACATCTACGCCGGTTTCCTCTGGGGTGTCATCGCCTTCGGCATCGTGATCATCCTGTGGGGCCCGGTGGACGGCCCGGCAGCGATCCTGGACGTCCTGGCGTTCCTCTCCACGTTCGCCATGGGGTCCTACTGCATCGTGTTGTTGCTGGTGAACAACAGGATGCTGCCGAAGCCGATCCGGCCGAAGCTGTGGACCAACATCGTCATCGGGTTCGGCGCCGTGTTCTACCTCGGCATGCTGTTCTACAGCATGATCGCCTTCGGCGTCTCCGACCTGGGCTGATCCACGATGACGATTCGGCGTATACGCGAGCTGGCAGAAGTCGGTGTTCCCGGGGCCGCCATCGGGATCATCGCCGGGGTCGTCGTGGGTGTGATGTCCCTGCTCGCCGGGTTCCCGGTGGGCTGGGCGATCGCAGGCGTGCTCACCCTCGGGGTGCCGCTCGCCGTCCTCGGCATGGCGTACGGGGCGCTGGTCGGCCTCGGCTACGTCCGGCCGGGAACGTTCGCCCTGGCGGCTCTTCTCTGGCTGGTGGGTTTCCCGCTCTCGCGGCTCGCCCACGAGACGTTCACGCCCGTCGTGCTCGGCGGGCAGCCCACCCCGCCGGACGACATCCTGACGTTCCTCGCGTTCCAAGGCCTGGTCAGCATGGGCTTCGCGGTCGGGTTCGTCTGGATGTTCGAACGCATCACCCCTCCATGGCTCGTCAACATCAAGGACCACAACCCGGCGGCGGAGCAGGTGTACGCCCGCTACGCGCAGTACGCCGCGGTGGTGTGGGAGACCCGGGAGCGCAGGCGCGCTCGCCGTTCCGTTCGGCTCGCCGACCGGCACGCAACGGCCGACGCGCCCGGGGCAAGTCCCGACGGTCCGCGTGATCCGGCGTCGCGGCGGAGCCGTGCCATCCCAGGCACCCGCTCCGCCGCGGCGCCGGGTTGCCCGGCGAGGAGGGCGCTGACAGCTCGGCCGTAGGGGCGGCGGCCGGACCTCTCCGCGCTCTCCCTACTTCCGAGGAGAAAGATGGCCATTCCAACCTGGGCCTGGTTCGCGACGATCGGGGCGTTCCTCGCCGTGATCGCCTTCGACTTCTACCTGGTCGCCCGCAACCCGCGTGATCCCTCCTTGCGCGAGTCGACGATCTGGGTCGTCGTCTACGTCTCGCTCGCCATCGTCTTCGGACTGGGCGTGCTGGCGTTCGCCGGGCCCCAGTACGGCGGGGAGTTCTTCGCCGGCTGGATCACGGAGTACTCGCTCTCCGTGGACAACCTCTTCGTGTTCGTCCTGATCATGAGCCGGTTCGCGGTGCCACGCGAGTACCGGCAGAAGGTGCTGCTGATCGGCATCGTGCTCGCGCTGATCCTGCGCGGCGCCTTCATCGCGATCGGCGCCGAGGCGATCTCGCGCTTCGACTGGATGTTCTACCTGTTCGGAGCGTTCCTGATCTACACGGCCTGGAAGCTGATCAGCGCCGGGGACGAGGAGGAGGAGTTCAAGGAGAACCGGGCGCTCAAGTTCGTCAAGCGGGTGCTCCCGTCCACCGACCAGTACAACGGGGCAGCGCTGACGGTCCGGATCGACGGCAAGCGGCTGGTCACGCCCATGCTGATCGTCATGGTCGCGATCGGCAGCACCGACCTGCTGTTCGCGCTCGACTCCATCCCGGCGATCTTCGGGCTCACCCAGGAGCCGTACCTGGTCTTCACCGCCAACGCCTTCGCCCTCATGGGGCTGCGGCAGCTGTTCTTCCTCATCGGCGGTCTGCTGGACCGTCTGGTGTACCTGAGCAAGGGCCTCGCGTTCATCCTCGCCTTCATCGGGGTGAAGCTGATCCTCGAGGCCGCGCACCACCACGGCGTCGCGTGGGCGCCCGAGATCCCGATCCTGGTCTCCCTCGGCGTCATCCTCGGCACGCTCGCCGTGACGACCGTGGCGAGCCTGATCAAGTCGCGGAACGACGAGCGCGCCGCGGCGGCGCAGTCCGAGAAGTCCGGGAACGACGAGGCCACGAGCGCCGAGGACGTCCCCGAGCCCAGCGGGAGCCAGCACAGCTGACCTCTCTCCTCCGGTACCGCCGGAACTGCCCGTCCCCGCACAGCGGGGGCGGGCAGTTCCGCGTCCGGGAGCGGACACGTCAGGCCGGGCCGCCGGCGGCGGGCAGCGCGGCGGACCCGAGCCCGGCACCCGCCCGTTCCCGTTCCCTGCGGCCGGGCTGGCGCAGGAACAGCGCGATGAACGCCGAGAGGAACGCGATCACGCCGGCGATGGTGTACGCCCCGTCGTAGCCCCACGTCGCGACGACGTACGACGCGACGCCGAGCCCGAACAGGCCGCTGACGAGCTTGGAGCTGTAGACGAGCCCGTAGTTCGTGGCGTTGTGGTTCTCGCCGAAGTAGTCCGGCGTCAGCGCGGCGAAGAGCGGGAAGAACGCGCCGCCGCCGAGCCCGGCGAGGAACGCGAAGACGATGAACAGCACCTCGTTGCGGGTGTCGCCGGCCCAGAGCAGCCCGAACTGCGCGACGCCCTCCACCACCAGCACGAGCACCAGCGACTCCTTGCGCCCGATGATGTCGGAGAGCCAGCCGACGAACCCGCGCCCGACGCCGTTGACGATCGAGAGCACGCCGGCCGACGACGCCGCGATGAACGGGCCGAAGCCCACCTCCTTGGCGAAGTCCACCTGGTAGCCGATGCCGAAGAGGGACACCCCGCCGATGATCGCGAGCGCCAGCCACATGAGCGGGAGCTGGCCGGTCCGGATGGCCTCCATCGGCCCGTACTGCTTCACGGCCGGCGGGTTCTTCGCCAGGCTGCGGGCCCGCCCGGGCTCGGCGGCTGCCGTCAGCGGGTCGACGTCGGCGGGCCACCAGTATTCGGCGGGTCCTTGAACAGGAACCCGGCAATTCCGACGACCAGCAGCATGTAGGCGCCGATGAGGATCAGGACGAGCTGGTAGTTGCTCTCGTCGAACCAGTAGCTGAAGACGAAGATGAACGGCACGGCGCCGTACGCGAACCCGCCGTTGACGAATCCGGTGCGGGCGCCGCGCTTCTCCGGGAACCACTTCCCGACCATGTTGATGCAGGTCGCGTACACGAGCCCGGCACCGGTGCCGCCGATCACCGAGTAGAACAGGATGTTCAGCGCGAAGTTGCCGGTCACCGCGAGCGTCACGACGCGCGCAGACCATCACGCGCCCGCCAGCATGGCCGTCCGGGCCGACACCACGCCCTTCTCACGCAGCCGCCCGGCCGGGAACGCCACCCCCGCCTGGAACACCGTCCAGATGCTGACCAGCCAGAACGCCTCGCTGAGCGACCAGCCGTGTACGTCCTCCAGGCTGGCCTCCGCGGCGCCGTAGCCGTACTCGAAGACGCTGACGCCCATCATCGCCAGCCAGGGCAGCCACATCATCCAGCTGCGCGGTCTACCGAGTATCTCCTCGGCCGGCACGCCGACGCGGTACACGCGCCCGTTGGAATCGACTATCTCGCGTTCCGTGCTGGTCAACGCGTCTCCTTCGACGAGCCGGGGCTCCATACTGCATACCGTATGGCTGGAATGTGTACTCGCCCCGATTCCGCCTTGTCCAGCACGGATCACAGGTCGCCGATATTCTTTGCCGTTCCAGGAATTGCGCATGCCGGGCTATTTACCGAGCCGGCGGTCTCCATTACCCGCCGATGGTCCGGGCATGGCCGGGCACAGACGCGGAACGGCGCTCCCCGGGCATCCCGGGAAGCGCCGTCCGTGGCCGTGCGCGGGCTCAGTCCTCGCTGCGGCTGCTGTCCTTCAGACCGGCGGCGATCAGGTCCATCACCGTCGAGTCGGCCAGCGTGGTGACGTCGCCGACCTCGCGGTTCTCCGCCACGTCGCGCAGCAGCCTGCGCATGATCTTCCCGGAGCGGGTCTTCGGGAGCTCGTCGACGACCATGATCTGGCGCGGCTTCGCGATCGGGCCGATCTCCTTGGCGACGTGGTCGCGCAGCGCCTTGATCGCGTCGGCGCCCTCGGCCTCGTCCCGGGCGACGTTGCCGCGCAGGATCACGAACGCGACGATGCCCTGGCCCGTGGTCGCGTCCGCGGCGCCGACCACCGCCGCCTCGGCCACGGTCGGGTGGCTGACCAGCGCGGACTCCACCTCCGTGGTCGAGATCCGGTGCCCGGACACGTTCATCACGTCGTCCACCCGGCCGAGCAGCCAGATCGCGCCGTCGTCGTCGTACTTGGCGCCGTCGCCGGCGAAGTAGTAGCCCTGCTCGGCGAACCGCGACCAGTACGTCTCGCGGTAGCGCTCCTCGTCGCCCCAGATGCCCCGCAGCATCGACGGCCACGGCTTGTCCAGCACCAGGTAACCGCCGCCGCCGTGCGGCACCGGCGTGCCGCCCTCGTCCACGACCGTGGCGCTGATCCCGGGCAGCGGGCGCATCGCGACCCCGGCTTGGTCGCCGTGACACCCGGCAGCGGCGAGATCATGATCGCGCCGGTCTCGGTCTGCCACCAGGTGTCCACGATCGGGCAGTTCTCGTGGCCGATGTTCTCCCGGTACCAGATCCAGGCCTCGGGGTTGATCGGCTCGCCGACGCTGCCCAGCACCCGCAGTGACGACAGGTCGTACTTCGCGGGGATGTCGTTGCCCCACTTCATGAACGTCCTGATCAGCGTGGGCGCGGTGTAGTAGATCGTGACGCCGTACTTCTGGATGATCTCCCAGTGCCGGCCCTCGTGCGGGGTGTTCGGGGTGCCTTCGTAGATCACCTGCGTCGCCCGGTTGGCCAGCGGCCCGTACACGATGTAGCTGTGCCCGGTGACCCAGCCGATGTCGGCCGTGCACCAGTAGACGCTCTCCCCCGGCTTGTGGTCGAACACCGCGTTGTGCGTGTACGCCACCTGCGTCAGGTAGCCGCCGGAGGTGTGCAGGATGCCCTTCGGCCGGCCCGTCGTGCCCGACGTGTACAGGATGTACAGCGGCTGCTCGGCGTCGAACGCCTCCGGCGTGTGCTGGTCGGACTGCCGCCCCACCAGATCGTGCCACCACACGTCGCGGCCGTCCGTCCACGGCACGTCGGTCTCGGTGCGCTTCACGACCAGCACGTGCTGGATCGTCGGCGTGTCCCGCACCGCCTCGTCGGTGTTCTCCTTCATCGGGGCCGGCTTGCCGCGGCGGAACTGGCCGTCCGACGTGATCAGCAGCTTGGCCTCGGCGTCCTCGATGCGGGCCTTCAGCGCGCCCGGCGAGAACCCGCCGAACACCACGCTGTGCATCGCGCCCAGCCGGGCGCAGGCCAGCATCGCGAACACCGCCTCGGGGATCATCGGCAGCTGGATCGCCACCCGGTCCCCCAACCCCGACACCCAGCTCGACCAGCGCGTTCGCCGTCTTCGAGACCTCACGCTGCAGGTCGGGCGTAGGTGATCGTGCGGGTGTCGCCGGGCTCGCCCTCCCAGTGGATCGCGACCTGGTCCCCGAAACCGGCCTCGACGTGCCGGTCAACGCAGTTGTAGGCGACGTTCAGCTTCCCGCCCACGAACCACTTCGCGAACGGCGCGTCCCACTCCAGCACGCTGTCCCACTTCTGCGCCCAGGTCAGCCGCTCGGCCTGGCGGCCCAGAACGCGTCGCGGTCCGCGTCGGCCTGGTCGTACCAGTCGGCTGTGGCGTTCGCCTGCGCCGCGAACCCGGGGCTCGGCGGGAAGCTCCGGTTCTCGGTGGAGAGATTGCTCAGCGTGGCGCGGCTCGGTTCCTCGGCCATCAGTGCCCTCCTGGTCCCTGGGCGAGCCGGGCCACGGCACCCGGCTCCCGCTTGCTCGGAGCACGACGCTAGTGGTCGCGCCGGCCCGACGCACCGTTCGTCGGCGCCACGCGCGACAGGTGGCGGGCAGGCGGCGACCCGGCACGGCGAACGGCCCGCGAGCGGTGGCAGCATGGCCGGAATGTCTCCCGTCGTACCGCCCGCCACCGACCCGCTCGCGCCGCTGCTGGACCTGCCGGGCGTCGCGGACGCCGTGGTCAGGGCCCGGGACGCGCTGGTCGAGGTGCACAACCACCCCGTCAACCGGCGCGGCTGGCCGGCCACCGCGGCCGAGGCCGGGCTGCGCGCCGCGCGGGCGTCGGCCGCACTGGACGGGGCCCCGATCGGCACCGGCGACGTCGCCGAGAGCCCGGTGCTCGCCGGAGCCGTGCGGGCGGCCGAGGAGTCCGGGAAGCTGCTGGCCGTGTGGCGGACGTCGCCCCTGCAGGCGCTCGCCCGGCTGCACGTGGTGGCCGCGGCGGACCTCGTGCCCGCGGCGCGGCACGAGGCCGAGCTCGGCCGGCCGCGGGCCGGCGCGGGCGTCGCCGACCGGCTCGGGATGCTCGCCGACCTCGTCACCGGCGGCACGGCGGCGCCGGCGCCCGTGCTCGTCGCCGTCGTGCACGGGGAGCTGCTCGCGCTCGCGCCGTTCCCGGCCGGCAACGGCGTGGTGGCCCGGGCGGCGGCCCGGCTGGCCGCCGTGGCGTCGGGGCTGGACCCGAAGGGCCTCGCCGTCCCCGAAGTCGGGCACCTGCGGCACGTCACGGAGTACCGCAGCGCCGTGACCGCGTTCGCCGGCGGGACGGCGGGCGGCGTCCGCGCGTGGGTGCTGCACTGCTGCGCGCAATGGGAGGCCGGGGCCCGCGAGGGCCTCTCGATCGCGAACGCGCGCGGCGCGTAGGGCACCCCCATCACGACAAGACGAGCGGTACTCCCGCGAAGGAGCACCGCTCGCCTCTGCACGAAGTCCGAGATCCAGGCGTGCACTTCGTGTCGTGGAACGGCCTCGGCGCCCGGCGTCCCGGTACGCAGGCCCACGACGACATGCCTCCCGCGGCGTGCTGCGCGTGGAGCGCCCGACCTTCGTGCACGGAGCCCGTATCAGGGTGGACGGGTGCTTCTCCACCGCACCGTCCCTGGCCGATCCGAGGTCCGTGGCACCTTTGTATCCCGTGACCGGGACCACAGCAAGAGCGTGCGTGGGGTGCACCGGTTCAGGCACGGAGGGTGTCGGCCCGGGCCGCCTCCGCCACCCTCAGGTACCTCGTCCGTTTCGGTGTCCGAGGGTGTCGGCGCTGGTCAGACGCGTGCCGGGCGCCGCAGGGCGAGCCAGAGCGCGGCGACCGCCGTGCCGACCCCTGCGGCCACCGCGGTCGTCACGATGGCGGGCCGGCGCAGCCGGATGCGGAGTGCGACGGGGTCGGCGAACGTGAGGATCGGCCACCCCCGCTGCTCGGCCTCGCGGCGCAGCGCGCGGTCGGGGTTGACGGCCGTCGGGTGCCCGACTGCCTCCAGGAGCGGCAGGTCGGTGATCGAGTCGGAGTACGCGCGGCAGTCCTCCAGCCGGTAGCCGCGCTCGACGGCGATCTCGCGGGCCGCGCGGGCCTTCTCCTCGCCGTAGCAGTAGTAGTCGATGGCACCGGTGTAGCGCCCGTCCGCCACCGCCATCCGGGTCGCGATGCAGCGGTCGGCGCCCACGAGCGCGGCGATCGGCTCGACGACCTCCATCCCGGACGCCGAGAGCACGACGACCTCGTCGCCGTTGTCCCGGTGCTCGGCGATCAGCTCGGTGGCCTCGGCGTACACCAGCGGCTCGACGATGTCGTGCAGCGTCTCGGCCACGATCGAGCGGATCTGGGCGACGTCCCAGCCCGTGCACAGGGCCGTGATCCCGCGGCGCAGCTGCTCCATCGTCGCGGCGTCCGCGCCGGCCAGCACGACCAGGAGCTGCGCGTAGGCGCTGCGGAGCACGGCCCGCCGGTTGATCAGACCCTGACGCCGGAACGGGCGGCTGAACGCGAGCGCGCTGGACCCGGCGATGATCGTCTTGTCGAGGTCGAAGAACGCGGCGGAGCGGCGACCACCGGACGGCTGGGTCCACGGGGACGGCGTGGGGAGCGCACCTGGCACCCGCCCCACCTTGCCAGAACCCCTGGCAACAAGGGCTCAACCCGGCGGAAGTGGTCCGTCCAGGGGCGCGCGTGCAGCTCTGCAAGGGCTACAGTTGTGGTGTCCGGCATGCCCGGACGCCGGTTCAGCTCGACCCCCCGGAGCTGAACCACCGACGGCCCCGCCAATCCCCCCTGGCGGGGGCCGTCCCGTTTCCGCAGGTGCGGGAGCACGGCGGCGCTCCGCGCTCGTGCGCGCGTCCGCGGGCCGGAGTGCGCTGCGCCCCCATGGAGTTGTCCACAGCACCCCCCGCCAGCCTGCCTCATCCGTCCGACAGAAATCAGCAGCTCCGGGCTTTGCTCCGGCGAGTTGTCCACATCAACCACAACTTGTCCACAGTTCTCAACTCGTCCGTCCACACCCCCCTCCGCCCCGCAGGCTGGGTCCTACCGCTCACCCGAGCGGCGACCACGAGGGGGCAGCGGTGCGCACCGACCACGCAGACCAGCAGACCGACGTCGAGCGCCGGGGGCTGGTGATGATCTCCGATCCGGAGCTGCTCGACTCCGTGCTCCGGCTCGCCGCGGCCGCGGGATGCGAGCTGCAACGCACCGTCGACCCCGCGGAGGCACGGCCGCTGTGGAGCCGCGCACCGGTGGTCCTGCTCGATCCGCCGGCCGCGATGAGCTGCGGCCACGCGCGGCTGCCCCGGCGCGCCGACGTCATCATCGCGGTGCGGGGCGATCCCGATCCGGTGATCTGGCGGCAGGCCGTCTACGTCGGGGCGGCCCACGTGGTGTCGCTGCCCGAGGCGGAGCCGTGGCTGGTCGACACGCTCACCAGCGCCGCGGAGGGTGTCCGGGCAGGCGGGGCGGTCCTCGGCGTGGTCGGCGGGCGGGGTGGGGCCGGCGCGTCGGTGTTCGCGGCGGCCGTGGCCGTCGCCGCGGTGCGGGAGGGCGAACGCACCCTGCTCGTCGACTGCGACCCGCTGGGCGGCGGGCTCGACCTCGTGCTCGGCGCCGAGGCCATCAGCGGTCTGCGCTGGCCGGACATCGACGTCGGCAGCGGCCGGGTGCCGGCCCGCGCGCTGCACGACGCGCTCCCCGCACCGCCGGTGTCCCGCGACGCCGGCACCGGCTCGCTCTCGGTGCTCTCGTGCGACCGCTCCGGCCACGGGCCGTCACCCGCCGCCGTCATGTCGGTGATCGACGCGGGCCACCGGGCGGGCGAGGTCGTGGTGTGCGACCTGCCGCGCTACCCCACCGACGCGGCCGTCGCGGCGATCGGGGCCACCGACCTCGTCGCCGTCGTCGTCCCGGCCGACGTGCGGTCGTGCGCGTCGGCCGGGCGGGTTGCGGCGGTGCTCGCCGAGCACGGCGCGCTCGCCGGGCTCGTCGTGCGCGGCCCGTCCCCCGGCGGGTTCGACGCGGGCGAGGTCTCCCGCGCACTCGGGCTGCCGCTGCTCGCGGAGATGCGCCCGCAGTCCGGCCTCGCGGCCGCGCTGGAACGCGGCTCCGACGCGTTCCGTCTGCGCGGGCCGCTCGCCGGCGCCGCCCGCATCGTGCTCGACGCGGTGCGCGGCGCGGCGGGCCCGGGAGTCCGGCCGTGAGCGCCCCCGGCACCGCGCTCGGTCCCCGGCCCGCAGGTCCGGCCGCGGCCGGCCTCGTCGACCGGGTCCGGTCCCGGCTCGCCGCCGAGGGCGGGGAGATCACGCAGGCCGCCGTGGCCGCCGCCGTCCGGGCCGAGGCGGGCGGGGTCGCGTCCGACATGGACGTGCTCGCGGCCCTCCGGGTGCTGCGGCAGGAGTTCGTCGGCGCCGGCCCGCTCGACGAGCTGCTCCGCGACCCGCGCACCACCGACGTCCTCGTCTGTGGGCCAGGCGCCGTCTGGGTCGACCGGGGCGCCGGGCTGGAGCGCACCGGTGTGCGGTTCGCCGACGACGCCGCGGTCCGCCGGCTGGCCCAGCGCCTGGCGGTGGCGGCCGGGCGGCGGCTCGACGACGCGAGCCCGTACGTCGACGGGTGGGTGGCCGACGCCGGCGTCCGGCTGCACGCCGTACTGCCCCCGGTCGCCGCCGACGGCACGTGCCTGTCGCTGCGGGTGCTGCGTCCGGCCGCGCACGACCTGGCCGCCCTGCGCGGGTTCGGCACCGTCGACACGGCGGGAGAGGCGCTGCTGCGGGCCGTGCTGGCCGCACGGCTCGCGTTCCTCGTGTCCGGCGGCACCGGCACGGGCAAGACCACCATCCTCGCCGCGCTGCTCAGCGCCGTCGATCCGCGCGAGCGCATCGTCTGTGTGGAGGACGCCGAGGAGCTCCGCCCCCGCCATCCCCACGTCGTCCGGCTCGTGGCCCGCCCGGCCAACATCGAGGGCGCGGGCGGGGTGTCGCTGCGCGACCTCGTCCGGCAGGCGCTGCGGATGCGCCCCGACCGGCTGGTCGTCGGCGAGGTGCGCGGCGCCGAGGTGTGCGACCTGCTCGCCGCCCTCAACACCGGCCACGACGGCGGCGCCGGCACCGTGCACGCCAACTCCGCCCGCGAGGTCCCGGCCCGCATGGAGGCGTTGGCCGCCGCGGGGGGCTGTCCCGCGACGCGCTCCACAGCCAGCTCGCCGCCGCGGTCCAGGTCGTGCTCCACATGCGCAGGCTCCCGTCCGGGGCGCGGGTGCTCGACGCCGCCGGCGTCCTGACCCGTACCTCGGGCGAGGTGACGGTCCGACCGGTGTGGACGGCCCAGCGCGGCTGGTCCAACGACCGCGCCGCCCTCGCCGAGCTCCTCGCCGAACGGGGGGTGCGACCGCCGTGGTGAACGGACTGACCACCCCATCCGCCGTCGCCACCGAAGCCGAGACAGAGGCGGTGACGGTCGAGAAGCAGCAGCCCGCTCGACGCACCGCATGTGGCATCGAGTGCAGCCATCACGGCGAGCCGGTCGGCGGCCGAGTCCGTGATCGCCACCCCGGCCGTTGCACCCGAGACACGGCTCGCACAGCGAAGGGCGGAACCGTCGTGGCGAGCCGGCTCACCGCCGCACCCGCACCGGCCGAAGCGCTCGACGCCGACGGCGGCGTCGACCGGCGGCCCGCCGGACCGGTCGGTCTGCCGCTCACGCACCGAGGGGCGGGGTTGTCATGGTGAGCTGGCTGACCACCGGACCTGTGCTCGCCGTTGCGGCGGCACTGCTCTGCGCCCCGGGTCCGGCCGCCACCGCACGGTTCGCCGCGCTGTGGCCGGCACCGTCCATGCGTCGGCGGTGGCAGCCGGTCACGATGGGCCCCGCCGCGCTCGGCGGGCTGGCCGGACTCCTCGCCGCCGGGCCCGGCGGCGCGCTCGCCGGGGCACTCGTCGCGCTGGCCGTCGGCAGGCGACGCGCACGTCACCGCGAGGCCGCCGAGGCCACCACGGCGGCCCACCAACTCGCCGGCGCGATCTCCCGCATCACCGAGGAACTGCGGTCGGGCAGCAGCCCGGCCGCGGCGCTCGGCGGCGTCAGCTCCGACGGCCCGCACGCACGGGCCGTGCTGGGGCCGGCGGCTGCGGCGGCCCGGCTCGGCGACGACGTGGCGGTCGCGCTCCGACGCGGCGCCGTCGCCCACCCGGGCACGTCCGCCGAGGTCGAGCGCATCGCCGCCGCCTGGTCGCTCGCCGAACGCCACGGCATCCCGCTCGCCGACCTGCTCGGCCAGGCCCACGAGGACATCCGCTGGCGGGTCCGCTTCGCCGCGGGTGTCCGGGCCCAGCTCGCGGGGCCGCGCGCCACCGCAACCGTGCTCACCGCCCTCCCGCTGGTCGGCATCGGGCTCGGTCAGCTCACCGGCGCCGACCCCATCGGGGTCCTGCGCGGCGGAGTGCTCGGCCAGCTCCTGCTGGTGGCGGGCGTAGCACTGGTGGCGGGCGGCCACGCCTGGTCCGACCGGATCCTGCGATCGGCGGTGCCGCGATGAGCCACGTCACGCCGGTGATCGCGGTGCTGCTCGCCGCCGCGGTGCTCCTCGGTCTGCGACGGCCGCAGCGCCCCGGCCCGGCTGCGGACGCTCCGCCGGCCGGCCCGACCTGCGGGCGCGCCGCCCGCTCCGCTGCGGGCGTCGTGGGTCGCGGTCGGGGCGGTGGCTGCCGGAGCCATCGGATGGGCGGTCGCGGGCCCGGCAGCCGCGCTCGTCCTCACCGCTGCGACGGGCGCAGCGGCGCGATCGCCGTCCGGCGGATGACCGCCGTTGCCGGGCCGGCCCAGGAACCCCCGGCCGACCTGGCCGGTGCGTGGGAGGTGCTGGCGGTCTGCTTGCAGGCCGGGTTGCCGGTCGCCATGGCCGTCGGCGCCGCCACCGAGCCGCTCCACGGCGCGGTGGGCGCCCGCCTGCGCCGGGTCTCCGGCCTGCTGGAGCTCGGCGCCGATCCCGCCGGCGCGTGGCTCGCCGCCGAGGACACCCCGGCACTGGCGGCCTTCGCCAGAGCCGCGGGCCGGTCTGCGGCCACCGGCTCAGCCCTGGCCTCGGCCGCCCGCGCGAGGGCGCCCGCATCCGCGCCGAGCTCGTCGACGGCGCACAGGCCGGCGCGCAGCGAGCGGGCGTGCTGATCACCGCACCGCTCGGTCTGTGCTTCCTGCCGGCGTTCCTGGCCCTCGGCATCGCCCCGGTTGTCATCGGGCTCGCAGGAGAGGCGCTCGCCGCATGGTGACCACACGCCCCGGCCGGACGGTCCCGCCGAGGAACCGTGAGAGAAAGAGGAGAACCCATGTCCCGACCCATCCACATCCCGCCGCCGGTGCCCCGCCGGCCGCCGAGGTTCCGCCGGCTCCGGCACCTCCTGGACGACGACACGGGGATGAGCACGGTCGAGTACGCGATCGGAACGGTGGCGGCAGCCGCCTTCGCGGCCGTCCTCTACGCCGTGGTCACGGGCGAGTCGATCGTCACCGCGCTGACCGGACTCGTGGAGCGCGCGCTGACGACGGTGTTCTGACGTCCCGGCACGCCGACCACGGTGACCGCGGCGCGGTCACCGTGGAGGCGGCGCTGGCGCTCTGCAGCATCGCCTTGTTCCTGGTGCTGGCGATCGGGGCCGTCACGGCGGTCGGAGCTCGGTGCGGTGCATCGACGCGGCCCGCGAGCTGGCCCGCCTCGCGGCCCGCGGCGAGCCCGACCGCGGGCACGCCGTCGCCGCCCGGCTCGCCCCACCCGGCGCCTCGACGTCGCTGGTGCGCGAGGGCGACACGGTCGTGGCCGAGGTCTCGGCAGGAGTCATGCGGCCGCTGCCGATCGAGGTCGCCGCGCGTGCCGTCGCGGCGCTCGAACCCGGGGAGGTGCAGCCATGAGCGCCGCGACGTCCCAACCCACCCGGGAACAGCCCTGCCCGACGTGGTCCGGTCCGGGTCCGGACGACCGCGACCCACAGCCGCTCGGGGCGCTCGCGCGGCAGTTCGTCCGAGACCGTGGCCGGTGCCTTCCGGCAGCGCACCGCGAACGGCCGCCGGCCGACGACGGTGTAGCCACAGTCTGGGCCGTCGCCGGGATCGCGGTGGTCATGGGCGCGCTGGTGATCGCGATGCACGTCGGCAGCGCGGTCACCGCCCGGCACCGGGCCGAGGCGGCCGCCGACCTCGCCGCGCTCGCCGCGGCCGGGCACGCCGTCCACGGCACGGACGCGGCGTGCGAGCGGGCCGGGGAGATCGCGGCGGCGATGGATGCCGCCGTGGCCTTCTGCGCGCTCGACGGCTGGGACGCGCTGGTGGAGGTGCGGGTCGAGATACCGCTGTCGCTGCCCGGCACCGGTCCGGCCCGTGGACGGGCCCGCGGCGGACCCGTCCCCGAGCCCGCGCGGCACCCACGCCACCCGACCCGGTGATCCCCGCTCCAGGAGCCGCGATCGGCGGTCGACGTGTCCGGACGGGCGGTGGTGTCGCCGGCACGTTGTGTGTCCGGTCAGTCACCGGAATCTCGTCGGCAGCTCGGCGCACCGCCGCCGCGTTCGTCGTCGGTGCCGGACCGATCGGCGACAGGCCCTGGTGGTCTACCTGGGCGAAAGCGCCTACTTGGTGGCGATTCTCCGGCGCCAACCGATCGAACCGCGAAGCCGCTCCCCGCACCGGCACTCCCCAGACCGCGGTGGGGCCGGCGCGTCCATCCCCGACGCCCACCCCGGAACCGGCTCCACCGCGAATCGGCCGTCGCCGGCCGGCCCGGCCCCCGACGAGGCCGGCCGGCGGCGGCCCCGGAGCCCGGCTATCGGGCCGGCCGCGCCAGCGCTTCGAGCACCACGTCGAGCACGACGACGGCTCCCGACTTGTCCAGGGCACGTTGCCGTTGCCGCATTTGGGCGACTGCACGCAGGACGGACAACCGGCGAGGCACTCGCAGTCGCGGATCGCCGCGCGCGTCGCCGTGAGCCAGCGGGCGAGCACCGCATGGCCGCGCTCGGCGAACCCGGCGCCGCCGGGATGGCCGTCGTGCACGAACACGGTGGGCCGGCCCGTGTGCGGGTGCAGGGCCGTCGACATCCCGCCGACGTCCCACCGGTCGCAGATCGCGAAGAGCGGCAGAAGGCCGATGGCGGCGTGCTCCGCGGCGTGCAGCGCGCCGGGCACCCGCGGGTGCGGCACCCCGGCGTCGGCCAGCACCGACTCGTCGATGTCGTACCAGACGCCCCGGGTCTGCAACACCTGCTCCGGCATGTCGAGCGGCACCGTGGCGAGCACCGTGCCGTCCGGCGCCTTGCGCTGGTAGGCCACCACCTGAGACGTCACCGTCACCGCGCCGAACGACACCCGCACCCCGCCGTGGTCGCGGTGTTCGAGCACCCGGGCCACCTCGACGTCGGCGGTGGACCGGGCGTCGGTGCGCCAGTCCGGGTCGGCCGGGTGCACGACGGCGACACCGGCTTCCAGGTCCAGGTCGTCCACCAGGTAGCTCTCCCCGCGGTGCAGGTAGACGGCGCCCGGGTGCACGGTGGCGGGGGCCGACGCCCCGTCCACCGTCCCGAGCATCCGACCGGTCGCGCCCTCCACCACGGCGACCTGGCCGATGCCCGAGCCCCGGATGTCCACGGAGTCGGCGGGGCGCTCCCGGGTCGAGGGCCAGTACCAGCCCGTCGGCCGCTTGCGGAGCACACCGTCGGCCACGAGCCCGGCCAGCACCGCCTCCGCCGGGCCGCCGCCGAAGACGCCCTCGACGTCAGCCACCGTGAGCGGCAGTTCGGCGGCCGCGCACGCGAGGTGCGGGGCCAGCACGTACGGGTTGGCCGGGTCGAGCACACAGCCCTCGACCGGCGCGCCCAGCAGCGCCTCCGGGTGGTGCACGAGGTAGGTGTCCATCGGGTCGTCGCGCGCCACGAGCACCACCAGCGCCTCGTCGTCGGCGCGCCCCGCCCGGCCCGACTGCTGCCAGAACGACGCGCGGGTACCCGGGAAGCCGGCCACGACCACGGCGTCGAGCCCGGCGATGTCCACGCCCAGCTCCAGCGCGTTCGTGGTGGCGACGCCCAGGAGCCGGCCGTGCACCAGCCCGGCCTCCAGCGCCCGCCGCTCCTCCGGCAGGTAGCCACCGCGGTACGCGGCGACCCGCCCCACGAGACCCGGGTCGACGTCCGCCAGCAGCCGCTGGGCGGTCAGCGCGGTCACCTCGGCCCCGCGCCGCGAACGCACGAACGCGAGCGTTCGCGCGCCCTCCACGACGAGGTCGGCGAGCATCCGGGCCGCCTCGGTGCCGGCGGGCCGGCGCACCGGTGCGCCGTTCTCGCCTTCCAGCTCGGGCAGCAGAGGCGGTTCCCACAGCGCGACGGTCCGCCCGGCGTTCGGGGAGGAGTCCTCCGTGACGGCCACGACGTCGCGCCCGGTGAGCCGCCTCGCGAACTCCGCGGGCTCGGCCACCGTCGCCGACGCGAGCACCACGGTGGGCTGCGAGCCGTACCGCGCGCAGATCCGCAGCAGCCGCCGCAGCAGCAGGGCGACGTGCGAGCCGAAGACGCCACGGTAGGTGTGGCACTCGTCCACCACGACGAACCGGAGCCTGCGCAGGAACGCGGCCCACTGGCTGTGCCGCGGCAGCACCGAGCGGTGCAGCATGTCCGGGTTGCTGAAGATCCACCGGCTGTACCGGCGCGCCCAGTCGCGGGCCTCGGTCGGGGTGTCGCCGTCGAACGGCGCCGGGCGCACGTCCGGCAGGCCGAGCGCGTCGAGCGCCCGGAGCTGGTCCGCGGCCAGCGCCTTCGTCGGCGAGAGGTAGAGCGCGGTCGCGCGGGGCTCGGCGGCCAGCCGGGCGAGCACGGGCAGCTGGTAGGCCAGCGACTTGCCCGACGCCGTGCCGGTGGCGACCACGACGTCGGTGCCGCCCGTCGCCAGCTCGGCCGCCTCCACCTGGTGCCGCCACGGCGCGAGCACACCCTGTGCCCGCAGTGCCTCCCGCAGCTCGGCCGGCACCCACTCCGGCCAGGGGACGGGCCGGCCGGCGCGCGGCGGGAGGTGCTCGACGTGCCGCAGCGGGCTCCTGCCGTCCGGGCCGCCGCTGCCCGCCAGCACCCGGCGGAGCAGGTGCTCGCCCCGGCCCGGCGAGGGGTTCGCCACCGTCACGGCACGCTCGCCTCCAGCACTCACGGTCACCGAGGTTGGCACATCGCACCGACGGTCGGGGCATCGCCCGCACCCGGCGTGGACGCCCGGTGGCTGCGCCCGACGGGCCGGCACGAAGGCGCGGGCAGCAGCGGAATGCACGTCCGGGGATGTCCCGCAGCGCTCGTGACCGTATCGTTATCCGCTTCCACCGCTGCCCCTGGCTGCCGAGCGGCCCGGGACACACACATACACTGCACCCGCTTGACCCGCGCCCACCTGCGGCAACGGGCAATCACGAGACGCCAGGGGTGCCGTCTGTGTTCCCTGGCCCGGTATTTCACTGAACCAGGAGGACGGATGTCCGTGTCCACCCTCGCGCAGGGCCTCGAGCTCGGCGCGAACGACTACATCCTCGTCGGTGTGGTCGCGGTGGTCGCGCTCGCCGCCCTGGCCATCGGTTTCGTCCTGCTCAAGGAGGTGCTCGCCGCCGGCGAGGGCACCACCAAGATGCAGGACATCGGCCGAGCGGTCCAGGAAGCGCCGCGGCGTACCTCAACAGGCAGTTCCGCACACTCGGCATCTTCGTCGTCATCGTGTTCGTGCTGCTTTTCGCACTCCCCGCCGAGAGCATCAGCGAGCGCATCGGGCGGTCGATCTTCTTCATCCTCGGCGCGGTGTTCTCCGCGGCGATCGGCTACATGGGCATGTGGCTCGCCACGCGCGCGAACATCCGCGTCGCGGCGGCGGCGCGCGAGCCGGGCGGCCGGGAGAAGGCCACGCGCATCGCGTTCCGCACGGGCGGCGTGGTCGGCATGTTCACCGTCGGCCTCGGGCTGTTCGGCGCGGCGCTGGTCGTGATGGTCTACGCCGGGCACGCCCCGCGGGTGCTGGAGGGCTTCGGCTTCGGCGCCGCGCTCCTCGCGATGTTCATGCGTGTCGGCGGCGGCATCTTCACGAAAGCGGCGGACGTCGGTGCGGACCTGGTCGGCAAGGTCGAGCAGGGCATCCCCGAGGACCGACCCCCGCAACGCCGCGACGATCGCCGACAACGTGGGCGACAACGTGGGCGACTGCGCCGGCATGGCCGCCGACCTGTTCGAGTCCTACGCCGTGACGCTGGTGGCGGCGCTGATCCTCGGCACGGCCGCGTTCGGCCTGCACGGCCTGCTGTTCCCGCTGATCGTGCCGGCCATCGGCGTGCTGACCGCGGTCGTCGGCGTGTACATCACCCGCACCCGCGAGGGCGAGAGCAGCCTGACGACGATCAACCGCAGCTTCTACATCTCCGCGGTCATCTCCGCGGTGCTGTGCGTGATCGCCGCGTACATCTACCTGCCGGGCAGCTTCGGCGACCTGCAGGGCCCGACCGACGGCACCGTCGTCGCCGCCATGGCCGGCGCGGACCCGCGTCTCATCGCGTCGGTCGCAGTGATCATCGGCATCGTGCTGGCGGGCATCATCCTGTGGCTCACCGGCTACTTCACCGGCACCGAGTACAAGCCGGTCAAGACCGTGGGCGAGTCGTCCCGCACGGGCGCGGCCACGGTGATCCTCTCCGGCATCTCCATCGGCTTCGAGTCCGCCGTCTACACGGCCCTCGTGATCGGCGCCGCGGTGTTCGGCGCGTTCGCGCTGGCCACGGGCTCGATCACGGTGGCGCTCTTCGCCGTCGCGCTGGCCGGCACCGGCCTGCTCACCACGGTCGGCGTCATCGTCGCGATGGACACGTTCGGCCCGGTCTCCGACAACGCGCAGGGCATCGCGGAGATGTCCGGCGACGTCGAGGGCGACGGGGTCGGCATCCTCACGGAGCTGGACGCGGTCGGCAACACGACCAAGGCCATCACCAAGGGCATCGCGATCGCCACGGCGGTGCTCGCCGCCACGGCGCTGTTCGGCTCCTACCGCGACGCGATCACGCAGGCGCTCGCCGAGGCGGGTGGCACCCTGCAGGACGCCGGCACGGCGTTCGCGTTCGAGGTGTTCTCACCGAACACGCTGGTCGGCGTCATCATCGGCGCGGCGGTCGTGTTCATGTTCTCCGGCCTCGCGGTCAACGCGGTCACGCGCGCCGCCGGCGCGATCGTGTTCGAGGTGCGCCGCCAGTTCCGGGACAACCCCGGGATCATGGAGGGCACGGTCCGGCCGGAGTACGGCCGCGTCGTGGACATCTGCACCCGCGACTCGCTGCGCGAGCTCGCCACCCCGGGCCTGCTCGCGATCTTCGCCCCGATCGCCGTCGGCTTCGGCCTCGGCGTCGGTCCGCTCGCCGGCTACCTCGCCGGGGCGATCGCGTGCGGCACGCTCATGGCCATCTTCCTGGCCAACTCGGGCGGTGCCTGGGACAACGGCAAGAAGCTGGTCGAGGACGGCCACCACGGCGGCAAGGGCTCCGACGCCCACGCGGCCACCGTCATCGGCGACACCGTCGGCGACCCGTTCAAGGACACCGCCGGCCCGGCCATCAACCCGCTGATCAAGGTCATGAACCTGGTCTCGGTGCTGATCGCCCCGGCCGTCGTGGCGTTCTCCATCGGCGACTCGGCGTCCACCCCGCTGCGCATCGTGATCGCGGTCGTCGCGTTCGCCGTGATCGTCGCCGCGGTTGTCGTGTCGAAGCGGCGTTCGACCACGATCGCCGACGCACCGGCGGAAAGCGCGGTCAGCTGACGCTCGTCGGGCACCGCTGATCCATTTCGGGGGCCGCGCATCCGAACGGGTGCGCGGCCTCCCTCGTTTACAGAGCAACAGACGGTCGCTGACCGTGACGCGCGCCGCGTGTCCCAGCGCACCGCAGCGGAGGAAGCATGAGGACACGGAGGTTGGGCTACACGCTCCTGTCGGCGCTCGTGCTGCTCGTGGCCGGGTGCGGCGGGGGGTCGAGCGCGGACCCAGACGCGGTCGCGTGGACCGGCAACGTCTGCAGCGCGCTCGGCGGCTTCACCCTCGCCGTGGCGCGGCAGCCGCAGGTCGACCGGAGCGACCCGGCGGCCGCGGTGCGCGGCGTCGGCGAGTACCTCGCGTCCACGTCGGGCGCGCTGCAGGAGTCGGTCGCCGCGCTGGACCGGGTCGGCCCCTCACCGGTGGACGGCGGCGACGAGTACGTCACGCGGCTGCGGGACGCGCTGGTCCGCATCCGGGAGAGCTTCGAGGCGGCGCGGGCCCAGCTCGCGGTCGTCGACCCGGCCAACCCGGAGCTGCTCGCGACGGCCCTGCCGGCCGCGATGGCCCCGCTCCAGGAGCTGCGCACCATGCCGAGCCCCACCGAGGGCCTCGGCGCCAACGACGCGCTCCGGACGGCGAGCGAGCAGGCGCCCAGCTGCCAGGTCCTGGGCACGGTCGGCCGGGCACCGGAGTAGGGCGCCGCGCCGGCCACGACGGAGCGCACACGTCCGATCGCGCACCGTCCTGAGCCGGTCGCAGCAAGGGGGCTGCGCCGGTCGGCCCAGGCCCGGCGGGCAGACTGGACGGCGTCCCGTCCCCGAGCCGGAGCCGGAGCCATGGCCCGTCCGACCCGCCCCCGCCCGAGCGCCCGCGTGCTCGTCGCCGTGCTCCTGACGGCGATGGCCGGCCTGTGCGCGTGCACGAGCACGGTGGGCGGGAGCCCGGTCGCCGATCCGGCGCCGGCCCCGACGGAAGGCCCGGGAAGCGACCCGGTGGCCTGGGTCGACCAGGTGTGCGGCGCGGTGCTGAGCTTCGCGGTGCCTGCGACAGCCGCTCCGGACTTCTCCCGCACGGAGGACCTCCCGGCCGTCCAGCGCACGGTGAGCGACTACCTCGGGAGCGTCGTGGCCGGGGTGCAGGCGGGCCGGACCCGGCTCGGCACCGTCGGCCGCTCCCCGGTGCAGGGCGGCGACGAGGCGATCGGGCGCACCGAGAGCGCGATGCAGTTCCTCGAACAGGACTTCACCGGCGCCAAGGCCACCATGGACGCCGCCGACCCCACCGACATGCAGGCGTTCCTCGGGACGCTCGGGCAGGTCGAGAGCACGCTCGCCGCGATCACCCCGCCCGACCTGCTGCGCGATCTCAGCGCCAGCCCGCGGCTGCTGCGGGCCTCGGAGCGCGCGGCGCAGTGCCGGCACCTGGCGGGCCTCGCCGCCGCCGTGCCGCCCCAGTAGCGCCCACGTAGCCGCCGGAGGATCACCGGCGAGTCCCTCGCGCGCAGTCGAACACGTGTTCTACTGTGCGCAGCGTGTCACAGCTCTCGATGTTCTCCGCAGAGGCGCGCACGCCGCAGCTGACAGACCTGGCGGGGCTGCTGTGCGGGCCGGGGCAGATCGTGCGGTTCGGTGCCGGCGACCAGGCGCGGCTGTCGATCGTGCTGCCCGACCCGGCCAGGGCGCCGGCCGTCACCGCCGCGTGCGCCGCTGTCGGAGTGGCCGTCACGGCCGTCCGCACCGAGAGCGGGGCCACCGCGCTGCGCACCGCGTTCCGCTGCGACCTGGTCGACCTCGCCCGCACCTGGACTCAGGGCGCGGTGAAGACCGTCCCGCCGGGATGGCAGCTGGACGGTCCGGCGTTACGACTGTGGGCGCTCGCGGCGGGGCGGCCCGACGAGCGCGGCGGCTACCTCCTGACGCTCGACGCGCACGCCCCCGACACCCACCTCCCCCTGGTGGCGGCGCTGACCCGCGCGGGCATCCCGCCGGCCCGGGTCGGACGCGAGCCCGCGTTGCGGATCAGTGGAACCCGGCGGGTCCAGCGGCTCGTTGAGCTGGTGGGACCGGTCCCCCCGCAGGCCGCGACGGCCGACTGGCCGCGGTACTGGGGTCGCCGGGCGTCTTGACGGGCTGGTTAGGCTCGCGCGGCGCAACTCGGCAGTGCTCGTCGCTCCGCCGGTATCGAGACCGGAATGTGACGAGCGCAACACAGGGGGTGGGCGTGCGAAGTCGTGGATCCGGTAGGTGCCGGTTTCCGGGCAACGCATACTCGATGTTCTGGGCTCTCGCACACCCGGTGCGGTGGCCCGCAGGACGACCTGTGGCGGCCTGCTGACGAGGCAGCGCTGACACGGTCGTAGACGATGGAGTAGGACCACGTGACAACCGGAACGACGAGCTCGAAGCCCGCGACCTCCAAGGGGACGGGCAGCCGGAAGGCGGGAGGCGGCCGGAGCACCGGCACGCCCGCCGCCACCGCGAACGGGCATGGGGTTCGCCGGCTGGTGATCGTCGAGTCCGGCACCAAGGCCAAGAAGATCCAGCAGTACCTCGGCAAGGACTACGTCGTCGAGGCGTCGGTCGGGCACATCCGGGACCTGCCGCGCGGCGCGGCCGACGTGCCCGCGAAGTACAAGGGCGAGCCCTGGGCGCGGCTCGGGGTCGACGTGGACAACCAGTTCACCCCGCTCTACATCATCACGCCCGAGAAGAAGGGCAAGGTCGCCGAGCTCAAGGACGCCCTCAAGACCGTCGACGAGGTCCTGCTCGCCACGGACCCCGACCGCGAGGGCGAGGCCATCGCCTGGCACCTGCTCGAGACGCTCAAGCCGAAGGTGCCCGCGCGCCGGATGGTGTTCCACGAGATCAGCGAGCCCGCCATCCGGGCCGCCGTGGAGAACCTCCGCGACGTCGACCACGACCTCGTCGACGCGCAGGAGACCCGCCGCATCCTGGACCGGCTCTACGGCTACGAGGTCTCCCCCGTGCTGTGGAAGAAGGTCATGCCGCGGCTGTCCGCCGGCCGCGTGCAGTCCGTCGCCACGCGCATCATCGTGCAGCGCGAGCGGGAGCGGATGGCGTTCGTCCAGGCGTCGTACTGGGACATCGCCGCGCAGCTCGACGCCGGTGAGAGCGCGAGCCCGCGGCAGTTCCCGGCCCGGCTGGTCGCCGTCGACGGCACGCGGGTCGCCACCGGACGCGACTTCGGCCCGGACGGCCGGCTCAAGGGCAGGAACGTGCAGGCCCTCGACGAGGCCGAGGCCCGCCGCCTGGCCGAGGCGCTCGGCGGCCGCGACATGTCGGTCGAGTCGGTCGAGTCCAAGCCGTACACGCGCCGCCCGTACCCGCCGTTCATGACCTCCACGCTGCAGCAGGAGGCCGGCCGCAAGCTGCGCTTCTCGGCCGACCGCACGATGCGCAGCGCGCAGCGGCTCTACGAGAACGGCTACATCACCTACCTGCGTACGGACTCCACCACGCTCTCCGACGCGGCCATCCACGCGGCCCGCACGCAGGCCCGCGAGCTGTACGGCGACGCGTACGTGTCCCCGCAGCCGCGGCAGTACACGCGCAAGGTCAAGAACGCCCAGGAGGCCCACGAGGCGATCCGGCCGGCCGGTGAGCGCTTCCGCACGCCCGGCGAGATCGCCCGCGAGGTCGACGGCGACGACTTCCGGCTCTACGAGCTGATCTGGCAGCGCACGGTCGCGTCGCAGATGGCCGACGCCCGCGGCACCACGGTGAGCGTGCGGATCAGCGGCAGCGCGGCCACCGGCGAGGACGTCACGTTCGCCGCGTCCGGCCGCACGATCACGTTCCCCGGCTTCCTCAAGGCCTACGTCGAGACGGTCGACGACCAGGCCGGCGGCGAGGCCGACGACGCCGAGTCGCGGCTGCCCGAGCTGGTGCAGGGCCAGGCGCTGACCGCGGCGTCGCTCACGCCGGAGGGCCACACGACCAACCCGCCGGCCCGCTACACCGAGCCGAGCCTCGTGAAGGCGCTGGAGGAGCTGGGCATCGGCCGCCCGTCCACGTACGCGTCGATCATCAAGACGATCCAGGACCGCGGCTACGTCTGGAAGAAGGGGCAGGCGCTGGTCCCGTCGTGGGTCGCGTTCGCCGTGGTCGGCCTGCTGGAGCACCACTTCGGCCGGCTCGTCGACTACGACTTCACCGCGGCGATGGAGGACGAGCTCGACGCGATCGCGCAGGGCAACCAGCAGCGCACGACCTGGCTCTCCGGCTTCTACTTCGGCGCCGACCAGGGCCGCGAGGGTTCGGTCGCGCGCGCGGCGGGCTGAAGAAGCTCGTGGGCGTCAACCTGGAGGAGATCGACGCCCGCGAGATCAACTCGGTGCCGGTGTTCGACGACGTCGTGGTGCGGGTCGGCCGGTACGGGCCCTACCTGGAGCGGGTGCGCGACGGGCAGTCGCAGCGCGCCAACCTGCCCGACGACCTCCCGCCCGACGAGCTGACGCCCGACGTGGCCGAGCAGCTCTTCGCGGTGCCGCAGGAGGGGCGTTCGCTCGGCGTCGACCCGGTCACGGGCCACGAGATCGTGGCGAAGGACGGCCGCTACGGGCCGTACGTCACCGAGATCCTGCCCGAGCCGGCGGAGGTCCCGGCCGCCGAGACCAACGGCAGCGGCACGAAGAAGAGGGCCGCCACGAAGGCGGCCGCCAAGCCGAAGCCGCGCACCGGTTCGCTGCTCAAGAACATGACCACCGAGACGGTCACGCTGGAGGAGGCGCTCCGGCTCCTCTCACTGCCGCGGCTGGTGGGGGTCGACCCGGAGAGCGGCGAGGAGATCACCGCGCAGAACGGGCGCTACGGCCCGTACCTCAAGAAGGGCACGGACTCGCGGTCGCTCGCCGACGAGGAGCAGCTCTTCACGGTGACGCTCGACCAGGCGCTGGAGATCTACAAGCAGCCCAAGCAGCGGGGGCGCCGCACCGCGGCCGCCACCCCGCCGCTGCGCGAGCTGGGCGCCGACGCCACCACCGGCAAGCCGATGGTGATCAAGGACGGCCGGTTCGGGCCGTACGTCACCGACGGCGAGACCAACGCGTCGTTGCGCAAGGGCGACTCGGTCGAGCAGATCACGACGAGCGGGCGAGCGAGCTGCTCGCCGAGCGGCGGGCCAAGGGCGGCGCCACGAAGCGCAAGGCGCCGGCCCGCAAGAAGCCGGCCGCCGCCAAGGCCTGACGGCCGAGGACTAGGCAGTCAGGAGCGACTTCACCGCGTCGGCGACCCGGCGGCCGTCGGCCCGGCCGGCCACGGCCGCCGTCGCCTTCCTCATGACCTGGCCCATCTGCCGCGGGCCGGGCTGCTCGCCCAGCTCGGCCGCGGTCTGCTCGACCGCGGCCCGGGCGATCGCGGCCAGCTCGTCGTCGTCGAGCTGCGTGGGCAGGTAGCCGGCGAGCACCTCGCCCTCGGCGCGCTCCTGGGCGGCCAGCTCGGCGCGGCCGGCGGCGGCGAACGCCTCGGCCGACTCGGCCCGCTTCTTGGCCTCCCTGGTGATGATCTGCAGTACCTCGGCGTCGTCCAGCTCCCTGGCCTGGTCGCCGGCCACCTCGCGTTGCCGATCGCGGTCAGCGTCATGCGGAGGGTGGCCTTCACGGTCTCGTCCTTGGCCTTCATCGCCGCGGTCAGATCGGCGCGCAGCCGGTCCTTCAATGCGCTCACGGCACGACGCTAATGCACCACCGGCCCGACGTAGGCTGCAGTGGTGAAGAGCTGGGCACGGATCGCGATCGGCGCCACCACCACGGGAGCAGCCACGGTCGCCTACGCGGCGGGTGTCGAGCGGCGGCGCTGGACGCTGCGTGAGGCCACGCTTCCGGTGCTCGCCGAGGGCGCGCGGCCGCTGCGTGTGCTGCACGTCTCCGACCTGCACCTCACTCCCAGCCAGCACTCCAAGCGGCGCTGGGTGGCGGAGCTGGCCGCTCTGGAGCCCGACCTCGTCGTCGACACCGGCGACAACCTGGCGCACCCCCGTGCGGTCCCGGCCGTCGTCGCCGCGCTCGGCCCGCTGCTGGAGCGGCCGGGCCTGTTCGTGTTCGGGAGCAACGACTACTACGGCCCGACGCCGAAGAACCCCGCCCGCTACCTCGTGAGGAGCGAGCGCCGGATCCACGGGGCGCCGCTGCCGTGGCGGGACCTGCGCGCCGCGCTCGTCGAGCGCGGCTGGCACGACGCGACGCACAGCCGCGTGCAGCTCGACGTCGGCGGCGTGAAGGTGAGCGCGGCCGGCGTCGACGACCCGCACATCGGCCTCGACCGCTACGACGAGGTCGCCGGCCGTCCCGAGGGTGAGCCGGGCCTGCGCCTGGGCCTCACACACTCCCCCGAGCCGCGGGTGCTCGACGGGTTCGCCGCCGACGGCTACGACCTCGTGCTGGCCGGCCACACGCACGGCGGGCAGCTGCGCCTGCCCGGCATCGGCGCGCTGGTCACGAACTGCGGGATCGACCGCTCCCGTGCCCGCGGCGCGTCGCGCTGGGGCACCCACACGTGGCTGCACGTCTCGGCCGGCCTGGGCACCTCGCCGTATGCGCCGGTGCGGTTCTGCTGCCCGCCGGAGGCGAGCCTGCTGACGCTCGTGCCGCGCCCGACCAGCCCTTCCGCAGCTGCCCCCACCCCTGCGTCGGCCGCTGCGGACGTCGGATAGAGTGTTCATCGGCCCACGGGCCATCGGGGTGTGGCGCAGCTTGGTAGCGCGCTTCGTTCGGGACGAAGAGGTCGCAGGTTCAAATCCTGTCACCCCGACTTCACGCAGACGCCTGTCCGACACGATCGGACAGGGCTTCGGTCGTTCAGAGCCGCCGCCGTTCGGAGCCACCGTTCAGAGCCACCGCGCTGCGGCGTCGTAGGTGTCGGTCGGTGTGCTGTTGAACGCGATCGCCGCGCCGGGCGCGTGCCGGCGCACGAGGTTGACGACACGTTCGAACAGGTCGAGCTGGTCCTCGGCCTTGCGCACGCCACCGCCGACGACCACCACCTCCCACGGCCGGCGACCGAGCGCCTCGGTCACCACGGCGTCGACGTCGTCGCTCCCGTCGAGCCCGAACAGGCAGCTCTCGACGCCGACCCCGGCGGCGGCGAACCGGGTCATGCCGGCGGCGATCGCGTCGGCCACGGGGGTGGGGTCCCACGGGCCGGGCACGCGGTAGGGGTCGAGCCCGATCACGAGGACCCGCGGCTCGGGAGCGGTCTTGTCCACCGAGCCACGCTAGCCCGAGGTCACCCCTGTCGGGCGAGGTGTCCGGCGCGGCTGTGACGGCACGCTGGGCGTCCGCTCCCTCAGGAGGCTCGCCCATGGCGGAGAACGTCAGCCCGACCCGCTCGGCCGCCGAGCTGCGCAGCATGCTGGTGCCGCTCGCCCTCGCGCAGTTCGTGTGCAGCTTCGCCGGCTCGAACATGAACGTGATGATCAACGACATCAGCCGGGACCTGGACACCACGGTGCACGGCGTGCAGGTCGCGATCACGGTGTTCCTGCTGGTGATGGCCGCGTTCATGATCCCGGGCGGCAAGCTGACGGACCGGTGGGGCCGCAAGCGCTGTTTCCTGCTCGGGCTCGTGGTCTACGGCAGCGGGGCGGTCGTCGCCGCGGTCGCACCGGGCCTGTGGGTGCTGATCCTCGGCTACTCCGTGCTGCAGGGCCTCGGCACGGCGCTGCTGATCCCGCCCGTCTACATCCTCACGACGATGCTCTACACCGACCTCACGTCCCGCGCGCGGGCGTTCGGCGTGATCGCCGGGATGGCCGGGGTCGGTGCGGCGGCGGGTCCGCTGATCGGCGGCCTCATCACGACGGGCATCAGCTGGCGCGCGGCGTTCGTCTTCCAGGCCCTGATCGTCGTGGCCGTGATCCTGTTCAGCCGCCCGCTCGTCGACCCGGTCCCGGCCGACCCCACCCGGCCGTTCGACGGGCTCGGCACGGTGCTGTCCGCCGCCGGCCTGATCTGCTTGGTGCTGGGGATCCTGCAGGTGGGCGACAACGCGGTAGCGATGGTGGTCCTGTTCGCCCTCGGCGCGCTGTTCCTCGTCGCGTTCCTCCTGCACGTCCGCGCCCGCGAACGCGCCGGGAAGGACCCGCTGCTGTCGCTGTCGCTGTTCCGGAACACGACGTCGAACCTCGCGCTCGTGACGCAGAACGTCCAGTGGCTGGTGCTGATGGGCATCGCGTTCACGGTGTCGGCGTTCCTGCAGGTCGTTCGGGGTTTCAACGCCATCCAGACGGGCCTGACCTTCACCGCCGCGACGGTGGGGCTGCTCGTGTCGTCGCTGGCGGCCGAGCGGCTGGCCCGGCGGTGGGCGCAGCGCACGCTGATCATCGCCGGGTTCGTCGGCACCATCGCCGGGGTGGTGCTGCTGCTCGTGCTGGCCGGGTTCACGTCGCGGATCTGGGCGTTCGGGCCTGGTCTCGTGCTCATCGGGCTCGGGATCGGGCTGATGCTGACGCCGTCGGTCAACGTCGTGCAGTCGGCGTTCCCCGAGGAGCAGCAGGGCGAGATCTCCGGGCTCTCGCGGAGCGTCTCGAACCTGGGCTCGTCGCTCGGCACCGCGATCGCCGGGTCGATCCTGGTGGTCGGGCTCGCGACGCCGGGTGCGTCGTACGCGGCGGCCATGATCGTGCTGGCGGCCATCGGCCTGGTCGGCCTGGTCGCGTCGCTGTTCCTCCCCCGGACGCCCGCACCCGTGCGGTGAGGCTCAGGACCGCCGGAGCGCGACGAGCGGGGCGATCACGGCGAGGACGGCGGCGAGGCCGAGCAGCCCGAACGCGAGCGTGCCCGCCGCGGCGGCGAGCGCGCCGACCAGCAGCGGGCCGCCGGCGTCACCGAGCTCCCGGCCGACCTCCGCGGACCCCATCGTCTGACCGAGCCGCTCGGGTGGGCTGGTCGCGGCCAGGTGGGCGAAGGCGATCGGGGTCGCGAGCCCGGTGCCGGCCCCGACCAGCACCGCGGCGACCAGCAGCCCCGCGACGCCCGGCACCAGCGCCGCGGCGACCAGGCCCGCGGCGGTGACGGCGAGCCCGGCGGCCATGCCCGGCCCGTCGGCGATCCGGCCCGCGTCCCGGGCCCGGCCGGCGGGCGGCTGCACCAGCGCCGCGGTGGCGGCCAGCAGCGACACCGCCGCGCCCGTGGCGAGCGGCCCGAGACCGTCGGCCGTCCCGACGACCGGCAGGAACCCGACGCCGACGGCAAGCGCCGCGGTGGCCCCGCCCAGGACGGCGGTCGGGCGGACGAAGCTCCCGGCGGTCAGCCTGCGGGCCAGGTCCACCACGGTCTGCCGGACCCGCGGCAGCGGCGGCACGGCCGGCACGACGATCGCGGCCCAGCCCGCCACGGCCAGCGCGAGAACGCCGAGCACGGCGAAGAGCAGCGGATATCCGCCGAAGGTGATCAGCACGCCGCCCAGCACCGGACCGAGCGTGTAGCCGAGCCCCTTCCAGGCCCCGTACCCGCCGAACGCGCGGCCGTGCCGGCTCCGGGCGCCAGCCGCGCGACGAGCGCACCGGCCGCCGGTGAGAAGGCCGCGGCGGCCGCACCCTGCCCGAACCGGACGACACCGACCAGCGCGGGGGTGCCGGCCACCACGAACGCCACCGACGCCGCGGCGAACGCGAGCAGCCCGCCGAGCAGCACCGGCCGCGGGCCGATCCGGTCCGCCAGCGCCCCGAACACGGGCTTGAGCAGCACCTCCGCGCCGTCGTACACGGCCAGCAGGAGCCCGAGCGTGAGCAGCGAGCCGCCGCCCGCCTCCGTCAGCCCACCGAGACCGGCTGCGATGCTGTGCGCGCCGAACGCGGTCACGAACCCGGCCGCGTAGAGCGGGTACGACCGGGCGGGCGCGTGCGTGGCGGGCTCGGGCCTCACGGTGTGCATTCTCGCGTGCCGGAGCCCCTGATATTCTTTAATCGGCCAATCAGTTAATCGAAGGACGCCAGGTGGCCCGCACCGTCGACCCCGAGCACACCGCGCAGCGGCGAGAGGCGATCACCATCGCCGCCGCCCGGCTGTTCGGCACGCAGGGGTTCGAGGGCACGACGATCGCGGACGTCGCGCGGGCCGCCGGGCTCAGCGCGGGCAGCGTCTTCTACTACTTCCCGGACAAGCGGGCCGTCCTGCGGGCGATCTTCGAGCCGGACCTGCCGCGGGCAATGGCGCTCGTCGCCCGCACCGCCGACGCCGCCGAGCCGGTCGACGCGATCCTCGACGTCGTCACGGAGCTGGCCGCGGACGCGCGCAGTCCCGAGGCGGCCGGGCTGGTCGTCGAGCTGCTGCGGCAGGCGGGCCGGGACCCGGAGCTGCTCGACGTGGTCACCCGCACCGCGGCAGTCGTGCACGACGGGCTGACCGGGCTCGTCGCCCGCGGAGTCGCGGACGGCAGCGTCGACCCGGCGCTCGACCCGCGCGAGACGGCCGCGTGGCTCCAGACGCTCACCGACGCGGTGTACCTGGCGCCGACGCCGGCCGCGACCCGGTGCCGGCCCTGCGCCGGACGGTCGCGCGTTACCTGGCACCACATCCGGCGGACACGAGGGGGAACGATGGAGACGACGGCTGAGGAGCCGGTGACGGTGCGGCTGCCGGCCGGCTGGCTCTGGCTGGTCGTGGTGCTCGGCGCGGGGCTCGGGTGCGGCGCCGGTTTCGCGGTCGCACCGCTGGTCGGGTGGCTGGTGGAGCTCGTCGGCGGCGCGCCCGGGCCGCTCCGGCTGGCCGCCGCGCTGCCGACCGTCTGGGCCGTGCCGGTGCTGACGCTCGCCGGCGCGGCCGGCGGCGCGTGGGTCGCATCGGTGTGGCGCAGGGAGAGCCCGGCCGTGACGATCGGGCCCGACCACGTCCTCGTGCACCAGGACGGCGCCGGGACGCACGTCGACCAGGGCCAGGTCGGCGCCGCGTTCACCGACGGGCACGACCTGGTGCTGCTCGACCACACCGGCGGCGAGCTGCTCCGCACCCCGGGGAGCGACCTCACCACCGACCGGCTGCGCGACGCGTTCACGCGGTTCGGCTACCCGTGGCAGGGCACGGCGGACCCGCGCGAGGCCGAGTTCGTCACGTGGGTCGACCGCAGCCCGGGCCTGGACGAGCCGGCACACGCGCTGCTGCGCACCCGCAGGCGCGCGCTCGCCGACAAGCGGACCGGCGCCGCCGAGGAGGCGCTCGACGGCCTGCGCGCGCTCGGGATCGCGGTGCGCGACCGGAGCGGCGCGCAGCAGTACCGGAAGCGTTAGAGCCCGGTGCTGCCGTCGAGGCGCTCGCGCAGGAGGTCGGCATGGCCGTTGTGGCGGGCGTACTCGGCGATCACGTGCACGAGCACCCGCCGCAGCGCCACCGGCTGCCCGGAGGCCCGGTGCACGCCCGTGTCGTCGAGCGCCGCGGCCGCGACGATCTCCCGGGAACGGCGGCACTCGTCGCGCCACGACGCCAGGGCGTCGGCGGGGTCGCCGCCGAGCGACTCGAAGTCCTGGTCGGGGCTGTCGTCGGAGTAGAAGAGCAGCGGCACGTCCTCACCGGCGAACTGGATGCGGAACCACCACCGCTCCACGCCGGCGAGGTGCCGGGCCAGGCCGTGCAACGTCAGCCGGGACGGCGGCACCGCGCGTTCGGAGAGGCGCTCCGGCGGCAGGCCCGCGCACTTGACGGCGAACGTCTCGCGGTGCCGGTCGAGGTAGGCCGTGAGGATCGTGCGCTCGTCGCCGACGAGGGGCGGCAGGCCCCGCCCGTCGGAGGGCGGCGGGGTCAGGTGGCGCGGGACGTCCTCGGCCACCGGCTCACTCCTTCTTCGGCCGCCCGATGCCTGCTGCGTAGAGCACGGCCAGTGCGGCGCCGGGCGGGATCGTCCACAGCCACCACGGGTAGACGAGGTCCCCGAGGGTGAGGGCGAGGATGCCCCACACCACCAGGTTCACCGCGACGATGCTGCTCCAGATGATCGTCAGCACCCGCATCGCGACGCCGCCACCGGTGTCGGAGAACACCGGCCGCCGTCCGGGCGGGCCGGGCGGGGCCGGCAGCTCGGGCAGGTCGGCGGTGGCGCGGACCAGGTCGCCGCGGGTGCGCGCGGCCCACACGCTCCGCACCCGGTCGTCGAACTCCGCGAGGTCGAGCTGCCCCGCTTCCTGCGCGCGGCGCAGCCGGTCCTGCACCTTCTCGCGCTCGGCGTCCGACACGCGCATGTCCTCGGGCCGAATCGGCTCGCTCACACGGGTGATGATCGCACGCACGCCAGGACGCCGGATCAACCGATCGGCGCCCGTTGCTATACATGCTTACATTCGCATATATTAACGCCGTGGGCGCGGGACACGGGCACGGCATCGACGCCGGTCATGGGGGTTCCCCGTCCGGCAACCATCAGCGGCGGCTGGCCGTCTCGCTCGCCGTGCTCGCCGCCTCACTGGTGCTGCAGGTTGTCGTCGGGCTCCTGACGTCCTCGCTCGCGCTGCTCTCCGACGCGGGCCACAACTTCACCGACGTGCTCGGCATCGGCATGGCGCTCGCCGCCATGACGGCCGCCCGGACGAGCGTCACCAGCGACCGCCGCACGTTCGGCCTCTACCGCGCCGAGGTGCTCGCCGCGCTGGCCAACGCGGTGCTGCTCTTCGGGGTGGCGGCATGGGTGGTGTACGAGGCGATCCGGCGGTTCGCCGAGCCGCCGGAGGTGCCCGGCCTGCCGCTGATGCTGACGGCGCTGGTCGGCCTCGCCGCGAACCTGGTGGTCTTCGCCCTGCTGCGGCGCGGCGCGCGGGAGAGCATCAACCTGCGCGGCGCGTACCTGGAGGTCGTCGCCGACACGCTCGGCTCGGTGGGCGTGCTGATCGCGGGGGCCGTCACGCTGATCTTCGGCTGGCGCTACGCCGACCCGCTGGTCGCCATCGCGATCGGGCTGTTCATCCTGCCGCGGACGTTCGCGCTGGGCCGGCAGGCCGTGCGGATCCTCGTGCAGGCCTCGCCCGCGCACGTCGACGTCGCCGAGGTGCGGGCCGGGCTCGCCGCGCTCGACGGGGTGCAGGACGTGCACGACGTGCACATCTGGACGCTCACGTCCGGCATGGACGTCGGTTCCGCGCACCTGAGCGTCGACGCGACGTGCGATCCGGCGGCGGTGCTCACCTGCGCGCAGCGGCTGCTCACCGAGAAGCACCGGCTCGCGCACTTCACGGTGCAGGTCGAGCCGCCCGGCGCGCGGACGGGGTGCACCGAGCTCCGGTGGTAGCGCAGCTCGGCTGATCAAGATCCGCCCAACGGCGCCCCGGTGGGGCATGATCGCCCCTCGTGACCGAACACCCCATCGCACCGGTGCCCGACCCGCTCTTCGCCGACGAGCGCGAGCCGCGGTGGCGGGCCCGGTTCACCGCGCCGCGCATGTCCCGCCCGGGGTGGGCGCGCGACGCGCCGGACCGGTCGGTCTACACGTCCAACGCGAGCGGGACCACCGAGGTGTACACGTGGGACCGCACGACCGGCGAGCACCGACAGGTCACCGACCGGCGCAGCGGCACGCACTCGGCCACGCTCCCGCCGGACGGCGGCTCGGTCTGGTGGTTCGCCGACACCGACGGCGACGAGCTCGGGCACTGGGTGCGCGAGCCGTTCGGCGGCCGTGCCGAGGGCGCCGCGGCGGAGCCCGCCGTGCCCGGCGTCGAGGACGGCTACCCGGCCGGGCTGGAGATCGGACGCACGGTCGTGGCCGCCGGCACGTCCACCGACGAGGGGACCAAGATCTGGCTGCAGGGCGGCGACGGCCCCGCGCACGTCGTCTACCAGCACACCGAGGACGCCGGCGTCGGCGCACTCGCCGAGGACGAGACACTGCTCGCGATCAGCCACTCCGAGCACGGCGACTCCCGGCACCCCGCGGTGCGGGTGGTGCGCGTCGCCGACGGGAGCACGGTCGCCGAGAAGTCCGACGGCCCCGGCAAGGGCCTCACGCCGCTGGTGTTCGCGCCCGTGCCCGGCGACGGCCGGCTGCTCCTGCTGCACGAGCGGCACGGCCGCGAGGAGCTGCTGGTCTGGGACGTGCTCGCGGACAAGGAGCAGGAGCTGGCGCTGGGGCTGCCCGGCGAGGTGGCCGCCGACTTCTATCCGGACGGGCGGCACCTGCTCGTCTGGCACACGCACGCCGCGCGCACCCGGCTGCACCGCTACGACCTGGAGACCGCGGAGCTGGTCGAGCTGGCGGTCGCGCCGGGCTGCGTCGGGTCGGCAGAGGTGCGGCCGGACGGCACCGTCGAGTACACGTGCTCGTCGGCCGCCGAGCCGCAGGCCGTCCGCGCGCTGCGCCCGGACGGCACCGACGAGGTGCTGGTCACGCCCCCGGGCGAGCGCGCTCCGGGTTCCGTGCCCGTCGAGGACCTGTGGGTGGACGGCCCGGCCGGGCCCGTGCACGCCCTCGTCGCGCGGCCCGCGGACGCCGGCGACCGGCCGCCGGCCGTCTTCAGCCTGCACGGCGGCCCGCACGCGGCCGACGAGGACCGTTTCAGCGCGATGCGCGCGGCCTGGGTGGACGCCGGGTTCGTGGTGGTCGAGGTGAACTACCGCGGCTCGACCGGCTACGGCTCCGCGTGGCGGGACGCGATCGAGGGCCGGCCGGGCCTGACCGAGCTGGAGGACGTCGGCGCGGTGCACGACCACCTCGTCGCGGAGGGCCTGGTCGACCCGGAACGCTGCGTGGTGGAGGGCTGGTCGTGGGGCGGGTACCTCGCGCTGCTGGCCGTCGGGACGCAGCCGCAGCGCTGGGCGGCCGGGCTGGCCGGCGTGCCGGTGGCGGACTACCTCACCGCGTACGCCGACGAGATGGAGCAGCTGCGCGCGTTCGACCGGGCCCTCTTCGGCGGGTCGCCGCAGGAGCGGCCGGACGCGTACCGGGTGTCGTCGCCGCTCACGTACGTCGGTGACGTGCGCGTGCCGGTGCTCGTGCTGGCCGGGGAGAACGACCCGCGCTGCCCGATCCGGCAGGTGGACAACTACCTCGACGCCCTGGCCGCCCGCGGCGACGTGCGGTACGAGGTGAGCCGGTTCGACGCCGGCCACGGCTCGCTGGTGGTGGAGGAGACGCTCCGGCACGTGGCGACGGAGATCGGCTTCGCCCTGCGCGCCCTCGCCGCCTCCTGACGCCGGACGCGGGTGCGCCCCGCCGGAGCTTGAACGCCCGCCGACGCCCGAGGAGCACCCCGGCCAGC
>MKJX01000189.1 GCA_001942415.1 Pseudonocardia sp. CNS-139
GTGAGTCGGGCCGCAGGACTCTCAGTGTTCTACATGCGATAGAGCCGAGGGTGGGCCGCGCGGCGGGGCGTCGGGCGGCCTTGTGGGTCCCGGTGGGGCGTCCTTCCAGGTCGTCCGCGGTAAAGCTGCGCTAACCCGCCTGATAGGGTCCGACTCGATGGAGCAGGACCGGTCGCAAGGCGACGGCGCGAAGCCGCCACCGCCCGGTGACGCATGGACCGCTCTGTCCTACCTGCTGTCCGGCTTCCTCATCTTCGGAGGCGCTGGCTGGGGGTTGGACGCACTGCTCGGCACCGGGGTGTTCACGCCGATAGGACTCCTGTTCGGCGGGGCGGCCTCGTTGTACTTGATCTACATCAGGTACGTTAAGTCCTGATCGTCACGATTTCGCCGGATCGGGTGTCACCCGAGCGGCGGAACCGGAAGGAGCACTGGGTGACCATCCTGGCCACCGCCCCCAACCCGGGCTTCGACGCGCCGGGTGTCGAGGACTTCCAGCTGCCGCCGATCTTCGGCGACGTCACGAAGCCGGTCCTGCAGCTGGTGCTCGCCGCGATCATCGTCTACGCCTTCTTCGCGATCACCTCGCGCCGTGCGCAGCTGGTGCCGGGCAAGGCGCAGTTCCTCGGTGAGTCGCTGCACGGCCTGGTCCGGAACTCGATCGCCCGCGACAACATCGGCCCCGACTTCCTCAAGTACGTCCCGTACCTGACCACGCTGTTCGCCTTCATCCTGGTGAACAACCTGTTCGGGATCATCCCGTTCATCCAGTTCCCCACGTTCTCGCACCCGGGTGTCCCCCTACGCGCTCGCCGCGCTCACCTGGCTGATCTACAACTTCGTGGCATCCGGAAGCACGGGTTCATGGGCTACGTGCGGGTCTCGACCTGGCCGCCCGGGGTGCCGTGGTGGGTCCGCATCGTGCTGACCCCGATCGAGTTCCTGTCGAACATCCTGCTGCGGCCGGTCACGCTCTCGCTGCGGCTCTTCGGCAACATGTTCGCCGGGCACCTGCTGCTGCTGGTGTTCATTCTCGGCGGCGAGTACATGCTGCTGCACTCCGAGGCGATCTTCCTGCAGATCGCGTCCCCGTTCGCCTTCGCGCTGGGGATCGTCTTCACCTTCTTCGAGGCCTTCATCCAGGTGGTGCAGGCCTACGTCTTCACGATCCTCACGGCGTCGTACATCGGCACCGTGCTCGCCGAAGAGCACTGACCCGCCGCTCGGCCGGCCTCCCCCATCAGAACTGACGGGTCCGGGGACGTCACCCCCGGACCGGGACGAAAGGAAAGCGCAATGATCGAGGGTAACCTCAACGTCATCGGTTACGGCCTGGCCGCGATCGGCCCGGGCATCGGTGTGGGCATCGTGTTCGCCTCCTTCATCCAGGGCGTCGCCCGCCAGCCCGAGGCCCGCGGCCAGCTCCAGGGCATCGCGTTCATCGGCATGGCGCTGTCCGAGGCGCTCGCGATCCTCGGCCTGGTCATGGCGTTCGCCCTCTGACCACCCCACGCCGGACGCCGGGTAGGCGGAGGAGAACCCCATGACCACCACTCTTCTGGCGGCCGAGGAGCTCAACCCGCTCCTCCCGCACACCTCCGAGATCATCGTCGGTCTGATCTCGTTCCTTCTGCTGTTCCTGGTGCTCCGCCGGACGGCGTTCCCGATGTTCGAGCGGGTCTACGCCGAGCGCACGGAGAAGATCGAGGGCGGGCTGAAGCGGGCCGAGGAGGCCCAGCAGGAGGCTTCCGACCTCAAGCAGCGCTACGAGGAGCAGCTCGCCGGCCTCCGCGCCGAGGCCGCACGGATCCGCGACGACGCGCGCGCCGAGGGCGCGCAGATCAAGGCGGAGCTGCGGGCCCAGGCCGAGGAGGAGGCCACCCGCATCCGCGCCCGCGGCGAGGAGCAGCTCGCGGCGGCCCGCGAGCAGGCCGTCCGCCAGCTGCGGGCCGAGGTCGGCGGGCTGTCCGTGCAGCTCGCCGAGCGCATCATCGGTGACTCGCTCGCCGACGAGGCGCGCCGCTCGGCCACCGTCGACGCGTTCCTGTCCGAGCTGGACGGACTCGCGGAGCGGCGGGAGCCCACGGCCGCCGGTGGGGCGAGCTGATGGCTGCGGTGCTGCAGGCGGCCAGCCGGGAGGCGCTGGTCTCGGCGCAGGACCGGCTGGACGCCTACGCGGGTGCGGCGGCCACCACGGCCGCCGACCTGCAGCGGCTCGGTGACGAGCTGTACGCCGTCACCCGGCTGCTGTCCGCCGAGCGCTCGCTGCGGCGGCTGCTCGCCGACCCGTCGGCTCAGGAGTCCGCCCGCACCGGGCTCGCCACGCAGCTGCTGGGCACGCAGGTGGCGGCGCCACGCTGGAGACCGTCACGGGTCTCGTCGGCGCGCGCTGGTCGCAGGCGGGCGACCTCGTCGTCGCGACCGAGGCGATGGCCCGGCAGGCGCTGCTCGCGGCCGCCGAGAAGGGCGGCTCGCTCGACGACGTCGAGGACGAGCTGTTCCGCTTCGGCCGGGTGCTCGACCGCGAACCGGAGCTGGCCGGCCTGCTGGCCGACACCAGCACGCCGGCCGAGGGCCGCGTCGCGCTGGTCGACCGGCTCGTCGAGGGCAAGGTCTCCGCGGTCACGTCGGCGCTGCTGCGGCAGAGCGTCCGGCTCCCGCGCGACCGGCACCTCGACGTCGTGTGCGAGGAGCTGGCGGAGCTGGCCGCCGCGCGGCGCGACCGCTCGGTCGCCCGCGTCACGACGTCGGTCGCGCTCACGGCCGAGCAGGAGCAGAAGCTCACCGACACGCTGAGCCGGCTCTACAACCGTGCGATCTCACTGCAGGTCGAGCTGGACCCGAGCCTGCTGGGCGGGCTGGTCGTGCAGGTCGGCGGCGAGGTCATCGACGCAGCGTGGCGAGCAAGCTCGCCGCGGCGCGCCGCGCCCTGCCGAGCTGACCGCCGGCCGGACCAGAACGTTCGAGAAGAAGGAACGCCACGACTGCCATGACTGAGCTGACCATCTCCTCCGAGGAGATCCGCAGCGCGATCTCCAGCTACGTCTCCTCGCTCGAGACCGAGACCACCCGCGAAGAGGTGGGTGTCGTCGCCGACACCGGTGACGGCATCGCGCACGTCGAGGGCCTGCCCTCGGCCATGACCAACGAGCTGCTCGAGTTCGAGGGCGGCGTGCTGGGCGTCGCGCTGAACCTCGACGCGCACGAGATCGGCGCCGTGATCCTGGGCGACTACGCCCACATCGAGGAGGGCCAGCCGGTCAAGCGGACCGGCAACATCCTCTCGGTGCCGGTCGGCGACGGCTTCCTCGGCCGGGTCGTCGACCCGCTGGGCAAGCCGATCGACGGCCTCGGCGAGATCCAGGCCGAGACCCAGCGCGTGCTGGAGCTGCAGGCCGCGTCGGTGGTGCAGCGGCAGGAGGTTCGCGAGCCGCTGCAGACCGGCATCAAGGCCATCGACGCGATGACCCCGATCGGCCGCGGCCAGCGCCAGCTGATCATCGGCGACCGCAAGACCGGCAAGACCGCGGTCTGCGTCGACACGATCATCAACCAGAAGCAGAACTGGGCCACGGGCGACCCGAAGCAGCAGGTGCGCTGCATCTACGTCGCGATCGGGCAGAAGGGCTCCACGATCGCCGGCATCCGGCAGTCGCTGGAGGACGCGGGCGCGCTGGAGTACACCACCATCGTCGCCGCTCCGGCGTCCGACCCGGCCGGTTACAAGTGGATCGCGCCCTACACCGGCTCCGCGATCGGCCAGCACTGGATGTACCAGGGCAAGCACGTCCTGATCGTCTTCGACGACCTGTCCAAGCAGGCCGAGGCGTACCGCGCCATCTCGCTGCTGCTGCGCCGCCCGCCGGGCCGCGAGGCCTACCCGGGCGACGTCTTCTACCTGCACTCCCGCCTGCTGGAGCGCTGCGCCAAGCTGAACGACGAGCTCGGCGGTGGCTCGATGACCGGCCTGCCGATCATCGAGACCAAGGCCAACGACGTCTCGGCCTACATCCCCACCAACGTCATCTCGATCACCGACGGCCAGTGCTTCCTCGAGTCGGACCTGTTCAACCAGGGCGTCCGGCCGGCCATCAACGTCGGTATCTCGGTGTCCCGCGTGGGTGGTTCCGCGCAGGTCCGGGCGATGCGGTCGGTCTCCGGCTCGCTGCGCCTCGACCTGTCGCAGTACCGCGAGCTGGAGGCGTTCGCCGCGTTCGGCTCCGACCTGGACGCCGCCTCGGCGGCCGCGCTCGGCCGCGGTGCCCGGCTGGTGGAGCTGCTCAAGCAGGCCCAGTACCAGCCGCAGCCGGTGGACGAGCAGGTCGTCTCGATCTTCCTCGGCACCCGCGGGCACCTCGACTCCGTGCCGGTGGCCGACGTGCGCCGCTTCGAGTCCGACTTCCTGGACCACGTGCGGCGCAACCAGGAGGGCATCCTCGCCGAGATCCGCGACACCGGGAAGCTCTCCGACGAGCTGTCCGAGCGGATCGAGAAGGCCGTCAACGACTTCAAGCAGTCCTTCACCGCGTCCGACGGCTCGTCGGTCGTGCCGAAGGAGGCGCAGGTCGACGCGCTGGAGGAGGACGAGGTCGACCGGGAGTCGGTCAAGGTCAACAAGCCGGCTCCGGCCTGATCGGGTAGGCGGAACTCACCATGGCGGCACAGATTCGCGTGCTGCGGCGGCGGATCAGGTCGACGCAGTCCATCAAGAAGATCACCCGCGCGATGGAGCTCATCGCGACCTCCCGGATCGCGAAGGCCCGCGCGCGGGTGGACGCCTCGCGTCCCTACGCCGAGCAGATCACGGCCGTGCTCAGCGAGCTGGCGAGCAACTCGGCGCTGGACCACCCGCTGCTCGTCGAGCGGGAGAGCCCGAAGCGGGCCGCGGTGCTGGTCGTCACCAGCGACCGCGGCCAGTGCGGCGGCTACAACGTCAACGTGCTCAAGGAGGCGGAGCAGCTCCAGCAGTTGCTCCGTGACCAGGGCAAGGAGCCGGTGCTCTACGTCGTCGGCCGCAAGGGGCTGAGCTACTACCGGTTCCGCCGGCGCGCCATCGAGGCGTCGTGGTCGGGCTTCTCGGAGCAGCCGAACTACTCCGACGCGGCCGAGGTCGCGCGCACGCTCGTCGCGGCGTTCCTGGCCGGCACGGACGACGAGGGCGACGACCCCGGTGCCGACGGGGTCCGCGGCGTCGACGAGCTGCACCTCGTGTACACGCAGTTCAAGAACATGGTCACGCAGACCCCGCAGGCGCGGCGGATGGCCCCGCTGGAGGTCGAGTACGCGGCCGACACCGTGGCGGCGCCCGGCAGCGTCGTCGAGGAGCGGGTCGAGGCGATCCGGACGGCGCCGGACCAGCCCCGTCCGCTGTACGAGTTCGAGCCGAGCCCGGACACGCTGTTCGACGCACTGCTGCCCAGGTACATCGGGGCGCGGCTCTTCGCCGCGCTGCTGGAGTCGGCGGCGTCGGAGTCGGCGGCCCGCCAGCGGGCCATGAAGGCCGCGACCGACAACGCCAACGAACTGATCCGTACCCTGACACTGGAGGCCAACCAGGCCCGTCAGGCCCAGATCACCCAGGAGATCAGTGAGATCGTCGGTGGCGCCGACGCTCTCGTCAGTGCAGGGAGTGAGAACTGATGACCGCCACCGCCGATACCCAGACCACGACCGGCCGGGTCGTCCGCGTTACCGGCCCGGTCGTCGACGTCGAGTTCCCGCGCAACAGCGTGCCGGAGCTCTACAACGCGCTCACGGTCGAGGTGACCTTCGGTGACCTCGCCAAGACCCTGACGCTGGAGGTCGCGCAGCACCTCGGCGACAACCTGGTCCGCACGATCTCGATGCAGCCGACCGACGGCCTCATCCGCGGCCAGAACGTCACCGACCTCGGCCGCCCGATCTCGGTGCCGGTCGGCGACCAGGTCAAGGGCCACGTGTTCAACGCGCTCGGCGACTGCCTGGACGACCCGAGCTTCACCCCCACCGGCCAGCTGTGGGGCATCCACCGCAAGGCCCCCTCGTTCGACCAGCTCGAGGGCAAGACCGAGATGCTGGAGACCGGCATCAAGGTCATCGACCTGCTCACCCCGTACGTGCAGGGTGGGAAGATCGGCCTGTTCGGCGGTGCCGGCGTGGGCAAGACCGTGCTCATCCAGGAGATGATCACCCGCGTCGCCAAGAACTTCGGTGGCACCTCGGTGTTCGCCGGCGTCGGCGAGCGCACCCGTGAGGGCAACGACCTCATCACGGAGATGACCGAGTCCGGCGTCATCAAGGACACCGCGCTGGTGTTCGGGCAGATGGACGAGCCGCCGGGCACGCGTATGCGCGTCGCCCTCTCGGCGCTGACGATGGCGGAGTACTTCCGCGACGAGCAGAACCAGGACGTGCTGCTCTTCATCGACAACATCTTCCGGTTCACGCAGGCCGGCTCCGAGGTCTCCACGCTGCTCGGCCGCATGCCGTCCGCGGTGGGCTACCAGCCCACGCTGGCCGACGAGATGGGCGAGCTGCAGGAGCGCATCACGTCCACCCGTGGCCGTTCGATCACCTCGATGCAGGCGATCTACGTGCCCGCGGACGACTACACCGACCCCGCGCCGGCCACCACGTTCGCGCACCTCGACGCCACCACGGAGCTCTCCCGCCCGATCTCCCAGAAGGGGATCTACCCGGCGGTGGACCCGCTGACGTCGACCTCCCGGATCCTCGACCCGCAGTACATCGGCGAGGAGCACTTCCGGGTCGCCAACGAGGTCAAGCGCATCCTGCAGAAGTACAACGACCTGCAGGACATCATCGCGATCCTCGGCATCGACGAGCTCTCCGAGGAGGACCGCCAGCTCGTCGGCCGCGCGCGCCGCATCGAGCGGTTCCTCTCGCAGAACCTGCTGGTCGCCGAGCAGTTCACCGGCCAGCCCGGCTCGACGGTCCCGCTCAAGGAGACCATCGAGGCGTTCGACAAGATCGCCAAGGGCGACTTCGACGACGTCCCCGAGCAGGCGTTCTTCCTCTGCGGCGGGCTCGAGGACCTCGACAAGAACCGCAAGCGGCTCGAGCAGCAGGGCTGAGCGCATGGCGGAGATGACGGTCGAGCTGGTCGCGGTCGAGCGGCGGATCTGGTCGGGGTCGGCCAGCTTCGTGCTCGCCCGCACCACGGTGGGCGAGATCGGGGTGCTGCCCGGCCACGAGCCCACGCTCGCGCAGCTGGAGGAGGCGGGTGTCGTCCGCGTCGACGGCACCGACGGCACCTCCACCACGCTCGCGGTGCAGGGCGGGTTCCTCGCGATCACGCCGGACACCGTCACGGTGCTGGCGGAGTACGCGGAGCTCGCCGACGAGATCGACGTGGCGGCCGCCCGCGCCGAGCTGGAGCGGGCCGACCGGTCCGACCCGGACGGCGCGGTCTCGGCGGCCTGGGCCGGTGCGCGGCTGAAAGCCGCGGGAGCAGCGGAGCACTAGGGCCGCGATGGGAGGTACGGCGCTCGTCGTCAGCATCCTGCTGCTCGTCGCGTGCCTGTGCCTCGGGTACCTCGCCTTTCGGCGAGTGCGCCTCATGCGGGGCGGTGGAGTGGACGTCTGTCTGCGCCGCCGCCCCGTTTCGTCGTCCCGGCCGCGGGACGCGACGGCCGGCTGGCACTTCGGGGTGGCCCGCTACCGGGGCGACGAGTTCGCCTGGTTCCGGCTCACCTCCCTGCGGCCCGGGCCCACGGTGGTCGTCGACCGCACGGAGCTGGAGATCGTCGACCGGCGCACCCCGTCCAGCACCGAGGCGTACGTGCTGCCGCAGTCGGCGTCGGTGCTGAGCTGCCGGGTGCGCGGCACGGAGATCGAGCTGGCGATGCCGATCGGCGTGCTCACCGGGTTCCTCTCCTGGCTGGAGGCCATCCCGCCCGGCCGCACCGGCTACCGCCAGGCGTCCTGACGCGCCGTTCGAGCTGGTCGACGACCGCCTCCAGATCGTGCACCCAGAGCGCGACTCGCGTGCACTTTTTCAGCGACTCGCGGGGGTTGGGGTTCGGGTCAGGCGGTGCCGCCGGGGCGCCAGAGCACGTCGCCGTCGGGGTTGGCGGCGCGGCCGACGATGAACAGCAGGTCGGAGAGGCGGTTGAGGTACTTCGCCGTGAGCGGGTTGGTGCGTTCGGCGTCGGCCGCCAGCAGCGCCCAGACCGAGCGCTCGGCCCGCCGCGCCACCGTGCGCGCGACGTGCAGGTACGCCGCGCCGGGGGTGCCGCCCGGGAGCACGAACGAGTCGAGCTTGGGCAGGCCCTCGTTCAGCTCGTCGCACCAGCCCTCCAGCCGCGTCACGTACGCCTCGGTGACGCGCAGCGGCGGATGCTCCGGGTCGGTGACGATGGGCGTGCACAGGTCGGCGCCCACGTCGAAGAGGTCGTTCTGCACCTGCCGCAGCGGCCCGAGCAGCCGCTCCGCCAGCCCGCCCACCGTGACGGCCACGCCGACGGCCGCGTTGCACTCGTCGGTGTCGGCGTAGGCGGCGAGCCGGACGCGGTCTTGGGCACGCGGCTGAAGTCGCCGAGCGCGGTGGTGCCGTCGTCGCCCGTCTTGGTGTAGATCCTGGTCAGGTGCACGGCCATGCGATCAGGGTAGGTCGCGGGCGCGCCTGCGGAAGAGCGTCTCCTCGCCGGCGTTGCGGGTCTGCGCCGCGGCCCGCAGGAACTCGGCGGCCGCCTCGGTGGTGCGTCCGAGCCGGGCCAGCACGTCGCCGCGCGCGGCCGCGAGCTGCGGGTAGCCGGCCAGCGCGCCGCCCTGCACGAGGTCGTCCAGCTCGGCGAGGGCGTCGGCGGGGCGTCCGGCCATCGCGACGGCGACGGCGTGGTTCAGCGCGACGACCGGGTTGGGCCAGACGTGGCCGAGCACGACGTAGAGGGCGCTGATGCGGTCCCAGTCGGTGGCGGCGGGCGTCGCGGCCCGGGCATGGCAGGCGGCGATCGCGGCCTGCAGCGTGTACGGCCCGACGGGCACGTCCAGCGCCTCGGCCCGGCCGAGCGAGGCGAGCCCGTGGCGGACCAGCAGCCGGTCCCAGGCGCGCCGGTCCTGGTCGGCGAGCGGGACCGGGGTGCCGTCGGCTGCGGTGCGCGCCCCCAGCCGGGACGCCTGCAGCTCCATGAGCGCGAGCAGCCCGTGCACCTCGGGTTCGTGCGGCACGAGCCCGGCGATCACCCGCCCCAGCCGCAGCGCCTCGTGGCACAGCTCCGGACGGGTCCAGTCGGGTCCGGCGGTGGCCGAGTAGCCCTCGTTGAAGATCAGGTAGACGACCTCCAGCACCGCGCCCAGCCGCTCGGCCATCTCGGGCGGGTCCGGCAGCGCGAACGGGACGTCCAGCTCGGCGAGCTTCCGCTTGGCGCGCACGATCCGCTGCGCGGCCGTCGGTTCGGGCACGAGGAACGCCCGGGCGATCTCGTCGGTCGAGAGCCGCCCAGGCAGCGCAGGACCAGCGCGACCCGGCTCTCCAGGGAGAGGGCGGGGTGGCAGGCGGTGGAAGACGAGCCGCAGGAGGTCGTCGCCGATCGGGTCGTCGAGGGCCTCGGCGAGGTCGTCGGCGGGGTCCGGCTGCTCGACGGGCCGGAGCCGGTCGGCCGCGCGCCGGTGGACGGCGCGGCGGCGGTGGGCGTCGACGGCGCGGTTCTTCGCGACCGCCATGAGCCAGCCGCCGGGGTTGGGCGGGACGCCGGTGCGCGGCCACTGGCCGAGCGCCGCGACGAGCGCGTCCTGGGCGAACTCCTCCGCGAGCCCGACGTCCCCGGTGACCCGGGCGAGCCCGGCGACCAAGCGGGCGGCCTCGATCCGCCACACCGCCTCGACGGCCGCGCGGGCCGCGCCCGGGCTCCCGGCCGGATCCATGCCCGGCAGTCAAGCACGCGCGGCGGCGCCCTGCGCCCGCCAGGTCAGGCGGGAGGGGCGAAGTCCTCCGGGCCCATCACCCGCAGCACGTCGGCCACGCCGTCCCAGCCCGGGACGTGCTCCTGGTGGGCGGCCATGAACCGCCGCGACCACTCGACGGCCTCCTCCTTGGAGCGCACGTCGTAGAGGGCGTAGGAGATGACCTCCTTGGCCTCCGTGAAGGGCCCGTCCATGACGCTGAGGTGGCCGGACCGCAGCTGGACGCGGGCGGCGTCGGTGGCGGGGGCGAGCCCGGCGGTGTCGAGCAGCGCGCCGGCGGCGGTCGCCTCGCCGCCCAGATCCATGATCGCCTTCATGAGCTCCGGCGGGGCGTCGGTGAGGCGGGTGCCGGTCAGCAGCACGAGGTAGCGCATCGGTCGTCTCCTGTCGGGGGGTGGTCAGACGGTACGGAGGGCGTCGGTGGCGACGGTCGCGAGGCAGCCGAGGAGCAGCACCAGCGCCGCGATGAAGCCGAGCGTGCCCGCGGGGCTCCCGCCGGAGCCGGCGAGCCCGGCGAACGCCACCAGGAAGGCCACGGCCGTCACCCGGCAGAACCACGCGCGGCCGGGGCGACGGGCCGCCGCGTAGCGGGTGCCGAGCAGCAGGCACGCCGCGGCGACGGCGACGAAGCCGATCGCGCCGGCCGCGAAGTGCACGAGGCCGGACGCCGGGACCGGCACGGGCGCGACCGTCCCCACCGGGAAGCCGGGCACGGGGCCGGCCGGGAACAGGCCGGCGACGACCATCGAGAGGCCGAACACGGCGACGAGCGCCGGCGCCCACCGTCCCCCGGTCGTGTGCCGCAGCCCTGCCCCGAACGCGACGAGCAGCGCGCCCGTGACGATCAGGTTGGTGACCTGGACCCAGCCAAGGTCGCCGTTCGCGAGCGCGCTCCACGGGTGGCGCAGCATGTCGAAGCCCGGGCGGGTGAACGCCTGGACGAGCGACGTGCCGACGTAGAGCGGCCCGGCGATCACCCCGCAGGCGAGCAGCGCTCGGACGCGTGTCGCCCGTCCCGCGGTGGTGTCGAGTGTGGTCATGACGGATCTCCTCGGGTCGCCGCCGGGCCCGGTGCCCGGCGGTTGTCCCCTCCACGAGGAGTGCGGGGCGGGATCGACACCGACCCCGAGACGTCCGCTGTGACGGCCGTCACTCGCGGTGAGCGCGCGCCGACCGACCGCATCATGGCTCCAGAACGCACTCTCGGCGCGCCCGCAACTGCGTTATGGAGCCGAACGGCGGTCCGGGGTGGGCGCGCCGGTCCGGGGCCGACGGGATAGCGTCGCGCTCGTGGTGGAGCATTTCGCGGTCAGCGGCGGCGCGCGCCTCGAAGGCGTGGTCGACGTGGTCGGGGCGAAGAACAGCGTGCTCAAGCTCATGGCGGCGGCGCTGCTGGCGGAGGGCACGACAACCCTCACGAACTGTCCGGAGATCCTCGACGTCCCGCTGATGGCGGACGTGCTGCGCAGCCTGGGCTGCACGGTCGCGGTCGACCACGACACCGTGACGATCGACGTGCCGGCGGAGCCGGGGGCGCAGGCGGACTACCGGTCGGTGTCGAAGCTGCGCGCGTCCGTGTGCGTGCTCGGGCCGCTGGTGGCCCGGTGCCGGCAGGCGATCGTGCCGCTGCCGGGCGGCGACGCGATCGGGTCGCGCCCGCTCGACATGCACCAGGCCGGGCTGCGCAAGCTCGGGGCGACCACCGAGATCGAGCACGGCCGGGTGGTCGCGCACGCCGACGAGCTGCGGGGCGCGCAGATCTGGCTGGACTTCCCGAGCGTCGGGGCCACCGAGAACATCCTCATGGCCGCCGTGCTCGCCGACGGCGTCACCGTGATCGACAACGCCGCGCGCGAGCCCGAGATCGTCGACCTCTGCACGATGCTCCAGCAGATGGGCGCCAAGATCGACGGGGTCGGCTCGTCGACGCTGACCGTGCACGGCGTCACCGGGCTGGAGCCCACCGAGCACCGCGTGATCGCGACCGGATCGTCGGTGCCACCTGGGCGTTCGCCGCGACGATGACCCGCGGCGACGTCACCGTGCGGGGCGTCGACCCGCACCACATCGACCTCGTGCTCGACAAGCTGCGCACCGCCGGCGCGGAGACGGTGATGGGCGACCACGAGTTCACGGTGCGGATGGCCGGGCGGCCCAAGGCCGTCGACTTCGTGACGCTGCCCTACCCCGGTTTCGCCACCGACCTGCAGCCGATGGCGATCGCGCTGTCCGCCGTGGCCGACGGCACGTCGATGATCACGGAGAACGTGTTCGAGGCGCGGTTCCGGTTCGTGGACGAGATGGTGCGCCTCGGCGCGGACGCGCGCACCGACGGCCACCACGCGGTCGTGCGCGGCGTCGACCGGCTCTCCAGCGCTCCGGTGTGGGCGAGCGACATCCGCGCGGGGGCCGGGCTCGTGCTGGCCGGGCTGTGCGCGGACGGGTGCACCGAGGTGTGGGACATCGAGCACATCGACCGCGGCTACCCGCGTTTCGTGGAGAACCTGCGCGGGCTCGGCGCCGACGTCGCCCGGGTGAGCACCGACCCCGAACGCTGATCCGGGGGTCATCCCCACCCTTGTTCAGGGGGTGCCCGGATGGGCCGGCGGCGCCTTTCCCAGAAGTCTGGACGGGTGATCACCGACTGGCTGGGCTCGTTCTTCGCGATGATCGACGGGGTGCCGGCGTGGCAGCTCTACACCGTGGTCGGGGTGCTGCTCATGCTCGAGACGACCGTGCTGATCGGGCTCGTCACGCCCGGTGAGGTCGTGCTGCTGGCGGCGGCGACGACGGTGGCGAGCCCGGGCGAGTACGCGGCGCTCGCCGCCGTGGCCGCCGGCGCCAGCATCGTCGGCCAGACCGGCGGCTACCTCCTCGGCCGGACGTTCGGCGGGCGGATCCGCGCGAGCTGGGCCGGGCGCAAGGTCGGCGAGCCGAACTGGGCGCGGGCGGAGGCGGTGCTGCGCGGCGGCACCGGCCGGGCGCTGGTCGGCTCGCGGTTCCTGGCGGTGGCGCACTCGCTCGTGCCGGTGATCGCCGGGACGCTGCGCATGCCGTGGCGCCGGTTCGGCGGCTACACGGCGATCGGCGCGACGCTGTGGGGGATCGTGTACGTCGGGCTGGGGAGCGCGGCGTCGGCGGCCGTGCGGCACAGCGCGCACCTCATCGGCCCGACGGCCACCGGGATCGTCGTCGCCGCCGTGGCCGTGGTGGTCGCCGTGCGGATGGTGCGCAGGCACCGCGGCAAGCCGGAGGCGAAGCCGGAGGTCATGGCCGGCTGACGGAGCGGTCCTGCGTGCGGGGCGGCGCCGGCCGTGCGATCTTCGGTGGGTGCGGACGACCCGATCGACGACCAGCCCTGCCCGTGCCGTCGTCCGCGTCGGGATCGTCTGCTACGGCCTCGTCCACCTGCTGGTCGCGTGGTTCGCCGTCCGGATCGCGTACGCGACCGCGGTGAGCGCGCCGACCAGACGGGCGCGTTCGCGGCGATCGCCCAGCAGCCCTTCGGGCAGGTCCTGCTGTGGGTGCTGGTCGCCGGCTTCGCGGCCGTCGCGCTGTGGTGGGCGGAGCAGGCCGTCCGGGGCTTCCGGCACGTGCGGGAACGTCCGGCGCGGGTACGCCTGCGGGCCACGAGCGGCGGGAAGGCGGCCGTGTTCGCGGTGCTGGCGGTGCTCGCCGCGCGGACGGCCTCGGGGGCGGGCGGCGGCGATGCCGCGGGGGCGGCGGCGGGTGTGCTCGGGCTGCCGGGTGGGCAGTTCCTCGTGGGGGCCGTCGGCGCCGGGATCGGCGTGACGGGCGTCGTCACGGCCGTGAACGGCGTGCGCCGGACGTTCCGGCACGACCTGAACCTGCCGCCGGTGCCGGGGATGCGGGCCGCGGTCGAGCGGATCGGGGTGGTCGGGCTCGTCGCGAAGGGCGCGGCGGTGCTGCTGATCGGGGTGTTCGTGGTGGTCGCCGCGATCGAGTACCGGCCGGAGGAGGCGGCCGGGCTCGACGTCGCGCTCCGGACGCTGGCCGCCCAGCCGTTCGGGCCGGTGCTGCTCGTGGCGGTCGGGCTGGGGCTCGCCGCCTACGGCGTGTTCTGCGGGTTCGACGCGCACTACCGTCGGGTGTGATACATCCCGAGCAGCGGTGCTCGGGATGTCGAGCAGAGCTACGCTGAGCCGGACCCCGACGCGGAGGTGCCCGGTGCCGTACCCGACCGACCGTGAGCGCGACCGTCCGTGGGTGTTCCGGACGTACGCCGGCCACTCGTCCGCGCAGGCGTCCAACGCGCTCTACCGGCGCAACCTCGCGAAGGGCCAGACCGGGCTCTCGGTCGCGTTCGACCTGCCCACGCAGACCGGCTACGACCCCGACCACGAGCTGGCGCGGGGCGAGGTCGGCAAGGTCGGGGTGCCGGTGAGCCACATCGGCGACATGCGGGCGCTCTTCGACGGCATCCCGCTGGCCGAGGCCAACACGTCGATGACGATCAACGCGCCGGCCATGTACCTGCTGGCGCTCTACGTCGCGGTGGCCGACGAGCAGGGCGCGGACCGCGCGCAGCTGGCCGGCACCACGCAGAACGACATCGTCAAGGAGTACCTCTCCCGCGGCACGTACGTGTTCCCGCCGGCCCCGAGCATGCGGCTGATCACGGACATGATCGCGTGGTCGGTGGCGAACGTGCCGCGCTGGAACCCGATCAACATCTGCAGCTACCACCTGCAGGAGGCCGGGGCCACACCCGTGCAGGAGCTGGCCTACGCGCTCTCGACGGCCGTCGCGGTGCTCGACGCCGTGCGCGACTCCGGGCAGGTGCCCCCGGACCGGTTCGGCGCGGTGGTCGCCCGCATCTCGTTCTTCGTCAACGCGGGGCTGCGGTTCGTCGAGGAGATGAGCAAGATGCGTGCGCTCGCCCGGCTGTGGGACGGGATCACGCACGAGCGCTACGGCGTGCAGGACCCGCGGCACCGGCGGCTGCGCTACGGCGTGCAGGTCAACTCGCTCGGGCTCACCGAGGCGCAGCCGGAGAACAACGTGCAGCGCATCGTGCTGGAGATGCTCGCGGTGACGCTGTCGCGGGACGCGCGCGCCCGCGCCGTCCAGCTCCCTGCCTGGAACGAGGCGTTGGGCCTGCCGCGGCCGTGGGACCAGCAGTGGGCGCTGCGGATGCAGCAGGTGCTCGCCTACGAGACCGACCTGCTGGAGTACGAGGACCTCTTCGACGGCTCCCGCGTCGTCGAGGCCAAGGTCACCGAGCTGGTGGCGGGCGCCCGCGCGGAGATCGACCGCGTGCTCGGCATGGGCGGCGCGGTCGCGGCCGTCGAGACGGGCTACATGAAGGGGCAGCTCGTCCGGTCGCTGGCCGAGCGGCGGCGGCGCCTGGAGTCCGGCGAGGACGTCGTGGTGGGCGTCAACCGGTTCGAGGGCACCGAGCCGAGCCCGTTGCAGGCCGAGGGCGCGGCCGCGATCGAGACGGTCGACCCGGCGACGGAGGCCGCCGCCGTCGCGGCCGTCCGGGAGTGGCGGGCCGGGCGGGACGCCGGGGCCGCGGACGCGGCGCTGGCGGCGCTGCGCGACGCCGCCAAGACCGACGCCAACCTGGTGGAGGCGTCCATCGTGTGCGCGCGGGCGGGCGTGACCACCGGCGAGTGGGCCGGCGTGCTGCGGGAGGTGTTCGGCGAGTTCCGGGCGCCCACCGGGGTGTCGGCGGCGGTCGAGGGCGGGTCCGGCGCGGCGGAGATCGCCGCGGTGCGCGAGCGGGTGCGGGCCGCGGGCGCGGAGCTGGGCTCCCGGCTGCGGATGCTCGTCGGCAAGCCGGGCCTGGACGGGCACTCGAACGGCGCCGAGCAGGTGGCCGTGCGTGCCCGGGACGTCGGCTTCGAGGTGGTCTACCAGGGCATCCGGCTCACGCCTGCGGAGATCGTGGCGGCGGCGGTGCAGGAGGGCGTGCACGTCGTGGGGCTGTCGGTGCTCTCCGGTTCGCACCTGGAGGTCGTGCCGGCCGTCGTCGAGGGGCTGCGCGCCGCGGGCGCTGCCGACGTGCCGGTGGTGGTGGGCGGGATCATCCCGCCGGAGGACGCGGCGCAGCTGCGCAGCCGGGGCGTCGCGGCCGTCTTCACGCCGAAGGACTACCAGCTCACGGCCATGATGGGCGAGATCGTCGACCTGGTGCTCGCGGCGCACCGGCACTAGGCCCGGTACGCGTCGAGGCCGCGCAGCGCGACCTCGATGCCGCGGCGCATCGCGGCCCACACCTCCTGCTCGCCGTCACCGCGGGCCAGGCTGACCAGGGCGGCCGCCTGGGTGGCCCCGACGACCGACCCGACGATCGCCGCGGCGCTCACCGGGTCCAGCTCGTCCGGGTAGGCCGCGACGAGCGCGTCGGCCACCCGCCGCTGCAGCGCGAACACCTCGTGCAGGCCCTTGGCCTGCAACGACGGCGTGGTCGTGACGATGTCGACGTAGGTGCGCATCACCGCGGGGTCGCGGAACGCGCCGTCGGCGTCGGCCAGGTAGTCGGCGATCATCGTCTCGTAGACCCTGGCCAGCAGGTCCGGGACGGACTCGCCGGGCCGGCGGCCGGCGATCAGGGCGAGCGGCGCCTCGTTGCGCTCGCGGGTCTCCGCGAACAGCACGTCGTCCTTGGTGGGGAAGTAGTTGAAGAACGTCTTCGTCGAGACGTCGGCGGCCGCGGCGATCTGCGCGACGGTGGTCTGCTCGTAGCCCTGCTCGGCGAACAGCCGCAGCGCGGTCTCGACCAGCAGCTGCCGGGTCTGCCGCTTCTTGCGCTCGCGCCGGGACTCCACCGGGCGACTTTACATCGACGCGATGAGTACTGTGCGTGTACTCTTACACTCGCTGTAAACATCTCCGACGAGAGTGGCGATGATGACGGTTCGTACCGAGGAACCCCTCACGTTCCCGCTGCACAGCTCCGGCCCGTTCGACCCGCCGGTCGAGATCCGGCGGATGCTCGCCGAGCGGCCGATCGCCCGGGTCCGCTACCCGGACGGGAAGCTCGGCTGGATGGTCACCCGGCGCGCGACGATCCGCGCGGTGCTCGCCGACCCGCGGTTCAGCGCCCGGCAGGACCTGCGCAGCACCCCGTTCAGCACCGGCCCGACCCCGCCGGCCCGGCCCGGCATGTTCATCGGGATGGACGCGCCGGACCACACCCGCTACCGCCGCCTGCTCACGGGCCAGTTCACCGTGCACCGGATGCGCCGGCTCACCGACCACATCGAGCGGATCGCGCAGGAGCACCTCGACCGGATGGCGGCGGCCGGCCCGCCTGCCGACCTGGTGGCCGCGTACGCGGCGCCGATCCCCGCGCACGTCATCTGCGAGCTGCTCGGCGTGCCGTTCGGCTTCCGCGACGCCTTCATGGCGGAGACGACGCGCATGTCCCGCCAGGACGCCACCGCCGAGGAGAAGGCGAGCGCCGTCGGGGTCGTCGCCGGGCAGATCGCGGAGCTGGTGGCGCGCAAGCGCGCCGAACCCGGCGAGACATGCTCGGCGGCCTGGTCGCCGACGCGCCCGACCTCACCGACGAGGAGCTGACGAACATCGCGTTCCTGCTGCTCGGCGGCGGTCTCGACACCACCGCCAACATGCTGGGCCTCGGCACGTTCGCGCTGCTGGAGCACCCGGAGCAGATCCCGGCGGTCACCGACCCGGCCCGGGTCGACAACGCCGTGGAGGAGCTGCTGCGCCACCTCTCGGTCGTGCCCGGCACGGTCCGCGCCGCGCTGGAGGACGTCGAGGTGGAGGGCGTGCTGGTCCGGGCGGGCGAGAGCGTCACCGTCTCGATCCCGGGCGGCAACCGCGACCCGGAGCACTTCCCGCACCCCGACGACCTCGACCTCGGCCGCGAGACCGGCGGGCACGTGGCGTTCGGGCACGGCGTGCACCAGTGCCTGGGCCAGCAGCTCGCGCGCGTGGAGATGCGGGTGGGCTTCCCGGCGCTCTTCCGCCGGTTCCCGGACCTGCGGCTCGCCGTCGCGCCCGCGGACGTCCCGCTGCGCACGGACATGGTGATCTACGGCGTGCACGCCCTCCCGGTGGCCTGGGGCTAGTTCTTCTCGGCGCCGTTCTGCTCGTCGTCGTCGCGCTCGCCGCGGCGGCGGAAGAACCCGAACCCGGGGAAGCCTGGATGGCCTGGCGCACGGCCTTGAGCTGCTCCAGCAGCTCGTGGACGTCCGGGCCGACGCGGTCGAGCGTGGCGAGGATCGGCATGATGTCGCGCTCCAGGTGCTCGGTGAGCTGCGGGAGCTGGTCGACCAGCCGCACCGCGGCGTGCACCTCCTCCTCGGAGAACTCGGCGACGAACTGCCGCGCGATGGGCACGGCCTGCTCCGCGATCGGCCGGTAGGTCGCGAGCAGGCCGGTGGCGTCGTCGGTGGCGCCGGCCGCCCGGTCCACGACGGCGCCGGCGTGGTCGGCGATGGCGGTGGCGCGCACGACGAGCCCGGCCGCGTCGGCCGCCACGGCGTCCGCGCGGGCGACCAGCGTGGTGGCGCCGTCGGCGGCGGTACGCACGTCGGCGAGCAGCGCGTCGACCCGGGCGACGAGCGCGGCCGACTCGCGCAGCACCCCGTCGGCGCGCGCGACCGCGTCGCGGACGCCGGCCAGCAGCCCGTCCACGGCGCCGACCGCGGCGTCCGCCCGGTCGACGATCCCGGTCACGCGCCCGGTCAGCGCCTCGACGTCGTCGAGCAGGCGGGTGGCGCGGGCCGGCAGGGAGACGGCGAGGCCGACGGCGTCGCCGGTCCAGCCGGCCACCGCCCGCGCGCCCGCGACGACGTCGGACGGACCGATCCAGACGGGGAGCCCGGCGATGCGCAACATGGCCGCATCCTCGCGCATGGGCGCTCGTCCGGCCGCACCGAGTGATCGGGAACCGGGGCCGGCGCAACCTGGCTGGGTATCCGGTGTTCGGCCCTGCCATGGCCGCCGATCGGGTGAATATCAGGACTATTTCGGCTGGTCGTTGCGGTCGCGTAACGACCGGCGCCGGGGCCCTCGCCACGTCCGGCGGGCGTCCGGTCGGTTCACCTACGTTCGGCCGAAGGGCCGTGGCCGATGGGGGCCGTGGCAGCGTCGGGACGGAAGGAACTCATGAACCAGCGATCCTGGAGCAGGCGGGACTTCCTGCGCCGCACGGCGGCGGCAGGAGCGGTCGCACTCGGCGGGGGAGTGGTTCTCGGGGCGTGCCAGCAGGTGCCCCAGGGCGGCCAGGGGGCCGGTGGCGGCACGCTGCAGCGCGCGCGGGACGCCGGCAGCATCACGGTCGGCATCGCGAACGAGGCGCCGTACGGATTCACGGACGAGAACGGCAACGTGACGGGCGAGTCGGTCGAGGTGGGCCGGGCGGTGCTCGGCAAGCTCGGCATTCCGCAGGTCAACGCCGTGACGGTGGACTTCGGCGCGCTGATCAGCGGCCTCACGCTCTCCCGTCAGTTCGACATGATCACCGCGGGCATGTTCATCAACCCGGAGCGCTGCCAGGCCGCGGCGTTCTCGGTGCCGGACTACACGGCGCCGACCGCGTTCCTGGTGCCGACCGGCAACCCGGCGGGCGTGCAGACGTTCGACCAGGTCCGCGACCAGAACCTGACGCTCGCCGTGCTGAGCGGTGCGGTCGAGCAGGGCTACGCGACGCGCAGCGGGGTGCCGGAGGGCAACATCCAGGTGCTCGGCGACCAGAACGCGCTGCTGCAGGCCGTCACGACCGGGCGTGCGCAGGCCGCGGCGCTCACGAACATCTCGCTCAACAACGTCGTGTCCAACAACCCGGGTGCGGGCGTCGAGGTCACGCCGGGCTTCTTCCCGACGATCGAGGGCGAGCAGGTCGTGTCGGCGGGCGCGTTCGTGTTCCGCCGCGACGACACCGACTTCGTGAACGCGTTCAACCCGGAGCTGACCGGGATGCACCAGTCCGGCGAGTGGCTGCAGATCGCGCAGCCGTTCGGGTTCACGCAGGACAACATCCCCGCAGCCGACGTGACCACGGAGCGGCTCTGCGCCGCATGAGGATGGGCAGCGTGACTCGGGAGGGGACGCGGTGTTCGAGAACCTCCCGCTGATCGTCTCCCGGCTCGCCGCCGGATCCCGCAGACCGTGGTCGCCGCCGCGGGCGGCATCGCGCTGACGATCGTGCTCGCCGCGGTCGCCGGGCTCGCGCTGCTCTCGCGGCGCCGTGCGGTGCGCGCCGTCAGCCGGGTGTACGTCGAGGTGTTCCGGGGGACGTCCGAGGTGGTCCAGCTGTTCTGGATCTTCTTCGTGCTGCCGGCGCTGGTCGGGTACCAGATCATCCCGCTCGGCGCGGGCATCCTCGTGCTCGGGCTCAACCACGGCGCGTACGGCGCGGAGATCGTCCGGGGGGCGGTGCAGGCCGTGCCGCGGGCGCAGTACGAGGGGTCGCTCGCGCTCAGCCTCTCCCCGTACGACCGGATGACCCGGGTGATCCTGCCGCAGGCGCTGGTCGAGATGCTGCCGCCGTTCAACAACCTGTTCATCCAGCTGCTGAAGAGCACCGCGCTGCTCTCGCTGGTGGTGGTGGACGAGGTCGTGCGGCAGGGCCAGCTGCTCGTGCCGAACCTCGGCGTGGGCGAGACGCTGACGATCTACCTGGTGGAGCTGGTGATCTTCCTGCTGCTCGGGCTCGGGATCACGGCCGTGATGCGGCTGCTGGAGCGGCGCGCGGCGGCCCGGCTGGGCCGCACACCGGTCACCCGGGCCCGGGTCGGGGAGCCGGCATGAGCGGCGGCTGGGACTGGAACTACGCGATCGCGATCCTGCCGGCGCTGTGGCGCGGGCTGCAGGTCACGCTGCTGGCGACGCTGCTCGGGTCGCTGCTGGCGTTCGTGCTCGGGCTGGTCTTCGCGATCGTCCGGCGCAGCCGCGTGCCCGTGCTCGACCCGCTGGTGCGCGGGTTCGTCGAGCTGTGGCGCAGCACGCCGCTGCTCGTGCAGGCCTACCTGATCTACGCGGTGCTCCCCGCGTCGGGATCACGCTCAGCTCGCTGACGGCGGGCGTGCTCGCGCTCGGGCTGCACTACGCCTGCTACACGTCCGAGGTCTACCGGGCCGGCATCGACGCCGTGCCGCGCGGGCAGTGGGAGGCGGCGTACGCGCTGAGCCTGCCGCCGCACCGCGTCTGGCTGGGTGTGGTGCTCCCGCAGGCCGTGCCGCGGGTGCTGCCCGCGCTGGGCAACTACGTCATCTCGATGTTCAAGGAGGTCCCGCTGCTGCTGGCGATCGGGCTCGTCGAGGTCATCACCGTGGCCAACCAGATCACGGCGCAGACGTTCCGGCCCGTCGAGCCGCTGACGATGGCCGGGGTCCTGTTCCTGCTGATCAGCTACCCGGCCGCGGTGCTGGTCCGGAGATTGGAGCGCCGTGTCGGTGCCATCTGAGCCGCCGTCCGAGCCGATGATCGTCTTCGACCGCGTGGAGAAGCGGTTCGGCGACAACGTCGTGCTCTCGGACCTGAGCTTCGCGGTCGCGCCCGGCGAGCACGTCACGCTCATCGGGCCGTCCGGGTCGGGCAAGACGACGATCCTGCGGCTGCTGATGTGCCTGGAGCCGGTCACGGAGGGCACGATCCGGGTGGGCGGGCGCTACCTCACCCACATGGAGCGGCGCGGCCGGCTCGTCAGGGCCGACGAGAAGCACAGCCGCGAGGTGCGCAAGGGCATCGGCATGGTGTTCCAGCAGTTCAACCTGTTCCCCAACATGACGGTGCGGGGCAACCTGACCGAGGCCCCCACCCGCGTGCTCGGCCTCTCGAAGCACGAGGCGGACGCCCGCGCGGAGGAGCTGCTGGAGATGATCGGGCTCGCCGACCGCATCGACGAGCACCCGTCGCGGCTGTCGGGCGGGCAGCAGCAGCGGGTCGCGATCGCCCGGGCGCTGGCGATGCGCCCGGCCGTGCTGCTGCTCGACGAGGTGACGTCGGCGCTCGACCCCGAGCTCGTCGCCGGCGTGCTGAACCTGCTGCGGCGGATCGGCGAGACGACCGACATCACCATCCTGTGCGTCACGCACGAGATGGGGTTCGCCCGCGGCTTCTCCGACCGCGTGATGATGTTCGACCGCGGTCGCGTCCTGGAGGAGGCGCCGCCGGAGAAGCTCTTCACGCACCCGGAGAACCCGCGCACGCAGGAGTTCCTGGAGGCGGTGCTGGAACGGCCCTGAGCGCTCAGCGCAGCTCGTCGAGCTGCAGGCCCGCGTCCAGGGGGTTGGTCGTCAGCTCCCGGCGCAACGCGGCCTCGACCAGCTCGTCCAGCGTCAGGCGGCGGTCGCGGGCCCGGTCCTGCGCCGCGAGCAGCAGCTCGTCGGGGATCACGATCCTGACGTCCACGGTGGCTCCCGCCGGTCAGTCCGGCCAGACGGCCGGGCGCTTCTCCAGGAACGCGGCCATGCCCTCGCGCGCGCCGGGCGTCTGCGACAGCGACGCCATCACCTCCAGCGCGATCGCGTACGCGTCGGCCTCGGGGCGGTCGAGCTGGGCGTAGAGCGTCTGCTTGCCGACGCCCTTGCCGAACCGGCTGCCCCGGGTGGCGCGGGCGAGCAGGGCGTCGACCCTGGCGTCCAGCTCGGCGTCCGGCACGGCGTAGTTGACCAGGCCCCACTCGGCGGCGGTGGCCGCGTCGACCGGGTCGCCGGTGAGTGCCAGCTCCATCAGCCGCTTGCGTCCGACGTTGCGCGCGACGGGCACGGCCGGCGTGTGGCAGAACCAGCCGCCCTTGCCGCCCGGCAGGGCGAAGCTCGCCGACTCGGCGGCGACCGCGAGGTCGCACGACGCCACGAGCTGGCACCCGGCCGCCGTGGCGATGGCCTGCACCCGGGCGACCACGACCTGCGGGACCTCCTGGATCGTGCGCATGACCTCGGTGCACAGCCGCAGCAGGTCGCGCACGCCGGCCAGGTCCCGCGCGGCGACGTCGGCGAAGTCGTGCCCGGCCGAGAACGCCCTGCCCTCGGCGCCGAGCACGATGCCGGTGGCGTCGCTCCGCCCCGCTGCGCCGAACGCGTGCAGCAGCTCGCGCAGGTGTCCCTCGGAGAGCGCGTTGCGCCGCTCCGGCCGGTTCATCGTGATCCGGACCGTCGGCCCGTCCTGCTTGACCAGCAGGTGCTCGTAGTCGGCCATGGGCCAACGGTAGCCCCGGGAGCCCTCCCGGGGCGCTCGTGATCTCCTGTAGCCCATCGGGGTGACGAGGGGGCAGCCATGACCGCGGGGCAGGACACCATCATCGTCGAACCGGTGCCGGCCCCGCCGGGCCGGTCGCCGGTCGCCGCCGCGCTGCTCAACCTCACCGGCCTCGCCCTCGGCTACGCCTACCTGCGGCGCTGGTGGCGGTTCGCGGTCTACCTGACGGGCGCCGTGGTGCTGGTCGCGATCGCGTTCCTGACCCGGGCGGCCGACACGCCGTTCGCGTGGCAGGCCATCGCGGCGATCTGGCTGGTCTGGACGGCCGTCGACGCGCTGCTGATCGGGATGCGCACGCCCGCCCCGAGCGCGCGCCGCCAGATCCTCCCGATCGCGGTGGCGCTGGTCGCCGTGGCGGCCGTGGTGGCGGGCTACCTCGCGTACGCCGCCGCGGGCGACCGGGCGTACGCGGCGGGCGTCGAGGCCCAGGGCCGGGCCGACTGCGCCGCGGCGACCGCGGAGCTCACGCTGGTCACCGGCCTGTACGAGCTGACGCTCAGCCCGGACGTGCGGGCCGCCGAGGTGCGGACGGCGCAGTGCAGCGAGTTCACCACGCGGCCGCCGAACGGGACGCGGGGGACTACGCCGCGGCCGTCGGGCGCTACCGGCTCTTCCGCGGCGTCTACCCGGGCACCGAGCTGGTGCCGTTCGTGACCACCGAGCTGTACGGCACGTTCGCCGACTGGGGGCGGGCCGGGCGCGACTCCGGCGACTACTCCGGCGCCATCCGCGTGTACGAGGACGCGCTGACCGAGCCCGACGCGCCCGGCTCCGTGCGGGTCGAGCTGGCCGCGACCTACCTGGAGCGGGCCGCCGACACCCGCGCGGAGGCGACGGGCCTGCCGGGGTACCAGGCCGCCGTCACCGACGCGCTGACCGTCGCCGACGAGTTCGGCGACACCCCCTCGGCGGCGCTCGTGCCGGTGTCGCTCGCCGACACGTACGCCGCGGCCGCGGCGCCGGTCGCGCAGCAGCGGTTCTGCGACGCGATCCCGGCGCTCGACTACTTCGTCGGGCTCACCCACCCGGCCGCCGCGGCGGTCGTCGGCACCGCCAACGCCGACCGGGCCCGGTCGCTCCTCGAGTGCGGGCTCGGCCGCTACCGCGGCGGCGACGGGGCCGGCAGCCTGCAGGCGCTGGAGCCGTTCGTCGCGGCGTACCCGAACGACCCCGGGATCCTGCAGGCCCGCTCGGCCGTCGTCGCCGCGACGATCGCCGGTGCGAAGGGCGCGCCGCTGCCGCCGCTGCCGGGGCCGCTGGCGGGCGACAACGTGGGACCGGTCGCGTACACGATCTACAACGACAGCCCGTACGAGGTGCGGGTGCTGCTCAACGGGCCGACCACACACGAGGTGGTCATCCCGCCGTGCCCGGACTGCGGCACGGGCTACGCCGTCCCACCGCCGGACTGCCCGTCGCGCCCCGGCCTCCCCTCGGTGACGCTGCGGCTGCTCGTCGGCGTGTACGACGACCTGGCGTTCTCGCCCTCGCAGCCGGACGTCGACGAGGTCGTCGACACCAACACCTTCGAACCCGGCTTCGACTACTCGGCCTGCTACTACCCGATCGTCGGGAACTGACGGCTTCTTGACGGTGCGCCGCGGCGTTTCGGGGTGTCGTGCCTGACCGGTTGACCAGATTCGCGATTCCGGTCAAGCGGATCAAAAGGGGGGGTGGGCGTGGCGGAACCCGATCTCGCCGGCGCACGCGTCGAGCGCGTGCTCGACGCCGCGGGTGAGCTGCTGGTGCGGTGGGGGTACCAGCGGGTCACCATCGACGAGGTCGCCCGCCACGCCCGCATCGGCAAGGGCACCGTCTACCTGCACTTCCGCACCAAGGAGGCGCTCTTCCTCACGGTGCTGCTGCGCACCCAGCGCGGCGTCACCGAGCGCATCGCGCAGCGGGCCGAGGAGGACCCCGCGTACGCGCTGCCGTCGCGCCTGATGGGGGCGCTCTACCGGGAGCTGAGCACCGACCCGGTGCTGCGGGCGCTCTTCCTGGCCGACGTCGAGGTGCTCGGCCGGCTCGCCCACGAGGCCGCCGACACCCTCGGCGAGCTGGGGAGCCGCCGCGACGCGGTGCTCGCGGAGCACTTCCGGCTGCTGCGCGCGGCGGGGTGCCTGCGGGCCGACCTGCCGTTGCCCGCGCAGCTGTACGTCTTCTCGGCCGTCGCGGGCGGCTTCGTCTTCCTCGGCGGGGTGCCCGCGCAGGACACCCAGCCGCAGCTGTCCACCGACGAGCGCGCCGGCCTGCTGGAACGGACGGTCGCGGCCGCCGTGGAGGTGCCGGAGCCGCCGGCCGACGGGCTCGCGCGCGTCGCGCCCGCCGTCGCCGCGCTCTACCGATCGCTTCTGGAGCACATCGACATCGAGTGGCGCAGTCTCGCCAGGTGATCCCGGGCGGGCGGCGCCGGAACGGAGTTGGCCATGACCGCCCCCGTCGAGCCGAGCATGATGGACCCGGACCTGATGTCCGACCCGCTCGGCGGCTACAACCGGATGCGTGAGCAGGGCCCGGTGGTGCGTGGGAAGGCACCGGACGGCTCGCCGCTGTGGTTCGTCACCCGCCAGGAGGACGTCCGGGCGGTGCTCGGCGACCCGCGGTTCGTGAACTCGCCGCTGTCCGTGCCCGGGTCGGGCACCGAGGACCTGCGCGACAAGCTGCTCGCGCAGATCGGCGTCCCGCCGGAGTACGCGCGCTACCTCACCGACACGATCCTCGACACCGACGGCGCCGACCACGAACGGCTGCGCAAGCTCGTCTCGCGCACCTTCACCGTGCGCCGGGTCAACGACCTGCGCCCGCGCGTCGAGGAGATCACCGCCGGGCTGCTCGACCGGCTCACCGACCCGGCCGACCTCAAGGAGGACCTGGCCTACCCGCTGCCGATCACGGTGATCTGCGAGCTGGTCGGGGTGCCCGAGGAGGACCGCCCGTCCTGGCGGGCCTGGGGCGAGGTGCTCGGCGCCATGGACAACCCCGAGGCCGTGCCGGACGCGATGCGCGGCATGGTGAGCCACATCCTGGGCCTCGTCGCGCGCCGCCGCGCCGAGCCGGCCGACGACCTGCTCACCGCGCTCGTCCACATCTCCGACGAGGACGGTGCCCGGCTCAGTGAGGACGAGCTGGTCACGATGGTGCTCACGCTGGTCTTCGCCGGGCACGAGACCACCGCGCACCTGATCGGCAACGCGGTCGTGGCCCTCCTGGAGCACCCGGACCAGCTCGCGCTGCTGGCGGCCGAGCCGGCGCTGTGGCCGGGTGCGGTCAACGAGCTGATGCGCTGGTGCGGCACCGTCGCGATCACGCAGATCCGCTACGCGGCCGAGGACGTCGAGGTCGGCGGCCACGTGATCCGGCGCGGCGAGATCGTGCAGCCGGTGCTGATCTCGGCCAACCACGACCCGCGCTGCCATCCCGAGCCGGAGCGGCTCGACGTCACCCGCCGCCCCGCCGGCCGCGGCGAGGGGCACGTCGGGTTCGGGCACGGGCTGCACTACTGCCTCGGCGCCGCGCTGGCCCGGCAGGAGGGCGAGGTGGCGCTGCGGGCGCTCTTCGGGCGGTACCCGGGGCTGCGCCTGGCCGGGCCCGTCGAGTGGGCGGCGGTGCCGGGCATGCGCAAGGTGACGCGGCTGCCCGTGCACCTGGCTGATCCGAACCGAGCACGGGACCCCTCCCGTTCGTCCGTGGTCCCGTTCCTCCGGACGGAGGAGGGGACGGGCACATGGGGGACCGGAACGCACGGGGGGCCCGGTCGGTGGCCGGGGCGGTGCTGCTCGCCCTGCCCGGGGTGGGCCTCGGCTACGCCTACCTCGGCCGCCGGGTGCGGGCCGCGGTGCAGCTCGCCGGGGCGGTGGGGATCGGGGTGCTCGCCGCGGCGACGGACGCGGCGGGCTCGCCCGGGCTGTGGTGGCCGGTGGCCGGCGTCTGGTGCGCGGCCGGGGCCGTCGACACCTGGCGGCTGGCGCGGCGCACCGGACCCGGCGCGCCGTGGCGGCGGCCCGTCGCGGCCGGGGCGCTGGTCACCGCGGCCGCCGTCGCCGGGTTCCTGCTCTACGCCGACGCGGCCGGCGCGCCTACGACGACGGCGTCGCGGCGCTGGGCCGGGGCGACTGCGTGGCCGCGGCGGACCGGTTCGCCGCGGTGGACGGCGGCTACGAGCTGACCCTGGGCGGGTACGTGCCGCGGGCGCGGGTGTTCCTGGCCCAGTGCGGCGGCTACCTCGCGGCGGCGGGGGAGTCCGAGCGCGGCGGCCACGACGTCGCGTTCCAGCGCTACCGGGAGGCCCGCGCCGTGGCCCCGGACACCCCGCTCGCGCCGTTCCTGCACGACGGGATCGTGCGCGCGGCGACCGCCCGGGCCACCGACGAGCGCGCGAACGGCGACCGCGCCGAGGCCGTGCGCTGGTACCGCGAGGTGCTGACCGAGCAGGCCGGCGACCGGGCCGCCGTCGCCGCGGTGCGCGAGGAGATCGCGGCCACCTACTTCGAGCAGGCCGACGCCGAGCGCCAGGAGGTGCTCGGGCCGGCCGGGGGCGGCAACGTGCAGGCCGCGGGCACGGCGCTGCTCTCGATCGCGGACGAGCTCGGCGACACCCCGACCGCCCAGCGCGTGCCGCAGGGGTTCGCCGACCTCTACGCGGCGGCGAGCAGCGGGATCCCGGCCGGCCGGTTCTGCGACGCGCTGCCGCTGCTCGACGAGTACCTCGGCCTGCGCGAACAGGCGATCGCGGCGATCCTGCCGCGCGCGCACGGCGACCGCGCCGAGGCGCTGCTGCGCTGCGGCATCCAGCGCTTCGACGCCGACGACTACCTGCCCGCGGCCGACGCGTTCCGCCGGCTCGTCACGACCTACCCGGACGCGCCCCAGACCCCGCAGGCCCGCTCCGCGCTGATCGCCGCGCGGGTCGGCGAGGGCCGCTACCGGGGCGCCGTGGAGCTGCCCGTGCCGTACGCCGGCGACAGCCCCGGCAACAACCCGGTGACGTTCTACAACGCCACCCCGTACGAGCTGCACGTCATGGTGGCCGGGCCGACCGCGCACGAGCTGACGCTGCGCCGTGCCCGGGCTGCCCGGCCGAGTCCCCGAACGGCGACGAGGCCTGCGCGACCTTCGACGGGCGGCCGTCCGCGACGCTGCGGCTGCGCCCCGGCGACTACGACCTCGTCGGCGAGTTCCCGGCGAACGCGTCGGTGGACCCGGTGAGCGACCTCTTCGTCGTGGAGCCGGACTACGTGTACACGAACTGCCTGTTCGTGACGCCGCAGCGGCCGTACCCGCCCTACTCGCTGCCCGACATCCCACCGATCCGGATCCCGGAGCCGGTGGTGCCGCGCTGAGCCGTCGGTCAGTACGACTTGGGCAGGCCCAGCGTGTGCTGGGAGACGTGGTTGAGGATCATCTCCCGGCTCACCGGGGCGATCCGGATCGCGCGCACGGCGCTGATCAGGCCGCCCACGCCGTACTCGATCGCCATGCCGTTGCCGCCGTGGGCCTGCACCGCGGCGTCCACGGCGTTGACGGCGGCCTCGGCCGCGGCGTACTTGGCGAGGTTGGCGGCCTCGCCTGCGGCGCCGTGGTCGCCTGCGTCGTAGAGCCAGGCGGCGCGGGTGGTGGCCATCCGGGCCAGCTCCACCTCCACGTGCGCCTTCGCCAGCGGGTGCGCGACGGCCTGGTGGCTGCCGATCGGCGCGCCCCACACGTTGCGCTCCTTCGCATACCCGACGCCCTTGCGCAGCGCGAACCGGGCCAGCCCGTTCGCGTAGGCGGCGACGGTGATCCGCTCGGGGTTGAGCCCGGCGAACAGCGCCGCGAGCCCGGCGTCCTCGCCGCCGACCAGCGCGTCGTCGGGGAGGTGGGCGTCGTCGAAGAAGACCGTGAACTGCTTCTCCGGGCTGTGGATCGCCATCTCGATCGGCTGGTAGGTCATGCCCGGGGTGTCGGTCGGCACGACGAACATCGCCGGGCGCAGCGTCCCGGACCCGGCGTCCGCCAGCCGCGCGACGACGAGCGTCGCGTCCGTCTCGTCGACGCCCGAGATGTAGTACTTGCTGCCCGACAGCCGCCAGCCGCCCTCGGGGTCGCGCCGCGCGGTGGTGGTGATCCGGTGCGAGTTCGAGCCCGCGTCCGGCTCGGTGATCGCGAACGACATCCGCACCGAGCCGTCGGCGAAGCGGGGCAGCCAGCGCTCCTTCTGCTCCGGCGTGCCGCTCGTCGCGATCACGGTGGCCGCGATCGCCGGCGACACGACGATCAGCAGCAGCGGGCACCCGGCCGCCGCGATCTCCTCGGCGACGATCGCCAGCTCGACCATCCCGGCCCCGCCGCCGCCGTACTCCGCGGGGACGGCGACGCCCAGGTAGCCGGCCGCGGCGGCGTCGGCCCACAGCTCGGTGGTGTGCCCGCCGGTGCGCGTCTTCTCCTGGATGTACATGTGGCCGTACTTCGCCGCCATCGCCGCCACCGACGAGCGCAGCAGCTGCTGCTCGGCGGTCTCGCGCAGATCCATGCGGGGAGGGTGCCCGCGCCCGGCGCCGCCGGTCAAGATCGTCACCGGTCGGCCGCGACGACGGCCCGGCACACGTCGACCAGCGCGGCGGTGGCGGCCGTCGGGTTGCGGCGGTGGACGAGCGCCACGGTCGTGGCCGGTGCCCCGGCGACCCGGCGGTAGACCACCCCGGCCCGCCGCACCGCCGCCGCCGTGCCGGCCGTGACCAGCGTCGCCCCCACACCCGCCGCGACCAGCGCGAGCAGCACCATCGTGTCCGGGTTCTCCTGCACGATCCGCAGCGCGAACCCGTGCCGCCGCCACCACTGGTCGGTGACCGCGTCGTGCACGCCGGCCGCGAGCGCCCGCGGCCAGAACACCAGCGGCTCGTCGCGCAGCAGCGCCCCGTCGAGCGGCTCGCGGGCGGTGGCGAGCGGGTGGTCGTCGGGGAGCGCGAGCACCATCTCGTCGCGCTCCAGCGGCTCGACGACGAGCCCGCCCGTCGTCACGTCGGCGGGCAGGCGCAGCAGCCCGAGGTCGATGCGCCGCTGCTGCAGCGCCACGACCTGCGCGTCGACGCCCATGTGCGCCAGCTCCACGCGCAGCTCCGGCGTGCGCCGGCGGGCCTCGCGCACGATGTCGGGCAGCCGCCCGTTCGCGCGCCCAGCACGTAGCCGACCCGCACCGCCCCGGCCGCTCCGGTCGCCGCCACGAGCACCCGGTCGGCGGCGTCCAGCGTGGCCCGGATGTCGTCGAGCGCGGCGTCCAGCGCGGGCGTCGGCGCGACGGAGCGGGTGGTGCGGTCGAAGAGCACCACGCCGTGGGCGTCCTCGAACGCGCGCACCGCCCGGGAGAGGGTGGGCTGCGCGACGCCGAGCCGCGCCGCCGCCCGGCTGAAGCTCAGCTCGTCCGCGACGGCCAGCACGTACCGGAGGGCACGCAGGTCGTTCATAGCTGAACCGTATAAGATTCAGATCGGAATTGCGGGATGGGAATGGGTGGGCGCGGGATTGAAGAGGCCATGAGCGAAGAGACGATGCGGGCGGCCGTGGTCAACGAGCCCGGCGGCCCCGAGGTCCTGCAGGTGGAGCGGCGGCCCAAGCCGGTGCCCGGCCCCACCGAGGTGCTGGTCCGGGTGAACGCGGCAGGGCTGAACCCGGTCGACTGGAAGTCCCGGGCGGGCAGCGGCGTGTCCGGGCTGCTCGGGCCCCGGCCCTGGGTGCTCGGCTGGGACGTCGCGGGCGCGTGGAGGCGGTCGGCTCCGGCGTCACGCGGTTCGTGCCCGGCGACCGCGTGTACGGGATGCCGCAGTTCCCGTACCAGGCCGGCGGCTACGGCGAGTACATCACGGCCCGCTCGCGGCAGCTCGCTGCGAGCCCGCGGAAGGCGAGCGACATCGAGGCGGGTGCGATCCCGCTCGCCGGGCTGACGGCCTGGCAGTCCCTGATCGAGGCGGCCGGGGTGCGGGAGGGGCAGCGGGTGCTGATCCACGCCGCGGCCGGCGGCGTCGGGCACCTCGCGGTGCAGCTCGCGCGGTGGCGCGGCGCGTACGTCATCGGCACGGCGTCCGCGGGCAAGCACGACCGGCTGCGCGAGCTGGGCGCGACGAGCCGATCGACTACCGGGAGCGGCCGTTCGAGGAGCAGGTCCGCGACGTCGACGTGGTGATCGACCTGCTGGGCGGCGAGTACACGAGGCGCTCGCTCGGCGTGCTGCGTCGGGGCGGCACGCTCGTCACCGTGCCGTCCCAGACCGGGCTCCCGCCGGCGGCCGAGCTGGCCGCGCGCGACGTGCGCGGGTTCGCGCCGCTCGTCGAGCCGGACGGCGCCGGGCTGGAACACCTCGCCCGGCTCGTCGACGACGGTGTGCTGCGGGTGGACGTCGCCGAGACCGCGCCGCTGGAGCGGACCGGCGACCTGCACCGGATCGGCGAGACCGGCCGGACCTCCGGGAAGCTGGTGGTGGACCTGACGAGGTAGCTAGGCGCGCTCGTCGCGCAGGCGCAGCAGGAGGTAGGCCGCGAGGGTCGGGGAGTCGGTGATCTCCCCGGCCCCGATCATCTTCTCCAGCTCCGCGGTCGTGAACCACGCGGCGCGCATGTCCTGCTCGCTGGCCTCGCGCTGCGGCGGGCCCTCGGTCAGCTCGGTGGCGAGCCAGACCGTGCCGCGCTGGCTGGACGTGCCCGGCGCGAGGTGCAGCTGCCCGATCGGCTCCAGCCGCCCGGCCACCAGCCGGTCTCCTCGCGCAGCTCACGCGCGGCCAGCTCGGCCGGGTCGGCCTCCGCCCGGTCCGGCGCGGTGCCGGCCGGGAACTCCCACTCCCGCTGCCCGACCGGGTAGCGGAACTGCTCCACCAGGTGCAGCCGGTCCCCGTCCCGGGGGATGACCAGGGCGAACGACGGCTTGTCGACCACACCGTAGATCCCCTCGGTGCCGTCGGCACGCCGGACGTTGTCCTCCCGGACGGACATCCAGGCGTTCGCGTAGACCTCGCGGCTGCTGATCCTCTCCACCGGCACAGCGTGCCGGGCCGCCCGATCGGGCACGATCGCGGGGTGCGCGCGTCACGGCTGGTCACCTTGCTGTTCACGCTCCAGCGCCGGCGCGGGGCGACGGCGGCGGAGCTGGCCCGCGAGCTGGAGGTCTCCGAGCGCACCGTCTACCGGGACGTCGCCGCGCTGTCCGCGGCCGGCGTCCCGCTGTGGACCGAGCCGGGCCGTGGCGGCGGCATCCGGCTCGTCGACAACTGGCGCACCCGGCTCGACGGGCTCACCGCGCAGGAGGCGGCCGCGATCTTCGCCGTCGGTGCCCCGCAGGTGCTCGCCGAGCTGGGGATGAGCGCGGCGCTGGCGGGCGCGCAGGCCAAGCTGCTCGCGACGCTCCCGGCCGAGCTGCGCGACCACGCCCGCACGGTGGCCGAGCGGTTCCACCTCGACGCGCCCGGCTGGTTCCACACGCCGCAGCAGGTCACGCACCTGGCCGCCGTCGCCGAGGCGGTGTGGGAGCAGCGGACGCTGCGGGTCACCTACCGCCGCCGCACCGACACCGGGGGACGGCAGCCGGCGGAGCCGGCGGGGTGGGTGGATCAGGTGGAGCGCACGATCGAGCCGCTCGGGCTCGTCCTCAAGGCCGGCACCTGGTACGTCGCCGCCCGCGGCCGCGACACCGTCCTGACCTACCGCGTCGACCGCATCACCCGCGCGGAGCCGACCGGCGACGCGTTCGACCGCCCGGCCGGCTTCGACCTGGCCGAGTGGTGGGCGGGCGCCGCCGGTCGCTTCGAGGCGAAGATGCTGCGCACGAGCGTCCGGCTGCGGCTCGGGCCGCGCGGGCTGCGGATGCTCCCGCGCGTGGCCGATCCCGACGCCGGGCTGCGCGCCGTCGCCCACGCCGGCCCGCCGGACGCGGAGGGCTGGCGTGCGGTCGAGCTGGACGTCGAGGACGTCACGGTCGCGGCCGGGCAGCTCACCGCGCTCGCGGGTGAGGTCGAGGCGCTCGACCCGCCCGAGCTGCGCGCGGCGCTGGCGGCCAACGGGGCCGCGCTCGCCGCGCGCAACGCGCCGCCCCCGGACGGCGGGTAGCTCGCCGCCGCCCTTACGCTCGGGCCGGTGCGTCTCGTCATCGCCCGCTGCCAGGTGGACTACGTCGGCCGGCTCACCGCGCACCTCCCGATGGCTCCCCGGCTGCTGCTGGTGAAGGCCGACGGGTCGGTGAGCATCCACGCCGACGACCGCGCGTACAAGCCGCTCAACTGGATGAGCCCGCCGTGCTGGCTGGAGGAGCAGCCGGGCGTGTGGACCGTCCGCAACAAGGCCGACGAGTCGCTCGTCATCACGATCGACGAGGTGCTGCACGACTCCAGCCACGAGCTGGGCGTCGACCCGGGGCTTGTCAAGGACGGCGTCGAGGCGCACCTGCAGGAGCTGCTGGCCGCCCACCCGGCGGTGCTCGGCGACGGGTACACGCTGGTCCGGCGCGAGTACATGACCGCGATCGGGCCCGTCGACCTGCTGTGCCGCGACGCGAGCGGCGGGTCGGTCGCCGTCGAGATCAAGCGGCGCGGCGAGATCGACGGCGTCGAGCAGCTCACCCGGTACCTGGAGCTCATGAACCGCGACCCGCTGCTCGCGCCCGTCTCCGGCGTGTTCGCGGCGCAGCAGATCAAACCGCAGGCGCGCACGCTGGCCGAGGACCGCGGCATCCGTTGCGTCGCGGTGGACTACGACGCGCTGCGCGGCGCCGAGAACGACGACCTGCGCCTCTTCTAGCGGCGGCCCGGACGGGCCGCGATCGGCCTGCGGGGGACGGGCCCACGCCCATACGCTGGCGGCATGACCGCCACCGAGCTGCCCGCCGTCGACGGGGTTCCGGCCACGTTCGAGTCGCTCGACCCGCGCACCGGCGACGTCGTCGGGACGCACCCGGTGCACGACCGGGCGGCGGTCGAGGCGGCCGTCGCGCGGGCCCGCCCGGCCGCCGAGTGGTGGGACGGGCTCGGCTTCGCCGGCCGCCGGAAGCTGCTCGGCGAGTGGCGCGTCGTGCTCGCGCGCAAGATCGACGACCTCGCGCCGCTCGTCGTCGAGGAGACCGGCAAGCCGCTCGACGACGCCCGGCTGGAGCTGGTGCTCGCCGTCGACCACCTCGCGTGGGCGGCCAGGCACGCCGAGAAGGTGCTCGGCCGCCGGCGGGTGCCGCCCGGGCTCCTCATGCGCACCCAGGCCGCGAGCCTGGCCTACCGGCCCGTCGGCGTCGTCGGCGTGATCGGGCCGTGGAACTACCCGGTGTTCACGCCCATGGGCTCCATCGCCTACGCCCTCGCCGCCGGCAACGCGGTCGTCTTCAAACCCAGCGAGCTGACGCCCGGCGTCGGCGTCGCGCTGGCCGACTCGCTCGCCGAGATCGTCGACGGGCGGCCGGTGCTGCAGGTCGTCACGGGGTTCGGGGAGACCGGCGCGGCGCTCTGCCGGGCCGGGGTCGGGAAGATCGCGTTCACCGGCTCGACCGCCACCGCCAAGCGCGTGATGGCCGCCTGCGCCGAGTCGCTCACCCCCGTGCTCGTCGAGTGCGGCGGCAAGGACGCGCTGGTCGTCGACGTCGACGCCGACCTCGACGCCGCCGCGGACGCGCCGTCTGGGGCGGGATGACCAACGCCGGCCAGACCTGCATCGGCGTCGAGCGCGTGTACGTGCCCGACGCGGTGGCCGACGACCTCGTCGCCAAGGTCGTCGCGCGGGCGCGCGGCCTGCGGGCGGGCTCCGGCGGCGACTTCGGCCCGATGACGATGCCCGCGCAGGCCGCCGTCGTGCGGGCGCACGTGGAGGACGCGCTCGCGCGGGGCGGCCGGGCCGTCGTGGGCGGCGCCGAGTCCGTGCAGGAGCCGTTCGTCGAGCCGGTGGTGCTCGTGGACGTCCCGGAGGACGGCATCGCCGTCACGCAGGAGACGTTCGGGCCGGTGCTCGTCGTCAACCGGGTGCCGGACGTCGACGAAGCCGTGCGCCGCGCGAACGCCACCGGCTACGGGCTGGGCGCGAGCGTCTTCTCCCGGGCCCGCGGCGAGGAGATCGCGGCGCGGCTGCGGTGCGGCATGGTCGCGGTCAACGGCGTCACCACGTTCGCCGGCATCCCGAGCCTGCCCTTCGGCGGCGTCGGTGACTCCGGGTTCGGGCGCATCCACGGCGAGGACGGGCTGCGCGAGTTCACCCGGCCGCAGGCCGTCGCGCGCCAGCGGTTCCCGCTGCCCGTGCCCGTCACGAGCTTCCGGCGCACGTCGCAGACGATGAAGGCGCTGGTCGGCATCGTCCGGCTGCGGCACGGGAGGTAACGCTCACAACCCGCGGATCCGGCCGGGGTGCGAGGATCTGGGAAGTTTCCCAAGCGGCTGGGTGGAGGTTGCAGCGTGGCACGCGAGTTCCGGACCGTGGGTGTGGTGGGGCTGGGCACGATGGGCGCGGGCATCGTCGAGGTGTTCGCCCGCAACGGACTGCAGGTGATCGCGGCCGAGGTCGACGCAGCGGCCGTGCAGCGGGGGCAGGAGCACCTGCGCACGTCCACCGACCGGGCGATCGCCCGCGGCAAGCTCACCCAGGAGGGCGCCGACGAGCTGCTCGGCCGCATCACGACGACCATCTCCCTCGCCGACATGGCCGGTGCCGACCTCGTGGTCGAGGCGGTGCCGGAGAGCCTCGCCCTCAAGGCCGACGTGCTCGGCGCGCTCGACCGGGTCTGCCGGCCCGACGTGATCCTCGCGTCCAACACGTCGTCGCTCTCGGTCACCGAGCTGGCGGTGCGCACCGGGCGTCCCGGCCGGGTGGTCGGGATGCACTTCTTCAACCCCGCGCCCGTCCAGAAGCTCGTCGAGGTCGTCCGCACCGTTGTCACCGAGCCCGACGTGATCGACGACGTCAAGGGCTTCGCCGCCGCGCTCGGGAAGGTCCCGGTCGTCATCGGCGACCGCGCCGGCTTCATCGCCAACGCCCTGCTCTTCGGCTACCTCAACCACGCCGCGCGCATGTACGAGTCGCGCTACGCCACGCGCGAGGACCTGGACGCCGCCATGCGCTACGGCTGCGGCTACCCGATGGGCCCGCTCGCGCTGCTCGACCTCATCGGCCTCGACACGTCCTACGAGATCCTCGACACGATGTACAAGCAGTCGCGCAACCTCATGCACGCGCCCGCCCCCGTGCTCAAGCAGATGATCACCGCGGGGCTGCTGGGCCGGAAGAGCGGCCGCGGCTTCTACACCTACGCCAAGCCGCACAGCTCCGAGGTCGTCGCGGACCCGCTCACCCCGTCCGTCCGCGTGCCCGCCGACGTCGTCGTCCGCGACGTGCAGCGGGTCGGCGTCGTCGGCACCGGCACGATGGCGTCCGGGATCGCCGAGTGTTCGCGGGCGCCGGGTTCGACGTCGTCCTGCGCGGGCGCAGCCGGTCCTCGCTGGACGGCGCGCTGGCCGCCGTCCGCCGGTCGCTGGACAAGGCGGTCGTGCGCGGCAAGCTCGACGAGCAGGCGCGCGCCGCCGCCCTCGCCCGCATCACCGGGACCGTGCGGCTGGAGGACCTCGGTGACGCCGACCTGGTCGTCGAGGCCGTCGCCGAGGACCTGGACGCGAAGCGGGCCGTCTTCGCCGCGCTCGACGAGGTCTGCAACCCGGCGCGGTGCTCGCCACCACCACGTCGTCGCTGCCCGTCGTCGAGTGCTCGGCCGCCACCTCACGGGCGGCGGACGTGCTCGGGCTGCACTTCTTCAACCCGGCGCCGGTGATGAAGCTCGTCGAGGTCGTCTCGACGATCACCACCGCGCCGGACGTCACCGCGACCGGGCTCGCCCTCTGCGAGCGGCTGGGCAAGGTGCCCGTCGCCTGCGGCGACGCGCCGGATTCATCGTCAACGCGCTGCTCTTCCCGTACCTCAACGACGCCGTCCGGATGCTGGAGGCGCACTACGCCACCGCCGACGACATCGACGCCGCCATGAAGACCGGCTGCGCGCTCCCGATGGGCCCGTTCGAGCTGCTCGACGTGGTCGGCCTCGACGTCTCGCTCGCGATCGTGCGCTCGCTCTATCTGGAGCTGCGGCTCTCCGGCCTCGCGCCGGCCCCGCTGCTGGAGCACCTCGTGACCGCCGGGCGACTCGGGCGCAAGACCGGGCACGGGTTCCGGGACTACGCGGCCCGCTGACGCGTTCCTCCTACGTGCCCCGCTCCAACCGGCCCCGGCGGCCGGACCACGTGCCGCTGCGGTCGGCCGCGCTCACCCGCCGGGAGATCGGGCCGGACGGCGACTGGGTCGTGCGCAGCGTGCCCGGCTCGTCCTCCGCGAAGGACTACCGGTGTCCGGGCTGCGACCAGCTCATCCCGGCCGGCACCGGGCACCTGGTGACCTGGCCGGCCGACGAGTTCGGCTCCGTGGCCGACCGCCGGCACTGGCACGTGGCGTGCTGGGAGGCGCGCGGGCGGCGCCGGCCGGGCGGGCGGCGTTAGCAGCCCGGCCCTGTCCGGCTGATCGGTGCGGGCCGCAGCGGTGGGCGGGTGCCCGCTCGTGCGGTGGTCAGTCGCCGGCGCCGCGCGGGCGCGGGGCCGCGGGGTGGGCCGGCGCAGCGCCGGGTCGGCGCCGTTGTGGTGGGCGGCACCGTCCGGTTCCTGGGCGCCGAGGGCGTCCTGCGTGTCGAGGGCGCCGTCCCGGGTGGCCGGGGGCGGGACCACGGTGATGTCGCCGAGCGTGCCGATGGTCTCGTCGAGCACGGAACGCGTCACGACCAGCTGCTCGGCGATGTGCTGACGGGCGGCCAGCAGCTCCGCCGTGCGCTGCTCGGCCGCGGACACGACCTTCTGCGCGTGCGTCTCGGCCTGCGCGACCGTCTCCCGGGCCGCCCTCTCGGCGGCCGTGCGCAGCTCGTCCAGCTCCGCGCGGGTCGCCTCGCGCTGCGCAGCCAGCTCGGCGAGCGTCTCGGAACGGCGCTGGTCCATGGCGATGGTGAAGTCCTCCTCCACCTCCGTGCGGCGCGCCTCCGACGCTGCCCACGACTCGGCCCGCTCCTGCGCGGCTGCGGCGACCAGTGCGGCGTGCTCGCGCTCTGCCGTCTCGCGTTCGGCGGTGAACTTCCGCTCCGCGGCCTCCCGTTCGGCGGCGAACGTGTCGCGGGACTGGGCGATCTCGGATCGCATCCGCTCCGCCTCGGCCGTGGCCTCGGCCCGGATCCGCTCGGCCTCCTCCCGTGCGGTCGCCAGCGTCTCGGCGGCCTGCTCGTCGGCCTCCCGGGTGCGCCGGTTGGCCTCCGTTTCGGCCCGCCCGAGCATCTCCGAGACCTCGTCCTCGGCCAGCCGGAGCATCGTGCGGATGCGCTCGCTGGTGGTCTGAGCGCTCTGCTGAGGGCTCGCGAGCGTGCGCACCTGGGCCCGGAGCTTCTCGGCCCGCATCCTGGCCTCGTCGAGGTCCCGGGCGAGCTGCACCGCCTGGGCGAGTGCGGCGTCCCGATCGGTGACGAGAATGCTGATCTCGGCGTCCAACCTGCGCAAATGCGCGTCGACCTGCCCCTGGTCGTAACCCCGGCGCACGACCTCGAAGCCGGCGTCGGCAGGGGATGCAGCAGGTTGTCCGGCCATGCGCTCACCGTACCGGGCGGGCCCCGAACGGCATCTTCGAGCACGCTCCGTGGTGAACCGCGCCACCCCTGTGAGGCAAGCTCGCGACCGGCCGTCGACCTGCTCAGATCCCGCGGAACCGGTTGATGGCGTCGAGGTGCTGCGCGCGCTTCTCCGGGTCGCTCACCCCGAGCCTTCGCGCGGCGCCAGTGCGAGAACGCCGACCTTGCCCTGGTGGGCGTTGCCGTGCACGTCCATGGCCGCCTGTCCGGTCTCCGCCAGCGGGTAGACCTTCGACAGCGTCGGGTGGATCATCCCCTTGTCGATCAGGCGATTCGCCTCGTACGACTCGCGGTAGTTCGCGAAGTGGGAGCCGATGATCCGCTTGAGGCTCATCCAGAGGTAGCGGTTGTCGTAGGTGTGCTCGTAGCCCGACGTCGAGGCGCAGGTGACGATCGTGCCGCCCTTGCGGGCCACGTAGACGCTGGCCCCGAACGTCTCGCGACCCGGGTGCTCGAACACGATGTCGGGGTCGTCGCCGCCCGTCAGCTCGCGGATCCGGGCTCCGAAGCGCTTCCACTCCTTCTGGTCCTGGGTGTGTTGATCGGACCAGAAGCGGTAACCCTCCGCGCTCCGGTCGATGATCAGCTCGGCGCCCATCGACCGGCATATCTCGGCCTTCGCCGGCGACGACACCACGCACACCGGCACCGCGCCCCCGTTCAGCGCCATCTGCGTGGCGTAGGAGCCCAGCCCGCCCGACGCCCCCCAGATCAGCACGGTGTCGCCCTGCTTCATCCCGGCGCCGTGGTGCGAGACGAGCTGACGGTAGGCCGTGGAGTTGACCAGGCCGGGGCAGGCGGCCTCCTCCCACGTGAGGTGCGCCGGCTTGGGCATCAGCTGGTTGGACTTCACGAGGGCCAGCTCCGCGAGGCCGCCGAAGTTGGTCTCGAACCCCCAGATGCGCTGCTCCGGGTCGAGCATCGTGTCGTCGTGGCCGTCCGGGCTCTCCAGCTCCACGGACAGGCAGTGCGCGACGACCTGGTCGCCCGGCTTCCACGCGTTGACGCCCGGCCCCGTGCGCAGGACCACTCCGGCCAGGTCGGAGCCGACCACGTGGTACGGCAGATCGTGCCGCTTGGTGAGCGGCGAGACCTTCCCGTAGCGGCGCAGGAACTCGAACGTGGGCAGCGGCTCGAAGATCGAGGTCCAGACCGTGTTGTAGTTGATCGCGCTGGCCATCACCGCGACCACCGCCTCGCCCGGGCCCAGCTCCGGGGTGCGGACCTCGTCGACGTGGAGGCTCTTGCGCGGGTCCTTCTCGCGCGACGGGATGCCCGCGAACATCTCCACCTCGTCCGCGTGCACCGTGACGCCCCGGTAGTGGTCCGGCAGCGCGAGGCCCGCAAGCGCGTCGTACTGCTCGGCGAGGATGGCGTCGAGGATTTCCTGCACGGTCGGCCTCCGCTGGCTCGGTCGCGATGCTTGGTATCCCAAGACCCACTGCGCGGTATGGTAATCGCTGTGGCTGCGCTCGACGCCGTTCGACCGGGTGACCGGGCCCACTGGTCAGAGGGCCGGTTGTCCTGCGGGCTGCCGGTGGGGGCAGCCCGGAGGTCAGTGCGCGGGCTCGGCGGCCGGCTCCACGAGCTCGACCAGCACGCCCCCCGCGTCCTTCGGGTGCACGAAGTTGATCCGCGACCCGGCCGTGCCCCGGCGCGGCTCGTCGTACAGCAGCCGCAGGCCCTTCTCCCGCAGGCCGCGCAGGTGGCGTCGATGTCCGCCACCCGGTAGGCCATCTGCTGGATACCCGGCCCGCTCCGGTCGAGGAACCTGCCGATCGCCGACTCCGGACGCAGGGGCGCGAGCAGCTGGACCGCCGCCCCCTGGTCGCCCGGGGCGGAAAGCATCGCCTCCCGCACCCCCTGCTCCTCGTTGGTCTCGATGTGGGTGGCGACCAGCCCCAACGTCGAGCCGTACCAGTCGATCGCCGTGTCGAGGTCCGCCACCGCGATGCCCACGTGGTCGACCGCCAGGATCCTGTGCTCTCCCATGTCCGGAATGTAACCGCGCTGCTCCCACCACTCCTGACGTGCGCTTGTGCGAGGCGTCACGGCCGGGAGCGGGCTCCGGACCCGGAGCGGACGTTTTACTCACGGGTATCGTCGAATCACCCCGCCGTAGCTGCTGGAGGCCAGAAATGTCCGGATCGGTGATCCTCGCAGGCGCCCGTACTCCGATGGGCAAGATGTCGGGCGGGCTCAAGGATCTCAGCGGCGCCCAGCTGGGCGCGGTGGCGATCAAGGCGGCGCTGGAGCGCGCCGGCGTGGCGCCGGACCAGGTCGAGTACGTGATCATGGGCCAGGTGCTGACGGCGGGCGCGGGGCAGATCCCGGCGCGGCAGGCGGCCGCCGGAGCGGGCATCCCGATGAGCGTGCCGGCGATCACCATCAACAAGGTCTGCCTCTCCGGCGTCGACGCGATCGCGCTGGCCGACCAGCTGATCCGGGCCGGCGAGTTCGACGTGGTGGTGGCCGGCGGCCAGGAGTCGATGACCCAGGCGCCGCACCTGCTGCCCAAGTCGCGTGACGGCTTCCGGTTCGGCGACGTCACGATGCTCGACCACATGGCCCACGACGGCCTGTTCTGCGCCTTCGACCAGATGGCGATGGGCGCGTCCACGGAGAAGTTCAACGCCCGGTACGACGTGACGCGCGAGGAGCAGGACGCGTTCGCCGCGCGCTCCCACCAGCTCGCGGCCAAGGCCATCGCCAACGGGGTGTTCGCGGACGAGATCGCGCCGGTCAGCGTGCCGCAGCGGCGTGGGGAGCCGAAGGTCGTGGACACCGACGAGGGCGTGCGCGGGGACACCACGGTGGAGAGCCTCGGTCGCCTGCGCCCGGCGTTCTCCGCCGACGGGACGATCACCGCAGGCTCGTCGTCGCAGATCTCCGACGGGGCCGCGGCCGTGGTCGTGATGAGCCGGGCGAAGGCCGAGGAGCTCGGTCTCCCGTGGATCGCCGAGATCGGCGCGCACGGCATGGTGGCCGGCCCGGACGCGAGCCTGCACGAGCAGCCGGCCAACGCGATCGAGAAGGCGTGCGCGAAGGAGGGCATCTCCCCGGCCGACCTCGACCTCGTCGAGATCAACGAGGCCTTCGCGGCCGTCGGGATCGTCTCCACCAAGAAGCTCGGCATCGACCCGGACAAGGTCAACGTGAACGGTGGCGCCATCGCGCTGGGCCACCCGATCGGCATGTCCGGTGCCCGCATCGCCCTGCACCTCGCGCTGGAGCTGCGCCGCCGGGGTGGTGGCATCGGTGCCGCGGCGCTGTGCGGTGGCGGTGGCCAGGGCGACGCCCTGATCATCCGGGTGCCGGCGGCGGGCTGACGCAGGCGGATGGGCGCCGGGCCGACGTCCCCGACCTGGTCGATCGCGCTCGGCGCGGCGAGCAGCTGGCCGTGGCGCGGCTGATCTCGCTGGTCGAGGACCGCGGACCCGGCCTGCCCGCTGTCGCGGAGGCGCTCGCCCCGCACACGGGGCGGGCGCACGTGGTGGGGGTGACGGGTGCGCCCGGCGTCGGCAAGTCGACCTCGACCTCGGCGTTCGTGACGGCGCTGCGTGCGCAGGACCGGCGGGTCGGAGTGCTCGCCGTGGACCCGTCGTCGCCGTTCTCCGGCGGGGCGCTGCTCGGCGACCGCGTGCGGATGAGCGAGCACACCACCGACGACGGCGTGTTCATCCGGTCGATGGCCACTCGCGGCCACCTCGGCGGGCTGGCGTGGGCCACCCCGCAGGCGCTGCGCGTGCTGGACGCCGCAGGGTGCGACGTGGTGCTCGCCGAGACGGTGGGGGTGGGGCAGTCCGAGGTGGAGGTGGCCGGCCTCGCCGACACCACCGTGCTCCTGCTCGCTCCCGGCATGGGCGACGGCGTGCAGGCGGCGAAGGCGGGCGTGCTCGAGGTGGCCGACGTGTTCGTGGTGAACAAGGCGGACCGCGACGGTGCCGAGCAGACCGCGCGCGACCTGCGCAACGTGCTCGCGATCGGCGCGCAGCCCGGCCCCGGCGGCTGGGAACGGCCGGTGCTCTGCACGTCGGCGGCGCGCGGCGACGGGATCGCCGAGCTGGTGGCAGCGCTGGACGCCCACCGCCGGTGGCTCGATGCCAGCGGCGAGCGGATCCGGCGTCGCAACGCCCGGGCGGCCGCGGAGATCCAGGCCATCGCCGTGGAGAAGGTGCGTGCCGGCATCGACGACCTGCGCGGCGCCGACGGCCTGGCGCACCTCGCCCGCCAGGTGGTGGCCGGCGAGCTGGACCCGTACCGCGCGGCTGACAAGCTGTTGGGCCGGGTGCGTCCGGCCTGATCACCGCCTCTCACCGGGACCGCCCCCTCGCTGCCGGGGCCGGGGAGCCGAGGGCGGAGAGCCGGGTGACCACGCGTTCCGCCCCGATGCCCGCGGCGATCTCGCGGGCCGCGCGCGCGTGCTCGGCGGCGGCGTCCGGCTGCGTGCCGGCGAGCGCCAGCGCGAGGTCGGCGTGCACGGCGGCGCGATGGCGGGCCGAGCGTGGCGCCGCGGCCAGCGCCAGCGCGAGCGGCTCGGCTGCCGTGGCGTCGCCGAGCGTCAGGAGCGTGTGCCCGTGCCAGCGGTGCACGTCGGCCAGCTCGACGACCGGGCGCCCGTCCGGGCGGACCAGGTCGGGGCTGCTGACCAGCGTGCTGTGCGTCAGCGCCGCCCGCGCGCCGGGACGTCACCGGCCGCCGCACGGGCCACCGCACGCGCGCGGCGAGCCGGGTCTCGGCGGCGCCCGACGGCAGCGGGCCCGCGGTCTCGACGACGGCGACGGCCGCGGCCGGGTCGCCGACGTCGAGCAGGACGGCCGCCTGCCCGGCCACCGCGACGGCCTCCGCGGCGGGCAGGCCGGCCTCCCGGGCGGCCGTGCGCGCCCGGTCGTAGCGCCGCCACGCCTGATCCGGACGCACGCGGTCCAGCTCGTGGGCCCCGGCGAGCGCTGCGGTCCAGGCGAGCACGGCGGCGACGGCCGCCCGGTCGGCGGGTGCCGGTGTGTGGGCGAGGGTCTCGTCGAGCTGTGCGACCTGCGCGCGCACCAGCTCGCCGGCGCCCGCCGCGCCCAGCTCGTCGTCGAGGCGGGTGACCGCTGCGAGCTGCTGCCACCACGGTGCGGGACCCGCGTTCCGCACCGCGCCGGCCGCGGCCAGCGCCGCGCGGAGGCGGTCGGCCGCGCCAACGGCGTCCGGGTCGGTGGCAGGCTCGATGCCCAGCTCGGCGGGGGTGCGCCCGTACAGCTCGCCGAGCAGGGCGCGGTACTGGGGCTCCGGCACGGCGTGGCCGTTCTCCCACCGGGACAGCAGGGTCTTGAGGCTGGCCGCGGCGGCGACGGGCGCCGGCGGCGCGCCCGAGCGCGGCCAGCTCCCTCGCCGCCTCGCTCTGCGACCACCCCTGCGCGACCCGCGCCGCGCGCAGCGGACTGTCGGCCGACGTGCTCACGGACCCGCTCCCCGGCGGTCGGGGCCGCCGGCGGCGGCTGCCCGTCGGATCGCGCTGCGCATGTCCGTGCCCCCCTGCTCCCGGTGGTGGCCCGGCGCCGTGTGGGCCGGGCCTTGTCGAGAGTGTCGGAGGTGTGGCTTACTGTCAACCCTGTTGCCGTAACATGGCGTCAACAGATGAGGATCGGAGGCGGGGTGGATCTCGTGCGGCCGTGCTCGGTGTCGGCGCTCGCCGGTTCCGCGGGCGGCGCGGTCACCGGCTACTGCGTGGCCCGGCGGGTCGCGCGCGGTGGCCGTGCGCGACGTCCGCCACGGCGGGCCCGGCGGGCCGATCGGGGGCGCACGATGCGCGCATGGCCGGGGAGCCGGCCGCGATCGACGGACGGTCGGGCGGGCACGGGCACGGCGCGCCACCGGGCGGGCCCGGCGCGTCCGGCGCGTCCGGTGTGTCGGGCGGCCGGGTGGAGCGGACGTGAGGGCGGCAGGACGCGCGCCGGCCGGGTCAGACGAAGTCGCCCGCGGCGCGGCGCACCTTGCTCAGCAGGTCGGTGAGCTCGGCCTCCTGCTCGGCCGTCAGCCCGCTCATGCCGAAGTCGATGTCCGTCACCGACTTCGTCGCGTCCTGGAGCACGGCCGAACCGGCGTCGGTGATCTCCACGAGCGTGGCCCGCCGGTCCGTCGGGTGCGGGGTGCGGCGCACGAGGCCGTCGGCCTGCAGCCGGTCGACGATGTTGGTCACGCTGGTCGGATGCAGCTGGAGGCGCTCGCCCATCACGCGCATCGGCAGCCGGCCGGTGCGGGAGAACGTGAGGAGCACGAGCGCCTCGTAGCGGGCGAAGGTCAGGCCGTGCGGCCGGAGCGCGCCGTCCACCGCGGCGAGGAGGATCTGCTGCACCCGCATCACGCTGGTGACCGCCGCCATCGTCCGGGCCGGCCCGATCCGCTCGTCCCAGAGCGTGGCTGCACGCTGGATCGGGTCGAACGGTAGCGGGTGCCGACTGGCCATGACCGGCGACGCTAGCAAAGGCGAGAGCGTGCGCAGGTCTGGTGGCTGCACCGGGGTGCCTGATCACGTGGATCGGGGTCGCGGGCCGGGCGGCGCTGGTGCAGGCTGCGGCCATGCTCTTCGCCTTCAGCATCGCTCCTGCCGGCATCGCCACCGACAGCGTGAGCGACATCGTCGCCGACGCCGTGCGGGTCGTCCGCGAGTCCGGCCTGCCCAACGAGACCACGTCGATGTTCACCACGATCGAGGCCGACACGTGGGACGAGGGCATGGACGTGATCAAGCGTGCGGTGGAGGCGGTGCAGGCCCACGCGCCGCGCGTGAGCCTCGTGCTCAAGGCCGACATCCGGCCCGGGTACACCGGCCAGCTCCAGGCCAAGGTCGACCGGGTGGAGTCGGCGCTCGGCGAGGACTGAGGACCGGGACCGGGGGCCGACGGCCGGGACCGAGCAGGAACGACCGCGGCCGGGCCGCACGCGAGGTGCGGCCCGGCCGCGGAGACGCCGGACGGAACGACGGAGGGAGTCAGCGCATCGCGACATTCAGCGTGTAGAAGAAGACGCCGATCAGGATGGCCGCGGCACCGAGCGCCATGGCGATCTTGGCCTGCTTGGCCGACACCGGGCGGCGCACGGCGGCGGCGCCGAGGCCGATGGCGGCGGCGCCGACCACCCAGCCCAGGATCGAGATCCAGCTGACGAGCAGCGCGACGATGCCGACGATGAACGCGGCCTTGCCCAGCGCCGGGCTCTCGTTCTTGGCGGTCTTCTTGCGGGCGTCCTCGAGCAGGCGGTCGGCGACGGGGTTCTCCGTGCTCATGCAGGTTCCTTCGGGAGAGGGAAGCCGCGAATCGCGGCGCGGCTGATGTCTACGCAGAGCGACCGTCCGGTCACTCACACATTCTCAACGAGTGGCCCGGCGGTCTGGTGCTCCGCCGGTCCGGTGATCGATCGCGCACCGCAGCCATCGGATGGCGTTCCGTGAACAACAGGGGGTGACCGAACCAGGGTGAAGACGACCGGATCGGCGTAGCTTCCCGCCGGCCGATCACCGTCCTACTGTCGCGGCATGGGCGAACGCGACGACGCGGGTCACGGCGGCGAGCACCGGGCGCGGCGGATGTGGCGGGCGCTGGAGCCCCTACACGCCGTCACGTACTTCGCGCCGGAGCCGCAGGCGGCGTGCCAGGCGCTCGGGGCGAAGGGGTACTGGGCGGGCTACTTCGCGCAGCGCGCCGCTCCGCTGGGGGCGGCGTCGGCCGAGCTCGTGACCGCGCTGTTCTACAACTTCCACCCGGGGCTGGTGGCGCGGTCGGTGCCGCACGTCTGGACGCTCGCGTCGCCGGAGCGGTTCCTGGGACTCCGCCTCGACGCGGTCGACGCCGTGCTGCGGCGGGTGCTCGGCCCGGACGTGCTGCGGTCGGCGGACCTCGCGGAGGCGGCCGTGATCGCCCGGGACGCCGCCACCGCCGCCCCGACGGCCGGGCGTGCCCTCGGCGCGGCGAACGCGGCGCTGCCCTGGCCGGACGTGCCCCACTTGGTGCTGTGGCACGCCCAGACGGTGCTGCGTGAGCACCGCGGGGACGGGCACGTCGCGGCCCTGCTCGGTGCCGGGCTGGACCCGGTCGAGGCGCTGGTGCTGTTCGCGGCCGACAAGTCGATCGAGGCCGAGTGGTTGCGCAAGCGACGGGGCTGGTCCGAGGAGGAGTGGGCAACTGCGACGGCGCGGCTGGCCGACCGCGGTCTGCTCGCCGCCGACCTCGCGCAGGGAACCGTGCCGCCGGCGCTGCTGTGGCGGGCGCGGGTGCGGCCGGTCCCGGAGCCGTGGTCGCGACGGCCTCGCCGGCCGCCCCGCACCTGACGGCCGCGGGCTGGGCCCTGCGGGCGGAGGTCGAGGCCCGCACCGACGCCCTCGCCGCGCCGCCGTGGGACGCGGTCGGGCCGGCGGCCGCTGACCGGCTCGTCGAGCTGGCCGGTCCGTTGGTGCGCGCGGTTCTCGCCGGGGGCGACTTCCTGGCGGCGAACCCGATGGGCCTGCAGCCGTTGGTGTCGGGGAAGTGAGCCCGGCCACCGGTCGGGGCGCACGCGTGCGCAGTCCGGTGGCAGGATGAACGGCGTGTCTCGACCCGATCCCCGTCAGGCGGCGCAGACGGCCGCCTTGTCGCGCACGTTGGCCGGTGCGGTCGACCTCTCCGCGCTGAAGGCCCGCTCCGAGGCCGCCGCGCGCCAGCAGTCGGCGCCGCAGCAGCCGGCCGCCGAGGGTGGCGAGAGCCAGTTCGTCATCGAGGTCACCGAGCAGACGTTCCAGGCCGACGTGCTCGAACGCTCGCTGCAGGTGCCGGTTGTCGTCGACCTGTGGGCCACGTGGTGCGGGCCGTGCAAGCAGCTGTCCCCGGTGCTGGAGCGGCTCGCCGCGGCCGGCAACGGGGCCTGGGTGCTCGCCAAGGTCGACGTCGATGCGAACCCGCGGATCGCGCAGGCCTTCGGCGTGCAGTCGATCCCGATGGTCGTGGCGGTCGTCGGCGGCCAGCCGGTCGACGCGTTCACCGGTGCGCTGCCCGAGCCCAGGTCCGGCAGTGGATCAGCGCGCTGCTCGACGCGCTGCGCGAGCGGATGCCCGCGATCGCCGAAGCGGAGCGGGCCGCGGGCGGCGCGGAACCGGTCGAGGAGCCCGAGGACCCGCGGTTCACCGCGGCCGAGGACGCGCTCGAACGCGGCGACTACCCGGCGGCCGAGGAGGCGTACAAGCAGATCCTCGCGGCGGAGCCGGGCAACGAGCAGGCGGCGGCGGCGCTGTCGCAGGTGCGGTTCCTGGCCCGTGCCGAGAGCGCCGACCCGTCGGCGATCGGCAAGGCCGACGCGAACCCGGACGACGTCGGCGCGCAGCTCGCCGCGGCCGACGCCGAGCTGGCCGCGGACGGCGCCGAGGCGGCGTTCGACCGGCTGGTGAAGGCGGTCGGCCGCACGTTCGGCGACGACCGCGAGCGCGTCCGCCAGCACCTGGTGAGCCTGTTCGAGCTGTTCCCGGCCGACGACCCGCGGGTCACGGCCGCCCGCCGGGCGCTCGCCCGCGCCCTCTTCTGACGCGCGCCGGTCAGCCCGCCGTCGCGACCCCGTGCGCGGCGGCCACGGCGTCGATCTCGGCGAGCACCCGCTCGCGCACGCCGGGCGGCAGAAGGCGGCCCGCGCCCCGGTCCGCGCGATCTCGGTGAGCGCCGCGAGGTCGAGGCCGAGGACGTCGTGGCAGAGCCGGTACTCGGCGTCGAGGTCGGTGTGGAACATGCCGGGGTCGTCGGTGGCGAGCGTGACCGGCACGCCGGCGGCGAGCAGCGCCGGCAGCGGGTGCGCCTCGATCGCCGGGACGGCGGCCGTCCGCAGGTTGGACGTCGGGCAGACCTCCAGCGTGATGCCGTGCGCGCCGAGGTGCGCCATGAGGGCGGGGTCGGCCGCGGCGCCGATGCCGTGCCCGATCCGCTCGGCGCCCAGCTCGGTGACGGCGGCCCAGACCTCGTCCGGCCCGACGGTCTCGCCGGCGTGCGGCACGCTGTGCAGCCCCTCGGTGACGGCGCGCCGGAACGCGGGTGCGAAGTCCGCACGGCGCACGCCGATCTCGGCGCCGCCGAGCCCGATGCCGACGGTGCCCTCGGGGCGGTGGGTGAGGGCGAAGTCGACGGTCTCCTCGGCGCCGGCCGGCCCGAGCGCGGCGTCGGCGTCGAACACCCAGCCCAGCTCGACGCCGTGCCGTTCGCGGGCGAGTGCGCGGCCGTCGGCGAGCGCGGCGGCCAGGTCGGCGGGGGGCGATCCCGGCCAGCCGGTTGCGGACGGGCGTGACCTGCACCTCCGCGTACCGGACGGTGCGTGCGGCCAGCTCGCCGGCGAGCCCGTCGAGCAGGGTGACGACGTCGGCGCCGGTCGTGACCAGCAGGTTCACCTGCCGGTAGACCTTCAGGAAGTGCGGGAAGTCGGTGAAGGCGTAGAACCGGCGCAGCTCCTCGCGGTCGGTCGGGACGCGCCGGTTGACGCCGGTGGCGGCGTGGCGGCGGGCGAGCGTGAGCACGGTGTCGAGCGAGGCGGAGCCGACCAGGTGCAGGTGCAGCTCGACCTTGGGCAGGGCGGCGACGAACGCCGCCACGGCGGACGTGGACAAGGGAGGTGCCTCCGGGAACGACGGTTGCGGGACGGGGACGCGACGGCCCCGTTCCTCACAAGTCCGCGTCGCCCCGGTCGTAGCACTGGCCGTACAGCGGCCGCCGGAGCAGCTCGGCACGGCGGAGGTCCACGGCGCCAGCCTCCCGGCGGGCGGCGCCGTCCGTCAAGGGATCACCGCAGACAGGCGCCGGGCCCGCCGGTCACACCGGTGCGGAACTGCGCGACCCGCTCGAAGCCGTTGCCGGCCGGGTCGGCGGCGCCGGCGGTGTCGCGCCCGGCCCAGTCGCCGGCGAGCAGCACCTGCACGGCTTCGTCGAGGTCGCCGGGGGAGAGCTGGAACCCGACGGGCGCGTCGATGAGCCGCGAGGTGTAGGCGCCGGCGAGGCAGATGGCCGCGGCGCCGGCGGCGGGCCCGGTGGTGGGGCGGCCGGTCGCGGCGAGGGCCGCGATCGCGTAGCGGTCCGCGATCAGGGTGGCGCCGGCGTAGTCGCCCAGCTCGTCGTGCAGGGCTGCGAGCGCGGCCTCGTCGACGGTGACGTCCCCGGTGGCCGCGCAGTACGCCGCCGGGCCCTGCGCGTCGACGGGCTGGGGGCAGGCGGCCGCGGCCTCGACGCGCGGCACGCGGGCACCGGGCACCAGGGTGGCGAACCAGCCGGTGACGTCCTGCTCGACGGCCGTGAGGAGGTCCGGCAGCGGGAGGTTGCCGCCGCGGGCCAGGTCGCCCGCGGAGCCGAACCGGCGCTGGGTGAACTCGCGGTTGTCGAGGCTGATCTGCGCGCAGAGCGCGGCGCCCTGGCGGTAGCCGTCCTGGAACGCCGAGACACGGTCGAACGCGTTGCCGTGCGCGGACCGGTCCGCGGCCACGACGCCGAGCGGGTCGCTGAACCCGACGAGCGCGCGCAGCGCCCCGTCCCGCTCGGGCAGCCCGATCGGCAGCCCGGGGACGGGCCGGTCGACGAGGCTCGCGACGACAACTCCCGCGTAGCAGTCGGCCATCGCCTCCAGCAGGATCGTCGGGTACCGGCCGGGCTGTGCGGCCTGCGCGGTGTCGACGCCGAGCCGGAACTGGACGGCGTGGCCCACCTCGTGCGCGATCACGACCACCACCCCGGCGGCGCCGTACCGCGTGTAGAGGTCGGGGATCAGGCCGTCGGCGTCCCACCCGACGGCGTCGGCCGCGGGGCAGTAGTAGGCCTGGTCGGCGACCTCGGCGGCGCGGTCGAGGCACGGCGGGGCCGGCGCGTTCGGTGACCTGGTGCGCACCGCGGTGAACGTGGCGACGGGCGTCCACGGCTGCCCGAACGCGGCCGGGAACGTCGCACCCCAGAACTCCTGCAGCATCGCGGCGGTGGCGTCGGCCACCGGGCCGGCGTCGGCGGGGTTCGCGGGCGTGGGCCCGACGACGGTGGGCGCCGCCACGACCGGCGCCGGCACCGGCGCCGGCACCGGCGCTCCGGCCGGCCCCGCCGACCCGGTCACGACCTGCGTGCACCCCGCGAGCCACAGGACGACCGCCCCGAGCACGGCCGCGAGAACGGGACGGCGGGGAGCGGCGGCCACCTGACCATGATGGCCTGCCGGTCCGGCGTGGGGGAGCGGTTCGGCCGGACCCGGCGGCGCGGGATAGCGTGAGGCACCGTGTCGGCTCTGGAGGAGGACGTCCGGCCCGCGGTGTCCGGGCCCGGGTCGCGAACGGTCGTGACGTGGGTGGTCGCGGGGCTGCTCGTGCTCGCGTCACTCGTGACGGCGGCGGTGCT
>MKJX01000190.1 GCA_001942415.1 Pseudonocardia sp. CNS-139
GGTTGCAGCAAAGCCACCCTCATGCCGTCCGGCTGCGTGAGGGTGGCTTTGCTGCAACCCGGGGTCGGGGTCTCAGGTGCCGATCCACTCCTGGCGCCACGCGTTGTCGTAGCGCTGCTCGTTGCAGGCCGGCTCGTAGGTCGCCACCAGCTCGGCCACCACCTGCTCGCGGTGGCCCGCCGTGCCGCCGGGGATGTCCAGCGTCGCGACGTGCAGCCGGTAGCGGGAGCCGGCCCGCTGGGTCCAGCAGTGCGCCCGCGGGTGCTTGAACGGGAAGCCGGCCGCGGCGAGGTCCGCCGCCTCCCCCGCGTAGATCACCGCGTACCGCTCCCGTTCGGGCTCGGGCTTGTACAGGATCGCGTAGACGCCCGGGCCGGGCGGCGGGGTCCAGCCGGCGAGCAGCCGCGGCCCGTCGAAGACATACCCGGCGAGCGACCCGAGCCGGATCACCCGTCCTCCTCGTCGTCCTCGAGCTCGCTCACGGCCTCGACGTGCACGATCGGCCACTCGGGCAGCCCGGCCCGGGCCGCGGCCGCCCGGAACGTCGCGGTGCCGGCCGCGACCGCCTCGTCCCGGTCGTCGGCCAGCACGATCAGCCGCGCGCCGTAGCGCGTCGCGCCGATCCCGCTGGCCACACCGCTGTTGACGGCCACGGCGTCGGCCAGCTCCAGGATCTCGTCGTGCGTGAGCACCCGGTCGCCCTCGGCCTCGACGCCGACGCTCCAGCGGATCGCCACGCCCCTCTCCTCCCTCGTCGCGCTAGCCGAGCGCAGGGAGCAGGCCGGCCAGCTCCTCCAGGCTGCTCAGGTCGTGCCCGGACAGCAACACGTCGACGTACGGCTCGGCGACGATCATCGCGACCGTCGGCGGCCGGCGCCCGCCGCGGGCGTGCGGGTTCGTCCAGACGATCCGGTGGCACAGCCGCGCGAGCCGTTCCAGCGAGGTGGCGAGCAGCTCCGGGTCGCCGCGGTCGAGCCCGTCCGAGCAGACCACGACCACCCCGCCGCGGGCCATCCCGCGCCGCCCCCACCGCCGCACGAACTCGTCCACGGCGGCGCCGATGCGGGTGCCGCCCTCCCAGTCGAGGACGAGCCCCGCGGCGCGGGCCAGCGCCTCGTCCGGGGTGCGGGTGCGCAGTGCGGGCGTCAGGTACGTCAGCCGGGTGCCGAACGCGAACACCTCCACCCGGAACCGCGACCCGGCCGCCCGCTGCGCCGAGTACGCGAACTGCAGCAGCGCCCGCGAGTAGTCGGCCATCGAGCCGGAGATGTCCAGCAGCAGCACCAGCGGCCGCGGCCGGGTGCGCCGCCGCCGCCACCGCAGGTCGACGACCTCGCCCTGCGCGCGCAGCGCCCGCCGCACGGTCGCCCGCAGGTCCGGGCGCCGGCCGCGGCGGGCCGGGCGGGAGCGGCGGGTGCGCCGCCGCGGCGGGGTGAGCCGGATGCGCGCCATGATCCGGCGCAGCGCGTCCAGCTCGGCGTCGGTGCACTCCGCGAACGAGCGCGCCTTGAGCGTCTCGACGTCGGACGCCATCAGCCCGAGCACGGTCTCCTCGTCCGGCTCCTCCTCGCCGGGGTCGGCGGCCGGCACCTCCAGCACCGTCTCCGCGTCCGGCTCGGCCCGCATCGCGATCTCCAGCAGCTCGTCGACGGGGTTGGTCTCGCCGAGGAAGAACGCGCCGAAGAGCCGGTCGTAGGTCTCCACGTCCTCGTGCCGGGTGACGAGCGCGATCCGCCCGCCCCAGTAGAGGTCGGCCAGCTCGGTGGGGTCGAGCGCCGCCATCGCCGCGCAGTAGGTGAGCACGTCGCCGGACCCGACGGCCACGCCCTCGGCCCGCAGCGCCGCCGCGAACCGGGCGAGGACGTCGACCAGGCCGGCCACTAACCGCGCGCCGTGATCTCGTGGATCCGGGCGCGGACCAGCTCCTCGTCGTCGTGGTCCTTGACGACGGACCCGAGCGTCAGGTCGGCGCGTCCGCGTCGAGCCCGTCCTCGCCGAGGAACGCGAGCGTGCGGGCCCAGTCGATGGTCTCCGCGACGCCGGGCGGCTTGGCGAGGTCCATCTCGCGCAGCCGGTGCACGGCGGCGACGACCTTGCGGGCCAGCTCGGCGGGCACCTCGGGCCGCCGGGCCTGCACGATCGCGACCTCCCGCTCGACGCTCGGGTAGCCGATCCAGTGGTACAGGCAGCGGCGTTTGAGCGCGTCGTGCAGCTCGCGGGTGCGGTTGGACGTCAGCAGCACGAGCGGCGGGCTCTCGGCGGCGATGGTGCCGACCTCGGGGATGGTGATCTGGAAGTCGGAGAGCACCTCCAGCAGGAACGCCTCGAACTCGTCGTCGGCCCGGTCGACCTCGTCGATGAGCAGCACGGCGCCCGCGCCCGTGCGCACGGCGTCGAGCAGCGGGCGCTCGATGAGGAACCTCGGCCCGAACAGCGCGTCGACCGCGCCCTCGTCGGCCCGGCCCTGCTCGGACAGCGCGCGGATGTGCAGCAGCTGGCGGGCGTAGTCCCACTCGTACATGGCCTGGGCGGTGTCGATGCCCTCGTAGCACTGCAGGCGGATCAGTCGCCGCCCGAGCACCTGGGCGAGGGTCTTGGCCAGCTCCGTCTTGCCGACGCCGACCTCACCCTCCAGCAGGACGGGCCGGTCCAGCGCGAGCGCGACGTGCACGGCCGTGGCGAGACCGCGGTCGGCGAGGTACCCGGCGGCGCGCAGCAGCTCGGTCAGCTCGGCGACCGAGCCTGGGCGGTTCACGTACGGGACTCCTGGCAGCGATGGTCGGCGGGCGGTCGGGTCAGTCGCGCGTCTGCGTGCGCAGGGTCTCCCCGATGCTCCGGGCGTGCGGGTCGAGCTTGCCGTCGCGGGCGAGCCGGGCCCGCCACGCGGCGCGCACGTCCTCGTCGACGGGGGTGTTGGTGTCGCCGCCGCCGTGGTCGTGGGCCATCCCGCCGAAGCCGATACGGGCCATGTTCTTGCAGACCTTGCCGCCGCGCCCGCCGAGCTGCTCCTCGAGCTGGGCGCTGGTCTGGCCACTCGCGGACCAGATGTCGCGCAGGACGGTGAGGGTGTCCTCGGACATGTGGGCTCCTTCCCCGGTTTCCCGGTTCCCGGCCACGTCCCGGTGGCTCGGCGCGCGTCACCCATCATCGTCCTGCCCCGCATGATCCCGCCACAAACCGAAATAATTGATCGCTTAATACGGATCCGATTCGACGTTCCCGGCTTGATCCGGGGTACAGACTGTCCGCATGACCCTTACTCAGCTGAGCGCATTCGTTCTGGTCGCGCGGCTGGGCTCGGTGAAGGCCGCGGCCAACGCGCTCTCGGTGAGCGAGCCCGCGGTCTCGCAGGCCCTCGCGGCCCTGCGCAAGTACCTGGGCGACCCGCTGATCATCCGCGGCGGCTCGGGCATGACGATGACGCCGGGCGGCAACCGGCTGCTGACGATCGCCGCGCAGATGGTCGCGCTGGGCGCCGAGGCCGAGGCCGCCGTGCGGTCCGCCAAGGGCGCGCCGCAGGAGCTGCGGCTGGTCGCGCCGAGCGCCATCGTCGAGTTCGTCGGCGGGCCGCTCGCCGACGCGTTCACGCCCGGTCGTCCGGGTCCGTCGAGGTCACGGCCGGGGTGTCGGCCACCGCCGAGATGGCCGTGCTCATCTCGCAGCGGCTCGCGGACGTCGCGCTGGGCCCGTACCTGGGCGCGGACCGGGCGCTCGGGCTGGTCAGCGAGCCGATCTTCCGCTGCCGGCTGGTCGTGCTGGCGAGCCCGGACGCCCGGCTGCGCGGCTCGCCCGCGCAGTGGCAGTGGCTCGTCGAGTCGTCGGCGACCGACCCGGACAGCGACGTCAGCCGGCTGCTGCGCGGGCTGCGCGTGCCGGAGTCGAAACTCTCGGTCTTCCCGAACCAGACGGCCGCGTGGGAGGCCGCCGCACGCGGCGCCGGCGTCGCCCCGGGCATCGCACACCTCGCCGTGCACCAGCTGCGCCGCCGGGAGCTGCAGGTGATCGACCTGCCGGGCACCCCCATGGAGCTCTGCTGGCACGTCACGACGCTCCCGCTGGACCGCCGCTCGGCCGCCGCGTCCTCGCTGCGGCACTTCCTCGGCACGCCCGAGGCGATGAAGCTGCTGCGGTCGCCGGGGGCCGGGCTGCCGCCGTCCCGGTTCCGGCCGCCCGTCTACGTCACGATCTGGAGCTAGACGTAACACAGCGTCGCTGTCCGCTCACCGGACGAGCACGTGCGTCCGAAGGGAACCACGCCGTTGCGCCTTTCCGGGCAACTACGTTTCGGTGGCTGGACAGCCGCGAGAGGCCCACGAGTAGCGTGCGCCCCCGTTCAGCTCCCCCGAAATGACTCCCCCATCGAATGGCCCTCGGCCGCTCGGCGACGCGCGCCTCCGGTGGCGGAGGGAAATGCGTGGATCGAACGATGTGGAAGGCGTTCCTCGACCTCCTCCCGCGGGGTTACGGCCTGCCCGACGCCGACTGGCAGCGCCGGCACCGGCTGGTGCTCTGGGTGCTGGCGGCGCACGTCCCCGGGCTGGCGCTGCTCGCCGCCGTGCTCGGGCGCGGCATCGGGTACGTGCTGCTCGCGCCCGTCGTCCCGCTCGTCTGCCTGGCTCTCGGCTACCTCCTGCGCCGGTACCGGCGCGCCGCCTCGGTGGCCGCCACCGCCGGGCTCGTCTGCTCCTCCGCCGCGCTGGTGGTGATCACCCAGGGCTCCATCGAGGCGCACTTCCACTTCTTCATCATCATCGGCTTCATCGCGCTCTACCAGGACTGGGTGCCGTTCCTCTTCAACATCCTGTTCACCGTGGTCAGCCACGGTTTCGGGTCGGCGTTCCAGCAGACGCTCATCTTCAACCACCCGGCGGCGCAGCAGAACCCGTGGCTGTGGTCGGTGCTGCACGCGGTCGGCGTGCTGTTCGCGTCGGTCGGGATGCTGCTGTTCTGGCGGATCACCGAGGAGTCGCAGCAGGAGAAGGACTCGCTGGCCCGGCAGCTGGCGCAGACCGAGATCGGCCGCCGGCAGTTCACGTCCGACCTGCTCGTCAACCTGGCCCGGCGCAACCAGAGCATGCTCTACCGGCAGCTGGACATCATCAACCAGCTGGAGGAGTCCGAGCGCGACCCCGACGCGCTCGCCGAGCTGTTCAAGCTCGACCACCTCGCCACCCGGATCCGCGCAACGCCGAGAGCCTGCTCGTCCTGTCCGGTGAGCAGCCGGCCCGCACGTGGAGCGAGCCGGTGCCGCTGCGCGACGTGCTGCGGGCGGCGATCGCGGAGACCGAGGACCTGGAGCGGGTCGTCTTCGTCGTCGACGAGCAGCTCGCCGTGGCCGGCCACTCCGTCACCGACCTGACGCACCTCATCGCCGAGCTGGCCGAGAACGCCGTGCGCTACTCGCCGCCGGACACCGTCGTGACGATCCGCGTGCGGCCCGACCGGGCGCGGCCGGGCGGGCAGCTCGTCACCGTCGAGGACTGGGGCGTCGGGATGCCGCCCGACGACCTCGCCGCCGCGAACTCGCTGCTCGCGGACCCTCCCGAGATCGACCTGTCGGTCGCCCAGCGCCTCGGCTTCCACGTCGTCGCCCGGCTCGCGGCCCGGCACGGTATCGGCGTCTCGCTGACCGCCACACCCGGCTCCGGCGTCACCGCCGTGATCGGGCTGCCCGGCGACCTCTTCGCCGGGGCCGCGCCGCTGCCCGTCGCCCCCGGCCCGTCGCGCGTCGACGGCGGGCCGAACCGGCACGCCCTGCGCAACCGCCGCAACGGGCACCGCACCGGCCCTCCCGTGCTCCACCGGGACGCCGACGCGCGGCCCGGGGCCCTCGGCGAACGGACCGTCCCGAGCCCGGCCCGGAACACGCCGGACGGGCCACCGCCGGGCGGGCCGCGGAGCACGCTGCGCTGGACCGACGCCACCGCGGCCCCCTTCGGCGGGCCGGACGGCTGGCCGGGTGGTGGGACCCGTCCGCCGAGCCGGTGCCCCGCACGCCCCTCCCGCCGCGGACGGACCGTCCGGCCGTGCCGACCCAGCGGGCGGGCGAGCCCGAGCCACCCGCCCCGCCGGAGGCGCCGACGCCGCCCGAGCCACCCGCCGAGAACGCCGCCGCGCCACCGCCCACGACCGGCGGGCTGCGCCGGCGCGTCCCGCAGGCGAGCCTCGCGCCGGAGCTGCGCGAGCCCGGCGCGACGCCGGACGGTCCGCCGCCCGCCCCCGCGGGCAACGCGGCCGACGCCGCGTCCGCGCTGTCGCGCTACCAGGCCAGCCGCGAGGCCGCCCGGGCCGCCGCCGAGAACGAGACCCGGAGGCGGGCGTGACCGCACGATCCCTGGACTGGATGCTCGTCGAGTTCACCCGGGACACCCCCGGCGTGGTGCAGGCGGTGGTCGTCTCCGCCGACGGGCTGCGGCTCGCCACCTCCCCCGGCATGTCCGTCGGGCTGGCCGACCAGCTCTCCGCGGCCGCGTCCGGGCTGGTCAGCCTCGCGCGCGGGACCGCGCGGCTGCTCGACGCCGGCCCCGTCCAGCAGACGATCCTGGAGCTGGCCGAGGGGTACCTGTTCGTCACCGCGATCAGCCGGGGCGCCACGCTCGCCGTGCACGCGGACCGCCGCTGCGACATCGGCATGGTCGGCTACGAGATGACGATGCTCGCCTCCCGGCTGGGGCACGCGCTCACGCCGGCCGGGCGCGCCGACGTCGAGGGCCGCTCGCGATGACCAGGCCCGACGGCGGCCGGGTCGTGCCGGTCTACGCCGTGACGAAGGGCCGCACCCGCTCGGGCGGGCGCGACCTGCCGGTCGAGTCGCTGGTGACCGCGACCGACCTGCGCGGCGCGCTGGAGCTGCAGAGCGAGTACCGCGCGATCATGGCGCTGGCCGTGCGCCCGGTGTCGCTGGTGGAGATCGGGGCGGCGCTGCGCGTCCCCGTCGGGGTGGCGCGGGTGCTCGTCAGCGACCTCGCCGACTCCGGATACCTGACCGTGCACGCCCCGCCCCCCACCAGCGCGAACGGCGCCCCGGCGCCGGCGCTGCTCAACCGCCTGCTGGAGGGTCTGCGTGCGCGCTGACACCGACGCCGGGCCCATCCCGCTCAAGATCGTCGTCGCCGGCGGCTTCGGGGTGGGCAAGACGACGCTGGTCCGAGCCCTCTCGGAGATCCCGCCGCTGCTCACCGAGGAGTCGATGACGTCGGCGTCGGTCGGCGTCGACGACGTCGCGGCCGTGCCGGACAAGGCGACCACCACCGTCGCGATGGACTTCGGCCGCATCACCGTGGACGAGTCGATCGTGCTCTACCTCTTCGGCACACCCGGCCAGGACCGTTTCTGGTTCATGTGGGACGAGCTGGCCCGCGGCGCGGTGGGCGCCGTCGTGCTGGTCGACCTGCGGCGGGTGGACGAGTGCTTCGCCGCGATCGACTACTGCGAGAGCCGCCGGCTCCCGTTCGTCGTCGCGGTGAACCAGTTCCCCGAGACCGACGGGTTCGGGCTGGAGACCGTGCGGGACGCGCTGGCGCTCGCGTCGGACGTGCCGGTCGTGCGGATGGACGCCCGCCGCGACGAGTCCTGCCTGGCCACCCTGATCACCCTGGTGGAACACGCACTGGCCCGCAGCGCCGTGCCCCACTGAAAAGGAGGGCACCCCCCGCCCGCATTATGGCTCCATAACGCAGTCTTTCGCGCTCTCCAACTGCAATATGGCTCCATAACGCGGTTTGGGGTGCCTTCCCGACTGCATTCTGGCTCCATAACGCGGTTTGGGGTGCCTTACGGGAGGTGGACGCGGGTCAGGATCGCGCGGTGGTCGGTGCCGGGCACATCCAGCACCGCGAAGTGGGATGTCGTCGTGCCCGCGGGGACGAGCACGTGGTCGATCTGGATGCCCAGCCAGCGCGGGAAGGCGGACGGGAAGGTGCCGACGAGCCCGCGGCCGGTGCCGGCGGCGGCGCTGCGGCAGCCGCCGAGCGCGGCGCGCAGCGGGGCGTGGTCGAAGGTGGCGTTGAGGTCGCCGACGACCACCGGCGCCGGTGACGCGCGCGTCCAACGGCCGATCAGGTCCAGCTCGGCGTGCCACCACGCCGTGGCGCTGCGGCCCATCGGCGCGGTGGTGTGCACGGCATAGAGGGTGCGGTCGCCGAGCACGCCGCCGGTGAGCTCCAGGTGCCGCAGCCGCATCCCGGTGCCGCGCCGGACGCGCACGTCACCGGCCCGTTCGGCGGCCAGCAGCACGACGCCGCGCCCGTCCGGTGTGCCCGGGTCGGTGGAGACCCACGACCGGTAGCCGAGCCCGGCGAGCAGCGGCACGAGCTTGTCGCGGTAGTCGGTGCCGCCCTCGGGCAGCACGACGCGTCCGGCGTCTCGCGGGCGACGACCGCGGCGAGCTCGCCCGTGTCGGCGCGCCCGTGCAGGACGTTGGCCGAGAGCACGGTGAGGTCGGCCGGGCCCGGCGCGGCGGACCGGCGCCGCACCACGCGCCCGGCCACCCCGGCGGCCCGAGCAGCCCGGCGCCCAGCAGCACCGCGGCGGCCACCGGCGCCCGCGCACGGCCAGCGCCGCGGCCCCGACCAGCGCCGCGGCCGTCAGCTGCGGGCGCCAGACCACCGCGGCGGCGGCGAGCGTGCCGCGGCCGCCGTGGGCGATCGTGCGGCCGATCATCACGAGTCGTCCGAGCCGCCGGCGGGCGGCGGCGACGCGCCGGACGGGCATGGCAGCCGGGTCCCTTCGTCGTGCGGTGCCCGGCAGTCGCGGCGGCGGGCTCCCTGAGCTCTCCTGAGCAACGGACAGCATGCCAGCGGGGTTCCACCGGTCGTCACGCGAGGTGATCAGCAGAGAACATCGTCTCTGCCGTTGACGACGTTGCCCGCCACCGCTACGTTGTCCACGTCAGAGACGACGTTCCGCGCATGGTAGTCATTGGCGCCATGACCGAGCGCTACCTCGGGGTGATCGGTGTCGCCGAGGCCTTCGGCGTCACCCGGCACGCCGTGCACAAGTGGCGCTCGCGCTACCCCGGCGGTTCGTCGCACCCGTTCCCCGAGCCCGACGTCGAGATCGACGGGGCCCCGGGATGGTCACCCGACCGTCTGGAGGAGCTCATGAACTGGCGTTCCACCCTGCCCGGCCGCGGCGCAGGAGGCGGCCGCCCCACGGCCGCCCGGCAGGACTACTTCCGCGAGGCCGAGGCCCGCGGCCTCTACCGCGACGAGGCCGAACGCCTGCTCGACGCCCTCGCCGAGGAGTTCCCGGAGATGACCGAGGCCGAGGCCTGCGCCTGGATCATCGACCGGTGGCGCGACTGATGGCCGCCGTGGACGGCTTCACGGCCCCGGGCTTCGCGGGCGTGCGCGACGCGTTCGCGGCGAACCTGGCCGGCGGCCAGGAGATCGGCGCCGCGGTCGCGGTGTACCTGCACGGCGAGCCGGTCGCGACCTGTGGGGCGGCGTCGCCGACCCCGACACCGGACGGCCGTGGGATCGCGACACCCTGCAGGTCGTCTACTCGACGACGAAGGCCGTCACGGCGACCTGCGCGCTCGTGCTCGCCCAGCGCGGCGACCTCGACCTCGACGCGCCGGTGGCGGCGTACTGGCCGGAGTTCGCGGCGGGCGGCAAGGCGCACGTCCCCGTCCGGTGGCTGCTCACCCACCAGGCCGGGCTGCCCGCGCTCGACCACCCCGTCACGCCCGCGGAGGCGGTCGCGTGGGAGCCGGTGGTCGCCGCGCTGGCCGCACAGCGCCCGTTCTGGGAGCCCGGCACCGCGGTCGGCTACCACGGCCTGACGTACGGCTGGCTGGTCGGCGAGGTCGTCCGGCGAGCGAGCGGGCGCAGCGTCGGCACGGTGCTGCGCGAGGAGATCGCCACGCCGTTCGGCCTCGACCTCTGGATCGGGCTCCCGGAGCCGGAGCTGCCGCGGGTCAGCCGGATCGTCGCCGAGTCGATGGACGTCGGTGCGCTGGAGGGCACCGACCTGGACGCGGTGCCCGCGCCGATGCGGGAGATCATCGCGGCGTGGGCCGACCCGGCGTCGCTCACGCGGCGCTCGATGGCCGTCGTGACACCGGCGCTGGACCACAACCGGCCCGAGGAGCAGCGCGCCGAGCTGCCGTCGACGAACGGGATCTGCACGGCCCGCGCGCTGGCCCGCTTCTACGCCGCGCTGATCGGCGACGTCGACGGGCGGCGCATCCTCTCCCCCGAGTCGCTCGCCGCGGCCACCGCCGAGCAGGCGAGCGGCGTCGACCGGATCCTGCGGGTGCCCGTCCGGCTCGGCACCGGCTTCGGCCTGCCGGGCCCCGACGCCTACTGGTACGGGCCGTCGGCGTTCGGGTTCGGCGGGCTCGGCGGGTCGATCGGGTTCGCCGACCCGGACACCGGCCTCGCGTTCGCCTACGTGATGAACCACGTGGTCGAGGGCGTGCCGGACACCCGCGCGTCGTCGCTGTACGGCGCCGTCCGGGAGGCGATGGCCGCGTCCGTGTAGGCCGGTACTGGCAGAGTGCGCCCGTGCGCACTCTCACCCTCGCCCCCGACGTCGTGGGCGGCTGGCTGCAGCTGCCCGGTTCCGCGGTGGCCGAGCTGGTCGGCTCGGCCGGGTTCGGCTTCGTCTGCGTCGACCAGCAGCACGGCCTGATCGGCGACGACGCCCTGCTCCCGGCCCTGCAGGCGCTGCGGGCCACCGGCACACCCGCGGTCGTCCGGGTGCCGCTCAACGAGCCGAGCGCGATCGGGCGGGCGCTGGACCACGGAGCGGACGGGGTGATCGTCCCGATGGTGGACGACGCCGAGGCGACCGCGGCCGCGGTGGCTGCCTGCCACCACCCGCCGCGCGGGGTGCGCAGCTTCGGGCCGACCCGGCTCGGCTGGGCGCCGCCCGCGGGGCCGCCGCGGTGCGTGGTGATGGTGGAGAGCGTGGCCGCGGTCGACGCGGCGCCGGCGATCGCGGCCGTCGAGGGGCTGGACGCGATCTTCGTCGGCCCGACGGACCTCGCGCTGAGCGCGGGCATCGCGCCGTCCGCCCAGCTCGACGACCCCGGCTACCGGCGGATGCTGGAACGGGTGGTGGCCGCGGCGCGCGGGCGCGGCCTGCCGGTCGGGATCTACTGCGCGAGCCCGGAGCACGCGCAGCACTACCGGCGGACGGGGTTCACGTTCTTCGCGCTCATGTCGGACGCCGCGATGCTGCTCGCGGCGGCGAAGGCGAACCTCGCCGCCGCCTCGGGCCGCACCGACGTCGTGTGATCACCACGGCAGGGCGTTAGACCGGCGGCTGCATCCCGGGGAAGCTGCCCCGGCCGCGGCACGAGCGGCACTGCGCCGGCACCCGCACGATCCCGCCCTCGTCCCCGGACGCGTAGGCGCGCTCGGTGATGACCACGCCCTCGCCGACGCAGTCGGCGCAGCGGGTGGTGATCTGACCCGGCGGCAGGTTCCAGTTCGTGCGGTTGCGCCGGATCGCGGGCCGGTCAGTCATTCCCCCACCACCGTTCGGGCCGCCGCTGGAGCCTGGATCGTCCCAGAGCCCCTGACCGCACCCCGTCACGGGGCCATGGCCGCGGCGTGGAGGCCGGGGAGCGCGGCCAGCGCCGCGCGCGTCCGGGCCCGGACGTCGTCGCCGCCGCGCACGCCGAGCAGGTCGGACGCCGCGTCCCGGAACGCCGACGCGGCGGAGCGGCGAAGGTCGTCGGGGCCGTCGGCGTCGATGACGTGCTGGCAGCGCGCGAACGTGGCCACCACCCAGAACACGGCCTCGCGGTGGTCGCCGTCCGCGACCAGGCGCCGGCTCCCGTCGATCGCGATCGGCCGCGCGAGCGCGGTCACGTCCGACGAGAACGGGAACGGCGTGCGCGCGACCCGGACGGCCGCGTCGAACACCTCGGCGAGCCGGTCGAGGTGGGCGGCGACGGTGCCCGCGTCGACGGCGGCGCAGCCGAGCAGCCCGAGCAGCCGTTCGTGCAGGTCGAGGCGGCGGACGCCGGCCAGCACGTCGCGCACGGCCCGGTACCGCAGCCGCACGGTGGGCGGGCGCAGCGCCGCGACCAGCACGAGGTGCGTGAGCAGGCTGGTCGGGAAGAGCCAGGACAGCACGTGCTCGGGCCACGAGCGGGCCCGGTCGGCCGCGGTCAGCAGGTCGGTGGCCGTCGCGGCGACGTCCGCGCAGCGGCGCGCGACGGCGGGCGGCCGGGCGAACCCGGGCGCGATCGCCGCCCGCAGCTCGCCCAGCCGGCCCGTCGGGTCCGACAGCACCCCGTCCACGGCGAAGCACGGCGCGAGGTGGAACGACCCCGCGACCCGGTCGGCGTCCACGAGCGCGTGCTCCGGCACGGGGCTGACGTCGAGCAGCGCGCCCGCGTGCCGGAGCCGGCCCGGCCGGACCGCGCCGGCGTCCGGGACGACCACCCGCACGTCGACGTCCGACCAGGGCGGCTGCTCGGCGCGGGGGTCCCGGAAGGCGACCGATCCCGCGAGGAACGCGCCGCGGACCCCGGGCGCGTGGCGGCGCACCCAGTCCGCGGCCGCGGCCCGGGCCTCTCCGACGAGCACGGCGGTCAGTGCGCGTCGAACAGGACGCTCACGGACTCACCGTTGTGGATCCGACGCACCGCCTCGGCGAGCGCCGGGGCCACCGAGATCACGGTGAGCTTCGGGGACAGGTCCGCATGCGGGACCGGGACGGTGTTGGTGCAGATGATCTCGTCGACGTCCGCCCGGCCGCCGATGCGCTCCAGCGCGCCGTCGGCGAACAGGCCGTGGGTGCACGCGATCCGCACCGACGCGACGTCGTGCTCGGCGAGCCGGTCGCACAGCTCGACGATCGTGGACCCGCGGGCGATCTCGTCGTCGAGCACGACCACGTCCTTGCCGCGGACGTCGCCGATGATCGAGCTGATCACGACCTTGTCGTCGGAGAGCCGCTCCTTCGCGGCGGCCGCCACGGGCAGGCCGAGCAGCCGGGCGAACCGGGACGCCTCCTTGGCGTTGCCCAGGTCGGGCGAGACGACCACGGAGTTGCCGAGATCGTCGCCGCGGAAGTGGGCGGCGAGCTCCTGCAGGGCGTGCAGGTGGTCGACCGGCACCCCGAAGAACCCGTGCACCTGCGGCGAGTGCAGGGTCATCGTCAGCACGCGGTCGGCGCCCGCGGTCTGCAGCAGGTCGGCCATCAGCCGGGCGCGATGGAGATCCGCGGCGCGTTCTTCTTGTCGGAACGGGCGTAGGCGAAGTGCGGCATCACCACGGTGATGCGGGCGGCCGAGGCGCCGCGGGCCGCGTCGAGCATGAGCAGCAGCTCGACGAGGTTCTCCTGCACCGGCGGCACGAGCGGCTGGACGACGAACACGTCGCGCTCGCGGCAGTTGGCGAGGAGCTGGACCTCGAGACAGTCGTTGGCGAACCTCGTGACCCGCGACGGCGCGAGCGGGACCTCGAGGTGGTGGCAGATGGCGGCGGCGAGCTCCTTGTGAGCCGAGCCGCTGAAGATCGTGATCTCCCTCATCGGTGCCTCACGGCGCAAGCCTGCCACGGTGCACCCTCAGGCGGGCACGCGGCCCCACTCGGCCCGGCGTGCCTCCAGCTGGGGCACCTGCAGGCGCGCCCACGGCGACACCTCGCCCGCCGCGGCGGCCGTGACGAACTCCTCCCACGCCCACCAGCCGGCCCACTCGACCTCGTCGGGGTGCGGCCGCGGCTCGCCCACCAGCGTGCAGACGTACACCGGGCACAGCTCGTTCTCCTCGACGCCGCCGGCCGAGGCGCGGTAGGAGAAGTCGGGCAGCACGAGCCGCAGGTCCACGGCCGTCAGTCCGAGCTCGTCTGCCAGCCGTCGGCGGACGGCCGCGTCGACCGGCTCGCCGGGGGCGGGGTGCCCGCAGCACGTGTTCGTGACGACACCCGGGAACGTCGGCTTCCGGCGCGACCGCCGGGTGACGAGCATCCGGCCGGCCGCGTCGAAGCCGTAACAGGAGAACGCGAGGTGCCGCGGGGTGGTGGGGCCGTGGACGGTCGCCTTGTCGGCGACGCCGATCGGGGTGCCGGCGTCGTCGAGGAGGACGACCTGTTCGGGAACGCGCACCGCTCCACTCTGGACGACGCCGCCGCGCGGCGCGAGGAACGCCGCCCGAAGGGTGCGCTCAGGCACCCAGGACGCGTTGCTGCTGCACCCGCAGCTGGAGCGTCGCGAGGTCCAGCAGCGGCACCTCGACGCCCAGCGCGGCGGCCCGCGCGACGAGGTCGCCGAGGATCTGCTCGACCTCGGTCGGCAGGCCGCCCGTCACGTCCCGGTACATCGACGCCGCGAACGGTGAGCCGGGCCGGGTGATCGTCTGCGTGGTGGCCGCCAGCTCCTCCGGCGGCACCGGGAACCCGGCCGCCGCCGACACGGCCGCCGCCTCGGCCAGCAGCGCCGGGCCGAGGAGCGCGCCGCCCGGCTGCGCCACGATCTCCCCGACGGTGCCGCGGGCCAGGCAGTTCAGTGCGCCCATCGTCGCGATGAGGACCCACTTGTGCCACATCGCCGCGAGGATCGACGGCGGCTGCGCGACGTCGAAGCCGGCGCCGTCGAACGTCGCGACCAGCTCCTTGACGCGCGGGGTCACGCTCCCGTCCAGCTCGCCCACGGCGAGGCTCGCGAGCGGCCCGAACCGCACGATCTCCCCGTCCGGGCCGATCGTGCTGGAGATCTTGACGACGCCGCCGAGCACGCGGTCGCCGAAGCGGGCGCGCAGCGTGTCGACGTGCGCCATCCCGTTGAGGAACGGGACGACCGCGGTCTCCGGGCCGACCGCGGGCGCGAGGTCGTCGATCGCCGGGGCGAGCGCGAGCGCCTTCACCGCGACGAGCACCGCGTCGTAGTGGCCGCCCGGCGCGTCCGCGGTGACCACCTGCGGAACGAGCGTCTCGTCGTCGGAGCCGGTGAGCCGCAGCCCGCGCTCACGCAGCACGGCGGCCCGCCCGGGCCGCACCAGGAACGTGACGTCCCGCCCGGCCAGTGCCGTCTTCGCGCCGAACCAGCCGCCGGTCGCCCCGGCACCCACCACGAGAATCCGCATGCCGATCAGCATGCACCTTTGATCGAGGCCGTCGTGCGCCCCGGCCCGTTGCAGCAAAGCCACCCCCATGCAGCCTGACTGCGTGAGGGTGGCTTTGCTGCAACCGGGAGAGGACCGGGCTCACATGCGCTCGGGTGCGGTGATCCCGAGCAGGCCGAGCCCGTGTTCGAGGGTGCGGGCCGTCAGCCGGCAGAGCGCCAGCCGGTTGGCGCGCACGGTGTCCTCCGCCTTGAGCACGGGGCACGCCTCGTAGAAGGTGGTGAAGTCGCGGGCGAGGTCGTACAGGTAGCCGCACAGCCGGTGCGGTTCAAGGGTCGCGGCGACCTCGGCGAGCACCCCGGCGTACGCGTCCAGCTCCAGCGCGAGCGCCCGCTCCGCCGGTTCGAGCGGGCCGTCGGGGACGACCGTCGTCTCAGGGTCCCCGGCGCGGCGCAGGATCGAGCGGATGCGGGTGTGCGCGTACTGCAGGTAGACGCCCGTGTTGCCGGTGAAGGAGACCATGCGGTCGACGTCGAAGGCGTAGTCCTTGACCCGCGAGGTCGACAGGTCGGCGTACTTCACCGCGCCGATGCCCGCCTGCTCCGCGATCGCGTCGAGCTCCACCGGGGCCATGTCGGGGTTCTTCTCGGCGACGACCGCTCGGGCGCGCGCGACGGCGTCGTCGAGCAGGTCCATGAGGCGCACCGTGCCACCCGCCCGCGTCTTGAACGGGCGCCCGTCCGGGCCGAGCACCGTCCCGTAGGCGATGTGCTCGGCGTCGACGTCGTCGGTCAGCCAGCCCGCCCGCCGGGCTGCCTCGAAGATCAGGCGGAAGTGCAGGGCCTGCCGCGAGTCCGTGACGTAGAGCAGCCAGTCGGCCTTGAGGTCGCGGATGCGGTGGCGAATGGTGGCAAGGTCTGTCGTGTCGTAGCCGTATCCGCCGTCCCGCTTGCGGACCATCAGCGGCACGGGCTGCCCGTCCGGGCCGGTGACCTCCTCGGAGAAGATCACCACCGCACCCTCGCTCTCGACGGCGATCCCCGCCGCGAGCAGCTCCGCGACGGTGTCGGCGAGCATCGGGTTGTAGAACGACTCGCCCACCGAGTCCTCAGGGGTGAGCAGCACGCCGAGCCGGTCGTAGATCTCCCGGAACGCCTTCTCCGACTCGGCGACGATCTCCCGCCACCGCGCCACGGTTTCCGTGTCCCCGGCTTGCAGGGCGACCACCCGCGCCCGAGACCGGTCGGCGAAGGCGGGGTCGGCGTCGAACGCGGCACGGGCCTGCCGGTAGAGCCCGTCCAGCGCGGAGACAGAGGACGCGCCCGCGCCCAGCTCGTCGTGGTGCCAGGTGGCGTCCGGATGCTCGTCGAGGTACTGGATCAGCATCCCGAACTGGGTGCCCCAGTCGCCGAGATGGTTGCGGCGCAGCACGTCCGCGCCGAGGAAGCCCAGGACCCGGGCGATGCTGTCCCCGATGATCGTCGTGCGCAGGTGCCCGACGTGCATCTCCTTCGCGACGTTCGGCGCCGAGTAGTCGAGAACGGTGCGCCGCCCCGCCTCCGACTCCCCCACGCCGAGCCGCTTCTCGGCCAGCCGCGCGGCCACCTGTTCCCACACCCGCCGGTCGGCCACGGAGATGTTGAGGAACCCCGGACCCGAGACGGCGACGGCACCGATCGCACCCGCGCCGCCCAGCTCGGAGAGGGTGCGGGTGGCGATGTCGGCCGGTTTGGTCCGAGCGCGCTTGGCCAGCGCGAGGGCCGCGTTGGACTGGAAGTCCGCGTGGTCGGATCGCCGCACCACGGGGTCCGCTCCCGCCAGTTCGGGATAGGCGCGGCCGATCGCCTCCGAGACGGTGGCGGCGACCTGGTCGCTCAGCGACGGCACCTCGTGGTTGCTCACCGGGACGGTCCTCCTTCGGGTTCGACCGATTGTCCCAGGCGTGCCGACGCGGCGCGGTCGGGCCACCGGTGGTCACGGAGGCGGGCGAGCGTCGCGCGGGTCGCGGTCAGGTCGTGCGTGATCCGCCGGTCGTCGACCGCGCGCACCACGCCCTCGGCGCGCAGGTCCGTGAACCCGCGGACCAGGACGGCGCGCAGGTGCGGGCCGTCGACCAGACCCAGGAAGTCCTCGCCCGCAGATCCGTCGGCTGCGATCGTCACGGCTCCGGCGGCCTCGTCGAGGGTGAACACGGTGCGCCCGGTCAGCAGCACGGCGAGCAGCGCGAGCGCCCGTCGGGCCCGCCGGCGATCCCGCACGAACCGCTGGACGTCGCCACCGAGGAACCGGTGAGGGCTGGTCAGGGCGTTGAGGAGCAGCCTGAGGCGGAACGGCTCCGAGTTGAGGAACCAGGCTCGACGACAACCGGCGGCACGTCGAGCCCGCCGTCCTCGCGGAGGGCGAAGCACCGCAGCCGCACGGCGGCGTCGACGTCGGAACGGGTGGCGTACAGCTTGACCGCGTGCGCGACCTCGGTGTCGAGGGTCAGTCCGTGGTCGTGGTGGAGCGCACGGACCGCGTCGACGAGTGCGTCCAGGTCGCAGGTGCCAACGGTCGCGGACCGACGAGCACGAGATCCAGGTCGGAGGCCGGGCCTGCGGTCCCGGCCGCGTGCGAGCCGTAGGCCACGCCGTAGCCGGCCACGCCGACGAACCGACGGCGCACCTCGCGGGCCGCGGACATCGGCCCCGCCGCCTGCGTCGTCACGCCCGGACCGGCAGATGCCGCTCGGGATGGCGCCGACCGCGAAGTCGATCACGTGGACGCCGCTCGGAAGGACGACGTCGCCGGCGGGCCGCTCGTACCGCGTCACGATCGCGGCGACCTCGGCGCGTACCTCGGGGTCGCCGACCAGTGCGGGGAAGCCCTTGAAGTGCACCCCGTCGAACCAGGCGACCGCGGCGGCCCGGTCGGGAGCCCACGCCGCCCCGGCGTAGCGGGTGTGGGTCAGGTCGCCGTGGCCGGCCGCCTCCTCCTGCCGGAGGGTGTCGAGCAACACGGTGAGCGGATAGGGCGGTCCCCGACCGGGGAACGGGGCGATGCGCTCCCACATGCGGGTGACCAGTTGCTGTTCGGGGGTGTCTGGGTCGAAGTACAGGACGAGCAGGTGTCCTCCGGGTGCCAGCAGCCGGACGAGTCGGCGCACGAAGCCGGCCGCGTGCTCGCGCGCCCGCGGCATGTCGTCGACGGGTCGCACGGCGTCCGCGGTCATGGTCTCGAAGAACTGGCCGAGCGGGTAGTTCAGCGCCCAGAACGCGGCGACGACGTCGAAGGAGCCGGCGCGCCCCCGGGACAGCAGATCGGTGAGCGCGTCACGGGCGTCCGCGAGGACGACGTCGGCCGTGGGAGCCCGGACCCGCACACGGTCGATCATCGCCGGGCTCGGGTCCACGACCGTCAGACGGCGGGCGTGCGCGGCGAGGCGTGAGGTCATCCGCCCGGTACCGCAGCCGAGCTCGACGATTCTCAGCTCGCCCGACGGCCGGCCGAACCGGCGGTCCAACAGCTCGTCCACGAGCCCGACGTCATCGACGCCCTGGAAGTAGTGGGGCAGCAGCAGCCGGTCGTACGCCCCCGGTTCCTCGTAGACGGCCCGGAACGCGCCACCGCCGGTCATGGGTGCTCCTCGTGTTGAGCGCATCCGAGCCGGTCGACGTACGCGAGCACATCCTCCATGTGCTGCTCGGTGACGCGGGAGTTCGTCGCCATGAACCGCAGCGGGTAAAGGATGGCCTTCCGGCGCAGCCGGCCGAGGTCGTCGGGCAGGCTGAACTGGTGCAGGTGCCACCTGCCCTCGGCGAGGAGCCGGGCGTGCAGGCGCCGGTTGATCCCGTTGATCCGGGCGACGGCGGCTTCGTCGAGGGCGCCGGGCGCCTCGGCGAGAACCCGGGCGACGTCGTCGGGAACGTACAAGAAGGCGACGGCCGTCAGGTCCGGCTCGTGCAGACGGACCATGCGGGGGTGGGCCTCCAGGATCTCGGCGAACCGTCGCGCCAGCCCGATGCGGTGCTCGGCGGACGCGGCCAGCCCGGCGCGGCCCCGGGCGCGCATCGCCATCCACAGCTTGAGCGAGAGCCAGCCCTTCGTCCCGACGAACGGGGTGACCTGCCCGAAGGCGAAGTCCTCCTGCATGATCAGGTCCGAGTGGCTGGAGATCGCGCGCAGCCGGACCGGGTTGCGCACGAGGAGGGCGCTCAGGCTGTAGGGAACGGCCATGACCTTGTGCGGGTCCACGGTCACGCTGTCGTAGTGCTCGATGCCGGCAAGCCTCGTCCGGGTGCGTTCGCTGAACGCGCAGATCAGACCCCAGCAGGCGTCGGCGTGGAGCCAGATGTCCGGGTCCTCCTCCCGGACGACGTCGTGGACGGCGCGCAGGTTCTCCACGGTCTGGGTGCGGCTGTCGCCGGCGTACGCGACAACGGCCATCACCTGCCCCGCGTGCTCGCGCAGCGCTCGCCGAAGGTCGCCAGGTCGTACCGGAATCCGGCCGTGTCGACCTCGACGGAGCGCGAGCCGACACCGATCCACGCCAGCGCGCTCTCGACGCTGTAGTGGCCGATGCCGCGCGGAGTCCCCCACTGCGAAGCCGCCCGGCATCGGCGACACCGCCGCGCATCGTGCCGGGTGATCGATGCTCGCGGGCGAGCATCATCGCGACGGTATTGCTGGCCGTGCCGCCGTGCGTGACGAGGCCGCCGACGTCCCACACGGTCGCCACGTCCCCGACCGGCGGGTTGTCGAAACCGAGCAGCGTGCGCAGCCAGCGCAGCACCGCGATTTCGACGAAGGTCGCGCTCGGCGAGTCGATGCTCTGGTTGATCAGGTTCTGCTGGGTGAACGTGGCGAGGAGATCACCGGCCAACGCCGCCACGTCGTCGCCGGTGTCGCCGAACCCCAGGAACCGCGGGCTCGCCTCGTTCTTGCACAACGGGAGCACATCACGCACGAACGAGTCGAGCGCTGCATCCGCTCCGACCGGCTCCTCGGGCAGCTCGTCGACCAGCAGGTCCCTGATCTGTTGCGGCGGCATGCGCGGCCCGAAGATCTCGGGCCGGCGCTTGAACGCCAAGCCGACGTCCAGGACGCGGTGCAGGAAGGCATCTGCGGCAGCCCCGCCGTCGGCGAGCGATCCGGCGACGCCGGACGCGTCGGGCAGAGATGCGGGAGACGCGTCGGACATCGACGGTCGATCCTACGGACAAGATCGTCGGGCCGGTCCCGCCGAACGGGTTGGCCGCCCGGCCCCGCGGGATCGGGTGGAGAATCCGGCCGTGCAGCGATGGCCGACCGCCGAGTACGAGCCCTGGATGCGCCGAGCCCTCGAGATCGCACGGCAGCTCCCCGACCCCGGCGCGGGCGACCCGCCCGTCGGTGCGGTGGTCTACGACCACGACGGGAACGAGATCGCCGCGGCGCACCACGACCGCAAACGCACCGGCGATCCGACTGCTCATGCGGAGATCCGAGCGCTGCGGCACGCCGGGGAGGCCCTCGGCACCTGGCAGCTCTCCGGCTGCACCCTCGTGACGACGCTGGAGCCGGGCGTCATGGGCGCCGGTGCGATCGTGATGGCCCGGATCCCGCGCCTGGTCATCGGCTCATGGGACCGCCACAACGGGGCCGTCTCGTCGCAGTGGGACCTGGTGCGCGACCGGCGCCTCAACCACTACGTCGAGGTCATCGCCGAGGTGCTGGTCGAGGAGACCGACGCGCTCCTCAACGGCTATCTCGACGCGCCGCAGCCGTCACCGCCTGCGGTCTGAGGCCCTCCGACGGAAGACGCCGGTCGGTTCAGGCGAAGTCGCCGGACTTGACGCCCGCCACGAACGCCCGCCACTCCTCGGGCCCGAACAGCAGGATCGGGCCGGTGCCGAAGTCCTTGGTGTCGCGCACTGCCCGGCGCCCGTCGGGGAGATCGGCCACCTCGACACAAGCGCCGCCGTTGCCGTTCGTGTAGCTAGAGGTCCGCCAGGTCACCCCGGCCAGGTCCGTCATCGCAGCTCACCCACAGCTTCCTCGAGCATCACCGCCGTGCCCTGCTCGTCCAGGGCAGTTCGGGAGAGGCGGTCGAAGACCACACTATAGGCGGAGACCTGCGGCAGCTTCTCGACGTAGGCGCCCGACCAGAGATCCTCGGTGTAGACCACCTGAGCGCCCGTCGCACCAGGCAGACGCAGGATGATGAACGCCGATCCCATCGCCGCGTGGGCACCAGCGCTGAACGGGAGCAGCTGCAGCGTCACGGTCGGCAGCGCGCCGATCTCGAGCAGGCGCTCCAGCTGCTCACGCATCACGTCGCGGCCGCCGACCATCGCGCGGATCGCGGCCTCGTAGACGACCGCGTGCAGCCGGGGCCGGTCGTCCCCGACGAGCCGCGCCTGGCGCTCGCGACGGATCGCCACCAGGCGTTCGACCTCCGCCTGGTCCCGCTCCGGGTCGGCGGCCTGCGTGATCGCCCGGATGTAGGCCTCGGTCTGGAAGAGGCTGGGCACCAGGTCGATCTGGAAGTCCCACATCTCGACCGCCTCGGCCTCGTAGCCGACGTAGGCGCGCAGCCAGTCCGGCACCCGGTGCGTGGACCGCTTCTTCGCCTCCCTGGCGACCTCGACGATCTGGTCGGCCTCGGCCTTGGCGACGCCGAACATGCCGAGCAGGTGCCGGACCTCGGCGACCGACAGGCCCTGCTTGCCGGTCTCGATGCGGGAGACCTTCGTCAGGTCGCAGTCCAGTTCCTCGGCGACCTGGTTCCGGGTGATGCCCGCCTGCTCGCGCAACCGGCGCAGCTCACGGCCGAGCTGGAGGCGGCGAGCGGTCGGGATCTGCGGCACGAGGCGCAGTGTCGCACGCAGCGCGGCCGCAGATGCACGGAGGGTACTTTCAGAAGTGCATATGCATCTTGTACTGTGCACTCGGTCGTTGTGATCCCGTGCACATGCGACCGTACAAGCTCGGCCGGTGCACAGTTGTTGCCCCCCAACCTGCTGTGCACCGGTCGGGCCCCTCGTCACCCGTCGCCCGAGGGGGCCCGTCGTGAACATCGATCCCTGCCGGCGTGAGGTGTGTCCCTGCCTCGGCGCCGGCCAGTACCCCAAGTCCCACCGAGCGCCGGTCGTCCGGCGACGGTGGCGCTGGTCGCCGGCGGCGTGGTGGCGGAACCGCCGCGCGTCGGACATCGCGATCCGCCGCAGCCACTACCGCGCCTGGCAGCGCCGGTGATGGCGCGGATCTGGGTGAAGGGCGAGAGGAAGGAGGCGGAGCCGTGGTCGTTCCGTCCTGAGAACGAGGAGCCGACCGGGGGGCAGGTGGTCGAGTCGGATGACATCGAGGCGGGCTCGGACCGCGAGGCGGGCGAACCGGCCTGCCCGCCGGAGCTGTGACCACCTCCCCCGTTGCAGCAAAGCCACCCCCATGCAGCCTGGCTGCGTGAGGGTGGCTTTGCTGCAACCGGGAGAGGCTCTAGATCTGCGGGGTGATCGCCTGCAGGGCGCCGGACGCGCGGACCGCCGTGGCCAGGTCGGCCAGTGCGGCGCCGTGCGCGGCGGCCAGGGCCGCGGAGTCCTCGTTGAGCGTGTTGCGGTCGACGTAGTTGCCGTGGTCGAAGTACAGCCCCGGCGAGAGCACCTGCACGGCGAAGAACCCGGCGAGCACGTCGCGCAGGTCGGAGACGGCGTGGAAGTGGTGGCCGCTCGCCCCCGTGATCACGGTGGCGGCGGCCTTGCCCTGCAGCGGCGCGGTCTTCTCGCCCCACTTGCCGCGCTCGGTGCGTTCCAGCAGGTCCTTGAGCAGCGCGCTGTACGTCGCGCGGAAGACCGGGCTGCCGAACACCACGGCGTCGGCCGCCTCGATGGCCGCGACCACGGCCTCGACGCCGGCCTCGCTCAGCTCGAGCAGCGAGGTGGTCGCGCCGCCCTTCGCCGCCCCCGCGAGCACGCCCGCCACGGCGGTGGCGGTGCGCCCGCCCGGCTCCGGGCCCCCGACGACGCCCAGCACGTTCACCATCAGCACTCCTCCTCGTCCGGGCGCGCCACGCCGTAGCGGCCCCGGTGGAACAGCAGCGGCGAGCGCGACGGGTCGGCGGCCAGGTCACGGACCCGCCCGACGACGATCGTGTGGTCGCCGCCGTCGTACTCGCGCCACAGCGTGCACCCGATCCACGCGCACGCCCCGTCGAGCACCGGCGCCTCGTCCGGGCCCGGCCGCCAGTCGACGCCGGCGAACTTGTCGACGCCCGACCGCGCGAACCCGCCCGACAGCGCCTGCTGGTCCGCGGCCAGCACGTTCACGCAGAAGAGCCCCACGGCGCGGATGCGCGGCCACGTCGACGACGTGCGCGCGGGCGCGAACGTGATCAGCGCGGGGTCGAGCGACAGCGACGCGAACGACTGGCAGGTGAACCCGAGCGGCCCGTCCGGGCCGGCCGCGGTCACGACCACCACGCCGGACGCGAAGTGCCCCAGGACGTCCCGCATCGCTGCGGGGTCGATGGTGACGTCGGCGGGGTTCACGGCTGTGCGAGGTCGGGCCGCGGCGGGGTGCGCTCCCCCGCCTCCACGGCGACGGACAGCGTGTTGCCCTCCGGTGGGAGCGGGCAGGTCGCGTAGGCGGTGAAGGCGCAGGGCAGGTTGAGGGTGCGGTTGAGGTCGAGCGCCAGGCGGCCGTCCGGGCCGGCGTCGCCGACCTGCAGGTTGCGCCCGCCGCCGTAGGTGCTCCGCCCCGACGTCGCGTCGCGGAAGTGCAGGCCGAAGCCCCCGTCGCGGCCGCGGACCGCGACGAGCTCGTGCTCGGCGCCGCCGAGGGCGAACCGGATGACGCCCACGGCGGTCGGGAAGTGCTGCAGTCCCTCGACGACGGCGCCGACGGTGAGCCGCCGCGGCTCGGGGTAGGGCTCGAACCGGCCCTCCACCACCCAGCGCTCGTCCACCGGGAACGCCGGCGCCCCGGTGAAGGCGGTGCGGGTGAGGGCCTGCGGGTCGCGCACGCGCAGCGCGTAGTCGTCGGTGCGGCGGATCACCTCGACACGCCGCTCGCCCACCTCGACGGGCACGCCCGGCTTGCCGTCGACCGGCTCCAGCCGGACCGTGCCGGTGACGGGGACACCGTCCAGGGCCAGGCCGCCGTCGGCGGTCAGCTCGACGCCGCCGTCGCCGGTGGCCCGCCAGGTGCCGGGCAGGCCCTCGTAGCCGCGGGCGGTGCCGTCGAGCCAGTGCAGCGCGGTGAGGCTCAGCCAGCCGTGCGGGGTGGCGAGCTGCGCCTCGCGGGCGGCATGCCAGACGGCCCAGTCCTGCGCGAGCCGTGACTCGGTGGTGGTCATGCGCTCTCCTGTCGGGTCAGCGGTGCGTGCGGGTGGCGCAGGCCGAGGTGGTCGCGCAGCGTCGGCCCGGAGTACGCGGTGCGGTAGCTGCCGCGGTCCTGCAGCTCGGGGACGACCTCGGCGACGAACCGGTCGAGCCCGCCCGGGGTCAGGTGCGGCACGAGGATGAAGCCGTCGCAGGCGTCGGACTGGACGAACAGGTCCATCTCCGCGGCGACGGTGCGCGGCGCCCCGACGAACGACTGCCGGCCGGTCTTCTCGATCACGACCTCGCGGATCGACAGCCCGCCGTGGGCCGCCGCGAAGTCGCGCCATTCCTGGGCGACCGCGCGCGGGTCGCGGGCGTGCCGCACGCGGCCGCGGGTGATCGAGACGTTGTCGACGTCCGGGTCGACGTCGGGCAGCGGCCCGTCGGGGTCGTACTCGGCCAGCTCCCGGCCCCAGATCTGCTCCAGGAACGCGATCGCGGTCTGCGGCGAGACCTGCTGGCGGCGGATGTGCGCGGCCTGCTCGTGGGCGTCGGCGTCGGTGTCGCCGAGCACGAACGTGACGCCGGGCAGGATCTTCAGGTCCTGCTCGCCACGCCCGTGCCGGGGCAGCCGGCTCTTCACGTCGGTGTAGAACGCCTGCCCGGCCTCCAGCGTTCCGTGGAGGGTGAAGATCGCGTCGGCCGCCGCGGCGGCGAAGTCGCGGCCCTCGGCGGAGTCGCCTGCCTGGATGAGCACCGGGTGCCCCTGCGGCCCCGGCGGCAGCGGGAACCGCCCGCTGACGTCGAACTGCGCGCCGTGGTGCTCCACGGGCTCGCCGCGGGAGTCCCACAGCTTCCGCACGACGGCGACGACCTCGGCGGCGCGCTCGTAGCGCTGGGAGCGTTCCAGGAAGCCGCCGCGGCGGAAGTTCTCCCCGGTGAACGCGTCGGACGAGGTGACCATGTTCCAGGCGGCGCGCCCGCCGGAGAGGTGGTCGAGCGACGCGAACTGCTTGGCCAGCTCGTACGGCTCGTTGAACGTCGTGTTGATCGTGCCGGCGAGGCCCAGGTTGGTGGTGACGGCGGCGAGCGCGTTGAGCACGGTGAGCGTGTCCGGCCGGCCGACGACGTCGAGGTCGTGGATGCGGCCGCGGTGCTCGCGCAGCCGCAGCCCCTCGGCGAGGAAGAGGAAGTCCATCAGCCCGCGCTCGGCGTTCTGCGCGAAGCGCACGAACGACGCGAAGTCGGTCTGGCTGCCGGCCTGCGGGTCGCTCCAGACCGTCGTGTTGTTGACGCCCGGGAAGTGCGCGCCGAGGTGGATCTGCTTCCTGGTCACCGGTTCACCGCCGCGAACGGGTTGGCCGGGCGGGTCAGCCCGAACCGGGCCCGCAGGGTGCCGCCGGAGCGGCCGGTGCGGAACAGGCCGCGGCCGGCGAGCAGCGGAACCGCGCGGTCGGCGATGGCGTCGAGGTCGATCGGGAGCACGAGCGGGACGAACGTGACGCCGTCGGCGGCCCCGACGCGGACCGCGCGGCCGAGCAGGTCGGCGAGGTCGGAGGGGCTGCCCGCGACGCGCACGGACGCCGGCTCCAGGGCACCCGCGAGCACGTCGAGCTCGGCCACGTCGGCCCGGGCCCGGTAGGCGTCCTCCGCGAGGTGCACCTCGACGTCGAGCAGCACCGTCACATCGTCCGGGTCGCGTCCGGCGGCGGCAACGGCCGTCCGGACCCGCTCCCGTGTGACGGCGGCCGCATCCAGGTCGGGCGCCGCGATCCGGACGACGTCGGCCCAGCGTCCGGCGACCGGCAGCGCCGCGGGCTCGTCGGCGCGCACCACGACCAGCGGGTGTCCCTGCGGCGGGCGGGGTGTGATGGACGGGCCCTTCACCGAGAAGAACTCGCCCGCGAAGTCGATGTAGTGCAGCTTGTCGCGGTCGAGGTAGCGGCCGGTGGCGACGTCGCGGATCACCGCGTCGTCCTCCCACGAGTCCCACAGCCGCACCACGACCTCGACGACGTCGGCGGCCTCGCGCCACAGCACGTCCGGCGGGGCGGCGGGCTTGCGGCCGAAGAGCGCCGCCTCGGCGGGCGTGCGGGACAGGACCGGCTCCCAGCCTGCGCGTCCGCCCGAGACGGTGTCGAGCGTCGCGACCGCCTTGGACACGTGGAACGGCTCGGTGTGCGTGACCGGCACCGCGGGCACGAGCCCGATGCCGGACACGACCGGCGCGACCCGGGCGGCGACCGCGACGGCCTCCAGCACCGGCACGTCGTCCACGAACGTGTCCGGGACGAACGCGAGGTCGAGCCCGCGGCGGGCCGCCGTGCGGGCCAGCGCCACGTGGTGCGCCGGCGTCAGCAGTGCCGCCGGGTCGATCCGGGCCCAGCGGGCCGCACCGGGGTGCCGGCCGGCCCCGCACAGCTCCACACCGAGGTGCATCCGCGCCTCCGTGAAGGGACTCATATCGCTCCCTCTCCCGCCCACGCCTGCGCGAGCAGCTCGGTACTGCGCACGCGGTCGGCGTGCTCCGTGGTGATGGTCGTGACCAGCAGCTCGTCGGCCCCGGTCACGCGGGCGAGGGTCGAGAGCTGCTCGACGACGGTGGCGGCGGAACCGGCGAACTGGGTCTCCACCCGGTCGGCGACGATCGCGCGCTCCTCCGCGGTCCAGTCCCGGGCCAGCGCCTCCTCCGGCGTGACGTAGGGCTGGGCGCCGCGGCCGGAGCGGATGTCGAGCACCCACTGCGCGTACGGGGCGGCGAGCCGGCGGCCGTCCTCGTCGGTCTCCCCGACCACGACGTCCGCCGAGACCATGACGTGCGGCCGGGCCAGCCGCTCGGACGGCCGGAACGCCTCCCGGTAGGCGGAGACCGTCTCCAGCACGGTGCCGGGCATCGTGTGGTAGCTCGCCGCGAACGGCAGCCCGCGCGCGCCGGCGACCTGCGCGCTCACCCCCGGGCTGGACCCCAGCACCCACACCTGCGCGTCGGCGCCCTCGGCGGGCGGCACCGTGACCGGCTCGCCGTCGCCGCGTTTCGCGGTGCCGCCGAGGTAGTCGAGGATGGCACCGACCTGCTCGTCGTAGTCCGGGGCGGGGTCGTCGGCGGAGAAGCCCAGCAGCGCGCCCAGGTGGCCGTAGACGGACAGGTCGCCGGCGAACCGCGGGGGCGGCGGGATCAGCAGCCCGTCGACGGTGCGCGACGGCGGTGCGGGCGGCGGCTCGCCCGCGGTCCACGAGCCCTGCTCGCTCGCCCGGATCAGCGTGAGCAGCTTGTGCAGGTCGAACCGGCCGAGGCCGATGTCCACCCGGCCCGGGTGCACGGCGGCGACGGTGCCGAACTGCTCGGCGACCTGGACCGGGCGCGTGTTGGGCAGCTGCACGGCGCCGGAGCCGACCCGGATCGCGGCGGTCGCGGCGGCGATCAGGGCCACCAGCACCGGCGTGGACGAGGACGCGACGCCGCGGGCCAGGTGGTGCTCGGCCACCCAGTACCGCAGGTAGCCGGCCCGCTCGGCGACCTGCGCGAGGTCGATCGAGTGGCGCAGCGCGTCGCCGGACGTCCCGGCGCGCGGCACCGGGGACAGGTCGAGGATCGAGAGCGGGATCATGCCGGCTCCCCTGCGGCGGAGAGGGCGGGCCGGCGCTGCCCCGCGATCGCGGAGAGCAGCTCCCGGGTGTACGCGTGCCCCGGCTCGGCGAAGAGCTGCTCGGCGGGCGCGAGCTCCAGCAGCCGCCCGTCCCGCATGACGCCCACGTGGTGCGCGATCCGGCGCACCACGGCGAGGTCGTGGGAGATGAACAGGTAGGTCAGCCCGGCGTCGTTCTGCAGCTCGGCGAGCAGGTCCAGCACCTGGGCCTGCACGCTGACGTCCAGCGCCGAGACCGGCTCGTCGCAGACGACGAGGTCGGGCGCGAGCGCCAGTGCCCGGGCGATCGCGACCCGCTGGCGCTGCCCGCCGGACAGCTCGGCCGGGCGCCGGTCCAGCACGGACGCCGGCAGCGCGACCCGGTCCACCAGCTCCGCGGCCCGGGCCCGGCGGGCCTTCGCGTCCCCCGCGCGGAACGCGCGCAGCGGCTCGGCGATCACCTCGGCGATCGTGAACCTCGGGTCCAGCGACGCGTACGGGTTCTGGTAGACGAGCTGGGCCCGGCGGCGCAGCGCGCGCCACTCCCGGCCGCGCACGGTGGAGATGTCGGCGCCGTCGAAGTGCACGCTGCCCGCGGTCGGGTCGGCCAGCCGCAGCACCAGCCGCGCGGTGGTCGACTTGCCCGAGCCCGACTCCCCGACCAGCGCGAGCGTCTCGCCGCGGGCGATCGTGAAGCTCACCCCGTCGACGCGCGCAGGGTGCGCCGCTCCCGTCCGGTGCGCGGCAGCGGGAAGTCCTTGACCAGACCGCGCACCTCCACGAGCGGCGGTGTGTCCGCCGCCGGGGCCGCGCGCAGCGCCGTGCCGCGCACCGGCTGCAGGCCGGGCGCGGCCGCGAGCAGCCGCCGCGTGTACGCGTCGCGCGGCGCGGCCAGCACCTCCCCGACCGGGCCCTGCTCGACGATCCGGCCGCCGTTCATCACGACGAGCCGGTCGGCCCGGTCGGCCGCCACCCCGAGGTCGTGCGTGATCAGCAGGACGGCCGTGCCCGACTCGCGGGTGAGGTGCTCCAGGTGGTCGAGGATGCGCCGCTGCACCGTGGCGTCCAGCGCGCTCGTGGGCTCGTCCGCGATCAGGAGCTGCGGGTTCGCCGCGATCCCGATCGCGATCAGCACCCGCTGGCGCATCCCGCCGCTCAGCTCGTGCGGGTACTGCCCGGCCCGCACGTCCGGCTCCGGCAGCCCGGCCTTCGCCAGCAGCTCGACGCGTCGCGTGCGCGGTGCGCTTCTGCGCGAGCCCGTGCACCCGCAGCACCTCGGCGACCTGCGCGCCGACCCGCTGCACCGGGTTGAGCGCGATGCCCGGGTCCTGCGGGACCAGCCCGATCCGCCGGCCGCGCACCGCGCGCAGCGCCTTCTCCGAGAGCCCCGCCAGGTCCCGGGTGCCGCCGCCGGGCTCGGCGAGCCGGATGTGCCCGGCGTCCACCCGGCCGGTGCCGGGCAGCAGCCCGATCACGGCCTGGGCCAGCGTCGACTTGCCCGACCCGGACTCCCCGACGACCGCGACGACCTCGCCGGGCGCGACCGTCAGCGAGACGCCGCGCACGGCGTGGACGTCGCCGCCGGACGTGCCGTAGGAGACATGGAGGTCCTCGACCTCCAGCAGCGGGTCCGTCATCGCGCCCTCGCCCACTCCCCGTCGATCGCCCGGGAGATCCGGTTCACCGACAGCACCGTGGCGGCGATCGCCGCGCCCGGCACCGCGCACAGCCACCAGGCCGTGGCCATGTAGTTGCGGCCCTCCGCGATCAGCGAGCCCCACTCCGGCGCGGGCGGCGGCGCGCCGTACCCGAGGAACGACAGCGACGACACCGCGAGGATCGCCAGCCCGAACTCCAGCACCGCGAGCACCATCACCGGTCCGGCCGCGTTGGGCAGCACGTGCCGCCACAGCGTCACGTACCAGCGGGTGCCGACCGACCGTGCCGCCTCGACGTAGACGGACTGCCGGATGCGCAGCGTCTCCGAGCGCATCACCCGCGCGAAGCTCGCGACGCTCGCCACGCCCACCGCGATCGCGACGTTGACCGTTCCGTAGCCCAGTGCCGTGATCAGCGCCAGCGACAGCAGCACGGCCGGGATCGCCAGCAGCACGTCCACGAACCGCATCAGGCCCTCGTCCACCCAGCCCCGGACGAACCCCGCGAGCAGCCCGAACAGCCCGCCGACGACCAGCGCGACCGCCACCGCGATCACGGTGGCCTGCAGCGAGAGCGCCGCCCCGTGCACCACCCGGGTGTAGACGTCGCGGCCGAGGTAGTCGGTGCCGAACACGTGCGCGGCCCCCGGCGCCTGCAGCCGGTCGGCGGGCACGCCGACGTTCGGGTCCGCGGGTGCGAGCACGGCCGGCGCGAACGCCGCCACCAGCACCAGCGCGACGAACACGATCGACACCACGAGCCCCGGCCGCTGCCGGAGGAACCGCAGCAGCCGGGCCAGCCGTTCACGACGGCTCGCGGCGACCGGGACGGCCGTCCCGGAGCCGGGCGCCGCGCCGGCCCCGACCTCCCGCACCAACAGCTCGGTCATCTCGCCGCCTCCGTCGCGATCCTCGGGTCGAGCAGCGGGTAGACGAGGTCCACCAGCAGGTTGACCACCACGAACACGGTCGCGGCGAACACGACGACGCCCTGCACCACCGGGATGTCCTGGATGCCGACCGCCGCCACGGTCAGCCGGCCGATGCCCGGGCGGGTGAACACCGTCTCCACCACCACCGACCCGGCCAGCAGGTTGCCCACCACGGTCCCGAGCACGGTCAGCGCCGGCAGCGCCGCGTTGCGCAGGGCGTGGCGCAGGTGGATGTCCACCCGCCCGACGCCCTTGGCCCGGGCCGTCGCGACGTAGGGCTCGTCCAGGGCCTGCGAGAGGCTCTTCGCGAGCACCTGCGCCACGAGCGCGCCCGTCGGCAGGCCGAGCGTGATGGCCGGAAGGACGAGCGCCTGCGGCCCGTTCGCCCCGACCGACGGCAGCAGGCCCAGCCCGAACGAGAAGACCTGCACGAGCATCAGGCCCACCCAGAACACCGGCAGCGACACCGCCAGCGACGGCAGCCCCATCAGCACCTGCCGCAGCCAGTGCGCCCGGGTGTACGTCGCGACCATCGCGACCGCGCCGCCGAAGACGATCGCGACCACGAGCCCGGCCAGCGAGATCTGCACCGTCGGCGGCAGCGCCTCCAGGATCAGCCCGCGCACGTCCTGCCCGTTCTGGATGGACGTGCCGAAGTCGCCGTGCAGCGCGTCCCACAGCCGCGTGCCGTACTGGACGACGAGCGGCTGGTCGAGCCCGTAGCGGGCGCGCAGCTCGTCCAGCTGCTCGGGGCTGAGCGGCTCGCCGTCCAGCCCGCCGCTCGCCATCGTCGCCACCGGGTCGCCCGGCAGCAGGTAGAGCACGACGAACGAGACGGTGAACGCCGCCCAGAGCACGCCGACCGCCATGGCGGCCCGGCGCAGCAGGTAGCGGGCTGTGGGACCCACCGCTACTCCGACTTCCAGGCGTCGTGCAGGAAGATCCGCGACGACGCGTCGAACGTGATGCCGTGGGTGGTCGGGCCCACCCCGAGCACGGTGGTCAGCTCCACCACCGGCACCGTGTAGTGGTTCTCCCCCAGCACGTCCTGGGCCTGCGCGACGATCGCGTTGCGCGCCGCCTCGTCCGGCTCGGCGGCCTGCTCGGCGAGCAGCTGGTCGAGCGGGCCGGGCGTGAACCGGTAGAAGTTGTTGCCGGCCGTCGAGTAGGACGAGCGCAGGATGTCCGGGTCGGCCCGGGTCAGGTTGCCCCACGTGGCGCTGAACTCGCCGCTCTGCTGGATCGGCGTGGCGTCGGCGATGGGCCGCTCCTGCAGCTGCAGGTCGATCCCGGCGGCGCGCAGCTGCTGCTGCACCAGCTCCACCGTCGGGCGGTTGGCGGCGGCGTTGGCGAACCAGATCAGCTCGATCGAGAGCGGCTGCCCGTCCTTCTGCCGGATGCCGTCCGGGCCGGGCGTCCAGCCGGCGGCGTCGAGTACCTGCCCGGCGCGCGCGGCGTCGAACGTCAGCACGGACGACTGGTCGGCGTAGCCCGGCGTGCTCGACGCGAGCCAGCTGGTGGCCGGCAGCGTCTGCGAGGTGTAGACGGTGCTGACGATCTCCGGCCGGTTGATCGCGAGCGTGATCGCCTCGCGCACGGCCGGCTCCGAGACGATCGGCCTGCTCAGGTTGAAGCTGATGCCGAACGGGATGCCGGGGTTGGCGCGGGCGATGAGCTGCGCGCCGGCCGCCGTCAGCGGGGCCTCGTCCTGCTGGGCGATGTTGCCGATGGCGTCGACCTCGCCGGACTGCAGCGACCCGACGCGCACGCCCGACTCGGGCACGATCCGGAACTCGACGCGGTCCAGGTACGCCTCACCCGGCGCCACCCAGAGCGACGAGCCCCAGCTGTAGCCCGCCCGCCGGGTCAGGGTGATCGACTCGTTGCGGACGTAGGAGTCGATCACGAACGGCCCGGAGCCGACCACCGACGCGCAGCGCTCGTCGTCGGACCTCGCGACGGTCGCGGGCGACAGGATGCCGAGGCTGTGGGTGGAGGTGCCCTGCAGGAACTGCACGTTGGGCTGGGAGAACGTGACCGTGAACCGGGTGGGGCTCTCCACTGTCGTGCCCACGTAGCCGGCCAGGTAGCCCTTCGGCAGCGTGCCGCGGGCGCCGATCTGCGGGATCTTGTCGAAGTTGGCCTTCACCGCGTCCGCGTCGAGCGGGGTGCCGTCGCTGAACGTGACGCCGTCCCGGAGCGTGAAGGTGTACGCGGTGGCGTCGGCGTTGCTCTCCCAGCTCGTGGCGAGGTAGGGGCGCAGCTCACCGGTCTGCGGGTCCTGGTCGGTGAGCGAGTCGACGATCTGGCGCAGCGAGTAGATCGTGTCGTTGCTGCCGACCTGCTGGGGGTCGACGCAGCCCTGGTCGCTGCCGACGGCGAAGCGCAGCGTGCCGCCGGGCACGGGGGTGCCCGGGTCGGCGGCGCTACCGGCGGGCGCGGCGGTGCCGCCGCACGCGGCGAGCAGCAGCGCGGCGGCGGCGAGAACGCCGGCTCGCAAGCCGGATCTGACGGGGAACGCGGTCATCGGGTGGTCCTTCTGCGGGCCGGGTGCCGCACCGTCGGGGCGGTGCGCGCTGGTGGGCGGGGCGCGGGGAGCGTCAGGCCGGACAGAGGGCCGCGTTCGTGCGGCAGAGGTCGACGTGGTGGCGCCAGGCGTGCCACGTCGTGCGCAGCGGGACGGTGCGCAGGCGCGCGGAGCGCGGAACGGCGCTCCTCGGTGCGTGCACGGCGACCTCCATCGCTCCCGGCGGTAGCACCCGCACCCGCCTGCGCGGGGGGTTGCTGCGGCGTCGTCGAGCCGGGTCTCTCGGCCGCTCTGGATGGGGCGGCCGGTGCGGGCCGCTGATCGACGGTACGTATCTGACGAGCCGATTTTCAAGGAGTTCCCGGGGACTGTGTCCCGCGCCATCCGATGTTCACAAATGACCGGACACTTTGCTCCGCGAATGTCCGGCGCCGCCGATTCCTTGACAGCCGCGGCCCCCGGCCGCCTACTGTCGATCGTCCATCTCGAGCGGCCGAGAGACCCGGCTCCGCGACGCCGCAGCAACCCTCTCCACGTGTGGTGCGGGGTGCTTCCGCCGGGATTCGATGGAGGCCCCCGTGCCGTGTCCCGTTCTCACCGTCGACGTCGCGGTCGTCGGGGCCGGCGCGCTCGGCGCGGCCGCCGCCTGGCATCTCGCCCGCCGCGGCGCGCGGGTGGCGCTGCTGGAGTGCCGCGGGGCCGGGGACGTCTGGCGGGCCGCCGGTCCGGACGTCTGGGGCGAGCACGGCGCCCAGCCGCGGCTGGCCGCCGAGGCGAGCGTGCTGTGGCGCGAGATCGAACGCGAGACCGGCGCATCGCTGCTGCTCAGCGACGGTACCGGGCGCCGGGTGCCGGCCGGGCAGGCGGTCGCCGCGCTCACCGCGGCGGCCACGGCGTGGGGTGCGGTGCTGCGCCACCGCGACCCGGTGCGGGCGGTCGAGCTGCAACGGCCGGGCGGGCGCCGGGCTCCGCACCGGGACGGGCCGCGTACGGGCCCGGCGGGTGGTGCTGGCCGGCCGGCGCCCGAGCGGGCTGGTGCCCGCGGGCGGCCCGGTGGTCGCCACCGGCGGCCGCGGCTCGTACGTCGTGCCCGCGCTGGGCCGGGCGCTGGCCGACTCCGCCGCCCGCGCCTGACCGGACGGCGAACGGGGGTTGCCGAACCCCCCACCTGCGCGATTCACTTATTGCGTGCTGCGCATGGAACTCGAGCCGTTCTGGCCCGGTCGACGCAGCGCCCAGTTCGACCAGTTCTGTCGCCGGGCCGCGTCGCGGCCAGGGGCCTAGCCTGCGCCTTCGCGCCCCCACTGGTCTGTGTCGCGGCCGCTTCGCGTCCGTCGTCCCCTTCTCCGGAACGGAGACCTGCCGTGTCCGTCACCGACGAACTGCTGACCAACAACGCCGCCTACGCCGCGTCGTTCACCGGCCCGCTGCCGCTCCCGCCCGCGAAGCACCTCGCCGTGCTCGCGTGCATGGACGCCCGGCTCGACGTCTACCGCATCCTCGGCCTCCACGAGGGCGAGGCGCACGTCATCCGCAACGCGGGCGGCGTGGTGACCGACGACGAGATCCGCTCGCTCGCGATCAGCCAGCGGCTGCTCGGCACCGAGGAGATCGTCCTCATCCACCACACCGACTGCGGGATGCTCACCTTCACCGACGACGAGTTCAAGAAGGCCGTCCAGGCCGACACCGGCATCAAGCCGGAATGGGCCGCCGAGGCGTTCCCCGACCTGGAGGAGGACGTCCGCCAGTCGATCGCCCGGATCAAGGCCAACCCGTTCGTCCCGCGCAAGGAGGCCGTCCGCGGGTTCGTGTTCGACGTCGCCACCGGAAAGCTCACCGAGGTCGTGTGATCGATCCGTGATCGGGGCCGGGCCGGCTTGACCGGGCCGGTCCGGCCCCCGTAACTTCTCCGGCAAGGTCAAGAGCGCCAGCGCCAAGCCCCGGCTCGCTGGCCGGCAACCCTCCTCCGCGGTGGGGTGCTCCGGGTGACGACCTGGCCGCCGCGCACCCACGGCGGCAAGCGCGGACCCGCCACGCCCGACCGGGTCCCTGTGGGTCCCGGAGGCCCCGTCATGACCGCTGTGCTGTCCCGTCCCGCCGTCCCCGCGCTGGCCGGGGCCGGCCTGCGCGTCCCGCTCGTCACCGGCGGGCACGCCCGCTACGCCAACCTCGACGTCGCCGCGAGCGCCCCCGCGCTGGCGGCGGTGGCCGACCACGTCGCCGACCTGCTGCCCTACTACGCGAGCGTGCACCGCGGCGCCGGCTACGCGTCGCAGGTCTGTACCGCGGTGCTGGAGCAGGCCCGGGAGACCGTCGCGCGGTTCGTCGGGGCCCGCGCCGGCGACGTCGTCGTGTTCACCCGCAACACCACCGACGCGCTGAACCTGCTGGCCGGGGCGGTGCCCGGCGACGTGCTGCGGCTCGACGTCGAGCACCACGCGAACCTGATCTCCTGGCGCTCCGGCCGGGTGCTCACCGCCGCCCCGACCGTCGCGGAGACGCTCGACGGGCTGCGCGTGGCGCTGGCCGCCGCCCCGGCCGCGCTGGTCGCCGTCACCGGCGCGTCGAACGTGACCGGGGAGGTGCTGCCGCTCGCGGAGGTCGCCGCGGTCGCGCACGCGGCCGCGCCCGCGTGGTGGTCGCGCGGCGCAGCTGGCCCCGCACCGCCGCGTCGACATCGCCGCGGCCGGCGTCGACTACCTCGCCCTCTCCGGGCACAAGCTCTACGCCCCGTACGCGCGGGCGCGCTGGTCGGGCGGCGCGACTGGCTCGACGCCGCCGAGCCCTACCTCGCCGGCGGCGGCGCCGTCCGCAGCGTGACGGCCGGAGCCGGCGCCACGACCGTGACCTGGGCGGACGCGCCCCATCGTCACGAGGCCGGCACCCCCAACGTGCTCGGCGCGGCCGCGCTCGCGCAGGCCGCCCGCTGCCTCGACGGGCTGCTGGACGCGGGCGCCGGGCACGAGCGCGCCCTGCTCGACCGGCTGGAGACCGGGCTCGCGGGCGTGCCCGCGTCCGGACGCTGCGGATCTGGGCGGACGCGCCCGACCGCGTCGGCGTCTGCTCGTTCGCGGTGGACGGCCACCCGGCCGGGCTGGTCGCGGCCGTCCTGTCCGCCGAGCACGGCATCGGCGTGCGCGACGGGAAGTTCTGCGCCCACCCGCTCGTCGACCGGCTCGCCGGCACCGCCGACGGCCGCGCCGTCCGCGCGAGCCTGGGGCTGGGCACGGCGGAGTCCGACGTCGACCGGCTCGTCGACGCGTCGGCCGGCTGGTGGCCGACGGCCCGGGCTGGGACTACGCGGTGGTGGACGGGCACTGGACCCCGGTGCCCGACCCGCGCGACCTGGACCCGCTGGGCGTCGGCCGGACGGGGCCACTCGGACCTGGCTGCGGGGGGACGGACCCAGACCGCATTCTGGCTCCATAACGCTGTCAAGGCGGCCCCCCAACCGCAATATGGCTCCAGAACGCTGTCGGGGGCGCCCCCTGACGTGCAATGTGGCTCCACAACGCGCGGGGGGAGAGGGCTCGGAGTGCGGTCGGGGGGTCTGCGCCGGCATCGGGGGTTTCGGCGGTTCTGGCTGGCGGCCACCGTCTCCGGGCTCGGCAGCCAGATCACGTACGTCGCGCTCGGGGTGCTGGTGGTCGTCGACCTCGGCGGCTCCGCCGCCGACGTCGGGCTGGTGCAGGGCGCGACCGTCCTGCCCTACCTCGCCGTCGGGCTGTTCGCCGGGGTGGTCGCCGACCGGGTCCGGCGCAAGCCCCTGCTCGTCGGCACCGACGTGGCCCGCGCCGTCGTGCTCGGCTGCGTCCCGCTGCTCGCCCTCGGAGGGGTGCTGGACGTGCCGGCTCTCGCGGCGCTGATGCTCGGGTTCGGGATCTTCGACGTGCTGAACGCGGCCGCGCACCAGTCGTTCCTGCCGCGGCTGCTGCCGCGTGGGCTCCTGCACCGGGCGAACGTCCGGCTGGAGCAGAGCAACGCCGCCACCACGACGGGCGGGCGGCTGCTCGGCGGCGGGTTGGTCGCGGCGGCCGGGGCGCCGCTCGCGCTGCTCGCCGACGCCGTCAGCTACGCGGTGTCGGCCCTGCTCACCGCGACCGTCCCGCTGGACGACCCGCGCCCGGAGCGCGCGTCCCGGTCGGTGCTCGCCGACCTCGCCGAGGGCGCCCGCTGGGTCTACCGGCACCGCACGCTCGGCCCGCTCGCGATCGGCACGCACGGCTGGTTCCTCGCCAACTCCGTCGCGATGGTCGCGTACGTGCCGTTCGCGCTGGTCGAGCTGGGGATCGGGCCCGTCGGGCTGGGCGTGACGTACGCGTTGGCCGGGATCGGCGGGCTGGCCGGCAGCACGGCGTCGGAACCGCTGGCCCGCCGCTCGGCATGCCCGCGACGGTGGTGGGCGCGCGGCTGCTGGAGGCGGGCGGGATCGGCGTCGTGGCGCTCGCGGCCACCACGGACGGGGTCGCCGCGGTCGCCGTCGCCGCGGCGGGCCAGTTCCTCTACGGAGTCGGGTTCGGCGCGGAGGCCCGATCGAGATGGCCTACCGCCAGACCGTCACGCCCGACCGGCTCCAGGGCCGCACGAACGCGACGATGCGCTCGTTCAACCGGGCCGCGATCGTCGTCGGCGCCCCGCTGGGCGGGTTCTTCGCGGACGCCGCCGGCCTGGTCACGGCGCTGTGGACCGGGGCGGCCGGGATCGGGCTGGCCGGGCTGCTGCTGGGCGCGTCCGGGTTCCGGGCGGCCCGTTACCCGGACGCGTACGAGAGCGCGCCCGGCTAGTGCCCCGTCCGGGGAGGTTCGGGCGGGAATCGGCGGATCCAGGCACCCGCCGGCAAGGCGCCGACCGGGCCTCGTACCGGGCGTACTCGGCCCGGTCGGCAACACTCCGCCTGCCCACCCCGCCGGCCAGCCATCCCCCAGCGGCGGGCGGCTGGGCCGTCGAGTTCGGTGCTGAACCTCTCCGGACGGGGCACTAGGGTCCGGTTCGTGCCCTTCGTCACCCGTGCCGACGTCCGTGCCGACCTCGCGGAGCTGGGCCTGCGCCCCGGCGACGCCGTGCTCGCACACGGCGCGCTGAGCACGGTCGGCCGGCTGCTCAACGGGCCCGACGCCGTCGTCGGTGGGCTGCTCGACGCCGTCTCGCCCGGCGGCACCGTGCTCGCCTACACCGACTGGGACGCCCGCTACGACGAGCTTCTCGACGAGCACGGCCGGGTGCCGGACGCGTGGCGCCCGCACGTGCCCCCGTTCGACCCGGGCGCGTCGCGCTCCGCGCGCGACAACGGGGCGCTGCCCGAGTTCCTGCGCACGTGGCCGGGCGCGCTGCGCAGCGGCGGCGCCGGCGCCTCGATGGCCGCGATCGGGGCGCGCGCCGCGTGGTTCACCGACGACCACCCACTCGACTACGGCTACGGGCCCGGCTCGCCGCTCGCCAAGCTCGTCGCGGCCGGCGGGAAGGTCGTGATGATCGGCGCGCCGCTCGACACGATGACGCTCCTGCACCACGCCGAGCACCTCGCCGACCTCCCGGGCAAGCGCGTGATCCGCTACGAGGTGCCGTTCGCCGGGCCGGACGGCGTGCGCTGGCGCCCGGTCGAGGAGTTCGACACCGCCGACCCGGTGGTCGAGGGGTTCGCCGAGGACTACTTCGCCGAGATCGTCACCGACTTCCTGGCGACCGGCCAGGGCAGCCGCGGACGGGTCGGTGCCGCCGAGAGCGTGCTGGTCGACGCGGCGCCGATGTGCGCGTTCGCCGTCGGGTGGATGGAGCGCCGGGCGGGCGGAATGCCGGCCGCGCCGCGCTAGTTGCCGAGGCCATGCAGATCGGCATCATCGGTGCGGGCAAGATCGGCGGCACGCTCACGCGCAAGCTCGCCGCGCTCGGCCACGACGTGCGCGTCGCCAACTCCCGGGCCCCCGAGACCCTCTCCGACCTCGCCGCGGAGACCGGCGCGACGCCCGTGTGGGCCGCGGACGCCGCGACCGACGCGGATCTCGTGATCGTCAGCATCCCGCAGAAGAACGTGCCCGACCTGGCCCCGGGCATCACGTCCAAGGCGCGGCCGGGGGCGCCCGTGGTCGAGACCAACAACTACTACCCGCGCCAGCGCGACGGCCGCATCGCCGCCATCGAGGACGGCACGCCGGAGAGCGTGTGGGTCGCCGAGCAGCTCGGCACGCCGGTGTTCAAGGTGTTCAACGGCATCAACTGGAGGTTCCTGCTGGAGAACGGCGCGCCCGCGGGCACGGCGGGCCGGATCGCGCTGCCGGTCGCCGGCGCCGACGGTCCCGGCAAGGACACCGTGTTCGCCATCGTCGAGCAGCTCGGGTTCGACCCGGTGGACGGCGGGTCGCTCGCGGAGTCCTGGCGCCAGCAGCCCGGCACGCCGGTCTACGGCGCCAACCTCGACGCCGGCGGGGTGCGGCGCGCGCTGGCCGAGGCCTCCCCCGAGCGCCCGGCCGGCTTCCGCGCGAGCTGACGGCGCGAGCCGCCCGGGAGCGCCGCCCCACCCGATGCAGCAAAGCCACCCTCATGCAGCGACGTTGCGTCAGGGTGGCTTTGCTGCAACCCCGGGCTGCACGTCGGCGCGGCGCGTCAGGGTCAGGCCACCACCGGGCCGCTCGCCACCACGTCCGTCGGGGTGGCCGGCATCGTCCGGCCCGGTTCGAGCGACACCGCGTACCCGGCGAACGGGCCGGCGTCGGTATCGGCGACGGCGTGCGCGGCGGGCTCCGGCGCGGTCACGTCGAACGTCCCGAGCGGGCGCGGATCGCCGTCGCCGGTCCCCCACAGCACGTAGACCGACGCGGCGCGGTCGTTCGGCGCGAGCCCGGCCGTGACGACCGTGCGGCTCTCGGGCGTCACGAGCATCGCCGCGACGGGGTCGCCCGCGGGCGTGCGGAGCGTCGCGAGCGCGCTGCCCGGCGCGCCGAGCTGCGTGACGGCGGCGGCTAGGGCCTGGGCCTGCGCGGCCAGCGCGTCGCGCTGCTGCTGCACCTGCACCGTGTACGCGGTGAGCCCGCCGATCCCGACCACCACCGCGGCGGCGACGGCGACGAGCGCGACCCGGCGCCGGTTGCGGGCGGCGAACCGCGGATGCTGCTCGACGGGCGTCGGGGCCGGTGCGGGGGCCGGCGGCCGCGGGACCTCCTGCGGCGTGCGGGCGGCGGCCGCCATGAGGTTCGCCCGCAGCCGCGGCGGCGGGTCGACCTGCTCGGCCGTGCCCGCGAGCGCGCTCATCACCAGCTCCGTCTCGCGGACCGTCGCCCGGCAGGAGCGGCAGCCCTCCGCGTGGATGCGCATCGCCTCCTCCTCGCCGGGTTCGAGCGCGTGCAGCGCGAACGCGACGGCCTGGTCGCCGAGCGGGCAGGGGGCGCTCGTCCCGTTCCGGTTGCTCATCGGGCACCACCGCCGTGTCGGTGGAGATCTCGCCCAGCACCGGGCCGAGCAGGCCGCGCAACCGCTGGATCCCGCTGAACATCCGCGACTTGACGGTGCCCAGCGGCACCCCCGTCAGCGCGGCGACCTCCCGCTGCGTGTAGCCGCCGAAGTACGCGAGCGCGAGCGCCTGGCGCTGGTCGGCGGGCAGGTCACCGAGCGCGGCGCGCACCTTTCCCGCCTCGACGGCGCGCAGCGCGCCCTGGTCGGCGCCCGGCCCGGCCACCGGCCACTCCCCGTCCTCGGCGGCGGGCACGGTGCGCCGCCGGATGGCGCTCTCGCGGCGCACGGCGTCGACCGACTTGTGGTGCACGAGCGTCAGCATCCACGTTCCGAAGCCGCCGCGCGCGGGGTCGAACCGTCCCGGCTCCCGCCAGAACGCGAGGAACGCCTCCTGCACGACGTCCTCGGCCAGTCCCTCGTCCGCGCAGATCCGGCGGGCCAGCGAGTACGCACGCCGGCCGTACCGGTCGTAGAGGGCCGCCAGCGCCGCCTGGGCACCGGCCTGCACACCCCGGACCAGCTCCTCGTCGGAACGGCCGGATGCGTCCGGCACGTCGGCGTCGGCCACCAGCAGGGTCCTCACGTCCGGAGCGTTCGCAGCAGCGAGGTGATCGGTTCGGGCACGCGAACCCTATTCCCCGCAGCACGGCCGTGGGACGCCCGAACGGACCAGTCCGGCGCATCGGGCTCGTCCGGCGCATCGGGCTCATACCGCACCGGCGAGCCCGCGGACCGCCAGCCCGAGCCCGACCGCGAGCACCAGCGCCGCGGTCAGCACGGGCATCGCCGCCGCCAGCCGGGCCGTCCGCCGGCGCAGCCCCGGGGAGACCCGGATCCGCTCCAGCCGGTCCCGCAGCCCGACCAGCAGCAACCCGGCCACGGTCAGGGTCGCCGCCATGCCCAGCCCATAGCAGAGCACCAGCGCCACCCCGAACCACGTGCGGCCGAGCCCGATCGCCCCGAGCAGCACGAGCAGCGCCGTCGGGCTGGGCACCAGGCCGCCCGCGACGCCGAGCCCGACCAGCGCCCCGCGCCCGAACCGGGGCGCGGGCCCGTGCCCATGTCCGTGGCCGTGCCCATGACCGTGGCCGTGCCCGTGGCCATGCCCGTGGCCGTGCCCATGGCCGTGCCCGTGCCCGTGCCCGTGACCGTGCCCGACGCCCGCGCCGACGAGCACCCGCTCCGGCTCCACGGCCACCGGACGCCGGACAGCCGAGCGCAGCAGCCCCACCCCGACGCCGGCCACCAGCAGCCCGCTGAGCACCGCCAGCCCGCGCAGCAGGCCGTCCGGCGCGAACGCCGCCGAGACGCTGACGAGCAGGCCGACCGCGAGCACGCCCGCGGTGTGGGTGGCGGTCACGGTGGCCCCGACCAGCAGCGCGTCCGACCGGGTGCCCCGCCGGCCGGCCAGGTACGCGGCCATCACGGTCTTGCCGTGGCCGGGCAGCATCGCGTGCGACGCGCCCAGCACGAGCGCCAGCCCGACGGCCAACACACCCACCCAACCGGTCAGCTCCGCCCGCCCGACGAGGTCGGTGAACCGGCGGTCCAGCTCGCCCAGCACCCGCTCGACCGGCCCGCCGCCGGCCGGCGCCGCGACGGCGGCGCCACCGCCGGAACCGGGCTCCACCCGCAGCGTCGCCGCCCGGACGTCCAGCGGGTTCGCCAGCAGGTCGACGGGGTAGGCGCGCAGCCCGTCGCTGACGCTCGCGGCGGGCACGGTCGAGTCCGCCAGCCGCACGCCGACGCCCTCGGCCGTGATCTCCCGCCAGCCGATCCGGTCGCCGAGGTAGGTGTCCTCGAACGCCACGGTGGCGGACCCGTCCAGCGCCACCGGCGCCCGCAGCGCGCACTCGACGCGCGTGGTCGCGAGCCCGGCCTCCCCCGGCGGCCGGGTCAGCCCGGCGCGGTCGAGTGTCCACGCCGCCGGGGCCCCGTCCACCGTGACGCGCGCACCGGCCGCGAGCTGCGCGCACTCGGCGTCCGCGCGCCGCTGCGCCTCCGCCGCCGACACGGTGCCGTCGGCGTCCGCGTCCAGGTCGGGCGTGAGCTGCAGGGTCGGGATCTCGGCGTGGTCGACGACCGCGGTGAGCTCGATGCGATCGGGGTGCAGGCGCAGCCCGTCGTAGTGGTTGACGGTGACGTTGCCCAGCGGGTGCGCGTCCGCGGCGCCCGCCGGCCCGGCGAGCAGCGCCAGCGACCCGAGCGCGGCGACCGCCCCGAGCCGCCACCACCAGCGGCGTCCCCTCATCGGGACCCCCGCAGCGCGTCGAGGGTGCGCTGCGCCTCGGGGGCGTGCAGCGGCGAGAAGTACGGGTTGGTGCGCAGCGCCTCGTCCAGCGCGGCGACGGCGTCGGCCGGGCGGTCGAGGGCGGCGAGGATCATCCCGCGGTGGAAGTCCGCGGTCGCGTCGCGGCGGCCCAGCTCGGCCGCCCGCTCCGCGTACGGCAGCGCGTCGGCCGGGCGCCCGGCCCGGTACAGCGCCCAGGCCAGCGCGTCGGCCGTGAACACGGCCTGCCGCCGGCCCCACTCGGCCTCCGCCAGCCGCACGGCCTCGGCCGGGTCGCCGTGGTCGGCCGCCACCTGCGCCGCCGCGAGGTCGTCGCGCGAGCCCTGCGCGGCGTAGAGCCGGTCCTGCTCGGCGATCAGCCGGTACTGCGCCTGCGCCTCCTCGGTGCGCCCGGCCGACTCCAGCAGCTCGCCGTACTCCAGCAGGTACTGCGGCAGCGGGACGCGCTCGGTGAGCCGGCGGTAGCCCTCGACCGCCTCGTCGGTGCGCCCGCGCGCGGCGAGCGTCTTCGCCCGGCCCTGCAGGAGCGCCGGGTCGCCCGGGACGGCCGCCAGCCCGCGGTTGTACTGCGCCTCGGCCTCGGCGAGGTCGCCGCGGCCCCAGGCCAGCTCGCCCAGGTAGTAGTGGCAGAACACCAGCTCGTCGCGGCTCGTCGCCGCGTCCAGCGCGCGCTGCATCGCGGCGCGCGCCTCGTCGGTGCGGCCGTGCAGCTCCAGCTCGTAGGACGCCCGGGTGAACGACGCGACGCCGGGCCGCAGGTCGAGCATCCGCTGCACGGCGGCCGTCGCCGCCGCGGTGTCGCCGAGCTGGGTGGCCGCGTCCGCGAGCACCCCGTACGCCTCGACGTTCGACGGGTTCAGCGCCACCGCCGCCGCGGCGTGCCCGCGGGCGGCGGCGAAGTCGTGCCGGGCGTCGCCAGCGCCCCGAGCCCGACGAGCGCGGTCGTGTTGGCGTCGGGCTGCAGCTGCACGGACGGTCGAGCGCGCCCTGCGCCTGCGCGTAGTAGGCGGGGTTCGCGCTCGCCCGGGCCTGCTCGACGTACGCGGCACCGAGCGCGGCCCAGGCCGCGGGGTCGTCGGGGAGCCGGCGCAGCCGGTCCTGGTACTGCTGGATCACGGCGGCGAGCCGGTCGCCGACGGGCTGCGGCGTCGCCGACTGTGGCGTGGCCGGGCCCGTCACCAGAGCGGCGACGAAGAGGGCCCGTCACCAGAGCGGCGACGAAGCGCGACGAGCGCGACGCGGCGACGGCGGCGACGCTCGGGAGGAGCCGGCGCGACCGGCCGGGGACGCGGTCGCGGGAGCGGGCGGGGCGGGTGCGGGCGGCGCGGAAGTGGGCATGAGAGGTCCAGTCCGTGGGAGGGAGGAGGACGGGGGCACGGGGGTGGCCCGGGCGGGCCGGGCCACCCCCGGCCGTCACCGCGGCGGGGCCGGCGGCTCCTGGCGGGCGGACCGCCCGCGCCGGCGCACCGCGAGCAGCACCACGGTGCCCGCGAGCAGCGCGCCACCGATGCCGGCGCCAGCGCGACCGGCATCATCATCTGCGAGCCGGACGAGGCGTTCCCGACCCACGAGTCGCTCTCGGTGCGCAGGGACGAGCCCTCCGCGCCGTCGTCCGAGCCGCCGGAGCCGCCCGGGCCGGCCGAGCCGCCCGTGTCCGCCGTGGTCGTGTTGCCCGGCAGCGCGACGTACGGGAACTCGTCGAGGAACGCGACGTCGTTGGCGTCCACCTGGTCGCCGGTCGCGAGCGCGTCGACCAGCGTGCCGGTCTGGGCCGCACCGGCCACCGCCTGCACCTCGATGTCGACGACGTCGTCGGTGAGCCGGCGCCCGTTCGGGAAGCCCTGCAGGTCACCGGCGAGCACCCCGAGCCGGTTGGGCTCGGCGGCCGGCGGCACCGAGGTGTTGAGCCGCAGCATCTCCGAGGGCTGGAAGGCCTTCGGGTCGCTGTCGGCGTTGAGCACCTGGCTGTTGAGGTCCGCCTGGATCGGCGCGGGCGACCCGTCCAGCGTCGGCGCGTTCGTCGCGATGCCGGTCAGGAAGATCTCGACGAGGTCGTTGCGCGGCGTGGCCGGGGCGGGCACGCCGTAGATGCCGTCGAGCAGTCGCGCCAGCTCCGGGTCGGTCACCCGCTGGACGACCTCCGGGATCGTGGCGTCCTTCACCGGGGTGAGCCCGTTGAAGGCGTCCTTGAGCCCGGCCGGCAGCACGACCTCGTTGACGAGCGGGTTGCCCAGCCGCGACACCTGCACGGGCTCGCCGACGGCCATCGCCCGGCCGGGCGAGAGCTGCATGGTGCGCCGCTCGGTGTCGCTCCAGACGCCGATCACGGGGTTGCGCTGCGGGTCGCCCTTGTCCGTGACCTCGGTGAGCGGCACCTGCAGCGCCCACGTGTTGACGTTGGTGCCGGCGAGCGTGTCCTGCCCGACCTCGGACAGGTCGCCACCGTAGAGCAGGTCGAACACGCGCAGGTCGGCGAAGAACGGGTCCTCGGCCGCGCCGACGTACACCTTGCCGCCGCCGGGCACGTTCTCGATCGCCTGGTCGCGCAGCGTGGCGTAGTCCGGGATGGACGCCGCCCCGAGCTGCGACGGGGCGACCTGGCCCTCCAGCAGCCTGGTCCAGCCGCCGCCCTTGCTCACCGACAGCGTGTAGTACTGCCGGAACAGCAGGTTCTCGTCGTCGAGAGCGGTCACCGGGCCGTTGTTGTAGAGGAACGTGTCGTTGCCGCGCCGGTCCTCGGTGCGGAACGTGAGCCGGTAGCCGACGTCGGGCTTCGCGTTGCCGTCGGTGTCGATGTTGATGTCGTAGTTGGCGTCGGTGGCCCACGGGTAGAACGTGGGCCCGCCGTTGGGCTCCTGGAGCCCGAACCAGTTGGCCACGAACGTGACGGAGTCGGGCTGGTCCGGGCTGACGAACGCGTACACGTCGGTGTTGTCGACGGCCGGGTCCGCCGAGATCAGCGGCGCCTCGCGGTGGCTCGACGCGGCCGCCGGACCGGCGGTGACGCCGGCCAGTGCGGCGCTCGCCAGCACGGCCGCCGCGGCCGCGACGAGACCGGCGCCACGGCGCCGGAAACGGGACTGACGGGACATTCTCTCCCCTTCAGGGCACAGCGCAGGGCAGCCCGGGACGGCCCGGCGAACGACGGACTCGTCCCGGTGCGGGTGCGCGCGTCATCGACTCCCGGAGCGGGCTGCGCCGGGAATGCGAGCGGGTACGTTCTTCGGTTGTCGGGATCTTGGGGGTTTGTCGGATGGACGGAACGGGTCGAACCGACCGGCCGCTGGCCCGAACGTCGCGGGTCCGAGTCGTACCGGTCTGCCCCCTTGTTCGCGCGGGAGCCGCGATCGGTTCGGTCCCGTGACCGACGATCTGCAGCGGATCGGACGGGCCGAGCAGGAGGCCGCCGCCGCGCTGCTCGGCGCCCACCTCGCGGAGGGCCGGCTGGGCCCGGACGAGTACGCGCAGCGCGTCGACGCCGTGCTCGGCGCCCGCACCCGCCCCGACCTGCGCGCGGTCTTCGCGGACCTGCCGCCGCCCGCCTCGGGGCGCGACGCCCCGGTCGCGGAGCGGATGGCCGGCCGGCTGCACGCGGAGCTGGCCGCCGAGGGCCTGCTCGTGTTCGAGGAGGGGCTGCGCGGCTCGATCACGCTCCACCGGTTCCGCGCCCCGGGCACCTACGCGAACTGGCAGCGGACCTGGATGACCGCGACGCTCGCCGTCACCTGGCGGCGGGTCGTCGTGTGGGGGCAGCGGGCCAAGCAGGTGGACCTGACGTTCGCGCACCCGCTACGGGCCGCGGTCACGTTCTCCGGCGAGAAGGCGGACGTGCTGCGGATCGACTCCGACGCGGGCGCGTTCCACCCGCAGCGGTCGGGCCGGATCGTCTACCGGCTGCGCACCCCGTCGCCGGGATCGTGCTGGGGCTCACCGGCGGCGCCTGAGCGCCCACCCGCGGCAGGAACGCCGCGACGGCCAGCGCGCCCAGTGCCGCGGCGGCGCCCAGCCCGAGCACCACCCGGAACCCCGTCTCGGACGGCACCGCGAGCGCCCCGACGGAGACGGCCGTGTGCGCCAGGATCACCCCGGCCACGGCGCTGGCGACGGACGTGCCGATCGCGCGCATGAGGTTGTTGAGGCTGTTGGCGGCCGCGGTGTGGGTGACCGGGACGGCGGCCATCACGAGCGCGGCATCGCGCCGTACGCGAGCCCGATGCCGGCCCCGATCAGCGCCGAGACCAGCACGATCTCCCAGACCTCGGCCATCAGCAGCACGCCGAGCACGTACCCCGCCGCGACGACGACGCGCCGGCCATCAGCGTCGCCTTCGGCCCGCGGGTGCGCGAGATCCGCGCCGACACCGGCGCCATCGCCATCATGACCAGCCCGCTCGGCCCCATGACGAGCCCGGCCTGCAGCACCGACAGGCCGAGCCCGTAGCCGGTCTCCGAGGGTGACTGCAGCAGCTGCGGCAGCACCAGCGACATCGCGAACATCGAGAACCCGAACACGACCGACGCGGTGTTCGTCAGCAGCACCTGCCGGCGGGCGCTGATCCGCAGGTCGACGAGCGGGGCCGGGGTGCGCAGCTCCCAGCCGGCCCACAGCGCCAGCACCACCGCGGCCGCGGCGAGGAGGCCGAGCGTCAGCGGGCTCCCCCAGCCCCAGTCGGCGCCGCGCGAGATCGCGAGCAGCAGGCACACCAGCCCGGCCGAGAGCCCGAGGGCCCCGGCCACGTCGAACCGGCCGCCCGCGCGCACCGCCGACTCCGGGACCACCGCCACCACCAGCCCGGCGGTCACCACGCCGAGCCCGGCGACCACCCAGAAGAGGACGTGCCAGTCGGCGTACTGGGCCACGAGCGACGCGGCCGGCAGCCCCAGCGCGCCGCCGACCCCGAGCGACGCGCTCATCAGCGCCGTCGCGGAGGGACGCGGTCGGCGGGCAGGTGGTCGCGCATGAGGCTGATCCCCAGCGGGATCACCGCGGCGGACGTGCCCTGCACGGCCCGCCCGACCACCAGCGGCACCAGCGACGTGCTCAGCGCGCAGACGACCGAGCCGGCGACCAGCAGGCCGAGGCCGACCAGCAGCATCCGGCGCTTGCCGGCCATGTCCGCCAGCCGCCCCATCACGGGCGTCGCGACGGCCGCGGCGAGCAGCGCCGCCGTCACCGCCCAGACCGTGTCCGCCACCGGCGCGCCGACCAGCCGCGGGAGCTGCGGGATCAGCGGGATGACCAGCGTCTGCACGAGCGAGACGGTGATCCCGCCGAACGCCAGCACGGCGACGAGCTCCTGGCCCCGCGGCCGGGTCGGGTGGGCGGGAGCGGCGGGCGGGCGCGGGGCGTCGGGCATGGGGCGAATCTAAATCAACCGCTTGACTTAAATCCAGGTGGGCCGTTTCACTGTCGCCGTGACCAGAGCCGGGCGGACCGCGCGCACCGAGCGCGCCGCCGTCACCCGCGAGCGGATCCTCGCCGCGGCCGAACGGCTCTTCGCCGAGCACGGCGTGTTCGCCGTGTCGAACCGGCAGGTGGGCGAGGCCGCCGGGCAGGGCAACACGGCCGTCGTCGGCTACCACTTCGGCACGAAGACCGACCTCGTCCGCGCGATCGTGCGCTGGCACGCCGCGCGGGTCGAGCAGCTGCGGGGAGACAGGGTCGCCGCGGTCGCCGGCTCCACCGACGTCCGGGACTGGGTGACGTGCCTCGTGCGCCCGAACGCCGACCATCTCGCCGCGCTCGGCCCGCCCACCTGGTACGCCCGGTTCGGCGCGCAGCTCATGACCGACCCGACGCTGCGCCCGATCATGGTGACGGAGTCGCTCGCCTCGCCGGCGCTGCAGGCCGCGATCGACGGGCTGGACCGCTGCCTGCCGGCCCTGCCGCCCGAGGTGCGGGCCGAGCGCGGCGAGATCGGCCGGCACCTGATGGTGCACGTCTTCGCCGAACGCGAGCGCGCGCTCGCCGACGGCGCCCCGACCCCGCGCGCCACCTGGGCCGATGCCGCCACCGGGCTCGTCGACGCGATCACCGCCGTCTGGCTGGCCCCGGTGACGCCCACGGGCGGGCCCGGCCGGCACCCGCGCCCGGACCCGGGCGCTCCTCCGACGAAAGGTCTCCCGTGACGCGCTCGACGCACCCCGCCGACACCGCAGCCGCCGAGCCGGACGTGCCGCTCTTCCCGATGGCCCGGGCGGACGGGCACCCGTTCGACCCGCCGCCCGGCCTGCGCACGGAGCAGGAGAGGTGCCCGGTGAGCCGGGTCCGGCTGAGCAACGGCGCGACGCCGTGGATCGTCACCGGCTACGCCGAGCAGCGCGCCGTGCTGGCCGACCGGCGGGTCAGCTCCGACATCACCCGCCCCGGTTACCCGATGGAGATCGCCGGGGCCGAGGGGTCGCCGGTCAGCTTCATCCTCATGGACCGACCCGAGCACGCCCGGCTGCGGCGCATGGTGCTCCCCCCGTTCTCCGTCCGGCGGGTCGAGGCGCTGCGCCCGGCCGTCCAGCAGATCGTGGACGACCTGCTCGACGCCATGCTGGCCGGGCCGTCGCCGGCCGACCTGGTGGAGGCGTTCGCGCTGCCGATGCCGTCGCTGGTGATCTGCGCGCTGCTCGGCGTGCCCTACACCGACCACGACTTCTTCCAGCGCAACAGCAAGGCGGTCATCAGCCGGGACGTGCCGCAGGCCGAGCGGGGCGCGGCGCTGCACGCACTGGCCGGCTACCTCGACGACCTGGTCGGCGCGAAGCTCGCCGACCCGGGCGACGACCTGCTGTCGGGGCTCGCCGAACGCGTCCGGGCGGGCGAGCTGACGCGGGCCGAGGCCGCCCGGATGGGTGTGCTCCTGCTGATCGCCGGGCACGAGACGACCGCCAACATGATCGCCCTCGGCACGCTGGCCCTGCTCCGGCACCCCGACCAGCTCGCCGTGCTGCGCGACACCGACGACCCGCAGGTCGTCGCGCGCGCCGTCGAGGAGCTGCTGCGGTACCTGCACATCACGCACAACGGGCGGCGCCGGGTGGCGCTCGCGGACATCGAGGTCGGCGGGCAGGTGATCCGCGAGGGCGAGGGCATCATCGCGGCGGGCGACATCGGCAACCGCGACCCCGCCGCGTTCCCCGACCCCGACCGGCTCGACGTCACCCGCGACGCCCGCCACCACGTGGCGTTCGGCTTCGGGGTGCACCAGTGCCTCGGCCAGCCGCTCGCCCGCATGGAGCTGCAGGTCGCCTACCGGACGCTGTACCGGCGGGTCCCGACGCTGCGGCTGGCCGCGCCGGTCGAGGAGATCCCCTTCAAACACGAGGGGGCGGTGTACGGGGTGCACGAGCTGCCGGTCGCCTGGTGACGACATAGGTTAGCCTCACCTTCTCATCTGAGGAGGGTGGCATGGCGCGCCAGAACATCAACGCGACGAGGGTCAAGCCGGAGGCGACCGAGCTGCTGACCCTGCACGTGGTCCGCCGTGAGCGGCTCTCGCCGCACTTCGCGCGCGTCACCCTCGGCGACGGCGACGCCGAGCGGTTCCGCCCGATGGGCTTCGACCAGTGGTTCCGGCTGTTCATCCCGGTGTCCGGGGGGACGCTCGACCAGGTCCCGCGCAAGCTCGACATGGTCTCCTACCTGCGGTTTCTCACCACGGCGCGGACCACCCGGCCGGTGCTGCGCAACTTCACCGTGCGCGCGTGGCGGGGCGACGGCGACAGCGGGCCGGAGGTCGACGTCGACATCGCGCTGCACGGCGACGGCGACACCGCCGGCCCGGCCACCACCTGGGCGCAGACCTGCGAGAAGGGCGACCCGGTCGCCCTTCTCGACGAGGGCATCACGTTCAACCCGCCGCCCGGCGCCACGGGCGTGCTGCTGGTGGCCGACGAGTCGGGCCTGCCCGCCGTCGCCGGGATCCTGGCGTCGCTGCCCGCCGACGCCGCGGGCCGGGCGGTCGTCGAGATCCCCTCCGACGACGACCGCCAGGACCTGGAGGCACCCGCGGGTGTCGAGGTGACGTGGGTCGTCCGCGCCGACCCGCACGCCGTCCCGGGCCGGGCCGCGCTCGACGCCGTGCGCGCCGCGCAGCCGCCCGCCGACGGCACGCACTGCTGGGTGGCCGGGGAACAGGCGCTCGCCACCGGCGCCCGCCGGCACTGGATCGGGTGTGGTGTTCCCAAGGACCGCGTGACGTTCTGCGGTTACTGGCGCGCCGGCTAGTCCGCAGTCAGGAGGCGAATTCCCGCTCCGCGCCGGCAAATCGCGGAGTCCATTCGGGAATGGCGCGGGCCCCGC
>MKJX01000191.1 GCA_001942415.1 Pseudonocardia sp. CNS-139
CGGCGGTGAGCAGCTCGAACGTGGACTTGCGGATCTCACCCTCGACATGGTCGACGAGAACCAACACCTCAGCCATGACTCAGTCCCCTTCGTCCTCAGATGAGCTTCTGCGCAACCAGGTAAGCGGCGACCTGGGTGCCGCCCTCACCCTCGTCGGCGACCTTCTCCCCCGCCGACTTCGGCGGCTTCGGCTGCGACGCCGTGACCGTGGTCAACGCGTTCGCCAAACCGACCTCGGACGGGTCGATCCCGGCGTCGGCCAAGGTCAGGGTGGTGACCGGCTTCTTCTTCGCCGCCATGATCCCCTTGAACGACGGATACCGCGGCTCGTTGATCTTCTCCCCCACCGACACCACCACCGGCAACACCGCCGACAACACCGTCACCCCGTCATCGGTCTCCCGGCGCACCGTCACCGACGAACCGTCCAGGGTGATCTCCCGGGCATGCGTGAGAGCGGGCAGACCGAGCACGTCGGCCACCATCGCCGGCACCGCCGCAGCACGCCCGTCCGACGCCTCGTTCCCCGCCGATCACCAGATCGAACTCCACCGTGCCCACGACCTTGGCCAGGGCCTTCGCCGTCGCGACCGCGTCCGAGCCGCGCAACGCCGTGTCCGACAGGTGCACCGCCTTGTCCGCGCCCATCGACAACGCCTTGCGAATCGCATCCGACGCCCGGTCCGGGCCCATCGTCACCACCGTCACCACCGAGTCGACCCCGGAGCCGTCGTGCGCCTCCTTCAACTGCAACGCCGCCTCGACCGCACGCTCGTTGATCTCATCCAGCACCGCATCCGAGGCGTCCCGGTCCAACGTCCCGTCCGAACCGGACAACTTCCGTTCCGAGTAGGTGTCGGGCACCTGCTTGACCAGCACGACGATGTTCATCGGACCCCTTCGACCTCCTGCCGGTGCACGGGCTGGGCGTGCGTCCCGCCGACAATGCCACCGTGCGGGACGGGGCGGGGTGACACACACCCGGTCCGGGGCATGTTACCGAGCGGTAGCCACCCGGGAAACGTCGCACGCGTGAGGCTCCTCACCCGGGCCGGTCGGCGCCGCCGAGGCCACGTCCGGCGTCTCCCGCACAGCGCCGGCACGGGTACGGATAGGGTCCGCCAGACCCCGATCACGCGGAGCCGCCCATGTCCGTCCCGGTTCGGGCCCCCTCGATCCGGGGCCGCGCGGCCGCCGTCGTGGGCGCCGTGCTGGCACTCGTCCTCACCGGCTGCGGGAACCTCCCCCCGACCTCGGCCCCGGCACCCGTCCCCGTGCCGGGGCAGGCGCCGGGCACGGTGGTCGCCCCGGCCGGCGCCGACGTGCCCACGGTCGTGCGGCAGGTGCAGGACGCGATCACCGCGGGCGGCGGCGTTGTCGTCACGACCGTCGACCACACCGCCACCGCGCGGGCGGTCGGCGTCCAGCTCCCGCCGACCACCGAGGTGATCGGCGGACCGGCCGCCGCCGGGCTGCCGCTCCTGCGGGTCAGCCAGGTCGCCGGCGCCAACCTGCCGCAGCACTACCTCGTGCGGCAGGGCGCCGACGGGGCCGTCACGGTCACGGCAAACAGCGCCGAGTACGTCGCCGCCGTCTCCGGGGTCACCCCGGACGCCGCCCGGACCGCGCTGCACGACGCGACCGCGGCGGTGCTGAACGCCGTCGCGCCGGGCAGCGGGTCGACGCTCGGCTCGCCGCTCGTCGGCATCACGCCGACGGACTACCTGATCACGCTGCCCAGTGCCGCCGCCGTGCCGGCCACCGTGGACCGGCTGCGGCGCGGCGCGGACCGCGCACCCACCCGGTCGGTCGGGCTGGTGGACCTGGCCACCCCGCCCGCGGACGGCGGCCCGCCGCTGCGGCCCACCACGCTCGTGCTGGTCACCCTCCCCGACGCCGAGGCCGCGCTCGTGGCCGCGGCCCCGACGTTCGGCATCGACCTGCCGATGCGGTTCCTGGTGTGGGCCGACGAGCAGAACCGCACGCAGGTCGGCTACCCCACGTCCGCCGGCTCGCGCTGCGCCACGGCGTGAACCCGGACGACCCCACCGTCGCCCGGCTCGCAGCCGAGGCCGACCGGCTCGCCCGCCTCGGCGCGGGCGTCCCCTAACAGCGGAGCCCCGATGATCGTGACCGGATTCGACGACCGCCAGGGCGTCGGCTACGTCCTCAGCACGGGCGCCGACCTCGCCGGCGCGCCGCCGGGCAGCCACGAGGTGCGCCACGACGGACGGGCCGTGAAGGCGACCCCGGAGCTCGCGACGCTGCTGCGCGACGCGCTCACCCGGCACCAGACGGCGTCGCTGGGCTGGCAGGGCCCGCGGGTGCCGCTGACGTTCGACGAGGCCACGCTGCTGGGCTGGCTCACCCACGACGTGGGCGGCGTCATCTCGGTGCGGAACCCGCCGCCCCCGCACCCACGGGCGCACCGCCCCTGACCGTTCCCAGCAGCGCCGCGGTCGCCGCGCCGACCCGCCGGTCGGCCGGCACCGCGACGGCGATCTCGAAGCCGAGGTCCGGCGCGTCCAGCGGGACGGCCGTCACCTCCGGGAGGTCCGCCACGACGGACGCCGGCAGCAGCGCCACCGCGAGCCCGTGCCGGACGAACTCCACCACCGTCGCCGTGTCGTTCACCTCGTAGGTGATCGTCCGGCGGACGTCCGCGGCGGCGAACGCGCGGTCGCCGATCATGCGCGTGCCCCAGCCCGGCGGCAGCTCCGCGAACGGCTCGCCCGCGACGTCGGCCGGCCGCAGCGGCCCGCTGCCGGCGAGCCGGTGCCCGGCCGCGACGGCGAGCACGAGCGGTTCGCGCCACAGCGGGTGCAGCGTGAGCCCAGCGGCCCGCCGGGCCGGCAGCGCGAGGTAGGCGATGTCGAGCCGGCCCTCGCGCAGCTGCTCGGCCGCGCTGCTGGACCCGCCGGCGTGCCGCACCTCGACGGCCACCCCGGGGTGCAGGCGCGGAAGTCCGCGAGCACCTGTGCACGTGCACCGGCCGCATCACGGGGGCCTGCAGGATGCCCAGCCGCACCGTCCCGCGCAGGCCGCCCGCGACCTGGTCGACGGCCTCGCGCGCCGCGGCCGCGGCGGCGAGCGTCGCGCGGGCCTCGGGCAGCAGCACGCGCCCGGCGTCGGTCAGCTCGACGTGGTGCGTGGTGCGCGCGAAGAGCGCCGCGCCCAGCTCGCGTTCCAGGCTGCGGACGGTCGCCGACACGGCCGACTGCACGACGTGCAGCCGGTCGGCGGCGCGGGTGAAGCCGGCCTCCTCGGCGACCGCGACGAACGTCGCGAGCTGGCGCAGCTCCACACCGGTCATCGTCGTTGGAGATGACGGTGTGCGTCAATGTTCGTGGCGCGCGATGACCCGCGCAGCCGACACTGGTGCCGTGCTGCCCTTCTCGCGCCACCACGCCGGCTTCTGGGCGGTGCGTTCGCCTTCCTCACGGTCATGGCGTTCACCACCGTCCCGACCCCGCTGTGGACGCTCTACCGGGAGCGGGACGGCTTCTCGGCGTTCGTCGTCACGGTCGTCTTCGCGGCGTACGCGGTGGGCGTCGCGGTCAGCCTGTTCCTCGTCGGCCACCTGTCCGACCGGCACGGCCGCCGCCGGGTGCTGGTGCCCGCGGTGCTCGCCAACGCCGCCGCGGCCGTGATCTTCCTGGTCTGGCCCGACCTGCCCGGCCTGGTGCTGGCCCGGGCACTCTCGGGGCTCGGCGTCGGCGCCGTCACCGCGACGGCCACCGCGTGGATCGCCGAGCTGCACACCGCACACCGGCCCGGCGCGTCCCCGCGGCGCGCGCAGCTGGTCGCGACCAGCGCGAACCTCGGCGGGTTCGGCGTCGGCGCGCTCGCGTCCGGGCTGCTGGCGCAGGGCTCGCCGGCCCCGCTCTCCGTGCCGTACGCGGTGTTCCTCGGGCTCCTGCTCGTCGCCGCCGGGCTCGCGCTGGCCACGCCGGAGACGCACGCCGCGCCCGTCCCGCGGCCGCCGTACCGCCCGCAGCGGGTTGCCGTGCCACCCGCGCGCGCGGCCGGTTCTTCGCGGCCGCCACCGCGGCGTTCGTGTCGTTCGCGGCGTTCGGCCTCTTCACCTCGCTCGCGCCGAGCTTCCTCGCCGGCACGCTGCACGAGCCCTCGCTCGTGCTCGCCGGCGCGGTGTCGTTCCTGGTCTTCGGCGCGGCCGTCGCCGCCCAGGCCGTGACGGCCACCCGCAGCACGCACACGGTGCTGGCCGCGGCCGTCCCGACGCTGGTCGCCGGGCTGGTCGTGCTGGTCGTCGCGGTGTGGCTGCCGGAGCCGAGCCTGGCCGGCTTCCTCGCCGGCGGCGCGCTCACCGGGGCGGGCGCCGGGCTCGCGTTCAAGGGCGCGATCGCGACCGTCGCCGCGCTGGCCCCGCCGCAGCGCCGCGCCGAGGCGCTGGCCGGCGTGTTCCTCGCCGGCTACGTCGGGCTGGCCGGGCCGGTGATCGGGCTCGGCCTGCTCACCCTCTACGTCACGCCGGAGCTGGGCCTGCTGGTCTTCGCCGGGCTGCTCGCCACCGGGGTGCTCGCGGCCGCGCCGGGCCTGCTGCGCCGACAGGACTCGCCGACCCGGGTCCGCCCGCGCCGGGCACCCGCGCGCGTCTGAGACCGGCCGCCGCTCCGCCCACGACTCGACAGGCAGACACCGCACAGCGAGAATCGAACGCATGTTCGACATCCGCCGGATACGGTCCTGGTTCGTGTCCCGACGCGAACCAGCCCCTACGCTGCCTCCCGTGGAGCCCGAGCCGGAGGACGCGGAGCGCGCCGCGATGGTTGCGCTGCTCCGCGAGAGACCCGCCGGGCTGACGTGGTCGCAGATCGCGACCGAGGTCGTCGAGGCGGGCTCCGCGCTCGCCGTGTGGCACCGGCACGTCCCGGCGGATCTGTTCAGCTCCGATCAGCCCGATCTGCAACGCTCGGCGTCCGACATCGCAGCATGGCGCTCGACCGGCCTCGGCTTCCTCACGCTGCTCGACGACGACTACCCGGAGCAGCTTCGCGAGATCCACGAGCTTCCCCCGATCCTGTTCCACCGAGGGAAGCTCGTCGCATCCGACTTCGCGGTCTCGGTGGTGGGATCGCGGGCCGCCTCCGGCCGAGGGCTGGAGATCGCGGGCACCATAGCGGCCGACCTCGTCGCGCGTGGGGTCTCCGTTGTGTCAGGACTGGCCAGGGGGATCGACGCAGCGGCACACAATGCGGCGCTCGACGCCGGCGGGCGGACGGTCGCTGTCATCGGCACCGGGATCAACCGGCACTACCCGCAGAGCACCACGGGCTACAGGAGCGGATCGCCGCGGAGGGCCTGGACCTGTCCCAGTTCTGGCCCGACGCACCACATCGGCCGCAGCAGTTTCCCATGCGCAACGCCGTGATGTCCGGCTACGGGCGAGCGACAATCGTCGTCGAAGCAGGCGAGAAGTCCGGGGCGCGCATCCAGGCTCGGCAAGCGGTAGCCCACGGACGGCCCGTCATCCTCACGGACCTTGTCGTCGAAGCCAATGAGTGGGCACGGAAGCTCGTCGGACTGCCGGCCGTACAGGTAGCGACGAGCACGCGCGAGATCATGGCCTGTGTCGAGGAGATTGCTGTTGCCGGCGCCGAGATCGACAAGCTGCTGACCTGGCGCTGATGGTCCGCGGCACGTCCATCCTGCACGGGGAGTGCATTTGCTCGGGCCGGGGGCGGGCTCCCGGCGCTGTCACGTTCGTGCCGTCGGCACGCGCGCAAGGTCCGGCACATCCGGCAGCACTGCTGGCGCGGCAAGTGGTGGATCATGGCGACGGCCTGCTGCCGGTCGGGCTCGGTCTCGGAGCGAGCGGCACCGACGGACGACGAGCGGTCCTCAGGGATCGCTTCGTGGTGCCCGATCGATGGCGAGACCGTGTCGTCGGCCAGCACGTCATCCTCGTCGAGGACGCATGGCTGTCGGGCGCGAAGGCACAGTCCGCGACCATCGCACTCAGAGACGCCGGTGCGCGGTGGGTGACGATCCTGTGCGTCGGCCGTTGGCTTCGCAATGACTGGCCCGACCACCGGGCCCTCATCGCGCGGCTGCGCGCGCCTTACGACCCCCAGCTCTGTCCGGTCGCGGGCGGACCGTGTGGTTGACCACGGGTTGAGGGTTCACCGGCCGGGCGTCGGTCCCATCGCGTCGACCACGGCCGCCGCGGCGCGGGCGACCAGCGTGTCGTCGTGGTCGGGCGGCGGGGCGCCGATCAGGCCCGGTCGTCACCGGCGGCCGGGCCGGTCTCGTCCGGCACCGGCGCGGCGGCCTGCCGGCGCCCGCGGCCGGCCAGCACGAGCACCAGCACCCAGCCCACCATGGCCGGCCAGATCCAGGTGATCAACCGGTAGAGCACCACCGCGAGCGCCGCGTCCGCGGCCCCGGCGCCGCTGCCGACCAGGGCGGCGAGCAGCCCGGCCTCGGCGGGACCGGTGCCACCCGGGGTGAGCCCGACCATGATGCTCGCCTGCGCCGCGAGGTACCCGAGCACGATGGCGTGCACCGGCACGCTGCCCGCGCCCGTCGCGGCCAGGCAGGCGGCGAGCGCGAGGCAGTCGAGCAGCCAGGTCGCCAGCGCGGTGACCAGCACCAACGTCCACTGCCGGACGCCCATGCGGTGGCTGCCCAGCCAGTGCCGCAGGTCCGTGAGCCGCCGTTCGACCGTCGCGAGCAGGCGGCTGCGGGGCCGCGGCGAGCCCGTCCCGCCTCCGGGCCGCCCGTGCTCCAGCCAGAGCCAGCCGCCCGGGACGAGGAACACGAGCAGCAACGAGCCCCCGACGCCGACCACCGGGCCGACGACGCCGGCCCAGCTCAGCGCCACCGGCGCGAGCGCGGCGAACACGACGCCGGTCGCGACGCCCGCCATCGCCACCGCCCACGTCGCGGGCACGAACGACACCCCGCGCTGCTGCAGGGCGTGCACCGTGTACCCGGCGCCGACGGCCGCCCCGGCGGTCGGGATCGTCAGCGACACCGCGTTGCCGGCCGCCGTCACCGCCTGCACGGTGGGCCACCCCAGGCGCGTCCCGGTGCTGCGCAGGAACCTCCGGTGCAGGTCGCCGTACGCGAGCAGCGACGCCGCGCCGAGCGCGACCGCGAGGCCCAGCCAGGCCCAGTCGAGCCGGGCCAGCAGGCCGCCGACGTCCGAGAGCGCGCCGAGCTTCGGGGCGAGCTGCCACGCCGCGATCCCGAGCCCGGCCACGGCCAGCAGCCAGTCCGCGGCGACCTGCAGCCGGTGCCGCCGGGAGTACTGCCGCCGGGAGTAGCCCCGCGGCGGTCCCGGCCCGGCCGGAGGGCCGTCGGGCTCGCCCGGGTCGTTCGGGTCGCTCGGCGCGTTCGGACCGGTCACGGGTCCCAGGGTCGGCCACCCGCCCGCGCTCCGGCACCCGCCCGAACGGCCAGTGGCCACCGCCGAGGAGTCCTCACCGGCCGCTCCACCTGGGCTCGACCTGCGCCCACTCGCGCGTCCAGCGGCGGGCGTTGGCCCGTCCGACGGCCTCGCGCGCGAGCATCCAGACGGCCGCGAGCACACCGGCTCCCGCGCCCAGGACGCACAGCCCCGCGAGGATCCCGGCCGCGACGGCCTCGAACGCGGTGCGCGGCGGGTCCACGACGGCGCCGCTCGCGTCCAGCCAGACGGTGGCGGCGCTCCCGGCCGGCGCCGGCCCGGAGACCTCGACCACACCGGTCCGGCTCGCGCCGTCGGGCCCGGTCCACCGCACGCCGGCGTCGACCGGCGGCTGGTAGCCGTCGTCCAGCGACGTGGCCGGCACGTCCTCCAGGAGCACACCCCGCACGGCGGTGCGGCCGGCCGACTCCTCGCGGGCCTGCTCGGCGGCCTGGGCGTGCACGGTGGTGCCCGCGAGCACCGCGGCGGCGACGACCATGAGGACGGCGCCCGTCAGCACCCAGGCGACGACGTCCTCGACGACGTCGGTCACCCGCCGCGGCGGCCGGCCCGCCGGCTGCCCGATCATGACGCCGGTCAGGCCCCGGCACCGTCGGCGGGCCGGACGACGGCCACCGAGCACTTCGCGTTGTGCAGGACGGCGTTGCTGACGGAGCCGAGCAGCAGCCCGGCCGCGGTCCCGCGGCCGCGGGAGCCGAGCACCACGAGCTGCGCGCCGGCGGACAGGTCGACGAGCGCGGAGCCCGGCCGGTCGCGGGTGACAACCCGCTCCACCGCGACGTCGGGGAACTTGGCCGCCCATCCGGCCAGCCGCTCGGCCAGCACCTGCTGCTCGTCGACCTCGACGGCCTCCCAGTCGAGCAGCGGGGCGAGGACCGGGTTCACGAGCATGTCCCACCAGGTGTGGACGGCGACGAGCGGCGCCCCGCGGTAGCTCGCGGCCTCGAACGCGAACGCCACCGCGGCCTCGCTCGCCGGCGAGCCGTCGACGCCGACGACCACGGGGCGCGGATCGGCCGCCGGGGGCTCCTCGGAACCGGCCCGGACCAGCACGACCGGGCACTCCCCGCCCGCCGCCAGCGCCGTCGCGACCGAGCCGAGCAGCAGCCCGGTCACCCCGCCGTAGCCGCGGTCGCCCAGCACCATGAGCAGGCGCGGCGGGACTCGTCCTGCATCACCGGGATCGGGTAGCCCACGACGAGCTGCGAGACGACCTCGACCCCGGGCGCCGCGGCCTCCGCCACCGCGACCGCCGCGGCGAGCTCCCGCCACGCCGCGTCGAGCATGATGTCGCGGTACCGGGAGCCCAGCCCGATCTGCCCCAGCCTGCGGTTCTGGTTCCAGACGAACGCCGTGACGACCCGCAGGCCGACGTTGCGCCGGGCGGCCTCGGCCGCTGCCCAGCGCACCGCTTCGAGCGCGGGTTCGGAGCCGTCGATGCCGACGACGCGGCCGACGGGCTGTACGTCCATCGCGTGTGGTCCTCCCTCGTGTGGCTCGCTGCCAGGCTCCTGGTCCGGACGGTCTCGGCGGCAGGTCCGCACGGCCCGCCCCGGGAGGGTCTTCGGACCCGGGTCGGCACCGGGACCGGCGGCCCAGCCGGACGCGCCCGCTGCGGACATCCCGCACCCGTCCGACACAGCGCCCAGAGCGTTGCCGTCCGCAACGGATCCGGCCGGTAGGTGTCCGCTTCCAACAGACAAGATGACCCGACGATCTCGATCCGCGTCGCAGCATTGGGCCGTTCGGGTGAGCCCAGGTTATGTCTGCTTCGGGTCTCTCCGTTACTCGGCCGTGCCCGGTACGGTTCGTTCCATGCTGTGGGCCGAGACCGCCCTGTGGGGACTCTTCGGCGGCGCACTTGTTGCTGGCCTAGACTTTGTCACTGTTGTTGGTCGTATCGGGGACTGGCCCTGGAGGGCACCAAAGAAGTTGCGTGCTGGCCCGTATGTGGTTGCCTCCCTGGTCAGATTGGCCCTCGGGGCTGGCCTAGCGACAGCTGCCGGGCAGTCAGGATTGGTGATGAATCCGCTATCCGCAGTCATCGTGGGGATAGCCACACCGCTTATAGTCGAAAAGTTGGCTCGCGCGGGTACAGAAATTTCCACCGGAGGTGCGCAATGACGCACTCGAGCCCGTCTGCTCGCCAGTTCGCAGCGGCAGTCCTGGGCCTGACAGATTGGCCGAGCACACGTACACGTCACCTCCACCAAGCGGCTGGTGGTCGGACTTCTGGACGGCTATCGCCGGGCGAACTGGTGAAGGATACGAAGACGCGGCCCGGTCGCCGATATCCCTACCAGAGTCGGATGCCCCAGCAGCATCGAATACCGAAAGATTCGATCCGCATCACACTGTTACCGCAATGGACTCCCAGCAAGGGGATGCTCCACCGGCGATCATGGAGGCTCCACCCGCCTCGTTCGATGCGTCCCGTTCGAGATCAAACCTAGCGAACCCATCATCGAGGGGGAGGGCGGACACCTCGACCGAGCTCGCGGAAGGATTCAGAGAGCTCACAGCGAGATTCCACCCGCTAATTGTTGAAGTCGCACGGAACTACGGCTTGTCGGAATCGGAAACGGGCGAAGTCTCCGAGAGAGTGTGGCTCAGACTTCTGGAGCATCTCCCCAGTATCCGCAACCCTGAACGACTGACGGATTGGCTCAGGGTCACAGCGCGCCGGGAGAGCGGCGCAATGCTACGCGCGCGGATCACCGGACCTGTTCCCGACTTCTCGCAGGGTCTGGCGCGATCCGAGCTTGACGCGGTAATGGAAGCATACCAAGCGCTGAAGCAAACCCTTGACGAGTTGCCCGGACAACAGCGTGATCTAATGCGACTCACACTCGCGCGACCATCCCTGACGCTTGCCGAGATCTCATCCATGACGGGAATTCCGGTTGGCGCCATCAGACCAATCCGCGCCCGGGCCCTCCAGCGCGTGCGGGAACAACTGGAGCGCACAGCGCAGTCGGGCGGACCTGAGAGTTCAGCAACTTGAGCTGCGGCCACGAAGGATGCACCCCACTGCCCTTAGTGCACTGCCAATGACGATCGCAAACGACGCGCGTCAGCGCCGCACGCGGGCGTGCTTGAACACGCAGCCCGGACATGCAGCCAGGGCGGTAGCCCGCGGTGAGCAAGACCGTCGATCTGATCGCGGCGCCTCGGAGCCAACGTCCAACGGGTTCACGACGGTCGTCACCGGAGCAGCGGCCACGCCCTTAGATGATCACGGCCACACCACGCACCCGTGCGGCCGCCAACCACGGTCTCGATTACAGGAGCCTTTCCCGTCATCCCGAATATCCGGTCAGGGACAGTTCAGGTCCTCGAACGAGTCGACGGTCGCCTCGGCCTGTTGGAGGGCCGCGTCGTCCTGGTCGCCCGCGGTGGGCTCGCCGGCCTCCGCACGGATGTCGGTGACGAGCACGGTGACCGCCGGGCGGATCTCCACGGGCGCGACGCGCGGCATGTCGGTCAGCTGCACGTCCGCCTTCCCGACCACCGCCTTCGGGTCGTCGGGGTGCTGCTCCTCGACCTCCGCGACCTGCTCGGAGAGCTGGCAGTAGCGGCCGAGGTCGGGGGCACCGCCGTTCTCGACGGGCTCGGGTCCGGGTCGGGCCGCCGCATCGGACGCCGGAGGCTCCTCCTCCCGGTCGGGACCGAGACGGGTGCCGGCCCAGTACCCGAGGACCAACGCGGAGGCGCAGGCCAGCGGGACGAGGACCTGCACCGCGCGGGCCGCGGTCGCCCGGCGGGCCCCGGTGGCCGGCCGGCGGGCGAGCCGGTCCGCGAGCCGTCGCCGCGTCGCCCCGGACGCCGCCGCGACGACCCGTTCCAGCGGCCCCTGGCCGAGCCGTCGCCGCCAGAGCACGGCGAAGCCGGCCGCGCCCACGATCATGAGGACGAGGAGCAGGCCGGGCTGCTCCCTCAGGACGCCGGTCGCGAGCAGCACCAGGTGCGCGGAGTACAGCGTGAGCACCATGCTGCCGGCGGCGGCGAGCGGGGACAGCGCACGCGCGAGCACCCGCACCCGGGTGAGCAGCAGCGCCGCGCCGAGCACCGCCATGGCGGAGCCGAGGGTGTGCACGAGGTCCACCGGCGTGTGCGAGTGCGGCGCCGGGAGCGCGAGGTACCACCAGGACGTCGGGGGGTCGGGATCCCACAGCAGCGTCTCGACGGTCCCGGCCGCGGCGCCCTGGCCCTGGGCGACCAGCGCAGCGAGCCCGCCCAGGCGGTACAGCAGCACGTCCGACGTCAGCCGCGCCGCGACGGCCAGCGCGGTCCCGGCTCCGAACAGCCACCACCCCACCCGCCGGCTGGTCAGGTCCAGCCGCCCGATCGCCAGCCCGGCGCAGATGTAGGCCAGGTAGACCACAACCGGGTACTCGCCGGTCACGAACAGCTGGACGAGCAGCCCCGGCGGGTCGTGCACGAGTGCGCCGAAGGTCGGGTCGAGGTCGACGTCGTACGGCGCCGCGACCTCGGCGGTCGCGACCAGCAGCACCGGCCCGGCGACGATCACCCCGGCCGCCACGCCGGCCAGCACCGGCGGCGGCCATCCGAGCAGCGGGATCGCGAGCAGGAACAGCACGGCGTAGAACGGCAGGATCCCGGCGACGTCGTTGAGCGGCCCGAGGATCCCCAGCGCCAGTCCGATCGCGCCGATCAACAGGGCCCGCACCACGAGGCCGCCCGCCACCGCCGTCCGCTCCCACCCCTGGACGACGTGTCTCCCGCCGGACATGAACGCCAGGCTGACCCCGGCGAGCAGCACGAACGTCGCAGCCGCCCGCCCGGCCGTGACGACGGTGGCCGTCGTGGGCGCGCCCTGGTCGTCGAGGATGTCGTAGACGTGCGCCGCCATCATCCCGAACAGCGCGGCCCCGCGGGCCACGTCCACCCCGGCCACACGCGCCCCGCGGGCGACCGGATCGGCGGACGTCGCGACTCGGGCTCGCCGATCGGGGAGGGGTGGTGTGCGGGATCCCGTCATCAGGTGCTCCTGAGGAGGGTCGGGTGGCTCCGGCGCGAAACGCACGAGGGTAGGGATGTCACAGCCGGGCGCGCCACCTCGTCGCGTGGGCATGAGCGCTTCGCAGAGCACCTCACCGAGGAACCCAAACAGGATGCGGGTCCTGGTGGTCGGCGCCGGGTACGCCGGCGCGACGGCCGCCGTGCGGCTGGCCGGCCGGGCCCGGGGCCGCGTGGACGTGACCGTGGTGAACCCGCGGCCCGCCTTCGTCAACCGGCTGCGCCTGCACCACGTCGCCATCGGGCGGCGGGTCGCGGCGCCGGGCCTGCGCGCCCTGCTGGGCACCGACGTCGCGTTCGTCGAGGGGCGGGTCGCGGAGCTGGACCCGGACGCGGACGGGCGGCGGTCGCCGGGCCCGGCGGCGGTCGCGACCTCGCGTTCGACCGGGTCGTGATCGCCGCGGGGAGCGCCACGGAGCCCGTGCCGGTGCCGGGCGGCGAGCACGTGCACGCCGTGGGCGACCTGGAGGCCGCGCACCGGCTGCGGCTCGCGTTCGCCGCGCTGCCCGCGGGAACGGAGGTCGCTGTGGTCGGCGGCGGGTTCACGGGCCTGGAGACCGTCGCCGAGCTGGCCGAGAGCCGTCCCGACGTGCGGGTGCGGCTCGTGACGGCCGGCGAGGTCGGCGGCTGGTTCACCCCGCGCGCGGCCGAGCACGTGCGCCGCACGCTGGCCCGGCTGGGCATCGAGACGGTCGGCGGCCGACGCGTCCGGGCCGTGGAACCGGACCGGCTCCTCCTGGACGACGGCGCCGAGGTGCCGTCCGCGCTGGACCGTCTGGTGCGGGGGTTCGCCGCGCCGCCGCTGGCCCGCACGGCCGGGATCGCCGTCGACGACCGCGGCGCGGTGCTCACCGACGCCGCGCTGCGGTCGCTCTCCCACCCCGCGGTGCTCGCGGTGGGCGACGCCGGGCACACGCCCGGCCCGGCGCGGACCGGTTCGGCATGTCCTGCCAGTTCGCGTTCCCGTCGGCGGCGCACGCGGCGGACGTGCTGCGTGCCGAGGCGCTCGGGACGGGCGGCCCGGGCGCGCTCGACCTCGCGTTCACCGCCCGCTCGGTCAGCCTCGGGCGCCACCACGCCGTGCTGCAGCCGACCACCCGTGACGACGTCGCGGCCGGACGGGCGTGGACCGGCCGGGCGGCCGTGCTCGCCAAGCGGTTCCAGGTGCGCGGGGTCGTCGGCGCGGTCGGCGCCGAGCGGCGGATGCCCGGGCTGATCCGCTGGCCCGGCGGCGCACCGGCACACCCGGCCCGTAGCAGGCTGACGGCGTGACCCGCGCGGAGGAGTTCACCGACCTGCGGCCGCTGCTGTTCGCGATCGCCTACCGGATCCTCGGCAGCGTCGGCGAGGCGGAGGACGCCGTCCAGGAGACCTGGCTGCGCTACGAGGCGACCCCGGCCCGGCCGACGTCGGTCAAGTCGTTCCTGTCGGCCGTCGTCACCCGGATCTCGATCGACGTGCTGCGCTCGGCCCGCGTCCGCCGGGAGGCGTACGTCGGGCCGTGGTTCCCCGAGCCGCTGCTGACCGACCCGTACGCGGACCCGGAGCGGTCCGCGGAGCTGGCGGACTCGGTCTCGATGGCCGCGCTGCTCCTGCTGGAGCGGCTCAGCCCGCTGGAGCGCGCGGTCTTCGTGCTGCGGGAGGTGTTCGGGTTCGGGTTCCCCGAGATCGCGGCGGCGTCGGGCGTTCGGAGCCGGCGTGCCGCCAGCTCGCCGTGCGGGCCCGCCGGCACATGGAGCAGGGCCGGCCGCGGTTCGAGGCCGACCGCCGGGAGCGCGTGGAGCTGGCCGCCCGGTTCTTCGACGCCTTCCGCGACGGCGATGTCGACGGGCTCAGGGAGCTGCTCGCGGCTGACGTCCAGATGGTCACGGACAGCGGGAACAAGGGTCCCGCCCTGCGCAGGCCGGTGGTCGGGGCCGTCCGGGTGGCCCGGCTCGTCCGCTCGTTCGCCCCGATGCTGCGCGGGATCGTCGTCGTGCAGCCGCGCACGGTGAACGACCAGCCCGGCGCGGTCCTCCACGACCGCGACGGGAAGCTCCTCGCCGTCATGGCGCTCGACGTGCTGGACGGCCGGGTGCAGACGATCCGCACGGTGATCAACCCCGACAAGCTCGAACACCTCGGCCCGGTCGCCGACGCCTGGCGCCTGAGCGAGGAGGTGCTGGGCCGCCGCGCGAGAGGCGACCCGCGCTAGCGGTATCAGGCCCGTGGGCCGGCCCTCGTTCAGCTGTCGGACTCACCGAACTCAGTGACACCCGAGGGGGTGGCAGCATGCCACCGATCCAGCTCGGATTCGTCCCCACCACCCGCCGGGCCTACGACGCGCTGCTGCTGCGCGGCGTCGACGGCGACACCATCGACGTCCAGCAGGCCGTGCGCATGGTGTCGATCGACACCCCCGAGTCCAAGCTCGGCGGGAACCCGGCCACCGCCCAACGCACGCTCGACCGGTGCCGCAACCGGCTCGAATCCGGCGACTACGACGAGATCGGGCAGCCGCTGCGCGAGCACCTGCTGTCCCGGCTCACTCCGGACGCCGCACGCCGCCACCTCGACGCCGGGACGGCGCGGGCGCCGCGTTCCAGCGGATGCGCGCCGCCCGGCTGGAGTTCGACGCCGACGGCAACGCCAAGGTCGGCGTGGTCGTCACCGGCGAGGTGATCGAGGAGAACGGCCGGCTGCTCGCCTACGTCACGCCGTGGCTCTCACCGCCGCTGCCACCGCGCGACGACCCGCGACGGCGGACGTTCAACCTCGAGCTGATCGAGACCGGATGGGCCGTGTTCTTCCCGATCTACCCGTCCCTGCCCCGCGACACCGACCTCACCCTGGCCGTCGACGCCGCCGAGAAGGCCTGGCAGAACAAGCTCGGCGCCTGGCACGACTTCGGCGACGGCCTCCTGCTCGGGTACGAGTACCGGGCCTGCCTCAAGCTCGGCGCCGCCGACCCGGCGAACGAGCCGCCGCCCCCGCCGTCGGAGCGGGTCGCGGAGGCGTTCCGGCGGGTCTGCGTCGACGTGCGGAGCCGTGAGATCCTCGGCCTGTTCGGCTACCACCGGATCGACCCGCCGCACCGCCTGTGGGTCTGGCAGAAGGACCTCGCCGAGGCGCGCGGGATCCTGGACCTGCACGACCCCGTCTGAGCACGCGGGTCGGGCAGGGTCACAGGGCGTACCGCAGGATCGCCGCGACCGGTCCGCCCCCGGGGACGTCGGGCCGGCGCACCGCGAGCACCCGACCGCCGGAGAGCAGCACCCGGCGGGCGGTCTCGTCCACGACGCCGTAGCCGGCGGCGTCGTCCGCGGCGAGCTCGACCGCGCCGGTCTCCTCGTCGACGAACCCCGGCACCTTCTCGTCGATGTCGACGAGCAGCGTGTCGACCGCACCCCGGGTCGCCGCGCGGGCCACCACGGCGACGTCGGCCGAGGCCCGGCCGGCCCCCGCGCGCTGGTCGAACAGCTCCCGGACCGCCGTCAGCTCGTCGGCGTAGAGCCGGTCCAGCACCGTCCGGGCCGACGCCGCGAGCTGCTCGTCGGTCGCCTCCTCCGGGCTGCCCGGGATGCCCGGCCCGGCCAGGTGCGGGTAGCTGTTGACCGACCGGTAGATCGCGTCCATCGGCTCGGTCGCGGCGAGGACCAGCGGCAGCTCCAGCCCGGTCAGCACCCCCCGGAGGGCCTGGTCGACCTTCCGCGCGAACTGGCGCAGCCGCACCTTCTGCCCCTCCGAGCCCTGGATCCGGCGGCTCGGGGCCCGGTCCGCGATCGAGGACTTGCCCGCCGCGCTCGCCGCGTCCCTCGGCAACCCCGGGACGTCCACGGTGAACGCCGGGCCCTCGGGCGTCACCTCCACCAGCCGGACCGATCCCGACGCCAGCGCCAGCACGAACGCCGCCTGCGGGAACGTCACCGCGCGCAGCAGCGGCTTGAGGTAGAAGCGGTCCGCCACCTCGACGGCGCTGGTGAGCCGGTTCGGCAGCCGGAACGTCCGGAGGCCCGCGGACGAGGCGAACACCGCGAGGCTGCGCGCCTGCACGGTCCAGAACTCGTCGTCGTCCACGAGCCCGTCGAGACCCTCCTGCACGTCCGCGACCACCGCCGCGTCGACCTTCGCCGCCTCCAGCTGCCCGATAGCCGTCGCCGACAGGTTCTTCAGCTCGATCCGGGCCGCCCGGGCCTCCGCGGTGATCACGCTCGTCGGCACGTAGATCGAGACGCACGCCGGATCGCGCACGGAGACCAGCTGCTCGACCTCGGACCGGGACGGGATGTCCGTGTGCAGGGTCAACTCGCCCACCGCCTCGCTGAGAACCACCCGTGATCGACGTCCGCCGGGTACCCCGCGCCCCGCGACGGACACGGCCGAGCTCGACCTGGAGGTGACGCCGGGCCGGGCCGGGCCGGGCCGGGCCGGCACTACCATCGCCGGGTGGGGATCGGGGCCGAGGCCGCCGGGGCCGTCGTGCTGGCGGGCGGCCGGTCGTCGCGCATGGGCACGCCCAAGGCCGCGCTGGAGTGGCACGGCTCCACGCTGCTGCACCGCACGACCGCCCTGCTCGCGCGCACGGTCGGCGGGCCCGTCGTCGTGGTCGCCGCGCCCGGCCAGGACCTGCCCGCGCTGCCCGCGGGCGTCACGGTCGTCGAGGACCCGGTCGAGGGACGCGGCCCGATGCAGGGCATCGCAGGCGGGCTCGGTGCCCTCGCCGAGAAGGCGCCCGCCGCGTTCGTCTGCTCCACGGACCTGCCGTTCCTGCACCCCGCGTACGTCCGGCGCGTCCTGGGGGCGCTCGGGGACACGGACGCGGCCGTCCCGCTCGCCCGCGGTTTCCGGCAGCCGCTCGCGGCCGGCTACCGCACCGCGCTCGGCGAGATCGCCGCGGCGCTCGCCGCCGAGGGCAGCCTGAAGCTGGGCCGGCTGTTCGAACGCTGCCGGGTCCGCTGGCTCACCGAGGACGACCTGCTCGCCGACCCGGACGTCGCCCGCCACGACCCGCACCTCGACTCGCTCGTCAACGTCAACGAGCCCGCCGACTACGCCGCCGCCCGCGCCCGCCCGCCGGCCGACGTGGTCGTCGAGTGCGTCGCGGCGCCCGCCTCGCGGGGCCGCCGCGGACCGGTCACGGCGCCCGTGGCGACGCTCGGGGCGGCCGCCGCCGCGGTCGGGCTCGACCTGGACCGGCACGTCGTCGCCCTCAACGGCGACCGGACGGGCCGGGATCCGCACATCCCTCTGGTGTCCGGCGACAGAGTCTCCTTCCTGCCCGCTGACGCGGCCGGATGAAGGTGGACCGCCCTGGTCTCGTCTGACACCGTGCCGGGCGTGAGATCCCACGCCCCGGCCACCGCCAGCACATTGCCGCTCACCGGGGAACGGACCGTTCCCGGCATCGCCGAGGAGAACTACTGGTTCCGCCGCCACGAGGCCGTGTACGCCGCCGTGCGGCCGCGTTGTTCCGGGGCCGTGGTGCTGGAGGCCGGGTGCGGTGAGGGCTACGGCGCCGACCTGCTCGCCGGCGTCGCGACGGCCGTGCTCGCGCTGGACTACGACCCGTCGACGATCACCCACGTCGCGCGCCGCTACCCCCGGGTCGGGGCGGCGCGGGCCAACCTCGTCGCCCTCCCGGTCCGCGACGGCGGATGCGGCGCGGTGGTGTCGTTGCAGGTCGTGGAGCACCTCTGGGAGCAGGAGCGGTTCCTGCGCGAGTGCCGCCGGGTGCTGGCGCCGGGCGGGACGCTCGTGGTCTCGACGCCCAACCGGCTCACGTTCTCCCCCGGCCGCGACACCCCGCTCAACCCCTTCCACACCCGCGAGCTGACGGCCGCCGAGTTGGCCGGGCTGGTCCGGGACGCCGGGTTCGCGGACGTCGAGGTGCTCGGCCTGCACCACGGGCCGCGGCTGCGCGCGCTGGACGCGGTGCACGGCGGGTCGATCGTGGACGCCCAGGTCGCCGTGGCCGTGGGCGGCGGGCCGTGGCCGCCTGAACTGCTGGCCGACGTCGTGTCCGTGACCACCGCCGACTTCGACCTGCACCCCCGGGACGTGGACGCGAGCCTCGACCTGGTCGCGGTCGCGCGCCGGTGAGCCCCGCACCGGTCGGGACGTTCTGCCTGGTCCTGCACAGCCACCTGCCGTGGCTCGCCCACCACGGGCGCTGGCCGGTCGGCGAGGAGTGGCTCTACCAGGCGTGGGCGCACGCCTACCTGCCCGTGCTGGACGTCGTCGGGCGGCTGGCCGCGGAGGGCCGGCGCGACCTGCTGACGCTCGGCGTCACCCCGGTGCTCGCCGCCCAGCTCGACGACCCGCACTGCCTGCGCGGCGTGCACGACTGGCTGGGCGGCTGGCTGCTGCGCGCCCACGGCACGGCCGGCCGGCTGCCGGAGGCGGCCGCACGGGAGCACCGGCTCGCGACCGCTGCCGTGGCGCTGTTCGAGCGGGACTGGCGCCACGGCGCGTCCCCGCTGCTGCGCCGGCTCGCCGACGCGGGCGCCGTCGAGTTGCTGGGCGGGCCGGCGACGCACCCGTTCGCGCCGCTGCTCGACCCGGCCGTCCGCACGTTCGCGCTGGACGCGGGCCTGACCGACACGACGGTCCGGCTCGGCGCGCGGCCGTCCGGGATCTGGGCGCCGGAGTGCGGCTACGCGCCGGGGATGGAGCACGAGTACGCGGCCGCGGGCGTGCAGCGGTTCCTCGTCGACGGGCCCGCGCTGCACGGCGACACGGCGCTGGCCCGGCCGGTCGGCGGCGCGGACGTGCTGGTCTTCGGGCGCGACCTCGACGTCACCTACCGGGTCTGGTCGCCGCGGTCGGGCTACCCGGGCGGGCGCGACTACCGCGACTTCCACACCTACGACCACGCCTCCGGGCTCAAGCCCGCGCGGGTGACCGGCCGGCACGTCCCGCCCGAGGAGAAGCGCCCGTACGACCCCGATCGGGCGGCCGCCGCCGTCGAACGGGACGCCGTGGACTTCGTGTCGGTCGTCCGCGAACGCCTTCTCGCCGAACGCGACCGGCTGGGCCGGCCCGCGCTGACCGTCGCCGCGTTCGACACGGAGCTGTTCGGGCACTGGTGGCACGAGGGCCCGGCGTGGCTGGCCACCGTGCTCCGCGCGCTGCCGGACGCGGGGGTGCACGTCACGACGCTGCGCGGCGCCGTGGACACCGGGCTGGTCGGCGCGCCCGTTGAGCTGCCGCCGTCGTCGTGGGGGTCGGGCAAGGACTGGCGGGTGTGGGCCGGTGAGGCCGTCACCGACCTCGTCGCGCTGAACGAGCGGGTGCAGAAGACGCTGCTGGACGCCCTGCGGCCCGGCCTCGCCCGCGATGCCGTCCGGGACGCGCTCGCGCAGGAGGCACTGCTCGCGCTGTCGAGCGACTGGGCGTTCATGGTCAGCAAGGACTCCGCGGCCGACTACGCGCGCCGCCGCGCGTACGGGCACGCCGCGCGGGTCGACGAGCTGGCCGGGCTGCTGACGGCCGGGCGGGACCGGGCGGCGGCCCGGCTGGTGGCGGGGTGGGGTGGGACCGGTCACGTCTTCGGCCACCTCGACGCCCGCCGGATCACCCGTCGATAGGTTCGGGCCGTGCGCGTGCTGATGGTCTCGTGGGAGTACCCCCCGGTGGTGGTCGGCGGCCTCGGCCGGCACGTGCACTCGCTCGCGACGGAGCTGGCCGCGGCCGGGCACGACGTCGTGGTGCTCTCCCGCCAGGCCGGCGGCACGGACGCGACCACCCACCCCACCTGCGACGAGGTGCTCGACGGGGTGCGCGTGCTGCGCGTCGCGGAGGACCCGCCGCACCTGGAGTTCGAACGCGACATGGTCGCCTGGACGCTCGCCATGGGCCACGGGCTGCTGCGGGCCGCGCTCACCCGGCTCGTCCCGGATTGGCGGCCGGACGTCGTGCACGCGCACGACTGGCTGGTGGCGCAACCGGCGATCGCGCTCGCGGACGTGCTCGGCGTGCCGCTCGTCGCGACGGTGCACGCCACCGAGGCGGGACGGCACGCGGGCTGGCTGTCGTCGCCGGTGAGCCGGCAGGTGCACTCGACGGAGTGGTGGCTCGCCCGCCGCGCCGACACGGTGATCACGTGCTCGGCCGCGATGCGCGCGGAGGCCGCGGAGCTGTTCGAGCTGGACCCGGAGCCGATCGTCGTGCTGCGCAACGGGATCGCGCCGCGGCGCTGGCGGTCGACGCCGGCCGCGGTGGCGGCGGCCCGGCGCCGGTACGCGCCCGGCGGCGAGCCGCTGCTGCTCTACTTCGGGCGGCTGGAGTACGAGAAGGGCGTGCAGGACCTGATCGCGGCGCTGCCGCGGATCCGGCGCGCGCACCCGGGCACCCGGCTGCTGGTGGCGGGCACCGGGACGGCCGCGGACCAGCTCGTGACGGCGGCGCGTACGCACCGGGTGCGGCGCAGCGTGCGGTTCCTCGGGCACCTGCCCGACGGGGAGCTGGCCGCGCTGCTCGCGGCCGCGGCCGCCGTGGTGCTGCCGAGCCGCTACGAGCCGTTCGGGATCGTCGCGCTGGAGGCCGCGGCGGCCGGCGCGCCGCTGGTGGCGTCGACGGCGGGCGGGCTGGGCGAGGTGGTGCTGGACGGCGTGACCGGGCTCTCGTTCGCGCCGGGCGACACGACGGGCCTGGCGCTGGCGGTCGGCAGGGTACTGGCCGACCCAGCGGCCGCCGCGCGCCGGGCCGCCGCGGCGACGGCCCGGCTGGGCACCGACTTCAGCTGGTCGAAGGTGGCCGCCGGCACGGCAGCGGTGTACGCCGCGGCACGGGCCGGCGAACCGGTCGAGCTGGGCCGGCCGAAGATCCCGACCGGCAACGTCTTCGGGGCGTGAGCCGTCGTCAGGCGGCGTCGCCGCTGTACACGAGGGTGGCGAACTCGGCGGCGAACTCGTCAGCCGACTCCGCTCGATCCTCCCCGGCCGCGTCGGCCGGGAACGTGAGCTCGTCCTCGAGCGCCTGCAGGCGCCGAACGGTGTCGTCCTTCATCGGGCAGCACTTCTCTCGTCGACATTCTCGCTTCCACCTATGAGAACGGCGGGTCACCCGGCTGTGTTTCCGAGCTTGGCGCAGCTCACATCGATTCAGCGAGAGTTCACCTCGGGTGGAGCAACCGGGCCTACCGAGCGTGCGCCTTCCAGCCGTTCGCGCACCGCGACTTCCGTCTTGCGGGCGATGTCCGCGAGCGCAGCGCGTTCGGCCGCGGCGGCGTCGTAGTCGGCGCGGCGGTTGCGCACGACGCGGGCCGGCGCGCCCACCGCGATCGAGTACTCCGGGACGTCGCCGCGGACCACCGCGTGCGCGCCGAGCACCGACCCACGCCCCACCCGGGTACCGCGCAGCACCGAGACCTTCACGCCGATCCAGCAGTCCGGCCCGATCCGCACCGGCGTCTTGACGATGCCCTGGTCCTTGATCGGGACGTGGACGTCGGCGGTGCGGTGGTCGAAGTCGGTGACGTACACCCAGTCGGCGATGATCGTCGCCGCGCCGATCTCGACGTCGAGGTAGCAGTTGACGGTGTTGTCCTTGCCCATCACGACCTTGTCGCCGATGCGCAGCGAGCCCTCGTGGCAGCGGATCGAGTTGCCGTCGCCGATGTGCACCCAGCGGCCGACCTCCAGCCGCCCGTAGCCGGGCCGGGCGTGCAGCTCGACGCGCTTGCCGAGGAACACCATCCCGCGCAGCACGACGTGCGGGTTCACCAGCCGGAAGCGCAGCAGCCGCCAGTACCGCACGAGGTACCAGGGCGTGTAGGCGCGGTGGCGCAGCACCCACCGCAGCGAGGCGAGCGTCAGGAACCTGGCCTGTTGCGGGTCGCGGCGCCCGCCACGCCGCCAGCGCGCCCACACCGGCGCGCCCCACATGCTCGTCACACCCCGAGCCTATGCGCTACCCCCGACCGGCCGCGCGTGCTGTGATCGCCGTCGTGACCCCGCTGATCATCGACACGGACCCGGGCGTCGACGACGCCGTCGCGATCATGCTGGCGCTGCGTCGCCGGAGGTCGAACTGCTCGCCGTGACCACCGTCTTCGGCAACGTCCCGCTGCCCCTGACCACGGAGAACGCCGGCCGGCTGCTCGCGCTCGGCGGCCGTGCGGACGTCCCGCTGGCGGCCGGCGCCGCCCGCCCGCTGGTGCACCCGCAGCGCGAGCGGGCCGAGAAGTGGCACGGCGGGGACGGGCTCGGCGGGCGCGCCGCGCAGCTGCCGGCGCCCGTCGCGCCCGGTGCGCCGGGAGCCGTCGAGCTGATGGCCGCCGTGCTGCGGGACGCGAGCGAGCCGGTGACGGTCGCTCCGGTCGGGCCGATCACCAACGTCGCGCTGCTGCTGGCCGTGCACCCCGAGCTGGCGCCGAAGATCGCGCGCATCGTGTGGATGGGCGGGGCGCTCGGCGCGGGCAACACCACCGGGGTGTCGGAGTTCAACGCGCACAGCGACCCGGAGGCAGCGCACCGCGTGCTCACCCAGTCCGACGTGCCGGTGACGATGGTCCCGCTCGACCTCACGCAGCGCTGCGCGGCCGGCCCGGAGTGGCTCGACGCGCTGGCCGGCGGCGGCCCGCGCTGCGCCGAGCTGGCCGGGGTGATCACGCACTACCGCGCCGCCCACAAGGCCCGCTACGGCCGCGACGCCGTGGCCGTGCACGACGCCGTGGCGGTGCTGGAGACGATCGTCCCCGGCACGCTCACGACCTCGGGCATGCCGCTGCAGGTGGCCTGCGACCTGGGCCCGGCCCGCGGCGCCACCGTCCCCGTGCCGGACGGCCCGGTGACGCAGGTGGCGACCGACGCCGACCCCGACGCGGTGCTGGCCGCGATCCGCGACCGCCTCCTGACCCTCGGCTGACGCCGCTGTCAGGCGAGGCCGTGCTCTATCGCGTAGCGGACGAGGGCCGCTCGGCTGTGCAGGCGGAGCTTGCGCAGCACGTTCTGCACGTGGTTCTCCACCGTGCGCGGGGAGAGCACGAGCCGGGACGCGATCTGGCGGGCCGTGAGCCCCTCGACGACGAGCCGCAGGACGTCGGCCTCGCGGTCGGTGAGCTGGCGGGCGCCTCGCGGTCGTCGAGCGGGCGGCCGAACTCCTCCAACACGACGTCGGCCAGGCCGGGGCTGAACACAGCCTCCCCCGCGGCCGTGCGCCGGACGGCGGCGGCCAGCTCCGACGGGGACGTCGGCGCACGAGGTGGCTGGTGCGCCCGCGCGCACGGCGGCGAGCACGGCGGCGTGGTCGGCGGAGGCGGTGACGGTGAGCACCGGGGTGTGCGGCGCGGTGGCGACGAACGCGCCGACCAGGGCGAGCGCGTCCGGCTCGGCGTCCAGCTCCACGACGACCACACACGCGCCCGCTCGACCACCAGCGCGAGCGCGGCGGCCCCGGCCGCGACGCCCAGCAGGTCGACGTCCCAGTGCGCGAGCGCGGCGGCCGGGTAGGGCGGCGCGCCCGCCCGGGTGACGTACACGGCTCCGACCCGCCCCACGACCATCGCCCGCCCTCCCCCGGCTGCCCCCGATGCGCCCCCTACCGGCCACGCTGCCGGACGATCATGCAGGGAATCGTCCCAAGGAGGGACTTCGTCCGGAGCCGAATGAGACGTATCCACCCGTTCGGCGCAGTGTCAATTACCGTAGGTGACTATTCGTCGGCCAAGCCCTGTTCAATGGCGTAACGGACGAGCTGTGCGCGGTTGTGGAGCTGCAGTTTGCGCAACGTGTTCTGCACGTGCGACTCCACCGTGCGGTGCGAGACGACGAGCCGTTCGCCGATCTGTTTGGCCGTGAGCCCTTTCGCGACCAGCCGCAGCACCTCGGTCTCGCGGTCGGTGAGCGCGGGCGCCTGCGGGGCGTCGGGGGTGCCGGCCAGCCGGCGGTACTCGCCGAGCACGAGCCCCGCCAGGCCCGGCGTGAACACCGGGTAGCCCTCGGCGGTGCGGCGCACGGCGGCGAGCAGCTCCTCCGCGCTCGCCGACTTCACGAGGTAGCCGGTCGCCCCCGCCTTCACGGCCTCCAGCACGTCGGCGTGCTCACCGCTCGCGGACAGCACGAGCACCCGCGTCTCCGGCAGCGCCGCACCGATCCCCTCGATCGCGCGCACGCCGGAGGTGCCGTCGAGGTTGAGGTCCATCAGCACCACCTGCGGCCGGACGGCCCGCGCGATCCGAACGGCCGCGTCGGCGTCCGGGGCGGTGGCGACGACCTTCAAACCGCGTTCGGTGAGGTCGCGGGCGACGCCCTCGCGCCAGATGGGGTGGTCGTCCACGACCATCACGGTGATCACGTCGGTCTCGCTCACCGCTCCTCCTTCCGCGGCACCCGCACGACCCACTCCGTGCCCCGGTCCGGGCCGGTCTCGCAGTCGATGGTGCCGCCCAGGTCGAGCACCCGCCCGCGCATCGACCGGGCGACGCCGAGCCGGCCCTCCGCCTCCGCCTGCGCGAGCCGCCCGTCGGGGATGCCCGGGCCGTCGTCGCGGACGCTGATCTCGACGGCGTCGCCGACGTCCTCCAGCAGCACCCACGCCTGCGCGCCCGGCCGACGTGCACGGCGACGTTCGCCAGCGCCGCCCGCACCACGGCCACCAGCTCGTCGACGGCGTGCGCGGGCAGTTCCACCGCGTGCGCCGGCGCGGACACGCTCACCGTGGCCGAGCCGAACATGCGCAGGGCGGCGGCGAGGTCGCGGCGGTCGTCGTCGGCGGCGGTCCCGCGTCCGAGGGGCTGGTCGAGACGAGCATCGCGCGCAGCGCGAACTCCTGTTCCCCGGCGAGCGTGCCCAGCTCCCCGGCCGGGCCGCCCAGCTCGGCGCCGCGCCGCCGGACGTAGCCGAGCACCTGCAGCACGCCGTCGTGCACGGCCCGGGCCAGCCGCTCCCGCTCGGCCAGGGCCGCCTCCGCCGCGGCGACCCGGCGCAGCCGCTCGGCGGAGCGGCGCAGCACGGTCGCGGCGAACCCGATCGCGAGCCCCGCGAGCACGAGCAGCTGGACGTCGGGCAGCTCGGCGCGCCAGTCGGACTGGAAGAGCACCAGCGCGGCCGAGACGACCACCGCGCCGGCCAGCCCGCCGCGCACCCCGAACGCGATCGCGCAGGCCAGCACCGCGCCCGGCGTCCAGATCGAGCCCATCACGGGCGCGTCGCCGACGAACTGGGACGGCGTCTGGACCAGCGGGGTCGTGGCCATCACCGCGACGGTGACCACGAGGTCGGCGATCGCGACGCGCCCGCGCCACCCGGCCCGCGGCCGGCTGACGTACACCCAGCCCGTGACGGCCGTCCAGACGACCATCAGCGCGAGCACGCCGACCACCGCACCCGGGAGCGCGTAGTCGCCGAGCGCGGCCAGCACGACCGCGGCCGAGCTGACGAGCGTCAGCACGCGGTACACGAGCAGGCCGCGCCACAGCGACTCCAGCGGGCGTTCGACGTCGACCTCGGTCACCGTCACGCGGTCATCCTTGCCGACGGTCACCCGAAAGGGATCAGCAGGACTACGGAGTACGCGTTCCGGTGACGATCGCGTTGTAGAACCAGCCGCGCGGCACCACCCGGGAGAGCACGTGCTCGTCCAGCCACGAGAGCCGCTGCCACGAGCGGTAGGCGAACATCGCCCAGCCCATCCCCAGCTTGCCGGGCGGCACGGCCGCCTCGAACGTGCGGACCGGCCAGCCGAGCATCGCCGCGGTGAACTCCTCGGTGACGACGCGCGCGTCCGCCGCACCGGCCCGGCGGGCGGTGCGCTCCAGATCGGCCGGGTCGAAGACGTGCACGTCGACGAGCGCCTCCAGCGCGGCCGCGCGCGAGGACTCGTCCAGCTCCTCCTGCGGACGCCGCCAGCCCGCAAGCGCGGGCAGCTTCGTGACGGTGGTGGCGGCCCTCCAGGTGAGCGCGCCGAGGCGGCGGGCGTAGAAGTCGCCGATCTTCGTCGGCTCACCGGCGAACACGAACCGGCCGTCCGGCTTGAGCACCCGCAGCACCTCGCGCAGGGCCCGCTCGACGTCCGGGATGTGGTGCAGCACGGCGTGCCCGACGACCAGGTCGAACGTGCCGTCCTCGTACGGGATGCGCTCGGCGTCGGCCACCCGGCCGTCGACGTCGAGCCCGAGCTTCTCGGCGTTGCGCAGCGCGGCCTGGACCATGCCCGGCGAGAGGTCGGTGACGGAACCCCGCTCGGCCACGCCCGCCTGCATGAGGTTGAGCAGGAAGAACCCGGTGCCGCAGCCCAGCTCCAGCGCCCGCCCGTACGGCCAGCCGCCCGGGCCGGCGGCGTGCCGGAACCGGTCGGCGGCGTAGGTGATGCAGCGTTCGTCGTAGGAGATGGACCACTTGTCGTCGTAGCTGCCCGCCTCCCAGTCGTGGTAGAGCACGTTGGCGAGCTTGCGGTCGTGCCGCGCCTCCTCGACCTCCTCGGCCGTGGCGTGGGGGCGGGGCGCCGGGTCCGTACTCATGGGTAGGAAGCCTAGTGGGCCGCTACCCTCGGTTGCGATGATCGAGGCGCACATGATCACGGTGCCGCCGGACGGCTGGACGGTCGACGACCTGGACAGCTGGCCGGAGCGGGGAACGGCTCGCCGTCACCGAACCGTTCCCCCTCGACGTTCCGCTCGCCGACCTGCTCCCCGGCTGGGCACGCTGACACTCAGCGGCCCGTGAACTCGGCCTTCCCCGGCCCGTTCGCCACGAACGACGCCATGCCGATCGTGCGGTCGTCGGTGGCGAAGAGCCCCGCGAACAGCTCCGACTCGATGTCCAGGCCCGTGCGCAGGTCGGTGTCGAGCCCGCCGTCGATCGCCTTCTTCGCCGCGGCGAGCGCCACCGCGGGGCCGTTCACGAACCTCTCCGCCCACCGCCGGGCCGTCGCGTGGACGTCGTCGGCCGGGACGACCTCGTCCACCAGCCCGATCGCCAGCGCCTCCTGCGCGCCGACCATGCGGCCGGTGTAGATCAGGTCCTTCGTGCGGGACGGGCCGATCAGGCGGGCCATGCGCTGGGTGCCGCCGCCGCCCGGGATGATCCCGAGCAGGATCTCCGGCTGGCCGAGCCTGGCGTTGTCGCCGCAGACCCGCCGGTCGCAGCCCAGCGCGACCTCCATCCCGCCGCCGAGCGCGTAGCCCGTGATCGCGGCGACGGTCGGCTTCGGCACCTCGGAGAGCGCCCCGAAGCAGGCCGACAGGCGCCGGGCGGCCACGGCCATGTCGGAGTAGGCCATGCCGGCCATCTCCTTGATGTCCGCGCCGGCCGCGAACACCTTCTCCCCGCCGTACACGACCACCGCGCGCACGTCCGCGCGCCGGGTCGCCTCCTCGGCGCAGCCTTGAGCTCCTCCTGCACCTGGCGGTTGAACGCGTTCATCGGCGGCCGGTCCAGCCGGATGGTGCCGACGCCGCCGTCGACCTCGAGCCTCACGAACTCAGTCACGCCCCGGACCCTAGTTCCCGTTGCAGCAAAGCCACCCTCACGCCGTCTCGCTGCATGAGGGTGGCCTTGCTGCAACCGGGGCGGCTACTTCAGCCACGCCGTGTAGCGCCCGCGCCGACGCTGCACGCCCAGCGGCAGCCCGAACGTCGCGGTCAGGTTCTCGTCGGTGAGGACGTCCTCCAGCAGCCCGGCCGCGACCACCCCCGCCCGAACGCAGCAGCAGGCCGTGCGAGTAGCCCACCGGGATCTCCTCGACGTGGTGCGTGACCAGCACGGACGCCGGCGCGTCGGGGTCGTTCGCGAGCGCGGTGAGCCGGCCGACGAGGTCCTCGCGCCCGCCCAGGTCGAGCCCGGCGGCCGGTTCGTCGAGCAGCAGCAGCTCGGGGTCGGTCATGAGGGCCCGCGCGATCAGGGTGCGCTTGCGCTCGCCCTCGGAGAGGGTGCCGTACTCCCGGTCGGCCAGCTCCGCGACACCCAGCGCGTCGAGCAGGTGCTCGGCGCGGTCGGTGTCGGCCGCCTCGTACGCCTCCCGCCAGCGGCCCAGCACCCCGTAGCCGGCGCTGACGACGACGTCGCGCACGGTCTCGTCGTTGGGCACCCGCATCCCGAGGTTGGCCGAGGTGAGCCCGATGCGGGTGCGCAGCTCGAAGACGTTGACCCGGCCCAGCTGCTCCCCCAGCACGTGCACGGTGCCGGTGGTCGGGTGCAGCTCGGCGGCGGCCATCCGCAGCAGCGTGGTCTTGCCGGCGCCGTTGGGCCCGAGCACCACCCAGCGCTCGTCCAGCTCGACCGCCCAGTTGACGTCGTGCACCAAGGTGTTGGCGCCACGACGCACCGACACGCCGTCCATGTGCACGACCAGATCGGACAGATCGGCCTGATCAACTCCGCTACGCGCGGTGAGGATGGACTCGGGGTGCGATTCGGGCGCGGCCACGGGCTCTATCCTCGCCGATCGTGCCGGTCTTCCCGCTGGGTGCCCACGCCGACGATGCCGGCACCCGCTTCGCCGTGGCGTCCACCAGCGCGGACGCGGTGGAGGTGTGTCTCGTCGACGGCGCGGACGGCGTGTTGGCCGAACGGCGGATCCCGCTCACGGAGCGCACGTTCGGCGTCTGGCACGGGTACCTCGAAGGGGTGAAACCCGGCCAGCGGTACGGCTACCGGGTGCACGGCCCGTACCGGCCGTGGGACGGCGTGCGAGCCAACCCGGCGAAGATCCTCGTGGACCCCTACGCCCGCCGGATCACCGGCCGCGTCACCGACCTGCACGCCGCGCGGGGGTGGGTCGACGACCCGATGACCGGCCCGCCGAGCACCGTCGACTCGCTGGGCCACGTGCCGCTCTCGGTGGTCACCGGCCCGGACCCGGTCGCGCCCGCGACCCGCCCGGACGTGCCCTGGTCGGAGACGGTGGTCGCGGAGCTGCACGTCCGCGGCTACACGAAACAGCACCCGGAGGTGCCGCCGGAGCTGCGCGGCACCTACCTCGGGATGGCGCACCCGGCGGTCGTCCGGCACCTGTGCCGCCTGGGCGTCACGGCCGTGGAGCTGCTCCCGGTCTGCACGATCGCCGACGAGCCGCAGCTCGTGCAGCGCGGGCGCACCAACTACTGGGGCTACGCGACGCTCGGCTTCCTCGCGCCGCACGCCGGCTACGCGAGCGTGCCGGGCGCGGAGGTCGAGGAGTTCGCCGCGATGGTGGCGGCGCTGCACGAGGCGGGCATCGAGGTGATCCTCGACTTCGTCCCGAACCACACGGCCGAGGGCGGGGTCGGCGGCACCACGCTGTCGTACCGGGGGCTCGACGCCCCGGCGTACTACTCGCTCGGCGGCAACGGCCACGACGCCGACATCACGGGCACCGGCAACACTCTCGACGCGGGCTCGCCGACCGTGATCCGGCTGGTCTGCGACGCGATGCGGCACTGGGTCACCGCGTTCGGGGTGGACGGGTTCCGCATCGACCTCGCCAGCGTGCTGGGCCGGCCGCGCTCGGGCGCGTTCGACCCGCACGCCCCGCTGCTCACGGCCATCGCGGTCGACCCCGTGCTGTCGCGCACGAAGCTCATCGCCGAGCCGTGGGACGCGACCGGCGAGGGCTACCGGGTGGGCGGGTTCGGCGTCGCCTGGTCGGAGTGGAACGGGCGCTACCGCGACGCCGTGCGCGACTTCTGGCGCGGGCACGGCGGCATCGGCGAGGTCGCGTCCCGCCTGACGGGCAGCTCCGACCTCTACAAGCTCTCCGGACGCCGGCCGTGGGCGTCGGTGAACTTCGTCACCGCGCACGACGGCTTCACCCTGCGCGACCTCGTCTCGTACGAGCGCAAGCACAACGAGGCCAACGGCGAGGACAACCGCGACGGGACCGACGACAACCGCTCGCAGAACTTCGGCGTGGAGGGCGAGACGTCCTCGCCGGTGATCGTGGCGCAGCGGCTCGCGACGGCCCGCGCGCTGCTCGGCACGCTGCTGCTGTCCACCGGCACGCCGATGCTGCTGGGCGGCGACGAGCTGTGGCGCACGCAGAACGGCAACAACAACGCCTACTGCCTCGACGACCCGACGTCGTGGGTGGACTGGGCCGGTGACGGCGCCGCGGCCTCGCTCACGGCGTTCGTCGCCCGGGTGACGGAGATCCGGCGCAGCTCGCCCGACCTGCACCGGGACCGCTTCTACCGCGACGGCGAGGTGCTGTGGTGGCACCCGGCGGGGCGCCAGCTCGGCGGGCACGACTGGCACGACGGCGGGCTGCACAGCCTGGGCCTGCTGCGCGGCGAGTGGCTGCTGCTCCTGCACGCGGGGTCGGACGCGATCGCGGCCACGCTGCCCGCGGGCGGCCCGTTCACGCCGACCCTCGACAGCACCACGCGGACGGCGCCCCGGTGAGCACGCACCCGCTGCCGGGCGGCACGACGATCACGCTCCCGCCGCGGTCGCTGCTCCTGCTCCGCCAGCCGAGCTAGTTGCCGGTTCGGTAACGTTGCCGAACCGGCAAGATTCGCGTAGCCTCGGTCCCGTGACCCCGGACGGGCTGCGCGAGCGCAAGAAGCAGGCCACCCGCATCGCGCTGAGCTGGGCGGCCATCCGCCTCGCCGTCGAGCGTGGCGTGGACGACGTGCGCGTGGAGGACATCGCGGAGGCCGCCGGGGTCTCGGTCCGGACGTCCGCAACTACTTCTCCAGCAAGGCCGAGGCCATCGCCGCCCGGCACGTCGACCGCGCGCTGCTCATCGCCGAGGAGCTGCGGGCCCGGCCCGCCGACGAGCCGCTGTGGCCGGCCGTCACCGACGCGGTGCTGGCCCGGTTCGACATCGGCCCGGACGAGGCCGCCCCCGGCCGCGGCGACGGGCACGACGCGCAGTGGGCGGCCGGCGTCCGGCTCATGATCGCCGACCCGGCGTTGCAGGGCGAGCTGCAGAAGGCGGAGATCGCCGCGCAGACCGCGCTCGCCGAGGCCATCGCCGAGCGCACCGGCACCGCGGCCGGCGACGTCGGCCCGCACCTGCTGGCCGCGGCCGTCAACACGGCGATCACGGTCGCGTCCGACCGCTGGGCCAACGCCGACCCGCCCGTCCCGCTCGCCACGTTGCTGCGCGACGTGCTGCACCGGCTCGAACACGGCCTGCCCGTCCCGTAGCCCATCCCGACCCCAAGCCCGGAGCGCATCGGCTCCCGGGCCGCTGAAACCTGCCTCTGACCAGGAGAAACGCCATGATCACCGACGTCGTCGTCGCCGGAGCCGGCCCGAACGGCTGATGCTCGCCTGCGAGCTCGCCCTCGCGGGCGTCCGCCCGACCGTGCTGGAGACCCGCACCGAGCCGGGCACCGAGCCGCGCGCCAACGGGCTCGTCGGCCAGGTCGTGCGGATGCTCGACCGCCGGGGCCTGTACGAACGGCTCAGCGGTACGCCCGGGCCGCCGCAGCCGACGCCGCGGTTCGTCTTCGGGGCGCTGCCGCTCGACCTGACGCAGGTCGACGACAACCCGCTCTACCTGCTGCCCGTGCCGCAGGCCCGGCTCGTCGAGGTGCTCCTCGAACGCGCGGACGAGCTGGGCGTCGCGGTCCGGTGGGGCCACACGCTCACCGGCCTCACCCAGGACGCGGACGCCGTCACGGCGACGGTCACCGGCCCGGACGGCCCGTACGCGCTGGAGGCCCGGTACCTGGTGGGGGCGGACGGCGGCGGCAGCGTCACCCGCAAGCTCGCCGGCATCGGCTTCCCCGGTGTCACGACCGACCGCTCGGTCTCCCGCACCGCCAACGTCACCGTGCCCGCGAGCTGGATGGACCCGGCCACCGGCGGTCTGGACGTGCCCGGCTACGGCCCGGTGCCGGCGTTCCTGCACCACCGCACCGAGCACGGCCTGTTCGTGTTCGCGCCCTTCCCCGGCCGCCCGCAGGCCGTCACGACCGTCGAGTGGGACGAGATGCCGGACGACGTCCCGATGACGCTCGACGAGATGCGCGCGAGCGCGTCGCGGGTGCTCGGCACCGACGTGCCGCTCGGCCCGCCCGACGGTCCCGGCCCGCACCTGCTGCGGCGGCTGCGCGGCGGCAACAGCCGCATGGCCGAGCGGTTCCGGGACGGGCGGGTGTTCCTGCTCGGGGACGCCGCGCACGTGCACTCGGCGATCGGCGGGCCCGGCCTCAACCTGGGCCTGCAGGACGCGGTGAACCTCGGCTGGAAGCTCGCCGCCGACCTCGCCGGGCGGGCCCCGGCCGGGCTGCTGGACACCTACGAGACCGAACGCCGCCCGGCCGGCAGCCGGGTGCTCGTGCACACGCAGGCGCAGTCGACGCTCATCGCGCCCGGCAGCGACGTCACCGCGCTCCGCGAGCTGTTCGCCGAGCTTCTCGCCGACCCGGGCACGGCCGCGCACATCGCGGGCCTCATGGCCGGCGCCGACCTGCGCTACGACATGAAGATCCCGGCAACGCACCCGCTCATCGGCCGCTGGGCCCCCGACCTGCTGCTCGACACCGCGACGGGCCCGGTGCGCCTGGCCGAGCTGACCCGCACCGCCCGCCCCCTCCTGATCGACCTGACGCCCGAGGGCGCGCTGGCCGCCCTCCGGTGGCCGGACGAGGTGGACGTCGTGGCAGCCCGCCCGGCCGACGCAGAAGTCCCGGCCACGGCCCTCCTCCTGCGCCCCGACACCTACGTGGCATGGGCGACGGGAGCCGCCCACCCAAGCAAGGCGGACCTGTCCGCGGCCCTCCAAGCGCAGTTTGGAGCCAGAATGCAGTCGGAGGGGGCCCGCTGACTGCGTTATGGCTCCATACTGCAGCCTGGGGCGCTCCCGAAGTGCATTCTGGCTCCACAATGCGTTCTCCGGAGGGCGGTCTCGGGGTAGCGTGCGCGTGTGCCCCGTTACGACTTCCGCTGCCGCCAGTGCGGGTCGACGTTCGAGGTGACCCGTCCCATGGCCGAGGCCGGCAAGCCGGCCGACTGCCCCGAGGGCCACGCCGACACGGTCAAGCTGCTCACCACCGTGGCGGTGGGTGGGCGCGCCTCCGGCGGGTTCGGCGGCGCCATGCCGGCCGGTGGCGGTGGCGGGTGCTGCGGCGGGGCTGCGGCTGCGGCTGACCGCGGCGCGCCAGTAGCCGCCGGGCTTCGCGCTCGGCCACCCATGCCCGCCACAGCATCATCAGGCGGCTGTCGTCCCGCCACGTCGGACGGGCGGGTCTGTGTACCTCCCTGCTGCTCCTGTGCTGCCCGAGGTCCACCCGCTCCCGCAGCGGGCGTCGATCTTCACGACCTGCGTGCCCGCGGGCAGCGCGATCGTCGCGGCCCGGTCGCGTCCGGGCCGGAGATCGCGGTAGCAGTGCAGGTTGGCGCCGTCCACGCCGACGGCGGTCACCACGACGGGCACGACGTCGGGTCGCGGCCAGCTCCACGCGCTCACGAGACGTTCACCACTTCCTCCGATACGATCAGCGGCAACTCGCTCCGACAACCAGCAGCGGCAGCATATAACGGCAATTGCCCTCAATGGTAGGCGGGGCGGCGATTGCCGTTGTGCGAGACTGCGCGCCATGCCCGCCGTCCAGACCCCACAGCGCCTCCAGCTCGGTCGCGAGCTGCGCGCGTGGCGGGAACGCCGGGACTTGGAGGCGCGGGAGGTCGCGACGCGGCTCCTCTGCTCGCCCAGCAAGATCAGCCGGATCGAGAGCGGCAAGGCCGCACTCCTGCCGCTGGAGCTGGAGATGCTGCTCCAGATCTACGAGGTGCCCGCGGACGAGGCGGAGCGGATCAAGGCGATCGGCGCGGCGTCACGGCAGCAGCGCTCGAAGTTCCGTGTGGTGCCGTGGCTGCGGGACTACATCGGCCTGGAGGCCGAGGCGGTCGAGATCAAGAGCTTCCAGATCGACCTGGTGCCCGGCCTGCTCCAGACGGAGAGCTACGCGCGAGCGGTCGCAGCCGCGATCGACCCGACGCGACCGTCCGCCGAGGTCGAGCGACTCGTCAAGATCCGCCAACAGCGGCAAGCCCGGCTCACCAGCGACGAACCACCCACGCTCACGGCGGTGATCCACGAGGCCGCACTCCGAATGTGGATGGGCGGGCCCGACGTGATGCGCGAGCAGCTCAAACGACTGCTCGAACTCGCCAAGCTGCCGAACGTCACCGTGCGGGTTCTGCCGTTCCGTGTCGGCGGGCACGGCGCGCTCGGCTCCGCGTTCACCGTCCTTCGCCTGCCCGACCCCGCGGACTCGCAGGTCGTGTACCTGGAGGACCTGTGGAGTGCGGACTATGTCAACAGACCGGAGCAAGTTGCCGCCTATAGTGAAGCCTTCGATCGCCTGGTAGAGGCGTCCCTCGACACGAAGGGGACTGCGGCGATGATCACGGAAGCAACGGGTGAGCTGCGATGACGTGGCGCAAGTCCAGCTACAGCAACAGCAACGGCGAGTGCGTGGAGGTCGCCGACCTCCCCACCGGCCACGCCGTGCGCGACACCAAGGACCACGGCACCGGCCCGGTCCTGCGGTTCTCGTCCCGTGAATGGGCAGCGTTCGTGACGGGGGTCAAGAACGATGAGTTCGACTGCACCGACGTGGCGTAAGTCCAGCTACAGCAACGGCACCGGCGAGTGTGTCGAGGTCGCCGACCTCCCGACCGGGAGCGCGGTGCGCGACACCAAGCACCGCAGCGGCCCGGTGCTCCACTTCCCGGCGGCCGAGTGGCGGGCGTTCGTCACCGCCGTCAAGCGGGGCGAGTTCGGCTGAGCCGCCGCCGCACGATGCGGCGCGTGTACCAGACGTTCCAGGCGATCAGGCCGCCGATGGTGGCGATCGAGAGCGCCTGGGAGAGCCCGACCATCACGCTGACCGGCAGCGTGTAGATCAGCGGGACCCGCACCAGTGCCTCGGTGAGCAGGCCCGCGCCCCACACGACCGAGGTGAGCCGGAACGCCCGCCGGGCGCCGGGGTTGGTCCGGTAGACCTCGTCCAGGTGCGCCGCGCCACCGGGCTGGAAGGTCTTCGCCGCGGCGAGTGTCAGCGGCCGGCCGGCGGCCGTGGTCACGAGGAACACCAGCCCGATCCCGCCGGTCAGGATCGAGTCCTTGAGCAGCACGAACCGCGCGTCGCCGCTGACGAACGCCAGCAGCAGGCCCAGCCCGAACACCACCAGCATCACCGTGGCGAACGGGTTGAACGCGCGGTCGCGCAGCATCGTCCAGGCGATCCGCGCGCCGGCGAGCAGCGTCGCCACCAGCAGCGCCGTCCAGTCGTCGACGCCGAGCAGGTGCAGCGCGTAGTAGCCCACCAGCGGGAGCGCGACGTCCCACGCGAGCCCGCGCACCATCCTCGCCACCGGGAACGCGCCCGGCCCCACCCGCGTCGTCGCCACGCCCTGGTCGTCGGTCACGCCTCCGAGCGTCCGACGATCAGGCCCGACATGTCAATGTCGACATGTCGGCCCGCGCCGAAACCCCGTTACCTCCCGATCGCGCCGAGCTCAGCCCGCGAGCACGACCTTCCCGAGCTCGGCCGACGAGGCCAGCAGCGGGTGCGCCGGGAGCACGCGCACGGTGTAGCCGATCAGCCCCGCGTGCGGCAGCTTGACCATCGACTCGAACCGCTCGCCCATCCCGTCGGCCTCACCGACGTGCTCCATCGCGACGGTGACGGAGTCCGCGAGGTCGTCGGTCTCGCCGACCCGCCCGACCACGGCCTCGACGGTGACGTCCTCCGGGCGCAGGCCGCCGAGCTGCACCGAAGCCCGCACGGTCATGGGCGCCCCGACCTCCGGTGAGTCCGGGAGGCCGGACGCGTCGACGCCGGTGACCGTCACCCGCGTCCACGCGGCGTTGAGCCGGGTGCGGTACGCGGCCAGCTCACGGGCCGGGCGGAAGCCGTCGCCGCCGATCCGGGCCGCGGCCCGCGCGGCCGGCGCGTACCAGTCCTCGACGTACTCCCGCACCATGCGGGTGGCCTGCACCTGCGGGCGCAGCGTGGTGAGCGTGTGCCGCACCAGCTCGGTCCACCGCTGCGGCACCCCGCCCGTGCGCTCGTAGAACGCGGCGCGACCTGCGTGGCGAGCAGCTCGTAGAGCGCGTTGGCCTCCAGGTCGTCGCGCTTGACCGGGTCCTCGATGCCGTCCGCGGTGGGGATGGCCCAGCCGTTGGCGCCGTCGTACAGCTCGTCCCACCAGCCGTCGCGGATGGAGAGGTTGAGCCCGCCGTTGAGCGCCGACTTCATCCCGGACGTGCCGCACGCCTCCAGCGGGCGCAGCGGGTTGTTCAGCCACACGTCGCAACCCCAGTAGAGATAGCGGGCCATCGACATGTCGTAGTCGGGCAGGAAGACGATCCGGTGCCGCACGGCCGGGTCGTCGGCGAACCGGACGATCTCCTGGATGAGCGCCTTGCCGCCGTCGTCGGCGGGGTGGCTCTTGCCCGCGACGACGAGCTGCACCGGACGGTGCGGGTCGAGCAGCAGGTCGCGCAGCCGATCGCGGTCGCGCAGCATGAGCGTGAGGCGCTTGTACGTCGGCACCCGGCGGGCGAACCCGACGGTGAGCACCTCGGGGTCGAAGACGTGCTCGGTCCAGCTCAGCTCCGGCGTGGACGCGCCGCGCTGCAGCCAGGCCTCGCGTACGCGGCGGCGCACCTCGGCGACGAGCCGGGCGCGCAGCGCGCCGCGCAGCTCCCACAGCGTCTCGTCGGTGATGCCCTCGCGCAGGCCGGTCGTGCCGCCGACGGCGGGCTCGCCGAGCAGCGCCGTGACCTCGCGCGCCTCCCACGTGGAGCCGTGGACGCCGTTGGTGACCGAGCCGATCGGCACCTCGTCGCGTCGAAGCCCTCCCACAGCCGGCCGAACATCCCGCGGGACACGGCCCCGTGCAGCCGGGAGACGCCGTTGGCGCGCTGGGCCAGCCGCAGGCCCATGTGCGCCATGTTGAACATGTTGGGGTTGTCCTCGGCGCCGAGCGCGAGCACCCGGTCCATCGGCACGCCGGGCAGCAGGGCCTCGGTGAAGAAGTGCCGCACCATGTCGACGGGGAAGCGGTCGATGCCGGCCGGCACCGGCGTGTGCGTGGTGAACACGGTGCCCGCCCGGACCGCGGCCACGGCCTCGTCGAAGCTCAGGCCGTGCTGCTGGCCCAGCTCGCGGACGCGCTCCAGGCCGAGGTAGCCGGCGTGGCCCTCGTTGGTGTGGAAGACCCCCGGCTCGGGGTGCCCGGTGGCGGCGCAGAACGCGCGCACGGCCCGCACGCCGCCGATGCCGACGAGGATCTCCTGCACGATCCGGTGCGACTGGTCGCCGCCGTAGAGCCGGTCGGTGACGGCGCGCAGGTCCGGCTCGTTCTCCTCGATGTCGGAGTCGAGCAGCAGCAGCGGCACCCGCCCGACGGCCGCCTGCCACACCCGCGCGCGCAGCGTGCGCCCGCCCGGCATCGCGACCTCGACCAGCACCGCGCGCCCGTCCGCCTCGGTGAGCAGCTGCAGCGGCAGGCCCTGCGGGTCGAGCACGGGGTAGTGCTCCAGCTGCCAGCCGTCGAGCGAGAGCGACTGCCGGAAGTAGCCCGACCGGTAGAGCAGCCCGACGGCGATGAGCGGGACGCCGAGGTCGGACGCGGCCTTGAGGTGGTCGCCGGCCAGCACGCCGAGGCCGCCGGAGTAGTTCGGCAGCACCTCGCTCACGCCGAACTCCATCGAGAAGTACGCGACCGCGCCCGGCAGCGTCTCGTCGGCGTCGCGCGCGATCTGGTACCAGCGCGGCTCCCGCAGGTACGAGCTCAGGTCCTCGGCCAGGTCGCGGACCGTGACGATCGTGTCCGCGTCCTTCGCCAGCTCCGCGAACCGCGCCGAGCTGATCTCGCCGAGCAGCCGGACCGGGTCGTGCCCCGCCCGTTCCCACGCGTCGGCGTCGAGCGCGGCGAACAGGTCCTGGGTGGGCGGGTGCCAGCTCCACCGGAGGTTCGTGGCAAGGTCCTGCAGCGATGCCAGCGCGCTGGGCAGCTGTGCACGGACGGTGAACCGGCGTAGCGCTCTCACAGACAGACCCTCTCATACGGAGGGCCACTGGTGGACCGATCCCATGATCGGTACAGAAGACCCGGTGCACTGGGTGGACACCCGTCCGGGGATGATCTTCCGCAGGGCCTTCCGATCTCGGCGGAATCCGGCAGGATCTCATCCGTACAGGTGTGATGAGCTTGGGTTTCACCGGGTCTCGACGGTTCGGTGACCATCGTGTGAACGGCGGAGACCCGTTCCGATCGGGTGCGGCCGGGTAGGTAGTTTGTGACTTCCATGACTCGCGCGAAATGGGGAGAGTGCCGATGACCGGTCGGCTGGGGATCGACGACGTCACCCCCACGGTGAGTGGCGGGCGCCATCCCAGCAAGGCCGTCGTCGGTGAGGTGGTCCCCATCAGCGCCACGGTCTGGCGCGAGGGGCACGACGCCGTCGCGGCCAACGTCGTGTGGCGCCGGATCGGGAGCGGCGGCGTCGCCCAGCACGTCCGCATGGTGCCGACGGGCACGGGCTCCGACCGGTTCACCGCCACCGTCGTGGCCGACGAGCCGGGCCTGTGGACGTTCCGGGTGGACGCGTGGAGCGACCCGTGGGCCACCTGGCGCCACCACGTCACGGTCAAGCTGGAGGCCGGCCAGACCGCCGAGGAGCTGGCCAACGACCTGGAGATCGGCGCGCGGCTGCTGCAGCGGGTCGGCCGGCGCCCGAGCGAGCGCCCGCACCGCGACCTGCTCTTCGGCGCCGCCAACGCGCTGCGCGACACCGCGCTGCCGCTGCACGCGCGCGTCGCGCCTGCGCTGTTCCCGGCCATCGAGAAGATCATGATCGAGCGGCCCGTGCGCGAGCTGATCACGCGCGGCCGGCCGCAGCAGATCTACGTCGACCGCGACCGGGCGCTCTTCGGCTCCTGGTACGAGTTCTTCCCGCGCTCCACCGGCGGCCAGGACGAGAGCGGCCGCCCGGTGCACGGCACGTTCGTCACCGCGGCGAAGGAGCTGGACCGCGTCGCGGCCATGGGCTTCGACGTCGTCTACCTGCCGCCGATCCACCCCGTCGGCACGGTGCACCGCAAGGGCCGCAACAACAGCGTGGTCGCGGGCTCGGGCGACGTCGGCTCGCCGTGGGCGATCGGCTCGGCCGCGGGCGGCCACGACGCGATCGAGCCCGAGCTGGGCACGCTGGAGGACTTCGACGCGTTCGTGCAGCGCACCCACGACCTCGGGATGGAGGTGGCGCTGGACTTCGCGCTCCAGTGCGCCCCCGACCACCCGTGGGTGCGCGACCACCCGGAGTGGTTCACCGTCCGCCCCGACGGCACCATCGCGTACGCCGAGAACCCGCCGAAGAAGTACCAGGACATCTACCCGATCAACTTCGACAACGACCCCGCCGGGATCTACGCGGAGTCGCTGCGGGTGGTCCTGCACTGGGTGCAGCACGGGGTGCGCATCTTCCGGGTCGACAACCCGCACACCAAGCCGCCGAACTTCTGGCACTGGCTGATCTGGCAGGTGAAGGCCCGCTACCCGGACGTGCTGTTCCTGTCCGAGGCGTTCACCCGCCCGGCGCGGCTGTTCGGGCTGGCCCGGCTCGGCTTCACGCAGTCGTACAGCTACTTCACGTGGCGCACCACGAAGGCGGAGCTCACCGACTTCGCGCTGATGCACGCGGAACGCTGCGACGAGGCCCGGCCGAACCTCTTCGTCAACACCCCGGACATCCTGCACGAGTCGCTGCAGACCGGCGGGCCCGGAATGTTCGCGATCCGCGCCACGCTGGCCGCCACGATGGGCTCGACGTGGGGCGTCTACTCCGGGTTCGAGCTGTTCGAGTACGAGCCGGTCAAGGCGGGCAGCGAGGAGTACCTCAACTCCGAGAAGTACGAGCTGCGCCCGCGCGACTTCGCCGCCGCGCTCAACGAGGGCCGCTCGCTGGAGCCCTACATCACGCGGCTCAACGAGATCCGCCGCGCGCACCCGGCCCTGCAGCAGCTGCGCAACATCCGGTTCCACGACATCGACAACGACCAGCTCATCGCCTACTCCAAGACCGACCCCACCACCGGCGACACGGTGCTGGTCGTCTGCACGCTCGACTCGTCCGGGGCGCAGGAGGCCACCACCAGCCTCGACATGCCGTCGCTGGGCCTGGACTGGGACGACCGCTTCACCGTGCACGACGAGGTGAGCGGCGAGACGTACGAGTGGGGCCAGCGCAACTACGTGCGGCTGGAGCCCTGGAACCACGTCGCGCACATCCTGCGCGTGCAGCGTCACACGGACTGATCCTCGGCACGCGGCGACCGCACGCCCGGCCCACCGGTCCGGGCGTGCGGTCGGCCGTGCGGTCGGTCAGCCCCGGCTCGGCGACTGCAACCAGGGGTCGGTCAGGTCGAGGTAGCGCACGTCCTGCATGAGGTCCATCTCCTCGCGCAGGGTTGCGGCGACCTCGGGCGGCGGCTCCTGCCGCTCGGCCGCCCGCGCCTCCTCCTCCGAGGTGAAGTAGGCGACCTGCGTGAACGCGCCGTCGCCGCCGTCGTGGTAGCAGGCGAGGTAGCCGAGCAGGTCGGGCCGCATGTCGCCGAACTGCTGCTCGAACACGTCCGTCAGCTCGCGCAGCCGCGGGAGGTCGTCCGTGCGGCCCTGGATGACCTGCACGAACCGGGCCTGGTCCGACCCGCCGCCGCGGGCGGTGTCCACCTCCGAGCAGTCGTGGAACTCGACCTCGCCCTCGAACATCTTCGACATGGCCACCACCACTCGCCCTGCTGCGCGCGGCCGCTGTTGCGGCGGGCGGCGTCGGCGGACGCGAACCGGGCGACGCCCACGAACGTCCCGTCCGCGGCGACGCCGCCCGTGCTGCCCAGCCAGCCGTCCGCACCAGGAGCGAGCCGCTCCACCCAGTCCTCGAGGAGCTGCCGGACCTGCTGCACGTCGGTCACCCGGCCCTGGAACACCTGTACGAACACGGGTCCTCTCCTTCCCGGTCGCGGGGAGCCGTCCAGAGTGCTCCCCCGCCGGGGCGGCGGCCAACCGCCGACTGCGCGGCCGGGCTACTCCACGGGTGCGACGGCGGTGCCGGGCAGCCGGGTACGGACGTCCGGGCCGAACGTCAGGCCCGTGAGGTCGACGGCGGCCGGTTCGAGCCAGCGCAGGTCCGCGAACACCTCGACGACCGTGCCGGCCATCTCGACCGGCCCCTCGAACTCGGCGTTGAGCAGCGACAACCCACCGCCGAACCGGGTGCCGGCCAGCTCCACCCGCCCGCGGAACACCGCACCCGTGAACATCGCCGTGCCGGGGATCTCCGTGCCGCCGAGCCGGGTGATCCCGTAGAACGTCGCGCGCCGGGCGAGCACGCTGCCCACGCGGCGGTCCCGCAGGTCCAGGTACTCGAGTGCCGCGCCGGTGAGGTCGAGGTGGTACAGCGGGCCGTCCGCGCCCGCGTTCCTGAGCGGGAGCAGCTGGCGCACCAGCCGCTGCGCGGTCAGCCGCACCTGGCGCTCGCGGTCGTCCGCGGCCTCCTCCTCGGTGAGCCGGCCGCGGCCGGGCCCGGCCGCCTCGCTGCGGTCCGGATCCTGGCCGGTCTGCGCGTAGGCGGCGTGGAAGAACGGCCGCCGCAGGTACGCGCACAGCACGTCGATCACCGTCTGCGTGTAGTCGGGTGCGCTGTTCGTGACGCCGACGAGGGCGTGCATCGCGCCGACCCGCACCTGGTCGGCGCCGTTGCCCAGCAGCTCGACGGCCTTCGCGAAGCGCTCGTCGACGATCCGCCGGCTCTCGGTCGAGAGCCGCTGCTCCTCGACGTGCTGGCGGTCCTCCTCGACCCGGCGGCGGCGGTCGTTCAGCCACAGCGCGTACAGCGCGACGATCGACGCGCCGGCCAGCCCGCCGGTGCGCAGCCCCTCCGAGACCCCGACGGTCGAGTCGGCCGCGAACACCCACGCGGTGATCCCGGCGGTGGCGCCCGACGCCAGCAGGAGCGTTCCGGCGAGCACGAGGGCCTGGCGGCGGCGTCCGGTCCGGGGCACCCGATCATCGTGCCCGATCGGGCGAACGGGCTCCGCCCCGCACGGAACACGCCGCGCCCGAGACACGTATCCGTCGTCGCGTGATCAAGTACGGAAGCTACTCTCACGTACCGCCGAGCCACGTCCTGCGCCTGAGCCATCAGCCAGGTATGAGTGGCGCGTGCGCCCTCCGCCATCCATCTCCGCCCGGTAGGAACGCGATACCCCCATGTCGACTGACACCTCGGCCGCCGCACCGGCCCAGACCCCTGCGGAGCAGCCCGTAGGCGACCAGTTGCCCGAGACGTCCGCCGACGACTACGGCCATGCCAGGCCGCTGGACGTCGACCACGACTGGTTCAAGCGGGCCGTCTTCTACGAGGTGCTGGTACGCGCGTTCTTCGACTCCAACCGTGACGGCACGGGAGATCTCCGCGGCCTCGTCGAGAAGCTCGACTACATCAAGTGGCTCGGCGTCGACTGCATCTGGCTGCCCCCGTTCTACGACTCGCCGCTGCGCGACGGCGGCTACGACATCCGCGACTTCCGCGCGGTGCTGCCGGAGTTCGGCACGGTGGACGACTTCGTCCTCCTGCTCGACGAGGCGCACAAGCGCGGCATCCGGGTGATCACCGACCTGGTCATGAACCACACCTCGGACGCCCACCCCTGGTTCGAGGAGTCCCGGCGCAACCCGGAGGGCCCCTACGGCGACTTCTACGTCTGGGCCGACGACGACTCCGGCTACCCCGACGCGCGGGTGATCTTCGTCGACACGGAGGCGTCCAACTGGACGTACGACCCGGTGCGCGGCCAGTTCTACTGGCACCGGTTCTTCTCCCACCAGCCCGACCTGAACTACGACAACCCGGCCGTGCAGGACGCCATGATCGAGGTCCTGCGGTTCTGGCTGGACCTGGGCATCGACGGCTTCCGGCTGGACGCGGTGCCGTACCTGTTCGAGCGCGAGGGCACCAACTGCGAGAACCTGCGCGAGTCGCACGAGTTCCTCCGGCGCTGCCGCAAGGTGATGGACGTCGAGTACCCCGGCCGGGTCATGCTCGCCGAGGCCAACCAGTGGCCGTCCGACGTCGTCGAGTACTTCGGCGACGCGGCCGTGGGCGGCGACGAGTGCCAGATGGCGTTCCACTTCCCGCTGATGCCGCGCATCTTCATGGCCGTCCGGCGGGAGAACCGCTTCCCGATCTCGGAGATCCTGGCCCAGACGCCGGCCATCCCGTCCGGCTGCCAGTGGGGCATCTTCCTGCGCAACCACGACGAGCTCACGCTCGAGATGGTCACGGACGAAGAGCGCGACTACATGTACGCGGAGTACGCCAAGGACCCGCGCATGAAGGCCAACATCGGCATCCGCCGCCGGCTGGCCCCGCTGCTGGAGAACGACCGCAACCAGCTCGAGCTGTTCACGGCGCTGCTGCTGTCGCTGCCCGGCTCGCCGGTGCTGTACTACGGTGACGAAATCGGCATGGGAGACAACATCTGGCTCGGCGACCGCGACGCGGTCCGCAGCCCCATGCAGTGGACGCCCGACCGCAACGCCGGGTTCTCCACCGCCGACCCCGGCCGGATGTACCTGCCGATCATCATGGACCCGCTCTACGGCTACCAGGCGGTGAACGTCGAGGCGCAGGTCAACTCCACCACCTCGCTGCTGCACTGGACCCGGCACATGATCGAGATCCGCAAGCGCCACCCCGCGTTCGGCGTGGGCGAGTACCACGAGCTCGGCGGCTCCAACCCGTCCGTCCTCGCGTACGTGCGCTCGTCGGAGGACGGGGTCGTGCTGTGCGTCAACAACATGTCGCGGTTCCCGCAACCGGTGGAGCTGGACCTCTCGGCGTGGAAGGGTGCGCACCTCACGAGCTGACCGGCGGGGTCCCGTTCCCGCGGGTGGTGAGCTGCCGTACCTGCTCACCCTGCCGGGTCACGGCTTCTACTGGTTCTCGATCACCCCTCCGGAGGAGGCTGGATGAGTTCGGACGAGGAGCTTCCCACGCTGCTCAAGGCGTGGCTGCCCCGACAGCGGTGGTTCGCGGCGAAGGGCCGGCCCGTCCGGTCCGTCGCGGTCGCGTCGAGCACGCCGCTGCGCACCGACGGGGACCCGCTTCTCGACCTGCTGCTCCTCGCCGTCACCTTCGCCGACGACCTGTCCGTCCAGCACTACCAGCTCCTCGTCGGGCGCCGCGAGCACGTCCGCGACGAGCTGGAGCACGTGGTGATCGGCCAGGTGGGCGACCGCCTGGCGTACGACGGCCTGTGGGACCCGGCCGTCACCGACTGGGTGCTGGAGGCGATCCGGTCCGGGCGCACGGTCGGGGACGTCCGGTTCGTGCCCGAGCCGGACACCCGGATCGCGGCGGCGGGCCCGGGCCGGGTGCTCGGCGTGGAGCAGTCGAACACGTCGGTGTCGTGGGGCGACGGCTCGATCCTCAAGCTGTTCCGCCGCGTGCTGCCGGGCGTCAACCCGGACCTGGAGCTGCACCGCGCCCTGCGCGCCGTGGGCAGCCAGGAGGTCGCGGCCGTCCAGGGCGCGATCGAGGGCGTGCTCGACGGGCAGCCCGTCACGCTGGGGATGCTGCAGGACTTCGCGGCCAACTCCGCCGACGGCTGGGCGATGGCGCTGGCCAGCGTGCGGGACCTGTTCGCGGAGGGCGACCTGCACGCCGACGAGGTCGGCGGCGACTTCGCGGCCGAGGCCGGGCGGCTCGGCGAGACCGTCGCGGTGGTGCACGCCGAGCTGCGACAGGCCCTCGGCGAGGGCGAGGACGATCCGCGGCGGCTGGCCCGCTCCTGGCGGGACCGGCTGACGTCGGCGACGGCCGTCGTGCCCGCGCTGGAGGAGCACGAGCACGCGATCCGCGCCGCCTACGACGCCGTCGAAGGGCTGGCCGGCACCATCCCGACCCAGCGCATCCACGGCGACCTGCACCTCGGGCAGACGCTGCGCACCCCGTACGGGTGGCTTGTCATCGACTTCGAGGGCGAGCCCTCGGCGCCGCTGGAGGAGCGCACCCGCCGCGACTCCGCGCTGCGCGACGTCGCCGGGATGCTGCGTTCGTTCGACTACGCGGCGTTCCACCAGCTCTCCCAGTGGGAGTCGGGCAGCGACTGGACCGACCCGGAGCACGCCTCGCAGACGTCCTGGCGGGCGAAGGAGTGGGCCCAGCGCAACCGGTCCGCGTTCTGCGACGGCTACGCGCTGCGCGCCGGCACCGACCCGCGCGAGCAGGCCACGCTCATGCGGGCGTTCGAGCTGGACAAGGCCGTGTACGAGGCCGTCTACGAGACGCACAGCCGGCCGGCGTGGGCGCCATCCCGCTCGCGTCGATCGCGCGCATCACGGCCGAGGCGCAGACGGACGCGGGCGTCTAGGGACCCCTCCCGTGTAACACCTGGAGCCGCCGCGGCGCTGTCGGGGCGGACGGCCTGGGCGGCGCTCCCCCTCGCTCCCCGCCGGCCGTCCCCGACGGACGTGGAGGACGAGTGCGCGCTGCCGCGGGCGAGGTCGCCCCGCCACCGGCCGGCGCCGACCTGGACGCGGCACTGCGGGCCGCGCGCGGCGGCGACGAGGCCGGTTTCGTGGCCCTCTACCGGGACCTGCAACCCCGGCTCCAGCGGTACGCCGCCGCGCTCGTCGGCTCCGACGCCGAGGACGTCACCGCGGAGACCTGGCTGCACGTCGCCAAGGACCTGCGCGCCTTCCACGGCGACCTCGACGGCTTCCGCGGCTGGGTGACCACGATCTGCCGCAACCGGGCGATGGACCTCATCCGCGCCCGCACCCGCCGGCCGGCCGACCCGGCCGGGACCGAGGTGCTCGCCGCGCACCCGGGCCTCGTCGACGACCCGCACGACGCCGCGATGGAGGAGATGGCCACCCGCTGGGCGATGGCCCACATCCTCGCGCTGCCCCGGACCGAGGCGGAGGCCGTGCTGCTGCGCGCGGTCGTCGGGCTCGACGCCACGGCCGCCGGCAAGGTGCTCGGCAAGCGCCCCGGCGCCGTGCGGGTGGCCGCACACCGCGGCCTCAAGCGACTCGCCCGGACGATCACCGACCACCGAAGGACCACAGGTGACGGGCATGGGTAACGGACCGGGACGACACAGCGGCGGCCGCCACGACACCCGTGCGTCGTCCGCCCACCTGCTGACCGCCGCCTCGGCGGAACGGCTGCTCGACGGCGGCGACGGGCCACCGCGGCTGCGCCGCCTGCTCGCGGCGGCCGCCGCCCCCGCGTCGGGGCGCGAGCTGACCGGCGAGGCGGCCGCGCTGGCGGCGTTCGCCGCGGCCGCGGGCGCGCCGCCGGCGCGGAGGTCCTCGGCGCGCACGATCCTGTCGAAGATCGTCGCGACCAAGGGCCGTCATCGGGGTGGTCGCGCTCGCCGGTGGCGACGGGCGGGGTGGCGCTGGCCGCCACCGCGACCACCGCGCCGGGGTCGGCCGCGGCCGACCGGCCCGCCGCGACCCGCACCACGCCCCCACCGCCCGCCCCCGCCGGCGTCCCGGGCGGGGCCCTGCCCGCGGCCCGGGAGCACGCGACCCCGCCGACCGCCGTCGCCCGCACCGCCGAGCCGCCCGCCGACCCCGACGACGCACGCGACGAGCGCTGCGCGGACGACTGCGACGACAACGACGACCGCGACGAGAGCCGGGACGACAGCCGCGACGACGAGCGGGACGACTCTGACGACTCTGACGACTCTGACTACTCGGACGACTCCGGGCAGGACGACCGGCACGGCGACCAGGACGACGACAACGACGACGGCCGGGACGAGGACGACGAACAGGTCCCGCAGGCCGTCCCCGGCTACTCCGTCCGGGTCGGCGGGCCGCCCGCAGGCTCCCCGTGGCACGTCGACGGCGAGCGCGGTGCGCGCAACGGCGACCAGCGCTACCAGGACGTCGACCAGGACGGGCCCGACCGGTCCGACGGACCCGGCGACGACTGACCCCCGAACCCGCCGCCGCGCCCGACGCTCACGGAGCGAGGCGGCCCCCACGAACGGGTCCCGGCCCTCCTCCCCCTCCGGGCCGGGACCCGTTCGCACCCCCGATCAGGTGAACTCGTCACCCTGCGCCCCGCCCCGGAGAGCCGAACGCATGCGCCACCGCCGCCCGACCCCGTGCTCCACCTGGGACCTGATCGTTGTGCCCGGGGTCAGCGATCCGGGCCGTTGCGCAATAGGGTGCGCGGGTGGCGAGCGAGGAGAACCGCACCCAGACGATCGGCCAGGCCCTCACCCCCTGCCCGCCCGACCCGCGTGACGTGGAACGGCTGCTCGGCGGGGCGCATCACGACCCCCACTCGGTGCTCGGCGCGCACCCGCACCCGGACGGCACGGTCGTCCGGGTCCTGCGCCCGCACGCCGACGAGGTGCAGGTCGTGCGCGAAGGCGGCGACCGGGTCCGGCTCGACCAGGTGCACGAGGCCGGCCTGTTCTCGGGGGTGCTGCCCGGGCCGCCCACCGACTACCGGCTCGCGGTGCGCTACGGCGAGCGCGTCGACCACGTCGACGACCCGTACCGCTGGCTGCCCACGCTGGGCGAGATCGACCTCCACCTGATCGGCGAGGGCCGCCACGAACGGCTGTGGGACGTGCTCGGCGCGCACGTCCGCCGCTACGACACCCCGGCCGGCGCCGTCACCGGCACGAGCTTCGCGGTGTGGGCGCCGAACGCGCAGGGCGTGCGCGTCACCGGCGACTTCGACGGCTGGTCCGGCTGGGCGCACCCGATGCGCGCCCTCGGCGCGTCGGGGATCTGGGAGCTGTTCGTGCCGGGCATCGAGCCGGGCACCCGCTACAAGTTCCGCATCCTCGGCAAGGACGGGCGCTGGCACGACAAGGCCGACCCGCTGGCGTTCCGCACCGAGATCCCGCCGGCCACCGCGTCGGTCGTCGAGGAGTCCCGGTACGCCTGGGGCGACGAGGAGTGGATGGCCTCACGCGCGCTGCGCCAGCCGCACGCCGAGCCGATGAGCGTCTACGAGGTGCACCTCGGCTCGTGGCGGCAGGGGCTGACCTACCGGGAGATCGCCGCGGAGCTCGTCACCTACCTCGACGAGACCGGCTTCACGCACGTCGAGCTGCTGCCCGTCGCCGAGCACCCCTTCGGCGGGTCGTGGGGCTACCAGGTCACCTCGTACTACGCGCCGACCTCGCGGTTCGGCTCGCCCGACGACTTCCGCTGGTTCGTCGACCACCTGCACCAGCACGGCTACGGCGTGATCGTGGACTGGGTGCCGGCGCACTTCCCGCGCGACGAGTGGGCGCTCGCCAGGTTCGACGGCGCCCCGCTCTACGAGCACGCGACCCGCGCCGCGGCGAGCAGCCCGACTGGGGCACGCTCGTGTTCGACTTCGGGCGCAAGGAGGTGCGCAACTTCCTCGTCGCCAACGCCCTCTACTGGCTCGACCAGTTCCACGTCGACGGGCTGCGCGTCGACGCGGTCGCGAGCATGCTCTACCTCGACTACTCCCGCCCCGAGGGGCAGTGGCTGCCCAACGTGCACGGCGGCCGGGAGAACCTCGACGCCGTCGCGTTCCTGCAGGAGATGAACGCGACCGTCTACCGCACCCACCCCGGCGTCATCACGATCGCCGAGGAGTCCACGGCCTGGCCGGGCGTCTCCCGCCCGACGCACCTCGGCGGCCTCGGCTTCGGCTTCAAGTGGAACATGGGCTGGATGCACGACACGCTCGACTACGCCGGGCGCGACCCCATCTACCGGGGCTACCACCACAACCAGATGACGTTCTCGCTCATGTACGCGTTCAGCGAGAACTTCGTGCTCCCGCTCTCGCACGACGAGGTCGTGCACGGCAAGGGCTCGCTGTGGTCGCGGATGCCGGGCGACGACTGGAACAAGGCCGCCAACCTGCGCGCGCTGCTCGCGTACATGTGGGCGCACCCGGGCAAGCAGCTGCTCTTCCAGGGCGGCGAGTTCGGGCAGGAGCGCGAGTGGTCCGAGGGCCGTTCGCTCGACTGGGAGCTGCTCGACGACCCCCTGCACGCCGGCGTCAAGGCGCTGGTCGCGGACCTCAACCGGGCCTACCGCGCGCACCCGGCACTCTGGACGAAGGACTTCACGCCCGACGGGTTCTCCTGGATCGACGCCAACGACGCGTCCGGCAACGTGCTGAGCTTCCTGCGGCACGGCCTCGACGCCGACGGCAAGCCGACCGTGCTCGCCTGCGTCGCCAACTTCTCCGGCAACCCCAAACGGGACTACCGCGTCGGCCTGCCGTTCGGCGGGCGCTGGCGCGAGGTGCTCAACACCGATGCCGAGGTCTACGGCGGGTCGGGCGTCGGCAACCTCGGCGCCGTCTCGGCCGACCCGAAGATGTGGCACGGGCGCCCGGCCTCCGCGGTGCTGCAGCTGCCGCCGGCCGGGGTGCTGTGGCTGGCGCCGGAGCCGTACGCGGGCGCGGTGCTGCGCGGGAGCGTCCCCGGTGACGCCGCCACGGAGGTCGCCGCGGACATCCCCGCGGACGTGCCCGCCGACGCCGCGTCGGACGTCACCGCGCCCGGGGGCGTGCCGGACATCGTCGACGTCGTGCACGGCGACCCGGTGGTCATCGACCCGGAGTTCGACGACGACCCGGCCGCGCTCGCCGTGCCGATGGCGCCGGACGCGCCCGACCTGGACCTCCCGCTGGTGGATCAGGCCGGGGACGCGGGCACTGACGAGGAGACGGACGAGGACACCGGCGCCGACCGGCCGGACGGGCGCAGCGGCGCCGCGGACGACAGCGCGAGCCAGTAGCCGACCAGGATCACGCAGTACAGCGAGCGGGCCACCGCGGCGACCACGCCGTCCGGTGGCCACTCCGCGTTCCACGACACCGGGACGACGGCCACGGCGAGCGCGACGGCCGTGACCGCGCCCCGGCCGAGCGTCGCCAGCACGAGCACGCCCGGGAACAGCAGCAGCAGATAGTTGTGCCAGGCGATCGGGGAGAACAGCAACCCGGCCGCGAGCACCGCCCACGGCGCCGTGCCGGCCGGGTCGATGCGGTCCCGGTTGCGGCCCATCCAGACCAGCGTGCCGACGAGCACCGCTGCCCCGAGCAGCGAGCCGAGCACCGGCGGGACGCCCAGCCGCATCGCGAGCCCGGGCAGCGACGCGTTGTCGACGGTGTCCGGGACCGGCTCG
>MKJX01000192.1 GCA_001942415.1 Pseudonocardia sp. CNS-139
GACGCGCGTGAAGAGGTCGTCGTCGCGCAGCCAGCGCCCGGCGATCTGCGGGCTGAGCGACGAGGTCGCCCACGTGTCCATGACGTCGGGGTCGGCGGTGAAGCCGCCGGGCCGGTCGCGCTGGTCGGCGGTGTGGCCGGGCGGGACGTCGGAGCTGGGGTCGACCGGGAGTGTGTCCTCGGCCGCGACGATCGGCCGGTCGTGGACGGGCTCGCCGTGCTCGTCCAGCGGGTACCAGACCGGGAACGGGACGCCGAAGAACCGCTGGCGGCTGACCAGCCAGTCGCCGTTGAGGCCCTCGACCCAGCTCTCGTACCGGGCCCGCATGTACTCCGGGTGCCAGGTCAGCTCCCGGCCGCGGGCGAGCAGCGCCGCGCGCAGGTCGCGTCGCGGCCGCCGTTGCGCAGGTACCACTGCCGCGTGGTGACGATCTCCAGCGGCCGTTCGCCCTTCTCGTAGAACTTCACGGCGTGGACGATCGGGCGCGGCTCCCCGACGAGCCGCCCGCCCGCCCGCAGCCGCGCGACGACCCGCTCGCGGGCCGTGTGCGGGGTGGCCCCGGCCAGCTCGGCGTACGCGTCCGGATCGACGCCGGGCGGCGGCTCGGGCCGGAACCGGCCGTCGTCACCGATCACGGCGCGAGTCGGCAGTTGCAGCTCGCGCCACCAGACGACGTCGGTGGTGTCGCCGAACGTGCAGACCATCGCGATGCCCGACCCCTTCTCCGGGTCGGCGGCGCGGTGCGCGAGCACCGGCACGTCGACGCCGAAGACGGGCGTGCGCACGGTGGTGCCGAAGAGCGGGCGGTAGCGCTCGTCGTCGGGGTGCGCGACGAGCGCGACGCACGCCGGCAGCAGCTCGGGCCGGGTGGTGGAGACGGTGACGTCCGCGCCGTCGGGCCGGGCGAAGAGCAGGTCGTGGTAGGCGCCGGGGCGTTCCCGGTCCTCCAGCTCGGCCTGCGCGACGGCCGTGCGGAACGTGACGTCCCACAGCGTCGGCGCCTCGGTGCGGTACGCCTCGCCGCGGGCGAGGTTGCGCAGGAACGCGCGCTGCGCGACGGCGCGCGAGTGCCCGTCGATGGTCTGGTAGGTCATCGACCAGTCGACCGACAGCCCGAGCCGGCGCCAGAGCTGCTCGAACACGGCCTCGTCCGCGTCGGTGAGCCGCTCGCACAGCTCGACGAAGTTGCGCCGCGAGACCGGGACCTGCCGGTCGCCGGGGCGCTCCGGCGGCGCGAACGCGGGGTCGTAGGGCAGCGCGGGGTCGCAGCGGACGCCGTAGTGGTTCTGCACCCGGCGCTCGGTGGGCAGGCCGTTGTCGTCCCAGCCCATCGGGTAGAAGACGGCGCGTCCGCGCATGCGCTGGTAGCGCGCGACCGCGTCGGTGTGGGTGTAGGAGAACACGTGCCCGACGTGCAGTGACCCGCTCACCGTGGGCGGCGGCGTGTCGATGGAGAACACCTCGGCCCGCGGCCGGGTGCGGTCGAACGTGTATACGCCCAGCTCGTCCCATCGGGCGGCCCACTTCGCTCCAAGCCGTCGATCGTGGGCCGTTCCGGCAGGTGCACGGGAACGGGCTGTGTCATGCGACAAAGGTATCGGCCGTTCCGGGCGGCCCGCGGCGGGTTCGCCGGGCACCCCGGCTCGTAGACTCGCCTGCGTGACGCGCGAGCAGGACGAGCTGCCCGAGGGCGACGGCGAGGTGCGGTCGCCGGACGAGGCCGCGGAGGACGCGGTCGTCCAGCACGTCCTGGACGCGATCCGGGGTACGGACACGCCGGACGTCGTGCCGGCGCAGTCGTCCACGCTGGGCTACGCGGAGTTCCTGGCCGTCGACAAGGAGCTCGACGCGCGCTGGCCGGAGTCGGTCATGGAGCCCTCGCTCGACCGGATCACGGCGCTGGTGGACGTGCTCGGCGAGCCGCAGCGCGGCTATCCCGTGGTGCACCTGACCGGCACGAACGGCAAGACGTCGGTGGCCCGCATGGTCGACGCGCTGCTCACCGAGGTGGGCCTGCGCACCGGTCGCTACACCAGCCCGCACCTGCAACGGGTGACCGAACGGATCAACATCGACAACCGGCCCATCACGCCGGAGCGCTACGTCGAGCTGTACCGCGACGTGAAGCCGTTCGTCGAGCTGGTGGACGCCAAGGAGGGCGTGCCGCTCTCGAAGTTCGAGGTGCTCACGGCGATGGCCTTCGCCGCGTTCGCGGACGCGCCGGTGGAGGCGGCCGTGGTGGAGGTCGGGCTCGGCGGGCGGTGGGACGCCACCAACGTCGCCGACGGGAACGTCGCCGTGATCACCCCGGTCGGCCTGGACCACGCCGAGTACCTGGGCAACGACGTGCTCGGCATCGCGCGGGAGAAGTCGGGGATCATCAAGCCGGGCGCGTCGCGGTGCTGGCGGCGCAGGACCGCGCGGTGGCCGAGGTGCTGCTCGAACGGGCCGTCGAGGTGGACGCGCAGGTCGCGCGCGAGGGCGCCGAGTTCGGCGTGCGCGAGCGCGAGCTCGCGATCGGCGGCCAGCGGCTGAGCCTGCAGGGCCTCTCCGGCACGTACGACGACATCTTTCTGCCGCTGCACGGCGAGCACCAGGCGAGCAACGCGGCCATCGCGCTCGCCGCGGCGGAGGCGCTGCTGGGCGCCGGACCGCGGCAGGGGCTCGACGCCGACGCGGTGCGCGCGGCGTTCGCGTCGGTGCAGTCGCCGGGCCGGCTGGAGCGGCTCGCGGCCGGGCAGGGCGGGCCGACGATCCTCACCGACGCCGCGCACAACCCGCACGGCGCCCGCGCCCTGGCGGCCGCGCTGACCACGGACTTCCGGTTCACCCGGCTCGTCGGCGTGGTCGCGGCGCTGCGCGACAAGGACGTCCGGGGGATGCTCGACGAGCTCGAGCCGGTGCTCAACGAGATCGTGGTCAGCGCCAACTCCTCGCCGCGCGCCATGGACCCCGACGAGCTGGGCGCGCTCGCCGTCGAGGTGTTCGGGGCGGAGCGGGTGAGCGTCGAGCCGGTGCTCGCCGAGGCGATCCAGCAGGCCGGCGAGCTGGCCGAGGAGGGTTGCGAGTCCGGCGTCGGCGTGATCGTCACCGGCTCGGTCGTCACGGCCGGGCAGGCCCGGACGATCTTCGGCAAGGAGCCCGCGTGACCGCTCCCGACCCCATGAAGGGCGTGCGCGGGGTCTTCGCCGCGACGCTCACGCTGGAGGCGATCGTCGTCGCGCTGGCGCTGCTGGTGCTGCCGAAGTTCGGCGAGGGCGCCACTCCGCTGGGCGTGGGGCTGATCGCCGCACTGGCCGTGCTGATGGTCGTCGCGGCCGGGCTGCAGCGGCGGCCGTGGGGGCTCGGGCTGGCGCTCGGGCTGCAGGTCGCGATGATCGCCTGCGGGCTGCTCGTGCCGGCGCTGGGGATCATGGGTGTGGTGTTCGCGCTGGTCTGGGGCGGGTTGCTGCTGCTGCGGCGGGACCTCGCGCAGAAGATGGCCCGGGGCGAGCTGCCGAGCCAGCGCACCGGCGACTGACGCCCGTCCCCTGACACCCGGCCGCGCCCGGTCCGTCGATACCCTGCGCGGGTGACTGAACGCACCCTGGTCCTCGTCAAGCCCGACGGTGTCGAGCGCAAGCTCGTCGGCGAGGTCATCGCCCGCATCGAGCGCAAGGGCCTCTCCCTCGTCGCCCTGGAGCTGCGCACGGTGGAGCGCTCGATCGCCGAGCAGCACTACGCCGAGCACGACGGCAAGCCGTTCTTCGGCGACCTGCTGGAGTTCATCACGTCCGGGCCGGTCGTGGCGGCGGTGGTCGAGGGGCCGCGGGCGATCGCCGCGTTCCGCCAGCTCGCGGGCGGCACCGACCCCGTCGCGAAGGCGACGCCGGGCACGATCCGCGGCGACTTCGGCCTGGAGACCCAGTTCAACCTGGTGCACGGCTCCGACTCGCCGGAGAGTGCCGAGCGCGAGATCAAGCTCTGGTTCCCCCACCTCTGATGCAGCCGCACCTCGTCACCGAGGTGCACCCGGGCCTGGCCGACGCGCTGGGCACGCTGTGGGTCGCCGTCTCGCGTGCGGGCGGGGCCGTGGGGTTCGTGCCCGACTCGCCCGAGGACGAGATCCGCGCGGCCGCCGCGACGACGGTCGCCGCCGTCGCGGCGGGCACCCAGCGGATGCTGGTCGTCGAGGACGGCGCCGCGCTGGCCGGCACGGTGTTCGTGCGGCCCGGTGAGGGCCCGCGGCTCGGGCACCGGGGTGACGTGCTGCGGCTGATGGTGCGTCCCGACCTGCAGGGCCGTGGCCTGGGCCGGGCCCTGCTGGACGCCGCGGTGGCCGAGGCGAGGGCGCTCGGGCTCGAACAGCTGCTGCTCTCCGCCCGCGGCGGTACCGACCTGCCCGCGTCTACGCGAAGCAGGGCTGGACGGCGGTCGGCGTGTGGCCGGGGGCGTTGCGGCTCGGGCCCGGTCCCGGCGGCCTGCGGGACGAGCACTGGTTCCAGCTGCGGCTCAGCTGACCGCCTGCGCCTCCTGCTGCTGCGCGCGCAGCTCCTCGCCCATGAGCCGGCGGGCGAGTTCCGAAACGTCCAGGCTTTCTGTCGGGGTGCGCGGCTACCGTCGGGTCCGTGGCTGACGGACTGGTGCAGGCGCGGGGCCTGCGCAAGCGCTTCGGGGACTTCGAGGCAGTACGGGGCATCGACGTCGACGTGGCGCGCGGCGAGGTGTTCGGCTTCCTCGGGCCCAACGGGGCCGGGAAGTCGTCCACCATGCGGATGATCGCGTGCGTCTCGCCGCGGTCGGACGGGTCGCTGCAGGTACTGGGCATGGACCCGGAGTCGCAGGGGCCGCGCATCCGGGCCCGCATCGGTGTCGTCCCGCAGCTGGACAACCTCGACCAGGAGCTCACCGTCCGGCAGAACCTGGAGATCTACGGGCGCTACTTCGGGCTCCCGAAGGCGCACGTCCGGGCCAAGGCCGCGGAGCTGCTGGAGTTCGCGCAGCTCACCGACCGGGCGGACGCGCCGGTCGAGCCGCTCTCCGGCGGCATGAAACGGCGGCTCACGATCGCCCGCGCGCTCGTCAACGACCCGGAGCTGCTGCTGCTCGACGAGCCGACCACCGGGCTCGACCCGCAGGCCCGGCATCTGCTGTGGGAGCGGCTCTACCGGCTCAAACGCGAGGGCGTCACCCAGATCATCACCACCCACTACATGGACGAGGCCGAGCAGCTGTGCGACCGGCTCGTCGTGATGGACGGCGGGCAGATCGTGGCGGAGGGCTCGCCGGCCGAGCTGATCGAGCGCCACTCCACGCGCGAGGTGCTGGAGCTGCGGTTCGCGCCGGAGGACCGGCCGGCGCCGGAGGAGCTGGCGGCGTTCGCCGAGCGCGTCGAGGAGCTGCCCGACCGGCTGCTGCTCTACACGGCCGACGGCGAGCACGCGCAGGCCGAGCTGGCCCGCTCGGGCCGCGTCCGCTCTCGGCGCTCGTGCGCCGGTCCTCGCTGGAGGACGTGTTCCTCCGGCTCACCGGCCGGACCTGGTGGACTGATGACCGCCGTCGAGACCGTGCCGCGGTCGGCCGGGCGGGTGCCCGGTCCGGTCGGCGGCGTGCTGATCGTCGTCGAGCACATGTGGCTCTGGTACCGCGGCAACTGGCGGGCCACCGTGGTGTCGTCGGTGCTGCAGCCGCTGCTCTTCCTGCTGGCGTTCGGGGTCGGCTTCGGGGCGCTGGTCGACTCGACCGGGGGCGCGGCGGCCGCCACGGGCGTGTGCCGTACCTGGTGTGGCTCGCGCCGCGCTGCTCGCCGTCTCGGCCGTGCAGACGGGGGTGTTCGAGTCCACCTACCGGTGCTGTCGGGCTTCAAGTGGCAGCGGATCTACCACGCGATGACGGCCGGGCCGATCGCGCCGGGCCAGGTCGCGCTGGGCCACCTGCTGTGGGTCGCGCTCAAGACCGCCGGCGCCGGTGCGGTCTACGTGGTGGTGATCGCGCTGGTCGGCGGCGTCGCCGGGCCGGGCGTCGTGCTGTCGCTGCTGGTGTCGGTGCTGGCCGGGGCGGCCGTCGCCGCGCCCGTCACGGCGTTCGCGGCCACGCTGGAGAGCGAGGGCTCGGCGTTCACCGCGCTCTTCCGGTTCGTGGTCGTGCCGATGACGCTCTTCTCCGGCACGTTCTTCCCGGTCGACCGGCTGCCGGGCTGGCTGCAGCCGGTCGCCTGGGTCTCCCCGCTGTGGCACGGCACCGAGCTGGCCAGGGCCGCGGCGCTGGGCGCCGGGCCGCCGCCGCTCGTGCTGCTCGGCCACACCGCATACCTGCTCGCCCTGCTCGGCGTCGGCGTCGCGCTGGCCGTGCGCCTCTTCACGAGGAGGTTGGAGCCGTGACCGCGGTTGCGCCCCCGCCGCCGGCCCCGTCGCGGATCGTGCGGCTGCTCCCGGCCGGGAGCTACGCCGGACGCGCCCACACGCTGCTGCTGCGCTCGGCCACGGCGTCGCGCACCACGTGGCTGGCGTTCGTCTCCGGGTTCGCGGAGCCGGTGTTCTACCTGCTCGCCATGGGGCAGGGGCTCGGGTCGCTGGTCGGCACGCTGCCCGGCCCGGACGGCGCGCCCATCAGCTACGCGGCGTTCATCGCGCCGGGGCTGCTCGCGGCGTCGGCCATGAACGGCGCGGTGTTCGACTCGACGTACAACGTGTTCTTCAAGCTCAAGTACGGGCGGCTCTACGAGGCGATGCTCGCCACACCGCTCGGCCCGGTCGACATCGCGCTGGGCGAGATCGGCTGGGCGCTGCTGCGCGGCGGGCTCTACGCGCTGGGGTTCCTGGCGGTGATGGGCGGCTTCGGGCTGCTGGTCTCGCCGTGGGCGCTGCTCGCGCTGCCGGCGGCGCTCGTGGTGGCGTTCGCGTTCGCCGCGGTCGGGATGGCGGCCACGTCGTACATGCGGTCGTGGCAGGACTTCGACCTGGTCACGCTCCTGGTGCTGCCGATGTTCCTGTTCTCCACCACCTTCTTCCCGCTCTCGGTCTACCCCCGGTGGCTGCAGGTCGTGGTCGAGTGCCTGCCGCTCTACCACGCGGTGGAGCTGATGCGCGGGCTCACCACCGGCGCCGTCCACCTGGGGATGCTGGGCAACCTGGCGTACTTCGCCGTGATGATCGGGGTGGGGGTGGTGGTGGCGACGCGCCGGCTCGACGTCCTCCTCCTGAAGTAGACGGGTGGCCGGGTCGCCGCACGCGGGACGACAATGGCGGCCATGCCGGTCGTGTCGTCCCATCGATCAGCGCTCACCGACCTCGTGCGCAGCACGGTCGTGGCTCTCTTCGCCGTGCTCCAGGTGCTGGTGGCGGCGCTGGCGGGCCGCCCGATCGGCGAGGTGGCCCGGCAGTACGCGACGCCGCTGCTGCCCGCGGGGTGGGCGTTCGCCGTGTGGGTGCCGATCTACGCCGGGTTTCTCGCCTACGCGGTCTACCAGCTCCTCCCGCAGCAGCGGGGGCGCGAGGTGCACCGCGAGACGGGCTGGTGGCTCGTCGCGTCGGCGGTGTTCAACGCCGGGTGGGTGCTGGCCTTCGGGTCCGGGCTGGTGCCGCTGGCCGAGCTGCTGGTCATCGCGCTGCTCGTGACGCTGGCGGTGGTGTTCGGCCGGCTCACCCGCGCACCGGCGGAGAGCCTCGTGGAACGGGTGGTGCTGCGCGGCACGGTCGCCGTCTACACCGGCTGGGTGTCGCTCGCGATCGTGGTCGGCACGGCCGCCACGGGTGCCTGGCTCGGGTTGCCGGCTCGGGCGCGCTGGCGGCGATCGCTGCGGTGGTGGTGCTGCTCGCGGTGGTCGCGATCGTCTGCTGGGTGGTGCTCTCCGGCACGGCGGTCGTCGGCTACGCGGCCGCCGGCATCTGGGCGATCCTCGGCATCGCCCTCAACGACCCCCCGGCCGCGGTCGTCGTCACGGGCGCGGTGGCCATCGTCATGATCCTGGGAGCCACCACCCGCCGCCTGACCACGGCAGGCAACCCCCGCCGAGCCGCCTTCGGCTAGGGGCTCCGCCCCAACCGCAATATGGCTCCACAATGCACTCGGGCGGGCCCGAAAAGTGCAATATGGCTCCACAATGCGTTAGGCGGGGAGGCCGACCCTCAGGAGCTCGGGTCCCTGGCGGGCTACCAGGCCGCCTTCCGCTGCGAAGAGGGGGAGGCCGGCCAGTCGGCGGTCCTGGGCGACCACCCGCACGCCGCCCGCGTCGTCCACGGCGAGCACGACGTCGTCCGCGACGACCACCGCGCGCCCGTTCGCGTCGAGGCCGGCGGTGGCCCGGGGGAGGGCCAGCCCGGACGCCGGGACTCCCCGCGCGAGCTGCACGGACACCGGGGTGAGGTCGGTGGTGCGCGGGCCCGGGTCGATCACCCGGCCCAGCACGCGGGTGCCGTCCACCGCGACGAGCCCGCCGTCGGCGAGCAGCCAGCCGCGCCCGTCCGCGCGTACGACGCCCCCGGTGACGCGGCCGGTGACCGGGCCCGCCCCGGCCGGGGTGACGACGAGCGGCGCGCCCGCCCAGGTCCGGGACCAGCGCGGACGCGTCCGGCGGGGCCGGCAGCCGCACCTCGTCGGGGCCGTGCACGAGCGACCCGGCGTCGAGCCACCACACCCCGCCGGCGCCGTCCGGCCACACCGGCCCGTCGTCGAGGCGGGTGCCGACCGGCGTGCGCTGCGTGCCCGCCACGACCGCGACCTCGCCGCCGGGCCCGGCGGAGGCCCAGCGGCCGTCCGTGCCCAGCGGCACGCCGAGCGCGTCCCGGCCGGTCCGGGCGACGGCGACCAGGTCGACGGGCGGTGCGACCGCGGCCGCGGCGGTTGTGCACTGCGGCGGGACCGGCGGCAGGTCCGTGAGCGCGGCGGCGGGGTCGGGCAGGTGCCAGAGCGCGCGCCGTCCGGGCCCTCGGCGACGAAGGCGAGGTCCCCGTCGGGGCCTGCGGCCAGCGACGAGACCGGCCCGGGCAGCGGATCGGCGACCGCGCGCAGCACGCCGTCCGGGCCGAGCCGCAGCAGGTGCGGGCCGCTCGCGAGCCAGACGGCGCCCGCGGTGTCGACGGCGAGCGGGCCCGGCTCGGCGAGGAGCTGCGCTGCGGGTCGGCGCCGAGCTCGCACGTGGCATCGAGCCCGCCGGCCAGCGGCGTCACCTCGGTGCGGCCGGCCGGGTCGGCGGTGAGCCGTTCGAGCCGGTACCCGGCCTCCTGCCCGGCGAGCCGCACGGCCCCGGCGCCGGCCGGCACGACCGCGGCGACGTCCACCGGTGCGCTGGTCAGCGGCCCGTGGATCGTGGCGACGGGCAGGTAGGTGGCGTCGGCGGTCTGCTCGCCGTCGCGTTCGCCGAGGCGCAGCAGCCGGGCCGCGCCGGGCGGGTCGGCGCTCGCCCGCACCCACAGCGTGCCGGTCGCCGGGTCGACGGGGCTCGCGGCGCTGACCCCGCGCACGGTGACGGCCGTCGGGTCGCCCGGCGCGAGCCCGGTGACGGTCAGCGCGTCCGCGCCCGACCACCGCACGGCCCGCCCGCCGGCCACCCCGATGATCGCCGGCCGGTCCGGCGGGCCGTCCGGCGTGCGGGCCAGGAACTCCGCCCGCCCGCCGGGGCCGGGCACCGCCAGCCCGTCCCGGGTGACGGCGCCCGGCCGCCCGTCGACGACCACGGCGAGGGGTCCGGGGCCGCCGAGGCCGGCGAGGCGCACGTACGGCCCGCTCCTGCGGTGCGCCTCGCCGAGACCTGGGGGACCGCCGAGCGGGCCGGCCGGCAGGAACGGCACGGCCGCGGCGAGCAGCGCGACGGCCAGCACCGCGGGCGCGCCGACGGCCGCGAGCCCGGCCGCCGCCGTCCCGCTCACGGCGGCGCGACCGGGGCCACGGCGGGGCCGCGGGTCACGAGCACCGCGACCCCGAGGGCGACGCCGGCCGCCCCCGCGAGCACGGTCGCCACCCGGGCCGGACCGCCGCGCCGCAGCACGGCGAGCAGGACCGCGGCCGCGGCGAGCGCGACGAGCAGGGATCCGGCGACCGGCCCGGCCGGCTCCCACCCCGTCAGGGAGCCGGCCGGGTCCGCAGCCGCCGGCCCGGTGCCGGCCAGCAGCACCGGCCGATCGGACGCCGTCCACCAGGGCAGGGGCAGCAGCAGCGCGGGCACGGCGGCCAGCGCCGGCGCCACACCCCGCACGGACGGCGTCCTCACCGGCACATCGAATCGCGAGTGCCGCCCGGGCGGCCAGCGGTTAGCTGCGCGTGGCCGTGACCAGCAGGTACTCCGCCTCGTAGCGGGCCGGCTCGCCGGCCGGGGCCAGGTTCGAGGCGGTCAGGAACGCGAGGAACGCCTCGTCGAGCCGGGCCGCGCGGGCCGGGTCGGCGGCGTTCGCGGCATAGACGGCGATCGTCGGGCCGTAGTTGCGCTTCCAGTACTCGCGGAACGCGAGCGGCGTCGCGCTGTGGTCGAACGTGACGGTGCGGGTCTGCGCCCGGAAGTCGCGGACGCGCCGCCGAAGAGCGTGCGGACGTGCTCCGGGTCACCCCAGAGCGGCGCGGGCGACGCGCCGGGCGGCGGCGGGGCGGCGAACGGGCCCATCGTGCGGAAGAGCTGCCCGATGAAGCCGCCGGGCGCCAGTTGATCATGCCGATGGTGCCGCCCGGCCGGCAGACGCGCAGCATCTCGTCGGCGGCGCGCTGGTGGTGCGGCGCGAACATGGCGCCCACGCAGGACATGACGACGTCGAACGCGCCGTCGCCGAACGGGAGCGCCTCGGCGTCGGCCTCCACCCACTCGACGTCCACCTCGGCGGCCTTCGCGAGCCGGCGGCCGGTGTCGAACAGCTCGGGCGTCAGGTCGGACGCGACGACGTGCGCGCCGGCCAGCGCGGCCGGTATCGACGCGTTGCCGGTGCCGGCCGCCACGTCCAGCACGCGCCGCCCTCGCCGATCGCGCACCCCGCGACCAGGGCCGGGCCCAGCGCGGGGATGAGCTGCGCCGCGACGGCCGGGTAGTCGCCCGACGCCCACAGCGCCCGGTGTCTCGCCTTCAGCTGACGGTCGGCTTGGTCGATCTCTGCGGTGCTCATCGGAACCACCTCCACGGAACGGGTACACCGGGACCGTCACAGGCAGGCGTGTGAGGGAGCGTGTGACGGCCGGACGTGGCGCATCCGGGAGGCGGGGCTACGCTGGGTCAGCGTGACAGCCGACGTTCCTGCTGACGCGCTGCTATCAGCGGAGGCTGCGTGATGACAGCTCCTTCCGTGTTCGCCGATCTCGAACCGCTGCTCCCGCGGGTCGCCAAGCCGGTGCAGTACGTCGGTGGCGAGCTGAACGCGCAGCCGAAGCCCTGGGAGCCGGCCGCCGTGCGGTGGGCCCTGATGTACCCCGACGCGTACGAGGTCGGGCTGCCCAACCAGGGCGTCATGATCCTCTACGAGCTGCTGAACGAGCGGCCGGACGCGCTGGCCGAGCGCTGCTACGCCGTGTGGCCCGACCTCGAGGCGCTCATGCGCGAGCACGGGGTGCCCGCGTTCACCGTCGACTCGCACCGCCCGCTCGGGGCGTTCGACCTGATCGGCGTCAGCTTCTCGACGGAGCTGGGCTACACCAACCTGCTCACGGCGCTCGACCTGGCCGGCATCCCGCTGCACGCGGCCGACCGCGGTGTCGACCACCCGGTCGTGGTGGCCGGCGGGCACGCCGCGTTCAACCCGGAGCCGATCGCGGACTTCGTCGACGTGGCGGCGATCGGCGACGGCGAGGAGGTCGTCGGCGAGATCACCGACGTCGTCAAGGCGTGGAAGGCCGAGGGCCGGCCGGGCGGGCGGCGCGAGCTGCTGCTGCGGCTGGCCGCGGTGGACGGCTGCTACGTCCCGTCGTTCTACGCGTGACGTACGGCGCCGACGGCGCGATCGCGTCGGTCGCGCCGACCGACGAGCGGGTGCCGCGCACCGTCACCAAGCGCACCACCGTGGACCTGGACGCCTGGCCGTACCCGAAGCAGCCGCTGGTGCCGCTCGCCGAGACCGTGCACGAGCGGGCGAGCGTGGAGATCTTCCGCGGCTGCACCCGCGGCTGCCGCTTCTGCCAGGCCGGGATGATCACCCGGCCGGTGCGCGAGCGGACACTGGCGGGCATCGGCGAGATGGTCGACGCCGCCGTGCGCGCGAGCGGGTTCGACGAGGTCGGGCTGCTGTCGCTGTCGTCGGCCGACCACTCCGAGATCGCCGAGATCACCAAGGGCCTGGCCGACCGCTACGAGGGCACGAACACGTCGCTGTCGCTGCCGAGCACGCGCGTCGACGCGTTCAACATCGACCTCGCCAACGAGATCTCCCGCAACGGCCGCCGCTCCGGGCTGACGTTCGCCCCCGAGGGCGGGTCCGAGCGGATCCGGCGCGTGATCAACAAGATGGTGTCGGAGGACGACCTCATCCGCACCGTCTCCGACGCGTTCGCGCAGGGCTGGCGGCAGGTGAAGCTCTACTTCATGTGCGGCCTGCCCACCGAGGAGGACGAGGACGTCCTGCAGATCGCGGACATGGCGCACAACGTCATCCGCGCGGGGCGCGAGGCGTCCGGGCGCAACGACGTGCGCTGCACGATCTCGATCGGCGGGTTCGTGCCGAAGCCGCACACGCCGTTCCAGTGGGCCGCGCAGGCGCACCCGGACGTCGTCGACGCGCGGCTGCGCAAGCTGCGCGAGAAGGTCAACGGCGACCGCAAGCTCGGCCGCAACGTGGGCATGCGCTACCACGACGGCGAGCCGTCGCTGGTGGAGGGGCTGCTGGCGCGCGGCGACCGGCGGGTCGGGCGCGTGATCGAACGGGTGTGGCGCGACGGCGGCCGGTTCGACGGCTGGCGCGAGCACTTCTCCTACCAGCGCTGGACGGACGCGTGCGGCGGCGGAGCTGGGCCCGCTCGGCGTCTCGCTGGAGTGGTTCACCACGCGCGAGCGCGAGCGCGCCGAGGTGCTCCCGTGGGACCACCTCGACTCCGGGCTCGAACGCGACTGGCTCTGGGACGACTGGCAGGACGCGCTGGAGGCACGCGAGCAGGACGACTGCCGCTGGACGCCGTGCTTCGACTGCGGCGTCTGCCCCTCGACCGGCACGACATCGAGGTCGGCCCGAGTGGCACCACCCTTCTCCCGCTCACCGTCGTGAACCCGCTGACCAGGGCGGACGCGGGCGCGGGTGGCTGAGGGCACCGGCAGCGGACCGCAGGTCGGCATCCGCGTCGCGGACGAGCGCGACGTCGCCGCGCTCGCCGCGCTGCGCCGCTCCTGGCTGGAGGAGCGCACCGGCCGCCGGTGGAGGACCCGGGCTTCGAGGCGGCGTTCGCGCAGTGGTGGCGCATCGAGCTGCCGCGGCGGACGTTCTGGCTGGCCGAGGTGGGCACCCCGCGCGCCGGCTTCACGGCCGTGGGCTCGATCAACGTCGTCGAGATCGTGCACATGCCGCGCCCGGGCGCGCGCGGCGGGCGGATCGGGCACGTCGGCAACGCGTTCGTGCTCGCGTCGTTCGCCGACAAGGGCGTGCCGGGCGCGCTGCTCGCCGCGGTGATCGAGCACGCGAGGTCCCGCCGCTACCGGCGGCTGCTGCTGGCCCCGACGGCCGGGAGCGCCGCGTTCTACCGCCGCGCCGGCTTCACCCCGGTGGGGGAGTCGCTGCTGTCGTTCGACCCGGAGCCCCGCCCCGCGCCGGCCTCCTGATCGCTGACCGCCCGTGGTCGGACCACATCCCGCGGTAACGTCCGCTGGTCACGGGGCGTTAGCACCGGGCGTGGACGCGAACTCGTTCTCGCTCACCCCCGAGGAGCGCAAGGAGGGTTACGCCGCGCTGTTCGAGTTCGCCGCCGGGTTGGTGCTCGGCCCGATCGCCCCGTTCGCGGTGCTCGCCGGGCGTTACCTGTACGACCGGCGCAAAATGATCTTCGACGGCCGCGGCCGGCCGCGCGCGGTCGCCACCGGGACGCCCGACGGGGAGCCGCTGGTCCTGCGCCCGGCGCTGACGCCGTCGGCGCGCGAGATCGGGCTGCGCGACGGGGACCCGGTGGCGGTGGTCGTCACGGGGAACGCGGACGCGCCGGTCTGGCGCTGGGCGCCCCCACGCCGCGAGCTGGTGGTGCCGGGCCGGGTCGGAGAGGAGATCGAGGTCGCGCTGCCGCCCGGCGGCTACGCGCTGGGGGCGTTCGCCGGCCGGCCCGACCGGCTCTTCGCCGAGCCGCACCCGTTCACGGCGACGCACGGCGCGACCGTCTCGCCCGGCCGCCCGGTGGACGTCGAGCTGTCCGCGGCGGGCCTGCGCCCGCGGCTTCCCGTGACGCCGCCGGCACCGCCCGCCGCCCCGTGGTGGACGGCCGAACGCCGGTGCCCGATGTGCGGCCGGCTCTACTTCGGCACGCTCGCGATCCACACCGCGTACCTGTGCCCGGCCCACCCGGTTCCGGCGGCCCGCCGCGCGACGGAGGCCTGACCCGCCCGCGTGCTTGGATCGACCTGCGGGATCCATCGGCGGATCAGGAGGTGGGATTGGTGCTCAGCGGCGTGCACCACGTCGGACATGTGGTGCGGGACATGCCCGCGGCTCGGGAGCTCTACCGGCGGATGGGGTTCCGGGTACCGCTCCCGTCGGTGCCGGCGCTCCCGGGGCCGGACGGCGGGCCGCCGGAGCCGTTCGGCGCCGGGAACACGCACGTCGCGTTCCGGGGGAGCTTCCTGGAGCTGGTCACGGTGGTCGACGGCGGCACGCTCGGCGAGGCCACCACGGTGGCGCTGGAGGTGCCGGCCGCGGTCCGGGGCCGGGTGGCGGGCGCCATCGCCGCCACGGCCGCGCGGCTGGCGGCGGCGCTCGCCCGTTTCGAGGGCCTGCACATCCTCGTGTTCACCACCCCGGACGCCGACACCGCCGCCGGGTACCTCACGGCGGCGGGCGTCCCGCACGAGGAGGTGACGCGGCTGCGCGGCGCGGGCGGCGTGCCGCTCGGCTTCCTGGAGCTGGACGGCCGCAGCCCGGAGGGCCGCCTCGCCGTCGCCGAGGCGCTGCCCGACCCCGGCGCCGCGCACCCCAACGGCGCGTTCGCGCTGGTCGGAGCCGTGCTCTGCGTCGCGGGCGACGAGCTGGGCGCCACCGTCCGGCGCTACGCGCGCTACCTCGACGAGGAGCCGCGCACCGCCGGCCCGGCGCGTGTGTTCGACCTGGGCGACCAGCGCGTCGCGGTGGTGCCGGCCGCGGCGCTCGGCGACGTCCTGCCCGGCGAGGAGCCCCCGGCCCTCCCGGCGTTCGTCGCGTCGGTGGTCGCGGTCCGCGACCTGACGGCCACCGCCGACCTCCTGGCGAGAGCCGGAGTACCGACCCACCCCACACCGGCAGGCGACCTCCTGGTCCCGGCGAAGGCGGCCCACGGCGCGGCACTTGTGTTCCGGCAAGGCTGACGGCACACACCTCCCGTACTCCGCACACACGTCCTGACATGTGTGCGGAGGCCGGGAGGTGTGTGCGGTCACTCGGGCGACACGTCGGCGGGGAAGACCGCGTCGACCTCCACCTCCACCAGCCAGCCGGCCACCGGGAGGCTGGCGACCTCCAGGGCGAAGCGGCTGGGGCGGGTGGGGTTGCGCAGCAGCGGGGCGGCCGGCTCCGCCGAGCCCAGCGGCACGAGCACGGTGTCGCCCGTGGCCAGGTCGGTGTTGGCGAAGTACTGGCGGTAGGCGCGGTTCCAGCCGGCGTAGTCGGCGCGGTCGGTGCCGGGGGCGTTGTCGAGGAAGACGCGCATGCTCGTCACGTTCTCCAGGGTCAGGCCCTGCAGCTCCAGGTTCTCCCGGATGTTGCGCAGCACGTTGAGGCCCTGCGCCTCGGTGATCGTGACCCCGGCCGGGAGCGTCCCGCCGGTGAACATCGACGTGTCGATGTAGGACTCGGGCGTGCCGTCGGCGGCCGCGCTGTTGAGCCGGGTCGGGCCGAGGCCGCTGGTCTTGTACAGGTGCGCGCCGGCGCCGAGCGCGACGCCCTCGGCGATCATCGGGTTGGCCTCGCCCTCGGGCAGCACCGGGCGGGACAGGAACGGCGGCACGGCCGGCTCGGCCGGCGTGGTGGCGGCCCCGCAACCGGCTCCGACCAGCGCGAACGCGACGGCCGACGCGGCAACCAGGGCACGGCGGGAGTGCGACATGAGGGTTCTCCGTTCGGGGGAAGGTCAGTTGGAGCCGGCGACGCGCGTGTGGATCGCGGTGACCACCGAGCGGGCCGAGACGAACGCGCCGTGCTGCCACGCGATGGCGTTGGAGAGGTGGTCGCCGGCGAAGTAGACGCGTTCGGCGGGCTGCAGCAGGAGCCGGTACTCGGGGGAGCTCTCGGTGTCCCAGCTCGCCCACGCCCCCTCGGAGTAGCGGGTGCGCATCCAGCTCCCGGAGAACGCGGAGACGACGTCCTTGCGGTACTTGTCGCCGTGGATCAGGGCGCCCTCGTCGAGCGCCTTCGCCAGCCGCTGCCGGTGCGTGAGCGACTCGAACGCCAGGTGGCGGCGTCCGGTGTTGTAGTAGCCGACGACCACACCCCGGTCGGAGTGGAAGTGGTCGTACGGGAACATGATCTGCGCGATGTCCATGTCGGTGTTGCTCGCGCCGCCGTAGATGCGCTCGTCGGTCTCCCACCACCGCCGCGAGTACTCGATGCCGAGCTTCCCGGACGAGACCCTCCCGGCCGCCCCGAGCGCGAGGTGACGTCGGCCGGGAGGTTGTGGTCGAGCCGCTGCACGAGGTGCGGCGGGATCGTGCAGATCGCGTAGTCGGCGGTGAGCGTCTGGCGCCGGCCGCCCTCGGTGTACTCGACGGTGACGCCGTCGGGCGTGTTGCGCAGCGCCGAGACCACCGCACCGAACCGGACGTTGTCGGCGCCGATGCGGTCGAGGAACGTGTAGTAGATGCGGTCCATCCCGCCGACCGGGGTGAACATCAGCATCGCCTGGTCGTACTCGAAGTCGAAGGCGAAGTTGCGGCCGATGCCGCTGCGGATCACGTCGGACATGCCGGGCGGGGCGGTCGGCGTGCCGTAGTCGGTGCCGGCGCCGGGCTCGGTGACGTACCCGCGCCGCGACGAGCCGACGTAGCGCCCGTCCGACGACAGGTCGCCGAGGTCGGTGAGGAACTCGGCGAGCGCCTCCTTGTCGTCGTGCGACAGGACGTCGTCGAGCGCGCCCCGCGAGGCCGCCTTGTGCAGCAGCTCGGAGACGTAGCCGTAGACGTCGGCCTTGGCCGACCGGTACGGGACCGACGTGCGCGAGAGCGGGGTGTCGCTGCGGTAGTTGACCAGCGTGTTGGCGTTCTGGTTGCCGAACGGCTGGATCTCGACGCCCAGCTCGCGGCAGTAGTCCAGGGTGACGTGGCTCTGCGGGATGCGGGTGGCACCCATGTTGAAGAAGTGGCCCTCGGAGAACGTGCAGCGCTGCGTCTCGCCGTTGAGGTCGGTCTCCTCGGTGCCGCCGCGCACCGACCAGACCCGGCCGCCGGGCCGGTCGCGCGCCTCCAGCACCGTGACGCGGTAGCCGGCCTTGCTCAGCTCGAAGGCCGCGGCCATGCCGGCCGGGCCGCCGCCGAGGATCGCGACGGAGTGGTCGCCGGGGTCCTGGCCGATGAGGTCGCCGGCGGTGGGCGCCCGGAACGGCGGTGCGGCCGCGGCCGGCGCGAGGCCGAGCGTCGCCATCGCCCCGTACATCATCCCGGCGCCGCCGGTGACGCCGAGGCCCTTCATGAACGTTCTGCGGGTGACGGTCACGGGCACCGATGGTGATCAGGCCCGGCGACGGATGCGGGTCGTCGCGGCAACGTTCGGTCGTGGCGCGAGTGGGAGAGCCGGCGCAGCCCGTTCCCACTCGTGGGTGAACGTTCCGACCCGAACGGGCAACCCGGACGCAACAACCGCGACCTACCTTCCCGATCGATCACCGGATCGGGGGACACATGTCGGCGCTCGCGGACGCCATCGCGCGCTCGTTCTCGGCGGGGGAGCCGGAGCGTCCGGCCGTCTCGCCGCTGCGCGCGCTGGGCCGCAGGCAGCTCTCCGGGCTGGAGGTGCTGGCGCAGTCGGTGGCGACCACCGCGCCCGCCGCGTCGATGGTGGTCCTGCCGATCACGATGCTGGAGACCGGGGACCCGCTGAGCGGCCTGCTCACCGTGGTCGGGGCGACGGTCGCGATCTGGCTGGTCGCGCTGTGCGTCGCACAGTTCACCCGGCGCCAGGCCGCGGCCGGCGGCCTGCACTCGTTCGTCTACCAGGGGCTCGGCACCCGCGCGGCGCTGACGACCGGCATCGCGATGCTGGTGAAGTTCCTGGGCAGCGCCACGCTGACGCTGCTCAGCGGCGGGCGCGCGGTGACGGCCGTGCTCGCGCAGCTGGGCGTCGACGCGAGCGGCCCCGGCGCGCAGGCGGCCGTGTACGGCGGGGTCGCCGCGGTGGTGCTGGCCGTGCTCGTGCGCGCGCCCGGGTCGGCGCCGTGGCGATCCTCGCGGTCGAGGTGTGCTCGCTGCTGTTCATCGTCGGGCTGTCCGTGCTGCCGGCGCCCGGCCCGGTCGCGCTGCCGCCCGACCCCGACGGCTCCGCGCACGGCCTGCTCTACCTGGCGCTCGCGGCGACGTTCTCGCTCGCCGGCTTCGAGAGCGCCACGTTCTTCGGGCCGGAGGCCAAGCGCCCGCTCGTGACGATCAGCCGGACGGTGCTCGTCACGCCGATGATCTGCGGCGCGCTCTTCGTGCTCGCGGCGTGGGCGGCGTGGACCGGCCGCAGCGCCACCCTCGTCAACGCCTACCTGCACGGCACCGACTCCGGCGCGCCCGCGCTGCTCGTGCTCGCGCTGGAGGTGGGGATCTGCTGCTCGTGGCTGGCGTCGGCGACGGCGTCCTCGCACGCCGCGTCGCGGCTGGTCTACTCGATGGGCGTCGAGCGGCTGGTGCCGCGCTGGTTCACCGTGGTGCACCGGCGGTTCCGCACGCCGTACCCGGCGCTGGCCGTGATCGTCGCGCTCGTGGCGCTCGGCGCCGGGACGTTCGCGCTGGCGGACGGGGCGTTCGCGCCGGCCGTCACCGTGCTGCGGCACATCGTGCGCGCGATGGTCGTGGCGGCGTACGTGCTGGTGGCGGCCGCGTCCGTGCGGTTCCTGCTGCGCATCCGGGAGCAGACGCCGCTGGTGGTGGCGGGCGGGCTCGTCGCCGCGACGGCCGGCACCGGGCTGCTCGGCTACCTCGTGGTCGCCACCGCGCTGGACGGGGACGTCGCCGCGCCGGTGCTGATCCTCGTCCTGCTGTCGGCGGGCCTGGTCTGGCAGCGCCGGCTGCGCCGTCCCGGGCGGCTGCACCGGATCGGGGTGTTCGACCGCGCCGAGTCGGCCGACGTGCTGCCCGGCGCCGGCACGTTCGCCCAGGACGCCGCAGGCGACGTCGTGCTGGTCCGCGGGGAGCCCGGCGATGAGCAGCGGAAACCGTGAGCCGGCCGGCCACGAGCCGCGGGCCGTGCAGCGGGCGCTCGTGCTGCTGGAGGCCGTCGCGCGACTCGGGTCCGGCGCCACGGCCCGGGACATCTCGCGGCTGTCCGGCATCCCGCCGGCCACCGCGTACCGGCTGCTGAACCTGCTCGTCGCCGACGGCTACCTGGTGCGGATCGCCGACCTCTCCGGGTTCGCGCTCGGCCGCCGCACCCGCGAGCTGGCCGGCGCGGTGCCCGTCGAGGAGCCGTCCGTGCGCGCCGTGGTGGAGGAGCTGCGGGCGCAGGTGCGGTTCGGGGTGTTCGTCGCCTCCTCGCCGACGACCGCGTCCGGTTCGTCGACCGCGACCCGGACCACGAGCTGACCAGGGAGGACGCCATCCGCACGCACCTGCACGCGTCCGCCGTCGGGAAGCTGCTGCTGGCCCAGCGCCCGCAGCTCGCGCCGGCCGCGCTGCGCCCGCTCACCGCCCGCACGATCACCGAGCCGGCCGCGCTCGCCGCCGAGCTGACCGCCATCCGGGAGAGCGGCGTCGCCCGCGAGGTGGACGAGACCCGGGTCGGCCGCTCGGCGCTCGCCGTGCCCGTCCGGGACGCGACGAGCGCGTGGTGGGGTGCCTCGTCGCGATCGGCACCACCGGCCGGCTCGGCGTGGACGACGCCGGGCTCGCCGACCTGCTGCGCAGCTACGCCGGGCGGGCGACGGGCCGGCTGAATCCGCGGTAGTCCGTGAATCCCCTAGCAGAGCCGACCGACGGTATCGGGCGCGTACGCACGGAGTTGTCCACTTCCGGCGGGGTTGTCCCCAGCCTCGGCCGACGAGCCGGTCGGCCGCCCGTAGGCGGATAGGCTGGAGCCGGGGTCGCCCCCCTTGGGAGGGCGGGGGGTGTTCGTCGACGCCCAGTTGTCGGGCCGTCGCAGGCCGGTCACGGCACGTGATCGCGATTCGGTAACATCATCCGCGGACGCAGGACGCCCACGGAAGAGAAGAAGCTCTGTGAACCAGGATCCGGCCACCCGGAGCCGGCCCTCGCCCCTGATCGACACGTCGGTCCCCCATTCCGCGCGGGTCTGGAACCACTGGCTCGGCGGCAAGGACAACTACGCCGTCGACCGCGAGGCGGGCGACGTCTTCGCCGCCGCCTACCCGCAGATCGTCACGCTGGCCCGGGAGTCGCGGCGGTTCCTCGTCCGCGCGGTCGAGTACCTCGTCACCGAGGTCGGGATCCGGCAGTTCCTCGACATCGGCACCGGCCTGCCGACGATGGACAACACCCACCAGGTCGCGCAGCGGGCCGCGCCGGACTGCCGCGTGGTCTACGTCGACAACGACCCGCTGGTGCTGGCGCACGCCCGCGCCCTGCTGGTCAACACCACGGCCGAGGGCGTCACGGCCTACGTCGACTCCGACTTCCACGACCCCGAAGGATCCTCGCCGGCGCCGCGCGCTTCCTGGACCTCACGCAGCCCGTCGGGGTGATGTTCATGGGCGTGCTCGGGCACGCCGTCGACTACCACGAGTCGCGCTCCATCGTGGACCGGGTGCTGGCGGCCGTCCCGGCCGGGAGCCACCTCACGCTGTGGGAGGGCGTCGACACCAGCGCGGGCCTGGTCTCGGCCAACGCGGCCTACGCCGGCACCGGCGGCGTCCCGTACGTGCCGCGCAGCCCGGAGCAGATCGCGGGCTACTTCGCCGGTCTGGAGCTGGTGGCGCCGGGTGTGGTGCCGGTGTCGCAGTGGCGGCCGGGTGGGGGCATCGTCAAGCAGGTCGACGGGAACGGGGCCGTCGCGCGCAAGCCGTGAGCCGCACCTCGCGGGGATGCCTGACTGTTGGCAGCTATCACCCCGTGAGCGAGGATGGCCCGATGCCCGACCCCCACGAGGCCGCGGTCACGGCGGCCATCGGGTCGTCGGTGCGCCGCGCCCGGCAGCGCAGCGGCCTGTCCACGCGCGAGCTCGCGCAGCGCGCGTCGATGTCGCAGCCGTTCCTGTCGAACATCGAGAACGGGCGCTCGGCGCCGAGCGTCGCGACGCTCTACAAGCTCGCCGCCGCGCTGGGCGTGAGCGCGTCCGAGCTGCTCCCGGCGAGCACGGACGAGGGGATCGTGCTGGTCCGGGCGGGTGAGGGCGTGGCGACCGGCATGGACGAGACGCCCGGGGTGGCCCTCTCGACCTTGCTCGCCGGCGCGCCCGGCCGGATCATGGAGGCGCGCCGTGCGGTGATCGAGCCCGGCCAGCCGGCCGGCGACTGGTTCGACCACGACGGTGAGGACTTCCTGTTCGTCATCGATGGGGTGGTGCGCGTGGAGTTCGGCACCGGACGTGTCGACGAGCTCGCCGCCGGCGACTCGATCTGGCACGAGGGCACCATCCCGCACCGCTGGCGGGTGGGTCCCGACGTGGGGCCCGGTTGCTCCTCGTGACCGGTCAGGTACCCGCCGCAGGTCACGATTGATTTCTCTGACGAATCGCAACGCACCCGCAACACGGTGACACGCCGCTGTGACCCGCCTTACCTAGCGTTCGACCATCCCCGACCCCCGAAGGACGCCGCCGATGCCTCGAACCAGCAGCCCCACCGGACGCCCGCGCAGACGGGGATGGCGCGCGACGCTCGTCCTGGCCGTGGCGGCCGGGCTCATGCTGGCCGGGTGCGGTGACGCCGGGCGCCGGGACACCGCGCCCGAGCCGGGCGGCGCCGCCGCGTCGGGCGCGCCGCGGCTCGCGATCGTCTACTACCCGCAGTTCCGCGACGGCTCGTGGGGCGAGGCCGCGCTGACCGGCGCGCAGCGGCTCAAGGACGAGGGCGTGATCTCCGACTTCGCCGTGCAGGAGAACGTCAACCCCGGCGCGGACGCCGTGCGCGCGCTGCGCAGCTACGCCGAGCAGGGCTACAACCCGATCGTCGCGCACTCCTTCAACTACGGCGACGACGTCAAGCAGGTCGCGGCGGACTTCCCGGACACGGTCTTCGCGTACGCGGGCGGCTTCGGCGACGTCGCGGCGAACGTCGCGGACTACGCGCAGCCGTTCTACGAGGCCACCTACCTGGAGGGCATCCTCGGCGCCGGCGCGACGTCCGGCGGCAACGTGGCCGGGGCCGGCGGGTTCGACATCCCGGTCTGCCGGGCCATGTTCAACGCCTACCTGGAGGCGCGCGGCTCGTCCGCCCGGAGACGACCGGCACGTTCGTGGCCGTCGGGGACTGGTCGGACGTGCAGCGGGCCAAGGAGGCGGCGCTCGCGCAGGCCGACCAGGGCGCGACGATGTTCGTCGGCTGCGGGCAGGGCCCGACGTTCGGGCAGATCGAGGCGGCCGCCGAGCGGCAGGGCGTGGCCAACGGCTACACCGGTGACATGTCGACGCTCTCGCCGGCCGTCGTCTCGTCCTTCACGTGGAACCTGGAGCACGTCTTCCGGCTGATGGCCGAGGACGTCGCGGCGGGGCGGGTCAACCCCACGCGGTACTTCGAGGTCGACATGGCCGCAGGCGGCATGGACGTCGTCGTGAGCCCCGGGTGGCGCGACCGCATCCCGGCGCCGGTGATGCAGCTCTTCGAGCAGCGGCTCGCCGATGTGCGCAGCGGCGCGTTCACCGTTCCGTACAACGACCAGTGACAGACCCGTCCGCTCCCTCCGCAGTGATCACGGGGGTCCGGCGCCGGTTCGGCGCCGGACCCCCGGCCCTCGACGGGGTCGACCTGGAGCTGCGGGCCGGCGAGGTGCACGCGCTGCTCGGCGAGAACGGGGCGGGCAAGACCACGCTGATGCGGATCCTCGCCGGGCTCGACGAGCCGGACGAGGGCACGGTCGCGGTCGGCGGCGAGCCGGTCGCCGACTTCACCCCGCGGGCCGTGCGCGAGCGCGGCGTGGCGATGGTGCAGCAGCACTTCACGCTGGTCCCGACGCTGACGGCGGGCGAGAACCTGGCGCTGGCCCGGCCGGAGGGCCGGCTGCGCCCGGGCGCGCGGCGGCTGCGGCGCCGGGTGGAGGAGCTCGCCCAGCGCTACGGGCTGCCGGTGCGCGCGGACGTGCCCGTCGAGCGGCTCTCGGTCGGGGAGCAGCAGCGGCTGGAGATCCTGCGTGCCCTGGACGCGGACGCCCGGCTGCTGATCCTGGACGAGCCGACCGCCGTGCTCGTCGACGCCGAGGCGGAGGCGCTGCTCACCGTCTGCCGCGGGCTCGCCGAGGACGGGCGGACGGTCGTGATCATCACGCACCGGCTGGCCGAGGTGTTCGCCGGCTGCGACCGGGTGACGGTGCTGCGCCGCGGCGCCGTGGTGTGCGCGGGCGAGCCGGTGGAGGGCCACGACCGGGCGAGCCTCGCGACGCTCATGGTCGGCTCCGCGCCGGCGCCACCGGTCGCGGTCGAGCGCCCGGCCCGCAACGGGACGGCGCGCGTCGAGCTGGCCGGGGCCGCGCTCGGCCGGCTGCGGCCGCTGGACCTGGAGGTGCACGCGGGCGAGGTCGTCGGCGTCGCGGGAGTGGACGGCAACGGGCAGGCCGAGCTGGAGGAGCTGCTCGCCGGGCTGGCCGCGCCGCAGGCGGGCACCGTCCGGGTGGAGGTGCTGCCGGTCGGCGCGCCGCGCGAGCGGGTCGCCCGCGGCGTCGCGTACATCCCGCGTCCGCTACCGGCGCGCGCTGGCCCGTCCGCTCTCGCTGGCCGACAACCTGGAGCTGGGCCGCGGTCCGCGCCGGCGCTCCACCCGGGCCCGCCGCGAGGAGCGCGCGGCCCCGGCGCTCGCCGCGTGGGACGTGCGCTCGGCCGGGCCGGGCGCGCCCGCCGCGAGCCTCTCGGGCGGCAACGCGCAGAAGCTCGTGCTGGCCCGCGAGCTGGCCGGCGGGCCGGCGGTGGTCGTGGCCGCGCAACCGACCCGCGGGCTCGACCCGGAGGCCGCCCGGATGATCACCGAACGGGTGCTGGCCGCGGCCGCGGACGGCGCCGCGGTGGTCTGGTTCGGCGCCGAGCTGGACGAGCTGTTCGCCGTCGCCGACCGGCTGGTCGTGCTCGCCGGCGGCACCGCGACCCCGTTCGCGCCGCCGTACGACCGGGGCGCGATCGGCATGGCCATGGCCGGCGGGTCGGGCGGGCCGGACGCATGACGGTGACGCGGAGCCCGGCCCCGCCGCAGCGGACGCCGGACGGGCTGGTCGCCCGCGCCCTGCGGGGGCCGGGGGACCGCTCGCGGCTGGTGGTGGTCGCCGTGCCGGTGCTCGCCCTGCTCGGTGCGCTGGTCGTCGGCGGCGTGCTGATGGCGTTCGAGGGGGTGGCGCCGCTCTCGGCGTACGGCGAGGTCGTGATGGGGGTGGTCGGGCGCCGCGCGGGCTCGTCGACACCGCGATCGTCGCGACGCCGCTCGTGCTGCTCGCGCTGGGCATCACGGTGGCCTACCGGGCCCGGCTCTTCACGATCGGCGCGGAGGGCCAGTACATCGCCGGCGCGCTGGCCGGCACCGCGTGGGCCACCGCGGCGCCGCTGCGCGACCTGCCCGGCCCGCTGCTGGTGGTGACGGCGCTGGTCGTCGCGGTGGTGGCGGGCGGCGCGTGGTCCGGGCTGACGGCGTGGCTGCTGGCCCGGTTCGGCACGAGCGTCGTGATCACGAGCCTGCTGCTCAACTACATCGCGGCGGCGGTGCTGGCGTGGGCGGTGCGGGTCGGCATCCGCGACCCCGAGGCGTTCACGCCGCAGAGCCGCCAGATCGGCGCGGCCGCGCTGCCCGACATCCCCGGCACCACCATCCACCTGGGCTTCTTCTTCGCGCTGCTGGCCGTGCCCGTGCTGGCGGCGGTGCTGCGGCGCACCCGGTTCGGCTTCCGTGTGGAGGTGCTCGGCGCCAGCCCGGACGTGCTCGCGGCCACCGAGGCGCGCCCCGCGTACACCCGGTTCTGGGTGCTCGCGGCGGCGGGCGCGTTCGCGGGGCTGGCCGGGTTCGTCGAGGTCGCGGGCGTGACCGGGCGCATGACGCAGGCGTTCGCCGTGGGCTACGGGTTCACCGCGATCATCGTCGCGCTGCTCGGCCGGCTGCGCCCGCTCGGCGTGCTGGTGGCCGGGCTGGTGATGGCTGCGCTCACCGTCGGGTTCGAGGAGGCCGAGCGGGTGTTCGTCATCCCGTCGCGACGGTCGGGGTGATCCAGGCGGTCGTGATCGTCTTCTTCGTCGCCGGGGACGCGCTGAGCAGGCGGGGCAGGCGCTGATGGACACCCTCTTCACCCTCGCGACGCTCGCGGCCGCGATCCGGCTGGCGATCCCGGTGGCGGTCGCCGCGCTCGGCGAGGTCGTCACCGAGCGGTCCGGCGTGCTCAACCTGGGCCTCGAAGGCACCATGCTCTTCGGCGCCCTCGCCGGCTACCTCGCGACGCTGGGCAGCGGCTCGCCGTGGGTCGGGCTGGGCGCCGGGCTCGGCGCGGGCGCGGCGTGCGGGGCGGTGCTCGCGCTGCTCATGGTGGTGATCCGGGCCGACCAGATCGTCACCGGCCTGGCGTTCACGCTGTTCGCGGGCTCGGCGACGACCTACATCTTCGAGCAGTCGTACACGATCGGGCAGGCGCCGCCGCGGATCGCGAGCCTCTCGGAGCTGCCGCTCGTCCTGATCGTGCTGGTGGTGCTGGCGGCCGTCTGGTTCGTGCTCTCCCGGACGTCGGTCGGGCTCGTGCTCAGCGCGGCCGGCGAGTCCCCGGGGTCGGTCGACGCGCTCGGCTACCGGGTCTCCCACGTCCGCTCGGCGGCCACCGTCGCGGGCACTGCGTTGGCCGGGCTCGCCGGCGCGATGCTGGTCTGCGGGCCGCTCGGGCTCTTCGTCCAGAACGTGACGGCCGGGCGCGGCTGGGTGGCGCTCGCGCTCGTCGTGTTCGCCCGCTGCGCCCGGGCCGCGCGGTGGCGGGCGCCCTGCTCTTCGGCCTCTGCGACGCCGCGCAGCTGCGCCTGCAGGGCACCGAGACCCAGATCCCGTACGAGGTGTTCCTCGCGCTCCCGTACGTCGTCACGCTGCTGGCGCTGGTCGTGCGGGCCCGGCGCAGCGGCACCCCGTCGGCGCTCGCGGTGCCGTTCGTCCGAGGGCCGACATGATCCCCGACCTGCGGATCGGGCCGGCGCTCGTCGTGCCCGTCACGGCGCCGCCGCTGCTCGGGTACGTCGAGGTCACCGGCGGGACGATCACGCACGTCGGCCCGGTGCCCACGCCCGGCCGGGCCGTCGAGACGGTGGTGACGCCGGAGCGGATCGTGATCCCCGGGCTGGTCAACACGCACTGCCACACCAGCCAGCAGCTCGGGCGCGGCCTCGGCGACGACGTCGGCCTGCTCACCTGGCTGCACGACCGGATCTGGCCCTACGAGCTGGCGCTCGACGAGGCCGACGCCGAGCTCTCGGCCCTGGTCTGCGCGATCGAGCAGATCCGCAACGGCTGCACGCTGGTGGCCGAGCCGGGCGGGCGGCACGTCGACGGGATGGCCCGCGGGATCGCCGCGGCCGGCATCCGGGCGCTGCTCGGGCGCAGCGCGATGGACTCCGGCGACGGCCGCCCGCCCGCGACCGGGAGACCACCGCCGAGGTGCTCGACGCCCAGGACGAGCTGGCCGACCGCTGGCACGGCGTCGGGCTGCTGCGCTTCTCCTACACCCTGCGGACGATCTTCAACTGCTCGGACGAGCTGGTCGCGGGCACGATGGAACGCGCGCGGGCGCTCGGCACCGTGGTGCAGATGCACGTCGCCGAGGTGCCCGAGGAGAACACACACGCGCTCGCGACCCGCGGCGCCACGACCGTGCGGCACCTGGACCGGCTCGGCGCGCTCGGCCCCGACCTGCTCGCCGTGCACGCCACCTGGGTGGACGACGAGGAGATCGGGCTGCTGGCCGACGCGACTGCCCGGTCTCGCACAACGCCGCGTCCAACCTCAAGATCCTCGGCACCCCGCGCGTCGCCGACATGCTGGACGCGGGCGTGCGCGTCGGGCTCGGCACGGACGGCGCCCCGTCCAACAACCGGATGAGCATGATCGACGAGATGTGGCTCGCGGCCATCGTCCAGAAGGGGGTGCGCCGCGACCCGACGGTGCTCCCGGCCGCCACCGTGCTGCGGATGGCCACCGCCGACGGCGCCGCCGCGCTGGGCATGGCCGACGTCGCCGGCGCGATCGAGGTGGGCCGGCGCGCGGACCTCGTGCTGCTCGACCCGTTCACCCCGAACTTCGCCACCGCGGCCGACCCCGTCGCCGCCCTGGTGACCGCGCTCAAGTCCGAGAACGTCGAGTCCGTCCTGTGCGACGGTGAGTGGGTGCTGCGCGACCGGCGCATCACCCGGGTCGACGAGGCGGCGGTGCTCACCGAGGCGGCCGCCCGCGCGGCCGCCGTGCGCCGCCGGGCCCAGCTCGCATGAGGCGGGAGAGGAGAACAGCCCGTGTCCGAGACCAACCTTCCGACCGTGGACGTCAGCCCGTTCGCGACGGGTGCGCCGCGCAGCCCCGAGCAGGACGCCGTCGCCGCCGAGATCGACCGCACCTGCCGTGAGATCGGGTTCTTCCTGATCTCCGGTCACGGGGTCGAGCCGCAGGTCAAGGACGCGATGATGGCGGCGATGCGGGAGTTCTTCGGGCGTCCCGACGACGAGAAGCTCGCCATCGCGATCGGCAACTCGCCCTGCCACCGCGGCTACGTCGCGATCGCCGCGGAGACGCTCGACGAGGACACCGCGGGCGACCTCAAGGAGTCCCTCGACACCGGCGGCGAGCACGGCCCCGACCACCCCGAGGTGCAGGCCGGCATCCCGATGTTCGGGCCGAACCAGTGGCCGGCCGACCCCGCGTTCCGGGTGGCCTGGGAGGCGTACCGGGCGCAGGCGATCGAGGCCGCGCAGCGCGTCCAGCGGGCGATGGCGCGGGCGCTGGGCCAGGACGACGAGTACCTGCTCGACCGGCCCGGCGGCGAGGTCATGTACCACCTGCGCCACCTGCACTACCCGCCGCAGGACACCGTGCACCCCGGCCCCGACCAGCTCGGATGCGGCGCGCACACGGACTACGGCACCGTCACCCTGCTCGCCGACGACGGCGTGGGCGGGCTGCAGGTGATGCGCCGCGACGGCACGTGGATCGACGTCGCGGTGCCCACCGACCGGCTCGTCGTCAACCTCGGCGACCTCATGGCGATCTGGACGAACGACCGCTGGGTCTCCAACCCGCACCGGGTGGTCAACCCGCCGCACACCGACCGGTACTCGATGCCGCTGTTCGTCACCCCGCCGTTCCGCGCGGAGATCAGCTGCCTGCCGAGCTGCCTGGTGCCCGGGGAGGAACCTCGCTACGCCAAGCAGGAGGCCGGCGCGTACCTCATGAGCCGCCTGGACGCCACCCACAGCTACCGCAACCCCCTGCTGGCGAGCTGACGCGCCCACCCGCATTGTGGAGCCAAACTGCACTTCTGGGCCCGCCCAGACTGCATTGTGGAGCCATATGGGGTTGGGGGCCCGCCCAGACTGCATTGTGGAGCCATATGGCGGTTGGGGGCCTGCGTTCTGGTGCCTGATCCTCTGCGCGGTTTCGCAAGGTCTCCGGCGCGCGGGGGGCTAGCGTGGCGGCCGTGAAGATCGGACTGCACATCGCGGACTTCACCTACCCCAGCGGCCCCGCCGGCCTCGCCGACGACCTGACCCGCGTGGTCACCGCCGCCGAGGAGGCCGGGTTCGCCCGCGTCAGCGTGATGGACCACGTCTGGCAGATCGCCAGCCACGGCCCGCCCGAGCACGCGATGCTGGAGGCGTACACGACGCTGGGCTACCTCGCCGCGCGCACCGAGCGCGTGGAGCTGCTGGCCTGGGTCACCGCCGTGACGTACCGCGAGCCGGGCATGCTCGCCAAGCTCGTCTCCACCGTCGATGTCCTGTCCGAGGGGCGGGCGTGGCTGGGTATCGGCGCCGGGTGGAACGAGCCCGAGGCGAACGGCCTGGGCCTGCCGTTCCCGCCGCTGGCCGAGCGGTTCGAGCGGCTGGAGGAGGCGCTGCAGGTCGTCCTGCAGATGTGGGCCGAGGGCGACGCGCCGTACGAGGGCAAGCACTACACGCTCGCCCGCACGCTCAACGCTCCGCAGCCGCTCCAGTCGCCGCGGCCGCGGATCCTGATCGGCGGTGGCGGGGAGCGCAAGACGCTGCGGATGGTCGCCCAGTACGCCGACGCCTGCAACCTGTTCGCCGGTCCGGAGCTGGAGCGCAAGCTCGGTGTGCTGCGCGGGCACTGCGAGGCGCTCGGCCGCCCGTACGAGGAGATCGAGAAGACCGCCCAGATCCTGCTCGACGTCGGCGAGAAGGGCGAGCATCTCGACACGTTCCTGGAGACGCTGCGCGGGCTCGCGGCGCTGGGCGTCCAGGCCGTGCAGGGCAAGCTCCCGAACGTCTGGGAGCCGGAGCGGATGCGGTTCTTCGCCCGCGAGGTCGTGCCGGTGGCGGCCACCTTCTGAGCCTCGCGCCCTCGTCCCGAAAATCCCGTTCGCGAAGTTCGGGGCGAGAGGGCGAACGGGTGTCGAGTGCGCTACGGTGCGTGACACGGGCCGGTGGCGAGCGGGGGGAGGCGGTCGGGGTGGGCGATCCGTCGAAGTGGGCGCGCGAGAAGCGGGCCGAGGCCGCCGGCCACCCCTACCAGGTGCCGAACGACGTCGACACGTCGGTCCCGTCGATCGCCCGGATCTACGACTACGCGCTCGGCGGCAAGGACAACTTCGAGGTCGACCGCCGCGCCTCGACCACATCATCCGGGAGAACGGCGACGAGGTCGTGAGCCTCGCGCGGATCAACCGGGCGTTCCTCCAGCGCGGCGTGCGCTACCTCGCGGAGGAGGCCGGGATCGACCAGTTCGTCGACGTCGGGTCCGGCCTGCCGACGGCCGAGAACGTGCACCAGGTGGTGCACCGGTACCGGCCCGGCGCGCACGTCGTGTACGTCGACAAGGACCCGATCGTGCTCGCGCACGCCCGCGCCCTGCTCTCGGACGACCGGACCACCACGGTGATCCAGGCCGACGCCGCCGACCCCGCCGCGGTCCTCGACCACCCCGAGACCCGGCGGCTGATCGACTTCGACCGGCCGTGGGCGCTGGTCATGGTCGCGCTGCTGCACCACCTCACCGACACGCAGGACCCCGTGCGCGTCGTCGGCACGTTCAAGGACCGGATGGTCCCCGGCTCGTACCTGCTCACCTGCAACCTCCTCTCCGACGACAACGAGCACGCCAAGGAGCTGGAGGTCAGCGTGCAGCAGCACGCCCGCACCGGGATCTTCCGGCCCTGGCCGGTGCACCGCGCGTACTTCGACGGGCTGGAGATGGTGGAGCCGGGCCTCGTCTACGCCGCCGACTGGCCGACGCGTGCGTCACGGAGGACCGCGACAACAGCTGGCTGACGATCCTGCTGGGCGGCCTGGGCCGCAAGCCCGCCTGCGCCCCGCTCGTAGACTGCTCCGCCATGGCTCGTGTCCGTCCCGGTGAGGCCGCCAACCCCGCACCACCCACCGTGCAGCGTGTGCGGCTGCGGTTCGCGAAGCGCGGCCGGCTGCGCTTCCTCTCCCACCGGGACGTCGCCCGCAGCTTCGAGCGGGCGGTGCGGCGGGCCGGGGTGCCGGTCGCGCACTCGCACGGGTTCAACCCGCACCCGCGGCTGTCCTGGGTGGGTGCCGCGCCGACGGGCACGGCGAGCGAGGCCGAGTACGTCGAGATCGGGCTGACCGCGCCGGTCGACCCGGCGGCGCTGGCCGCCGCGCTCGACGCCGCGCTGCCGGACGGGCTGGACATCCTCGCCGCCGCCGTGGCCGACGGCGCGGCACTCGCCGACCGGATCGAGGCGAGCGAGTGGCACGTCGAGCTGCCCGGAGTCGAACCGGACGACCTGCGCAAAGCGCTCGACACGCTGCTGGCCCGCGACACGGTCGTCGTCGAACGGGTCACACCGTCGGGGCGTCGTCAGATCGACGTCAGGGCGGCGATCGTGCAGGCAGAGGTGGTCGGCGAGGAGCCCGGGACGGCGTCTCCGTCGGGTGCCCCGGCGCCGACCCGCCCCGAACGGGCGGGAGTCTGTGCGATAATGAGCGCGGTCGTACGGCAGACGACACCCGCCGTTCGACCCGACGACGTGTTGGGTGCACTCGACGTTGTCGCAGGTTTGCGGCCACCGGTCCCCGCCAAGGCGACCCGGACGGCTCAGGGCCTGCTCGACCGTCGAGGCCGCCTGGCCGATCCTCTCGGCTCCGACCGGGTCACCACCCGGGCCTGATCGAGGCGGGTCGCGTCATGCGCCGTCGTGGGACGAGCCGCCCTCCGGGGCGGAACCAGGATTGCTCGGCGCGCACCGTGGGCCGAGAGAACTGCACGAGCCCCTGCGTGGCCGCCTTCACCGGAGGCGCCCGGGGGCGGAGGAGCTGAATGTCGAATAACGATTCGCCTGCCGGGAGTACCGGCGGGCCCGTCACCGTACCCGGCACGGACGAACTCCCCGAAAGGATGCGGGTGCACGCGCTCGCGAAGCTGCTGGCGCGCACCAGCCGCGAGGTGCTCACCGCACTCGCGGGCCTCGGCATCGAGGCGCGCAGCGCCCAGTCCAGCATCGACCGCAAGGCCGCAGAGCAGGTCGTCACCGCGCTGACGCCGGCCGCGGGCGGCGCCCCGGAGAAGGGCCCCGAACCTGACCCGGCCGACGCCACCACCGACGCGACGGGGCCGACGCGGACCGGGCCCAGGCCGCCGCGCCGCTCGCCCCCGTCTTCGCGGCGCCCACGCCCGTGTTCCAGGCGCCGTCGCGCACGTCGATCTTCCGCCGGCGCCGGGCCGAGCCCCAGCCCGCGGACGAGCCGGCCGAGGAGCCCGCCGCCGCGGCCGCGCCGGCCGCGCCCGACGCGGACGCCGAGGCCACCACCGAGGCCACCGCCGCTCCCGCGGCCGACGACGCGGACGGCGACGAGGACGGCGCCACGCGCCGGCGCCGCCGCCGGGGCCGTCGCGGCCGTGGTCGCGGCCGCGGTGCCGAGGGCTACGACGACGACACCGAGAACGAGAGCGACGGCGAGGCCGACACCGGCGACGTGCACGCGTCCGCCGAGAGCGACGCGGACGAGGCCGACACCGGCGACGAGCCGCGTCCGCCGAGAGCGACGCGGACCCGACGAGTCCGACGACGAGACCGACGAGTCCGAGGACGGCGCCGATGCGGGTGCCGACGGCGAGGGCGGCGGTTCGCGCCGCAGGCGTCGCCGTCGCCGCCGCCGGGGCTCCGGCGACGAGGCCGACGACACCGAGCCGTCCGACGGCACGCCCACCGTCACCCGGGTCCGCGCCCCGCGCGAGGACGACGGCGACGGCGTGCAGAGCGTCCGCGGGTCCACGCGGCTGGAGGCCAAGCGCCAGCGCCGCCGCGACGGCCGCGACGCCGGCCGCGCCGCGCGCCGATCCTGTCCGAGGCCGAGTTCCTGGCCCGCCGCGAGTCCGTCGACCGGTCGATGGTGGTGCGCGAGCACCCGGACCGCATCGAGATCGCGGTGCTGGAGGACGAGGTCCTCGTCGAGCACTTCGTGGCCGGCACCGGGCGCGACGGCGCCGGGAAGTCCATGGTCGGCAACATCTACCTGGGCCGCGTCCAGAACGTGCTGCCGAGTATGGAGGCCGCGTTCGTCGACATCGGCCGCGGCCGCAACGCCGTGCTCTACGCCGGTGAGGTCGACTGGGACGCCGCCGGGCTCGGCGGCAAGGCCCGGCGCATCGAGCAGGCTCTGAGCAGCGGCGACAGCGTGCTCGTCCAGGTCACGAAGGACCCCATCGGGCACAAGGGCGCCCGGCTCACCACGCAGATCAGCCTGGCCGGCCGGTTCCTCGTCTACGTCCCGTCCGGCGGTGCGGCGGGCATCAGCCGCAAGCTGCCCGACGTCGAGCGCAAGCGGCTCAAGGACATGCTCAAGGAGATCGTCCCCAGCGAGGCCGGGGTGATCATCCGCACGGCGTCCGAGGGCGTGAGCCAGGAGGCGCTGGAACGCGACGTCCGCCGGCTGCAGGCGCAGTGGGACGTCATCAAGGGCCGGGCCGACGCCACCGGCCCGAGCCGGCCGAAGGCGCCGTCCCTCCTCTACGAGGAGCCCGACCTCCTGATCAAGGTCGTGCGCGACCAGTTCAACGAGGACTTCACGCGGCTCGTCGTCGAGGGCGACGACGCGTGGGAGACGCTCTCGAACTACGTCGGCCACGTCGCGTCGGAGCTGTCCGGCCGGCTGCACCGCCACGTCGGGCCGCGCGACGTCTTCGCCGAGTACCGCATCGACGAGCAGCTGCTCAAGGCGCTGGACCGCAAGGTGTGGCTGCCCTCGGGCGGCACGCTGGTGATCGACCGCACCGAGGCCATGACGGTCATCGACGTCAACACCGGCAAGTTCACCGGCTCCGGCGGCAACCTCGAGGAGACGGTCACCCGCAACAACCTGGAGGCGGCCGAGGAGATCGTCCGCCAGCTGCGGCTGCGCGACATCGGCGGCATCATCGTCATCGACTTCATCGACATGGTGCTGGAGGCCAACCGCGACCTCGTGCTGCGGCGGCTCACCGAGTGCCTGGCCCGCGACCGCACGCGCCACCAGGTCGCCGAGGTCACCTCGCTCGGGCTCGTCCAGATGACCCGCAAGCGGGTCGGCGGCGGGCTGCTGGAGCACTTCTCCACGCCCTGCGAGCACTGCCGCGGCCGCGGTGTGATCGTCGACGTCGGCCTGGCCGGCGCCAACGGGCACCCCCACGGCAACGGCAACGGCCAGGGGAACGGGCAGAGCAACGGCAACGGGCACGGCGAGCGCGACGGCCGCCGCTCCCGCCGGGGTCGGCGCGGCGACGGCGAGGACCGGACCGTCCAGCCCAACGGCGCCGGACGTCCCCCGGCCGAGACGCCGGAGGAGCCGGTCGAGGCCGTGGTCGAGGCGCCGGTCCCGGCGCCGGACGTCCCGGTGGCGGAGGCGGCGGACGCCCCGGTCGTCGACGCGCCCGAGGTCGACGCGCCGGCCGCCGAGGCGCCGGCCGGCGGCCCGCGGCGGGTCCGCCGCCGCGGCGGTGCCCCGGAGGCCGAGGAGCCGGCCCAGGCCGAGCCCGCGGCGCCGGCGGTCAACGGCAGCGTCAACGGGGCCGGGCACGACGAGCCCGGCGACGGGGCACGCGACGACTCCGGGCACGAGCCGGGCGAGGAGCCGGCCGGCCGGCGCACCCGGCGCCGCGGCCGCGTCACCCGCACGGGCGGCGCGCCGACGTCCGCAGCGGGCGAGGCCCCGGTCGCGGCGGTGCTCACGGTGCCGATCCCGGCCGAGACCACCGCGCCGGTCGTCCCGGTGTCGGTGTCCCCGCAGCCCGAGCCCACGGTCGCGCCGCGCACCCGCCGGGTGCGGCGCACCGCGTCCCGCCCGGCCGGCCCGCCCGCGGAGCCGGCGGGGGGCGAGAGCTGACCGTCGAGTCATGGGTTTACACTCGTTCCAGGCACGCCGCGCTCCGGGTTCGGTGGCTGCGGCCCAGGCAGGGTTACACCCCGCCCTGCATGTCCCCGAGGTTCAGGAGCAGTCCGTCATGTACGCGATCGTCAAGACCGGCGGCAAGCAGTACAAGGTGGCCGTCGACGACGTGCTCACCGTCGAGAAGCTCGACGGCGAGCCCGGCGCGGAGGTGACGTTCCCGGCCGTGCTCCTGGTCGACGGCGACACGGTCACCGCGGACGCGGCCGCCCTGGCCGGCGCCTCGGTCACCGCCACGGTGGTCGAGCACACCAAGGGCCCGAAGATCCGCATCCACAAGTTCAAGAACAAGACCGGCTACCACAAGCGTCAGGGGCACCGTCAGCCGCTGACCAAGGTGCAGGTCACCGGAATCGCGAAGTAGGGGAACGCAGCCATGGCTCACAAGAAGGGTGCGTCCAGCTCGCGCAACGGGCGCGACTCCAACGCACAGCGGCTCGGCGTGAAGCGGTTCGGCGGCCAGGTCGTCAACGCGGGCGAGATCCTCGTCCGCCAGCGCGGCACCAAGTTCCACCCCGGCAGCGGCGTCGGCCGTGGCGGCGACGACACACTGTTCGCGCTGGTCGAGGGTGCGGTGGAGTTCGGGTACACGCGCGGCCGCAAGGTCGTCAACGTGGTGCCGGTGCAGGGCTGAGGCCCGCTCGTAGCAACCGACAACGGCGGGCCGCCACGCTGGCGGCCCGCCGTTGTCGTGTGAGAAGACCGAGTCGTCGAGAGGCCGGGGAGAGAGTCCGATGTCGAGGTTCGTGGACCGGGTGGTACTGCACGCCACCGCGGGCGCGGGCGGCAACGGCTGTGCCTCGGTGCACCGCGAGAAGTTCAAGCCGCTCGGCGGGCCCGACGGCGGCAACGGCGGCCGCGGCGGCTCGATCGTGCTGGTCGTCGACCCGGGCGTGCACACGCTGCTCGACTTCCACCACCGCCCGCACGCCACCGCCCGCAACGGCAAGCAGGGCCAGGGCGGGTTCCGGGCCGGGGCCAGCGCCGAGGACCTGGAGCTGCACGTCCCGGACGGCACGGTCGTGTTCGACGGGCGCGGCGCGATCGTCGCCGACCTGACCGGCCCCGGCACCCGGTTCGTCGCCGCCGAGGGCGGCCGTGGCGGGCTCGGCAACGCGGCGCTCGCGTCCACCGCGCGCAAGGCGCCCGGGTTCGCGCTGCTCGGGGAGCCGGGCGAGAGTCGCGACCTGGTGCTGGAGCTGCGGTCGATGGCCGACGTCGGGCTGGTCGGGTTCCCGTCGGCGGGCAAGTCGTCGCTTGTCGCGGCCCTGTCCGCGGCCCGGCCGAAGATCGCCGACTACCCGTTCACCACGCTCGTCCCGCAGCTGGGCGTGGTCACCGCGGGCGAGGACGTCTTCACCGTCGCCGACGTGCCCGGTCTGATCCCGGGTGCGTCCGAGGGGCGCGGGCTCGGGCTCGACTTCCTGCGCCACATCGAGCGCACGTCCGTGCTCGTGCACGTCGTCGACTGCGCGACGGCCGAGCCGGGCCGCGACCCCGTCTCCGACGTCGAGGCGCTGGAGACCGAGCTGGCCCGCTACACCCCGGCGCTCGGCGGCGAGCTGGCCGACCGGCCGCGGCTGATCGCGCTCAACAAGGCCGACGTGCCGGACGCGCGCGAGCTGGCCGAGCTGGTCGCGTCCGACCTGGCGGAGCGGTTCGGCTGGCCGGTGCTGACGATCTCCACGCCACCGCGACGGGCTGCGCGAGCTGACGTTCGCGATGGCCGAGAAGGTCCGCGAGCACCGGGCCGAGCAGGCGCCGGTCGAGGCGACACGCATCGTGATCCGTCCGCAGGCCGTGGACGACGCCGGCTTCACCGTGGAGCCCGACCCCGAGCTGCCCGGCGGGTTCGTCGTGCGCGGGGCGCGTCCGGAGCGCTGGATCCGGCAGACGGCGTTCGACAACGACGAGGCCGTCGGCTACCTCGCCGACCGGCTCGCGCGGCTCGGCGTCGAGGAAGCGCTGGCCGACGCCGGTGCCGAGCCGGGGTGCCCGGTGACGATCGGCGACGTCACGTTCGACTGGGAGCCCAGCACCCCCGGCGGGGTGGCCGCGTTGTCCGGGCGCGGGACCGACCGGCGGCTGGAGCAGAACAACCGGGTCGCGCGGCCGCCCGCAAGGCCGCCCGCGCCGAACGCCGCCGGCCCCACACCGACGAGGAGCTGTTCGGCGACTCCGAGGACGCCGACGAGGAATGAGCACACGCGCGCAGCTCGCCGCCGCCCGGCGGGTGGTCGTGAAGGTCGGCTCGTCGTCGCTGACCAGCTTGAACGGCGGGCTCGACCCGCTGCGGCTCGACGCACTGGTCGACGCGCTCGCCGCACGTCGCGCCGCCGGCAGCCAGGTGGTGCTGGTGTCGTCGGGCGCCATCGCGGCCGGGCTGGCCCCGCTCGGGCTCACCCGCCGCCCGCGCGACCTCGCCACCCAGCAGGGGCGCGTCCGTCGGGCAGCTGCTGCTCGCGCAGGCGTACGGGGAGTCGTTCGGGCGGCACGGCCAGAAGATCGGGCAGGTGCTGCTCACCGCCGACGACATGATCCGCCGCGCCCACTACCGCAACGCCCAGCGCACGCTGGAACGGCTGCTCGGGCTCGGCGTGCTGCCCGTCGTCAACGAGAACGACACCGTCGCCACCCAGGAGATCCGGGTCGGCGACAACGACCGGCTCGCCGCGCTCGTCGCGCACATCGTCGGCGCCGACGCGCTCGTGCTGCTCTCCGACGTCGACGGCCTCTACGACGGCGATCCGCGGCTGCCCGGCGCGCGCCTGCTCTCCGACGTCGCCGCGCCGACCGACCTGGAGGCCGTCCGCGTCGCGCGTCCCGGCGAGGGCAGCCTCGGCACCGGCGGGATGGCCACGAAGATCACCGCCGCTGCGATGGCCGCCGCGTCCGGCATCCCCGTGCTGCTCGCGGCCGCCGAGGACGTGCCCGCGGCGCTCGACGTCTCCGAGGCCGGGCCCAAGGTCGGCACCGCGTTCCGCCCGTCGGGGCGGCGGATGTCGGCCCGCCGGTTCTGGCTGCGGCACGCCGCCGACGTGCGCGGGAGCCTCCAGCTCGACGCCGGCGCGGTGGCCGCGGTGATCGACCGGAGGCGTTCGCTGCTCGCCGCCGGCATCCACGGCGTCACGGGGGAGTTCGTCGCGGGCGACGTGGTCGACCTCGTCGGCCCGGACGGGCTCGTCGTCGCCCGGGGTGTGGTCGGGTTCGACGCGGCGGAGCTGCCGGAGCTGATCGGCCGCCGCACCCGCGACCTGGCCCCCGAGCTGCGCCGGGAGGTCGTGCACGCCGACGACCTCGTGCCCGTGACGTAGATTTCGAGGGTGCGCTCGCGGGGCCGCGCGACAAGACTCGGACCCGTGACCACCAGCACCGCCGACCGTGCACGTGACGCGCTCGTCGACACGCTCGTCCGGGGCGGGCGGGTGCGTTCGCGCGCCGTCGAGGATGCGCTGCGGACGGTGCCCCGGCACGTCTTCCTGCCCGGGCTGCCCGTCGCGGAGGCCTACGCCGACGAGGCCGTGGCCGTGCAGTTCGCGCGCGGCGTCGCGACGAGCTCCGCGTCGCAGCCGTCGATGATGGCGATCATGCTGGAGCAGCTCGACCTGCGGCCCGGCGCGCGGGTGCTGGAGATCGGCGCCGGCACCGGCTACAACGCCGCGCTGATCAGCCGGATCGTCGGCCCGGCCGGGGCCGTGACGTCGGTGGACATCGACGAGGGGCTGGTCGGCAGCGCCGCCGACCACCTCGCCGCGGCCGGCGTGCGGGACGTCGAGCTGGTCGCGGCCGACGGGGCGTTCGGGCACGCGCCCGGTGCGCCCTACGACCGGATCGTGCTCACCGTCGGCAGCGACGACGTGCGCCCGGAGTGGGTCGCCCAGCTCGCCCCCGGCGGGCGGCTGCTGCTGCCGCTCGCCGTGCGCGGGAGCCAGCTTTCCGTCGCCTTCGACCTCGGCGCGGACGGCCTGCTGCGCAGCAGCTCCGTGCGGGCCTGCGCGTTCATCCGGCTGCGCGGCGCGGCCGCGGGCACGGTGCGCTGATGGAGACGGCCGGCGTGGTGCTGCAGGTGCCGGAGGACGGGCCGCGGCCCGACGCCGGCGTGGTCGCGGAGGCGCTGGCCGCGCCCGGCCCGCCCGTCCCGGCGGCGGTGGCGCTCGGGTCGATGGACATGTGGGACGGGTTCGGGCTGTGGCTCGCCCTCACCGAGCCGCGGGCCTGCCGGATCCTGCAGCGCGACCCGGACGCCGACCTGGCGGCGGACCTGCGCCCGCTCGGCCCGTCCGGTGGCACCGTCGGGCTCGTCGCGGTGCCGGGCGACCCGATGCCGGGGCTCGCGGCCGTCGAGCCGACCTCCGATCTGGGCCGGCTGCCCGGGCCGGTGGCCGTGCACCCGTTCGGGCCGGGCGGTCCGGGCCTGGCCGCGTGGCTGCGCACCGCGCTCGAACGCTGGGCCGCCGCGGGCCGCCCCGAGGCCGCCGACTGGCTGCTCACGGTGGTGCCGGCCGGCCGGATCGCGCCACCGTCACCGGTGACGGTGGAAAAACGCCACAGCCGGGTGCTGGCCACCCTCCCCACCGACCGCAATATGGCTCCATAACGCACTCCGGAGGCCCCTCAAAACTGCATTATGGCTCCACAATGCACTCTGGCGGGCCCCCAAAGTGCAATATGGCTCCACAATGCGGCCGGAGGGGGAGGGGTTGTCTTCCGTCAGGCGGACTGGGCCAGGGCGAAGGGGAGGACTGCCGTCGCTCCCGCTCGGCGGAGCCGGCGGGCGGCGACCGTGAGGGTCCAGCCCGAGTCGACCACGTCGTCCACCAGCAGGATCGGGCCGGCGGGGACCTCGAAACCCGGTTCCTCGAACGCCGTCCAGACCGCGGCCAACCGCTGTGGGCTGTTGGCGTGGGCCTCGGGGTGGGGACCGGCGGGCACGAGGGTGCCGAGCAGGGGGAGGCGGCCGATGTCGGCGATGCGGCGGGCGAGGTGGTCGAGCTGGTGGGGGCGGGTGCGGGAGCCGATGCCGACCACCCCGACCGGCCGCTCCGCCCAGCCCCACCCGGCGAGCACCCGGACGCTCGCGTCGAGCACGTCCTTCGGGACCGGGGCGTCCTCGCCGCCGACCAGCTCGCGCAGCCGGGTGCCCCAGCCGATGTCGGAGAGCCGCCCGATCACGCGCCCCGGGTCGGCCAGCTCGCCGGCCGGGATGCGCCCCGACACCGGCACGCCCAGCTCGGCCATCCCGCTCGGCCACTGCTTGCGCGGCGCGACCTCCACGCCGGGCCGGGTGATCCGCTCCTCCGCCGCGCCCGCGGCCTCGGCGGCGACGGTGCTGCTCCAGGCCGTGCCGGTGCAGTTGTCGCAGCGGCCGCACGGGCCGGCGCCCGGGTCGTCGAGCTGCCCGCGCAGGAACGCCATACGGCACCCGCCGGTGCCGACGTAGTCGAGCATCGCCTGCTGCTCGGCCTTGCGGGCCGCGGCGATGCGGCGGTGCGCTCGCCGTCGTAGACCCACTCCTGGCCGGTGGCGAGCCACCCGCCCTTGACGCGGCGCACGGCGCCGTCGCTGTCGAGCACCTTGAGCAGCATCTCCAGGCGGGTGCGCGAGAGGTCGACCTGCGTCTCGACGGCGGCAGTGGAGAGCGGCCCGTCCGCCGCGGCGAGCACCCGCAGCGTCTGCCTGACCAGCGACTCCGGCGGGAACGCGAGGGAGGCGAAGTAGGCCCAGATGTCGCGGTCCTCCCGGCCGGGCAGCAGCACGACCTCGGCCCGCTCGACCGCGCGGCCGGCGCGGCCGATCTGCTGGTAGTAGGCCACGGGCGACGCGGGCGCGCCGAGGTGCACGACGAACCCGAGGTCGGGCTTGTCGAAGCCCATGCCCAGCGCGCTGGTGGCGATGAGCGCCTTGACCCGGTTGGCGATCAGGTCGCCCTCGGCGGCCAGCCGTTCCTCCGGCTCGGTCTTGCCGGTGTAGGAGGCGACGGGGTGCCCGCGCTCGCGCAGGAACTCCGCAACCTCCTCGGCCGCGGCGATCGTGAGCGTGTAGACGATGCCGGCGCCGGGCAGGGTGTCGAGCTGCTCGGCGAGCCAGCCGAGCCGCTGCGCGGGCGTGGACAGCGGGACGACCGCCAGGCGCAGGCTCTCCCGGTCGAGCGGGCCGCGCAGCACCAGGGGTTCCCCGGAAGCGAGCCCGAGCTGCTCGGTGACGTCGACGACCACGCGGTCGTTGGCCGTGGCCGTGGTGGCGAGCACCGGGATGCCGGCCGGCAGCTCGGCGATCAGGTTGCGCAGCCGCCGGTAGTCGGGCCGGAAGTCGTGGCCCCAGTCGGAGACGCAGTGCGCCTCGTCGACGACGAGCATGCCGGCGCTCGCGGTGAGCCGGGGGAGCACGCGGTCGCGGAAGTCGGGGTTGTTGAGCCGCTCGGGGCTGACCAGCAGCACGTCGACCTCGCCGGCGTCGACGGCCGCGTAGGTGCGCTCCCAGTCGCCGGTGTTGGCGGAGTTGACGGTGGCGGCGTGGATGCCGGCGCGCGCGGCGGCGTCGATCTGGTTGCGCATCAGGGCGAGCAGCGGCGAGACGATCACGGTGGGACCCGCGCCCGCCGCCCGCAGCAGGGCCGTGGCCACGAAGTAGACCGCGGACTTGCCCCACCCGGTGCGCTGGACCACCAGCGCGCGGCGGCGCTCGGCGACCAGCGCGTGGATGGCCGTCCACTGGTCCTCGCGCAGCCGGGCGCCCGGCCCGGCCAGCGTGGCCAGCACGGCCTCGGCGCGCTCGCGCAAGGCGGTCTGCTCGGTCGTCACGGAAGTCACGGGTCCCATGGTGGCCGAGCCCACCGACAGTCCGGATCGGGGTCCCGCACGGGTTCGGTGGCCGTCCTACCTGTGATTTCCATCGGCCGGGAGGCAGGATGACCGGCGTGACCGCCCCCCAGTCCCCGCTGTTCGGCTCCGTGCAGGACGTGGCCGACCGGCTCGCCGGCGTCGGCTACCTGGCGTCGACGGCCGTCGCGACGACCGTCTTCCTGGCCGACCGGCTCGGCAAGCCGCTGCTCGTCGAGGGGCCGGCGGGGGTCGGCAAGACCGAGCTGGCCAAGGCCGTCGCGGCCGCCACGGACGCGGGGTTGGTGCGGCTCCAGTGCTACGAGGGCATCGACGAGGCCCGCGCGCTCTACGAGTGGAACCACGCCAAGCAGCTGCTGCGGATCACCGCAGGCCAGGGCCGCGAGTCGTGGGACGAGACGCGCGACGACGTGTTCTCCGAGGAGTTCCTGCTGCCCCGCCCGCTGCTCACCGCGATCCGGCGCACCGAGCCGACCGTGCTGCTCGTCGACGAGATCGACAAGGCCGACGTCGAGGTCGAGGGGCTGCTGCTGGAGGTGCTCTCGGACTACCAGGTGACCGTGCCGGAGATGGGCACGGTGACCGCCGTGCGGCGCCCGTTCGCGCTGCTCACGTCCAACTCGACACGCGAGCTGTCCGAGGCGCTCAAGCGGCGCTGCCTGTTCCTGCACCTCGACTTCCCGGACGCCGACCTGGAGCGGCGCATCGTGCTCAGCCGGGTGCCGGAGCTGACTACGGCGCTGGTGGACGCGCTGGTGCGGGTGGTGCGCGTGCTGCGCGGGCTGGAGCTGCGCAAGTCGCCGTCCGTGGCCGAGACGATCGACTGGGGCCGCACGCTCCTCGCGCTCGGCCTCGACACCCTCGACGACGACGCCGTGCGCGCGACGCTGGGCGTGGTGCTCAAGCACCAGTCCGACGCGGTGAAGGCGGCCGCCGAGCTGCGGTTGAACTGACCGGGACAGCTGTGCGTCGCGTGCCGCATGATGCTCGTGTGAAGGCGCCTCCGCACGGCCTCCCCGGCCACCTCGTCGACTTCGTCGGCGCGCTGCGCCGCCACGGCGTGGCGGTCGGCCCCGGCGAGACGGTCGACGCCGCGCAGGTGATGGGCGCGCTCGACCTCGTGCACCGCGAGCACCTGCGCGAAGGGCTCGCCGCCGCGGTGCTGCGCCGGTCCGGCCAGCGGCAGGCCTTCGACGTGCTCTTCGACCTGTACTTCCCGGCCGCCCTCGGCGCCGGCTCTGGTGAGGTCGAGGTGCCACGGGTCGACGACGTGCCGGAGGGCCCGGTGGACGTCGACGCGCTGCGCGACGTGCTCGCCGACCTGCTGCGCGACGGCGACACCGCCGCCCTCGCCGAGCTCGCCCGTGCGGTGGTGGACGCGCTCGGCAGCGCGGGCGCCGCCGGCACCGGCATCCGCGGCGTCGGCGCGACGCCGAGCTGGTCGGCGTACGAGGCGCTGCGCGTGCTCTCGCCGGAGACGCTGCTCGCCCGCATCCTCGACGACCTGCGCGCCGCCGAGCAGGACGACACCCCGTTCGCCGACGAGGTGCGCCGCCGCGAGATCCGCGACCGGATCGCCGCGTTCCGCAAGATGGTGACCGACGAGGTGCGCCGCCGCGTGGCCGAGCAGCGCGGCCGTGACCAGGTGGCCCGCACGTCCGTGCCCAAGGCCGCGGAGCAGGTCGAGTTCCTCTACGGGCACGCCGACCAGCTCGCCGCGCTGCGCCGGATCGTGCACCCGCTGGCCCGCCGGCTCGCGTCGCGGCTGGCCGTGCGCCGCCGGCACGCCAAGCGCGGTGCGCTCGACATGCGCCGCACGCTGCGCCGCTCGATGTCCACCGGTGGCGTGCCGATGCGGCCGGCGTACCGGACCCGCCGCCCCGGGCGCCGGAGCTGGTGGTGCTCTGCGACGTGTCCGGCTCCGTCGCCGGGTTCAGCCACTTCACGTTGCTGCTGGTGCAGGCGCTGCGGGAGCAGTTCAGCAAGGTGCGCGTGTTCGCGTTCGTCGAGCGCGCCGACGAGGTGACCCACCTGTTCGCACCCGGTGCCGAGCTGGGCGGGGTGATGCAGCGGGTGCTGCGCGAGGCGAGCCTCGTGTCGTTCGACGGGCACAGCGACTACGGCGGCTCCTTCGGCACCTTCGCCGAGCAGTGGGGTGACGCCGTCGGCCCACGGACGTCGCTGCTCGTGCTCGGCGACGGGCGCACCAACTACCGCGACCCCAACCTCGCCGTGCTCAAGCGGCTCGTCGGGCAGGCCCGCCACGCGCACTGGCTCAACCCCGAGCCGCGCACGCACTGGGGCAGCGGCGACTCCGCCGCCCTGCGCTACGCCGACGTGCTGCCGATGCACGAGTGCCGCACGGCCGCGCAGCTCGCGGCGGTGGTGGAGGCCCTGCTGCCGGTGTGATCGGCGGTCAGTCGGTGGGATTCCGGAGAGCGAACCGTTCCGCGACTCCCACCTCCCCCGTGACGTCCAGCGCCGCTGCCGGCCGGCGCCGGTACAGGTAGAGCAGCAGGTCACCCGCGGTGCCGCGGACGACCGTGGCCGGCTGCTCGGGCTCGCCGGCCAGCCGCCGCCAGGTCACCGTGCCGTCGGCGTCCTCGTCGACGGACCACGCGGCGTCCAGGTCCGTGGCAACGAGCGTGAGCCGCCCACCGACCGGCGCGGCGTCGCCGGCCCGGAACGGGGTGGTGTGCTGCAGGAACTCGTCGACGCCGTCGGCCGCCACCGCCGCGTCGAGCCCGGCCGCGACCCCCACGGCGTCGGCGGCGTCCCACCGGTGCACGGCGGCCTCGTGCACCTGGTGGCGCACCACGAACGCGGCGTCGTGCTGCTGCGACCACGTCCAGACCTTCTCGTTCGGATCGGCCGCGCGGAACGCGGCGACCATGCACGCCGCGCCTCCCGCAACCCCGTGACCAGCTCGGCGTCGCCGGGACGGGCCGGCTCCGCGATGCGCGACGGATCCTGCAACCGCTCCCGGACCACCTGCCCCCACGCCGCCTGGACCCCGGTGAGGTGCCACACCAGGTCGGCCACACTCCACCCCGGGCAGCTCGGCACCGGCTCGGCGAGCCGGCCCTCGGCGGCGTCGGCGAGCGCGTTGCTGTCGGCCTCGATCCGGGCGAACGGGTCGAAACCGGTGAGCAGCCCGTGGGCGGCGCGGTGGTCGGTCACGGGAAGGACGGTAGCCGCGATCCCCGACAGAACCGCGTCTGCGCTGGTCAGGGGCATGGGCTGAGCCGGACGACCGGGTACTTGCGCTCGGACCTGCCCTGGTACTTCGCGTAGCGCGGCTGCATTGTGGTGATGTGCTGCCAGGCCCGCTCGCGTTCGGTGTCGTCGAGCACCTGCGCCGTGACCGGCACCGGGCCGCCGTCGCCCGGCATCTCGACGGCCACCGCGTCCGGGTGCGCCGTCAGGTTCATGAACCAGTCCGGGTTACGGCTGCCCCCGCCGGACGCGACGACCAGCCGCGCGTCGCCCTCGGCGAACCACGTGAGCGGCGACTCGCGCGGCTGCCCGCTGCGGCGGCCGGTCGTGTGCAGGATCAGCAGGTCCATGCCCATCGAGCGGCTCATGCCGCGGCGGATGCGGACGTTCGTGCGGGCATTCATCATCCGCTGGATCCAGAGCATGAACGCCCTGGTCCCGCCCGGCTTCTTCGTCGTGTTCATGGCGGGGACGGTAGGGGGACGTCCGGTAGGGGTGCTTCTCGATTCCTGACGGTCCGCCCCGCGCGCTGCCTCACGTCGCCCGCAGGTTCCGTAGCTCCTGGGCGACCTGTCGAGCCCCGTCGTGATGCCGGAATCTGCCGGCTCGGGCGTGGAGAGGCGCGAGCTGCATGACCAGGCGCGGTGGGGTCGCCGTCGGCGAAATGGCTGGTCGCCAGCCACGCAAGGTTGAATGCACGCTGCCTTTGGCGACCGTGTGAACTGTCGGTCAGTGCTCCGTCGAGACAGGCGATGGCCAACTCCCGTTGACGCGCGTCGGACAGCCGGCCAGGGGCTCGGGCTCGGTTGCGGCGAGCTCGTCGACTCGGAAGCACGACGGTTCGGTGCGGCGGACGGCAGAGGTGATCGCGGCCAACGGATTCCAGATCGACTCCCGGCTCCCCACCTGCGAGGCTCGCCACCGTGCCCCTGATCTCCGATCCGACCGCCTACTGGGACCGCTATGCAGGCGGCGTCGCCGACGAGAACCCTGAAAGCGCACTCAAGAACGCGTTCGGGTGGACCCAGTACGAGGGTCACGGGCCAGGCGACGAGCTGCTCGGCGAGCCTGCCACCGCGTTGGAGCTGGGCAGCGGGCGAGGCAACGCGGTCGCCGCGCTCGCGACGAAGGGGGTCGAGGCAGTCGGGGTGGACCTCTCGCCGCGCCAGGTCGCGAGCGCGCAGGCTCGGTGGAGCGGGTTGCCGGGCGCGCACTTCCGGCGTGGCGACGTCCTCGGGTTCCTGGCCGAGGCCGACGAGCGGTGGGATGCGATCTACTCCATCTGGGGAGCGCTGTGGTTCGCCGACCCGCAGCGCTGGCTCCCCGTCGTGCACGAGCGGCTCGCCCCGGGCGGGCGGCTCGTGTTCTCGCACGCGCCGGCCGTGCCGGGCAGCTACGGCGCGCAGGGCATGTACGGCAACGGGTTCGCCGGGCGGCGGCTCTGGATCTACCGCTGGGCCTACGAGCCCGAGACCTGGGCCGATCTGCTCCGTGTGCGCGGCTTCGCCGACGTCGAGGCGTGGGTCGAGCCGGCGCCGGACCCGGACGACGTCGGCACCCTGCTCGTCACGTGCCGGCGGGCGTAGTCGCCGGGGTCAGTCGAACTCGCCGGCCTTGACGCCGGCGACGAACGCCCGCCACTGGGGCGAGCTGAACAGCAGGATCGGACCGGCTCCCCGGTCCTTGGTGTCACGGACGCGGTAGACGTCGTCGTCGACGCGCACCTCGACGCAGTTGGTGGCGTCGGTGCTGCGACTGGACTTCACCCACCGCCCTGGCACCAGTCCGGTCCCACGACGAGGTGTGATCATTCAAGCTCCTGAGCTGCGGCTTTAATCAGTTCGAGTGAGTCTACGACGCTCAGGGCTGCGTCCTCGGCACCGGCATGGACCATGCGGTACTCGTGCACGGGGGGACGGATCGTCCAGGAAGTACATGCCGGTCGTGCCATCGAGCCACACCAGATCCGCAACCGGGTACTGGCGAATCCCAGCACGTGGAAGATCGGCGCGCCGAGGGCGGGGTGCCCGGTTGCCTCGAACGGGACGATCTTCACTTGCAGATGCGGCATCTCCTCGATCTGTCGTGCGAGAGCCGCGAGCTGTCCTGCCAGCACCGCGGGTCCGCCCACTTGCTGTCGGATGGCAGCCTCGCCCATCACCAGGGAGAGTGCGAGCGGTTCCGGCTCGGTGAGTCGCCGCTGCCGCAGCATCCGGGCCTGCACCCGCCGTTCGACCTCGACTTGCCGGATCCGAACACCCCCGGCCTGCATGACGGCCCGGGCGTACTCGGGAGTCTGGAGCAGGCCGTGGACCAGGCCCTCGCAGTAGGAGTGCATCGATTCGCAGCCGTACTCGAACCCGAAGAAGCGCAGCAGCTCGGCGGAGAAGAGCCCGCCGTAGCCGGCCAGCGGCCGCGCGCGGTGGCCAGCAGCCGGAGCTCGACCAGTTCCTTCTGCTCGGCCTCGTCGAACTCCAGCCGCGTCACCATCGCCGTCAGCTTCTCGACGGCTGGGATCTTCTTGCCGTTCTCGACCTGGCTGAGGAACTGCGGCGTGCACAGCGCGGCGCGGGCCACGTCCGTGGCGGGGAGGCCGAGCGTCTCGCGCCGTTCCCGCAGGCGGCCGCCCAGCTCGAGTGCGGCGACGACGGGCGAGGGCGCGGTCATCAGGTCCTCCATCACGGTCGGTGGTCGGCGGTGCGGCGACAGTCAAGCAGACGGCACCGACCCTGCGTTGTGCGCGTCCGGTTACGTAACTAGTATCCGAGCCATGCGAGAAGCCAGCCAGGTCGTCCGCATCTCCTCACCGGACGGGCGGGACCACCTCGTCGACGAGAAGGTCTTCGCGCGGGCGCTGGACGGGCGCTTCCTGGCCCGCTGCGGCGTGTTCGTGCTGAGCGCGCCGCTGTGCACGCCGCCGGGCCGCGACTGCCCGCTGTGCGCGCCATGAGCGCGTTCCACCTGGAGGCGCGGCTGTTCGTCGGGCCGCTCTCCGCGCCGGAGCGCGACGAGTGGCGCCACGCCGGCGCCGACAGCTGGGCCGAGGCCGAGCGGTGGGTGGAACAGCAGGTCGCGGCCGGTTTCACGGTCTGGGTGTACGACCACGGCCGGCCGTCACCGATCCCGTCCGCGAGCGACCTGCGGCTCGTCGCGCACGCCCGGCCGGGCCACCCGGCCGGCATCACGTTCCGGCACCGGCCGGACGTCCGCTGACCCTCCCCGGAAAGGCCGATGAGTCGTCCGCCCGTGTCGACCGTGCTGTGGCAGTCGTACGCCGACCGCCTCGCCGAGCAGCTCACCACCGCCGGCGACCTGACGAACCCGCGCTGCCGCGACGCCGTCCGCACCGTGGCGCGGCACGAATTCCTCCCGCCGCCGCTCGACGCGTCCACCGGGCGTCGCCGCTGGCCCGTCCCCGGCGACCATGCCGGCACCGCGTCCTGGCTCGCCGCCGCGTACGGACCCGGCTACGTCCGCGCGGGCGTCCCGGCGGACGGCGAGCCGCACCCGGTGCAGGCGGACGGCCCGGCGTTCGCGGTCCGCGCGCTGCACGCGCTGCGGATCGGGGAGGGGATGCGGGTGCTGGAGGTCGGCTGCGGCGGCGAGGCCGCGGGCTACCGGACCGCGTTGCTCGCGCAGTGGCTGGGCAGTCGCGCCGTCCACACGGTCGACGACGACCTGCTGCGGCTCGCGCGCGCCCGCGTCGCGCTCGACGGGATGGGGCTCAGCCCGACGCTCACCCCGCGCCGCGCCGGCCGTCGGCCTGCCCGACCACGCGCCGTTCGACCGGATCATCGCGACCGGGCCGCTCGACGCCGTCCCGATCGAGTGGCTGCACCAGACGCGCCCGGGTGGGCTGGTGCTCGTCCACCTGCGCGGCGGGCTCGGCGCCGGCGGGTACGCGCTGTTGCGGCGCAGCAACGCGACCCTGCACGGCCGGTTCCTGAGCTGGCCCGACCCGCCTGCCCCGGCACCCGGGCCCGTCCGGCTGGCCGGCGGGACGCGGCAGTGCAGCACGCCCGTCGACCCCACCCGCCTCACCACCCACCGCGCGTTCGCGCTGCTCGCGCAGCTGCGGCTGCCGCCGGGGACGTGCCGCAGCGTCCGGCTCGACGGGACCGGCGGCCTCGCGACCTACCTCACCGCACCTGACGGGTCGTGGGCAGAGATCGCCCATCGCGTCGGGCCTCGCGGCGTGCACGACGTCCGGACCTCGCCCTCCGACGTCCTGATCCCGGCGCTGTGTGCGGCGTGGGCGGAGGCGGCGGGGCTGGGGCATCCGCTGATCAGCCAGTTCGGGGTGACGGTCCGGCCTGGGGGCACGCGGATCTGGCACCGGGATCCGGTGCATGGGGTGGTTGGTGGGGGTGGGGGTTGATGGGTTGCAGCAAAGCCACCCTCATGCGGTGAGGGTGCGTGGGGGTGGCTTTGCTGCAGGGGGTGGGGCCACCGCGTATTCGGGGGCGACGTCGCCGGTGGGGTTGGGGCCGGGACTACCCCCGCTCGTGCGGGGACCACGCGCCCGCGCCGATGTGGAAGCCCTCGTCGCAGGGGCCACCCCGCACGTGCGGGACAACGCGATGCGCGAGATGGGCTGCACGCCGACCGGGGCCACCCCGCACGTGCGGGACAACCCAGCGTTCCGGTCTGATCGTGACGCCGGACCGGGGCCACCCCGCACGTGCGGGACAACCCAGCGTTCCGGTCTGATCGTGAC
>MKJX01000193.1 GCA_001942415.1 Pseudonocardia sp. CNS-139
GCGCCGGCCCAGCTCGCCCGCGTCGGCCGGGACGACCGGCCGCGGCATCCCGGCGAGCCGCAGCGCGACGCGCGGCAGGAGCGGCCCGGCCGCCAGCGCGAACGCGCACGCGCCCGCGGCCACCGCGGGGACGGGCGCGTCGAACCGCAGCACGACGAGCGCGGCGACGCCCACCGGCACCGCCGTGACCACGGACCCGACCAGCGCGGGCGCCACCACCCGGAGCACGACCTGGGCGACTGCGGCGGCCGTGCCCGCGGCCGCGGCGGCGAGCAGCAGCCGCGCCGGCCCGGACACGCCCGGCAGCGCGGCCCAGCCCGCGGCCGCGGCGAGCGGCACCGCGGCGAGCGCCACCGTGTGCGCGGCGAGGCGGAGCCGGTCGTCGGGCGCGCGGGCCAGCCGGGCCGTGGCGCCGATCGCCAGTGCCGCGGTCAGGCCGCCGACCAGCGCGGGGAGCGTGCCGCCCGGGCCGGTGACCAGCAGCGCGATGGCGCCGTCACGACCGCGAACACGCCCGGGCCGGTGACCAGCAGCGCGCTGGCGCCGTCACGACCGCGAACACGACGCCCGCGCGAAGCGGTGGCTCTCGCTGCCGCCCGCGGTGGACGCCAGCGCGTCGACCGGGTCCTCGAAGACGGGCGGCGGGGGCGGCGGCGCGACCGGGGCGAGCCGCAGCAGCTCGCCGTCCGGGACGCCCAGCTCGGCGAGCGTGGCGGCCGGCGGGAGCGGGCCGCCCGCCACCCCGGAGAGCCGCCACGGCTCCGGACGCGCCGTGAACACCGGCTCGCCCACCAGCTCCAGCAGCATCGGCACCAGCTCCGCGACGGGCACGTCGGCGGGCAGCGACACGTCCACGGGCCGGCGCGGCGTCAGCACGGTGAGCCGGCAGAACCCGGCGTGCGACAGGGCGGGGCGCATCGGGGTGACTCCCTCCGGAGGACGGGACGACTTCTCCGGAACGGCCCCGGCGGGCCCCGTCGGGTGCCTAGCATCGCAGCGGCCGGGCCGGTCGCGGGGCCGTTCGGGAGAACTCGGCCGCCGTGAGAAGGGCCGACGGGGGGAAGGCGGACGATGGGCACGGTCGAGGTGGCGCGGCGGCGCCGGGTGCCGCCGCGGACGCCCGCAGGCGACCTGCCCGTCGAGCCGCCGCCGGAGCTGGAACGGCTGATCCCGCCGGGCGTGCTGGCCCGGCTGCTGCCGTTCGTCATGCTGCTGGGCTCGGTCGGGTTCATCGCGGTGATGGGCGTCGACAACCCGGCGTCGTGGCTCTTCGCGGCCACGTTCGCGCTCTCGACGATCGGCATGGCGGCCACCGGCAACGGGCGCGGCAACCGTTCGGCCGGCCTCGACGAGGACCGCCGCGACTACCTGCGCTACCTCGGCACGCTGCGCCGCCGGGTGCGGTCGATCGCGGACGAGCAGCGGGCCGCGCTGGAGCAGACGCACCCGGACCCGGCCGCGTGGCCGGGGGTGCTCGCCGCCGGCCGGCTGTGGGAGCGCGGCCCGGCCGACCCCGACTTCGGGCACCTGCGCGTCGGCCGCGGCGCGCAGCGGCTCGCCGCGCGGCTCGTCGCCCCGCAGACCGGCCCCGTCGAGGGCCTCGAACCCGTCACGGCGCTCGCGCTGCGCCGGTTCCTGCGCAGCCACGCGCTGGTCCCGGACCTGCCCGTCGTGCTCGCGCTGCGGGCGAGCGGCACCGTCTGGCTGGAGCCGGGGACGGCCGGGCTCGGCCCCGCGCGGGCGCTCGCGCGGGCCGCCGTCGTCCAGTACGCGCTGTGGCACAGCCCCGCCGACGCGCTGCTCGCCGTGGTCGCGCCGCCGCCGCTCGTGGCCGAGTGGGAGTGGGTGAAGTGGCTGCCGCACGCGGCCCACCCGCGCCGGCGCGACGCCGCGGGGCCGGTGCGGATGGTGACGTCCGACGCCGACGAGGTCCGCCGCTGGTGGGCGGCCGAGCTGGCGGGCGGGCGGCCGGACCGGCACGGGGGAGCCGCACCTGCTGGTGGTCGTCGACGGCGCAGCGGACGGGCCGGGCCGGCTGGGCCGGGGCCGCGGGCGCGACCGTGCTGCGGGTCGCGCGCCGCCGGGGCGGCGACCGGGCCCCGCGGTCGTGCGGCTGCGCGTCGAGCCCGGCCGGATCTCCCGCACCACGGGCGACGACCCGCCGGCCGCCATCGGCACCCCCGGACGCGCTGACGATCGCGGAGGCCCTCGCCGTCGCGCGCCGGCTCGCCCGCTACCGCCCGGCCGGCACGGGCGGCCAGGGCACGGCGCCGCGGCCCGTCGCCGGCCTGCCCGCGCTGCTCGCGCTCGGCGACGGCCCGGCCGGCATCGCGGCGCTGCGGGCGCGCTGGGCGGCCTCCGAACCGGACCGGTTGCGCGTCCCGATCGGGCTCGACGAACGCGGCGGCCCCGTGGCGCTCGACCTCAAGGAGGCCGCGCACGGCGGCAGCGGCCCGCACGGGCTCTGCATCGGCGCCACCGGCTCCGGCAAGAGCGAGCTGCTGCGCACGCTCGTGCTCGGCCTCGCGGCGGCGCACCCGGCCGACGAGCTGAACCTCGTGCTCGTCGACTTCAAGGGCGGCGCCACGTTCCTCGGCCTCGCGGACCTCCCGCACGTCTCCGCCGTGATCACCAACCTGGCCGGCGAGCTGACGCTCGTCGACCGCATGGACGCCGCGCTGGACGGCGAGATCAACCGCCGCCAGGAGCTGCTGCGCGCGGCCGGCAACCTCGCCAACGTCACCGACTACGCGGCCGCCCGGCGGGCCGGTGCCGGGCTGCCGCCGCTGCCCGCGCTGCTCGTCGTCGTGGACGAGTTCTCCGAGCTGCTCGCGCAGCGTCCCGAGCTGGTGGACCTCTTCGGCAAGATCGGCCGGCTCGGCCGCTCGCTCGGGATGCATCTGCTACTCGCCTCGCAGCGGCTGGACGAGGGGCGGCTGCGCGGGCTGGAGTCGCACCTGTCGTACCGGATCGCGCTGCGCACGTTCTCGGCGAGCGAGTCCCGGGCCGTGCTCGGCGTGCCCGACGCCCACCACCTGCCCGCGGTGCCCGGGTCGGCGTTCCTCGCGACCGGCACCGACGAGCTGGTGCGGTTCCGCGCCGCGTACGTCTCGGGGCCCGCGGGCACGGCCACCGCGCCGGACCGGCCGGGCCCGCGCCGGCACGCCCTGCCGTTCCTCGCCACACCCGTGCTGGACACCGCGCCGGAGACGCCCCGCCGGCCCGTCGACGACGACGGGCCCACCGTGCTCGACACCGTGATCGCGGCGATGGCCGGGCCGGGCCCGCGCGCGCACCGCGTCTGGCTGCCGCCGCTGGACGTCCCGCCCCCGCTCGACGAGGTGGCCGAGCGCGAGGGCCTGCTGCGGGTGGTTGTCGGGCTCGTCGACCGGCCGCACGAGCAGCGCAGGCTGCCGCTCGTCGTCGACCTCGCGGGCGCGGCCGGCAACCTGGCCGTCGCGGGCGCGCCGCGCACGGGCAAGTCGACGGCGCTCGCGACCACCGTGCTCGCCCTCGCGCGCACCCACACCCCCGCCGAGCTGGGCGTTCACGTGCTCGACTTCGGCGGCGGCACGCTCGGGCCGCTCGCCGGGCTGCCGCACGTCGGCACCGTCGCCGACCGCCAGCAGCCCGACCTCGTCCGCCGGGTCGTCGCCGAGGTGACCGCCGCGCTGGCCCGGCGCGAGCGGCTCTTCCGGGACGCCGGGATCGCGTCCGTCGACGACTTCCGCGCACAGCGCGCCGCCGGCCGGCACCCCGGCGAGCCGAGCACCGACCTGCTGCTCGTCGTCGACGGGTACCTCACCCTGCGCACCGAGTTCGACGACCTGGAGGACCGGCTCGTCGCGCTGGCCGCGCAGGGCCTCGCGTACGGGCTGCACGTCGCGGTGTCGGCGGGGCGGTGGAGCGAGCTGCGGCCCGCGGTCCGGGACGTGCTCGGCTCACGGATCGAGCTGCGGCTCGGCGACCCGTCGGAGTCGGAGGTGGACCGCCGCCGCGCCGCCGCCGTGCCCGCGCGGCCCGGGCACGCGCTCACGCCCCACGGCGCGGCCGTGATCGCCACGCCCGACGTCCCGGCGCTGGTCACGGAGATCGCGGCCCGCCACCCGGGCGGCGGCCTCGCGCCCGTCCGGCTGCTTCCGGAGCGCATCGAGCCGGCCGCGCTGCCCGCCGAGCCGGCCGCGGGCGGGCTCCCGATCGGCGTGGACGAGGACCGGCTCGGCCGCGTCGAGCTCGACTTCGACGCCCACCCCTACCTGCTCTGCTTCGCCGACGCCGAGAGCGGCAAGACCAACCTGCTGCGGCTCGTCGCGGCGGGGGTCGTCGAGCGGTACTCGCCCGAGCAGGCGCGGCTCGTCCTCGTCGACCATCGGCGCACGCTGCTCGGCGCCGTCCCGGCCGGCCACCTGATCGGCTACGCCAGCACCGCCGAGGCGTCCGCCGCCGCGGCCGAGGAGGTCGCCGCGTCGCTGCGCCGCCGGCTGCCCGGACCCGACGTCACCCCACGTGAGCTGCGCGAACGCAGCTGGTGGAGCGGTCCGGACGTGTTCGTGCTCGTCGACGACTACGACCTCGTGGCCCCCGGTGGCGCCACCCCCAACCCGCTCCTGCCGCTCGCCGAGCTCCTCCCGCACGCCAAGGACGTCGGGCTGCGGATCGTGGTCGCGCGCCGCAGCGGCGGCGCCGGCCGGGCGCTGTTCGACCCGCTCGTCGCGAAGCTGCGCGACCTCGCCGCGCCCGGCCTCGTCATGAACGGCGACCCCGACGAGGGCGCGCTGCTCGGCGCCGTGAAGCCGCGGCCGGAACCGCCCGGGCGCGGCACGCTCGTCGACCGGCGGCGCGGCAACCGGCGCGTCCAGCTCGCATGGCTGGAGCCGCCCGGGGACGAGCCGGACGGCGCGTGAACCCCGTCCGCGTGGCGGTCGAGGCCGGGACCGACGCGGTCCGGGTCGCGGCCGTCGGGACGGACGGGGAGCCGTGGCCGGTCGCGCGGCTCCCGCCCGGCGGCGAGGTGGGGGACGCGTTGGCCGACCTCGTCGGGCCCGAGCCCGTCGAGGTGGTGGTCGTCCACCCGGTGGCGCGCCGCCGCCGGGGTGGGCGCGGACCGTGCCGGCCGACCTCGTCGGGCCCGAGCCCGTCGAGGTGGTGGTCGTCCACCCGGTGGGCGCGCCGCCGCCGGGGTGGGCGCGGACCGTGCCGGCCGCGGTCGCGGCCGCCGCGCACCTGCTGGCGGAGGAGCCGGTCGTGCTGGACGTCGGAGCCTCGGGGGCGGAGGCGGTCCGGCTCGGCCCGGACGGGTCCGTCCGCGCCCGGGCGACCGCGGACGTGGGCGGGCGGGCCCTGGACGCGCTCGTGGCGGCCCGGTTCCGGGTCGCGGACGCGCGGCGGGTGCGTGAGGCGCTCTCCCTCCTGCCGTCCGCGGGCGGCGTCGGCGCGGCGGACCTGCAGGAACTGCTCCGGCCCGCGCTGGCGCCCGCGGTCGCCGCCGTCGAGGCCGTGCGCGCCGGGCCGGGGCCGGTGCTGCTCACGGGCGGGGTCGCGCGCACCCCGCTGCTCGCCGAGCTGCTCGACGCGGCCGGGGTGGTGGACGTGACGGTGGCGCCGCGGCCGGAGCTCGCGGCGGTGCTCGGCGCGGTGATGCTGCCGGACGGGTGGTGGGAGGAGCCGGACGTCTCGCCGGAGCGCTCGGCGCTGCGAGGTGGGCGGCGCGGAGGTGCTGCGCTGCGGGGGTCGGCGCGCGCTGAGCTGAGAGACCGAGGGGAGCTGCCTCCGCCCCGGTGCTCGGGAAGCGCTGCCGCCCGAGAGCCGGAGGTCCGGCCTGCCGGGCGGCGGTCGGGGTCTCCGGCGGCGCTCGCGCCGTCGGGAGGGCCGTCGGGAGGGCCGCCGGGAGGGCCGCCGGCCGGTGCCGGGTTCGCGGTGCTCGGCACGCCCGATCGGCCTCCGGGGGCAGATGTGCCGCCCCGGCTCCGCCGGCCCGGACTTGCCGCGACGCTCGGTGTGCTCGGTCGGCTGCCGGTCGCGCGGTCGGCAGATGTCGGTCCGGCCGCGCCGGACGCCGCCCGTCTCCCGGATGCCGCCGCGCCCGGATGCGGCGGCGTGCCATGGCCGTCGGGGCGTGCCGTGGATGCCTCGCTGCCCGCCGAGCCGGACAGGGTGGCGATGCCTGCGAGCGCCAGGTCCGGGGCCTGGTGGTCCCGACCTGCCGCGACGCTCGGCGCGGCCGCTCGGCCGGCGGAGCCGCAGGTCGCCGAGGACGCCGACCCCGAGCCGCGCCGCCGGCTGGGTGACCCACCCCGGCGGCGGCCGTGGCGGGTGGCCGCGGTCGTCGCGGTGCTGCTCGCCGGGGGGCTGGTCGTCGCCGGTCCGCTGCTGGAACCCCGGGCGCCGCGGCGGGTGTGCTCGTCCAGTACGGCTACCGCCTCGACCTGCCCGAGGGGTGGGAGCACACCGGCGGCCTCCCCGAGCGACGGCGCGTGCTGCTCACGCCCGCGTCCGCGCCGGACGGGAGCGATCTCATCGCCGTCGAGCACAGCCCGCTCGGCTACGACGCGGACGCCGAGCCCGCACGGGCGCGGGCCGAGCTGCACGCGGAGCTCGCCGCGGCCGTGGCCGCCGGCTCGCCGCTCTCCGGCTACGACCCGGCGCCCGGCTGGGCGGGCGGCCCGGCGTCGCGTACCGGCAGGACGAGCCGGGCGGCACGGTCGTCGAGTGGTTCGTCGTGCTCGACGGGAACGCGCAGCTCAGCGTCGGGTGCCGGCACACGCGCGCGAACGCCGCCGCGGTGCGCGCGGCCTGCGGACGGGTCGCGGCGTCGGTCGGGAGGGCCTGACCGTTCACAGCTGTGAACGATTTTCGCCGTTCGGCCCCGCGGCCGGCGCCCGGCTGCGACGGTGACGGCCCAGACACCGGAAGAGGGGTGATCGGAATGGCCGAGGGGTTCGGCACGTCCGTCGAGGAGATGGACCGGGCGGGGCGGCACGTGCTCGGGGTGAACGACGCGGTGCAGGCCGACCTGGCCACGCTGCGGGCCCGGCTCCAGCCGCTGACCGGGGAGTGGCGCGGCGAGGCGGCCACCGCGTTCGGCGGGCTGATGGCGCGGTGGGACGCCGAGGCCCGCACGCTCAACGAGGCGCTGCGCGCGATCGGCGAGTCCATCAAGGGCTCGGGCGCCGGCTACCAGGCCGCCGAGCAGCAGCACACCGGCGACATGTCCGCGATCCGCGCGGCGCTGGGCTGAGGCGCGCCGTGGCCGAGATCAAGGTGGTGTTCGGCGCGCTGGAGGCGGCGCAGGCCGACGTCGCGAGCACGGCGAGCCGCATCGCCGGCCGGCTCGCCGACCTGGAGCGGTTCGTCGCCCCGCTGGCTGCGACGTGGGAGGGTGAGGCGGCCGCGCAGTACCAGGTCCGGCAGCGCCAGTGGGACACGGCGGCGGCGGACCTGGCGGCCGTGCTGAGCCAGATCGGGGTGGCGCTCGGGGATGCCGGTGCGCGCTACCGGCAGACGGAGAAGGAGAACGCGTCTCGCTGGGGCTGAGACGGCACCCTGACGAGGGCCGCCGCGGGGACGGGGGGCGTTTTGACCCTCGTTCTCGGCGGCGGGTACCCTCGTACTTCGATGTGCGGCGGGTGGACACCCGCGGTCGTGGACACCTGCGGCCCGCACGGCCCGGCCCATGGGTCCGGCGCCCCAGCATGCCGCACTCGCGCAACAGAGGAAGCTCCCGACGAGCACACGACAGCGACGAGGTAGGCCCGTGCCCACGTACAGCCCGAAGCCCGGCGAGATCACCCACGCCTGGCACGTGATCGACGCCACGGACGTGGTGCTCGGCCGCCTCGCCACGCACGCCGCCACCCTGCTGCGCGGCAAGCACAAGCCGACCTACGCGCCGCACATGGACACGGGCGACTTCGTCGTCATCGTCAACGCCGAGAAGATCGCCGTCTCCGGCAACAAGCGGGACAACAAGTTCGTGTACCGCCACAGCGGCTACCCGGGCGGCCTCCGCCAGCGCACGGTCGGCGAGATGATCGAGAAGCACCCGGACCGGCTCGTCGAGAAGGCCGTCAAGGGCATGCTTCCGAAGAACCGCCTCGGCCGGGCGATGGGCAAGAAGCTCAAGGTCTACGCCGGCCCCGAGCACCCGCACGCCGCGCAGAAGCCGGTGGAGTTCGAGATCACCCAGGTCGCGCAGTGACCGAGCCCGACGCGACCTATTCGGAAGAGGGACAGCCCGTGACCACCCCCGAGTTCGACGCCGCCGAGGCCGTGGCCGACGACGTCGTCGCCGACGAGACCGTCGAGGACACCGCGGTCGAGGACTTCGACGGCGACGTGACGATCGCCCCGGCCGAGATCCCGGCCGTGTTCTCCGAGCGGCCGATCCAGACGGTGGGCCGCCGCAAGGAGGCCGTCGTCCGCGTCCGGCTCGTGCCCGGCAGCGGCAACTTCCGGCTCAACGGGCGCACGCTCGAGGAGTACTTCCCCAACAAGCTCCACCAGCAGCTCATCCGCGAGCCGCTGGTCACGGTCGAGAAGACCGAGCGCTTCGACATCTTCGCCAACCTCACCGGCGGCGGCACCTCCGGCCAGGCCGGCGCGCTGCGCCTGGCGATCGCCCGGGCGCTCATCGAGGCCGACTCCGAGGACCGTCCGCCGCTGAAGCGGGCCGGCTTCCTCACCCGTGACCCGCGGGTCATCGAGCGCAAGAAGTACGGCCTCAAGAAGGCCCGCAAGGCCCCTCAGTACAGCAAGCGCTGACACCGCACGTGCGTCGTCTGTTCGGAACCGACGGCGTACGCGGACTGGCCAACGGCGACCTCCTCACTCCGGAGCTCGCGCTCGCGCTGTCCGCGTCGGCCGCTCGGGTGCTCGTTGAACGGGACCGGTCGCGCCGTCCCGTCGCCGTCGTGGGCCGTGACCCGCGCGCGAGCGGCGAGATGCTGGAGGCGGCCGTCGTCGCCGGGCTGGCGTCGGCCGGTGCCGACGCCGTCCGGGCCGGGGTGCTGCCCACCCCGGCCGTCGCGTTCCTGGTCGGGGACCTCGACGCCGACCTCGGCGTGATGATCTCGGCGTCGCACAACCCGATGCCCGACAACGGCATCAAGCTCTTCGCCGCCGGTGGCCACAAGCTGCCGGACGCCGTCGAGAGCGCCGTCGAGAACGGCATCGACGCAGGTGGGACCCGTCCGACGGGCTCCGCGATCGGCCGCGTCCGGGACGTCCCCGACGCGGCCGAGCGCTATCTGGAGCACCTGCTCGCCGCCACGCCGGGCACGCTCGCCGGGCTGCGGGTGGTCGTCGACTGCGCGCACGGCGCCGCGTCCGCCGTCGCCCCGGAGGTCTACCGGCGGGCCGGCGCGACGTCGTCGGGCTGCACGCCGCGCCGGACGGGCTCAACATCAACGACGGCGTCGGCTCGACGCACCTCGGGGCGCTGCAGGAGGCGGTCCGCGCGGCCGGTGCCGATCTCGGCATCGCGCACGACGCGACGCCGACCGCTGCCTCGCCGTCGACGCCACCGGCGCGGAGGTGGACGGCGACCAGATCATGGCCGTGCTCGCCGTCGCGCTGCGCGAGTCGGGCGAGCTGGCCGGCGACACGCTCGTCGCCACCGTCATGAGCAACCTCGGCCTGCACCTCGCGATGCAGGAGGCCGGCATCGCGGTGCGGACCACCCAGGTCGGCGACCGCTACGTGCTGGAGGAGCTGCGGGCCGGCGGGTTCACGCTGGGCGGCGAGCAGTCCGGGCACGTCGTGCTGCCGCAGCACGCCACCACGGGCGACGGGCTGCTCACCGCGCTGCGGCTGATGGCCCGGATGTCCGCCACCGGCCGGTCGCTGGCCGAGCTGGCGTCGATCGTCACCCCGCTGCCGCAGGTGCTGGAAAACGTGAAGGTGGCCGACAAGGCGGCCGTCGCCGGGTCCGCCGCGGTGCGGCACGCGGTCGAGGAGGCCGAGGTCGAGCTGGGCGGTTCGGGCCGGGTGCTGCTGCGCCCGTCCGGCACCGAGCAGCTCGTCCGGGTGATGGTCGAGGCGCCGACGGCCGAGCAGGCCAAGCCACCGCCGTCCGGCTGGCGGAGATCGTCGCCTCGGCGAGCTGAACTTCCTCCGTTCGCCCGCGCGGCGCGCCGGGCCTGCCGCACCATCCCGGTCATGCCGTCCGATCTGCATCTCGACCCCGCCCGGCTCGCCGCGCACGCGCGCACCGCGGCCGGGCTCGCCGACGACCTGTGCGCGGCGTTGCGCGGCCGCCCGGACGCCGACGACAGCCCGGTCCCGGCCGCCGTCCAGCGGGCCGCCGGCGAGCTGACGGCGCTGGCCGCGGCACTGGCCGGCGCCGCGGCCGCGTACGAGCGGGCCGACCGCGACCTCGCCCGGGACCTCGGCCGGGTGGCCGATGCCCGCTGAGGACCCCGACCCCGAGACCGATGACCGGGCCGACTGGTGGGCCCGGCTCGCCACCGCCCTGGACGACGCCGGCCGCCGGGTCGGGCGGCTCGCCGAGCAGCTGGGGTTCGACTGGCCCGACCCCACCGGGCGCGAGTGGGCCGAGCGCACGGCATGCGTCCGCGCGGAGCTGGGCCGGGAGGCCGCCACGGCGGCCGAGATGGGCACCGGCAGGCCCGACCCGCTTCCGGACCGGCGGGGGGTGCGGCTGGGCGGGACCGACGCCGCCCGCGTCGACGACCACCGCGGCGTCCGGATCGCGGAGCTGGAGCCGCCGCGCTAGCCGCAATATGGCTCCACAACGCAGTTCTGGGCGGCTCCAGACTGCGTTGTGGAGCCACAATGCGGTCGGGCTTGCCCCGGTGAGCCCTAGCGGCGGCTTGGGTTGTGTTCGACGAGTGTCGTGCCCGAGACCTTGCCGTCGACCAGCACCTCGACGCGGTCCTCGTCGCACAGGTGGTGCAGGAGGAACGCGGTGACCAGCGCCCGGGTCAGCCGGCGGGTCCTGTGCTCGGCGCCCGGCGAGGATGAAGTCGCTCCAGTGCGAGCCGTCGAGGAACCCGGTGTGCCCGGCCTTGCCGATCGTGCGCAGCAGCGCGGGCCCGGCGGCGGCCTCGGCGACGCGGTCGGCGTGCCCGGCGGGCGGCGCGACCGTGTCCTTGCCGGCCGCGATGTGCAGCACGGGCACCGTGACGGCGGCCGCGGCGTCGATCGCGGACGGGCGGGTCTGGGCCATCGCGATCGTCACGACGGCGGCGACACGCGGGTGGCCGACGGCCGCGACGAGTGCGGTGCCGCCGCCGATCCCGTGGCCGGCCAGCGCGGTGCGGCGGGAGTCGACGCTGATCCGCCCGTCGCCGAGCCGGACGCCCGCGCACACGTCGAGGGTGGTGCGCAGGTCGGCGGCGAACCCGGCGTGGCTCGGGAGCACACCGCGGTGGCTCGCCGGGGCGGCGGCCACGATGCCCCACGAGGCGAGGTGCCGGAGCAGGTCGGCGTAGCGGTCGGCGGGCTGCAGCCAGTCGTGCCCGAACGCGACGGCGGGCAGGCCGAGGCCCTGCTCGGGCGCGAACACGACCCCCGGGATGCCCACCATGCCGAGGTCGCCCCGCAGCACGCGGAGCGGGCCGGGCCGGGAGAGCGTCGCCACGGCGTCCCGGGCGTTGCCCATCTCGGGCGGGCGGGCGGGCGAGCGGGTCCGGGTCACAGCGCGCACCGTAGTACCTGCGCGGGGATCGCCGCACGAACGGCGCAGGTGTGCCGCCGGACCGTGGCCGGCGCCCTACGCTCGGCCGCATGAGGGGCGTCTGGACCGCGCAGCAGGTGCGCGAGACCGAGGCCGGACTGCTGGTCCGCACGCCGGAGGGCGCGCTGATGCGCCGGGCGGCGTTCGGCGTCGCGGTGCACGCGCGGCGGATGCTCGCCGACACCGGACGGGTGGCCGGGAGCCGGGTCGTGCTGCTCGTCGGGGCCGGCAACAACGGCGGTGACGCGCTGTGGGCCGGCTACGAGCTGCGCACCCGCGGGGTCGGCGTGACGGCCGTGCTGCTCGACCCGGACCGCGCCCACCCCGCCGGGCTCGTGGCGCTGCGCCGGGCCGGCGGCCGGTTCGTCGACGCGGACGCGGGGCTCGTCGCGGAGCTGGGCGCCGACCCGTGATCGACGGGACGTCGGCAGTCTCCGGCCGCGGCGCGCTGCGCTCCGGCCGCGGCGCGCTGCGCGAGCCCGCCGCCGGGCTGGTGGGCGCGGTCGAGCGGGCCGGGGTGCCGGTGCTGGCCGTCGACCTGCCCAGCGGCGTCGACCCGGACACCGGCGCCGTGGCCGGGCCGGCCGTCACCGCGACGGAGACGGTGACGTTCGGCGCGCTCAAGCCGGTGCACGTGCTGGCCGCGCCGCGGTGCGGGCCGGTGCACCTGGTCGACATCGGGCTCGGGCCGCTGCTGCCCGACGCGCACGCCTACGCGCTCGACGCGCCCGACGTCGGCGAGCGCTGGCCGGCGCCGGGCCCGGGCGACGACAAGTACACGCAGGGTGTGGTGGGGATCGCGGCGGGCTCCGCGGCGTACCCGGGGGCGGCGGTGCTCGCCACGGGGGCGGCCGTGCTCGCGACGAGCGGGATGGTCCGGTTCGCGGGCAGCGCGGCGCCGGGGGTGCGCGAGCGCTGGCCGGAGGCGGTGATCACGGGATCGATCGCCGACGCGACCGCACGCAGGCCTGGGCCGTCGGGCCGGGCATCGGCACCGACGACGCCGGACGGGCCGTGCTCGCCGAGGCGGTCGGCCGCGACGTCCCGCTGTGCGTCGACGCGGACGGCATCACGCTGCTGGCCAAGCACGCCGACCTGCGCGAGGCGCTGCGCGGGCGGCCGGTGGTGATCACCCCGCACGACCGGGAGTTCGCACGGGTGGCCGGGGAGGTCGGCGCGGACCGGATCGGCGCCGCCCGCCGCGCCGCCGCCGAGCTGGGCGTGACGGTGCTGCTCAAGGGCAACGCGACGGTGGTCGCCGACCCGGACGGGCGGGTGCTCGTGAACCCGGCGACGTCGTCGTGGGCCGCGACGGCCGGCTCCGGCGACGTGCTGACCGGCGTGATCGGCGCCCTGCTCGCGGCCGGGTTGGAGCCGTGGTGGGCGGCGGCTGCGCCGCGTACGTGCACGCGCTGGCGGCGCAGCGCGCGGCGGGCGGGGCGCCCGCGCCGGCGTCGCGGTTGCAGGCGGCGCTGCCGGAGACGATCCGGGCGGTGCGCGCGGCCGCCTGACCGATGGGGCCTACCGGTTGCTCCCTGGTAGGGCAACCCGCCGGGCCGCGGCCGTCCACGTGGGGCGTGGTGCGTCGCCCCTCGTACCAGCTGGGCGAAGGGTCCCCCGAAGATCCAGAGTACGGGTGGGGGGCGACAGGAACGGGCGTCGCGCGGACGGTTGTCCACAGGCGGCCCGTCCCGGATGCGATGATGCGGGCGTGGTCCAACCGTCCGGTAACCCGCCGCCGCGTGCCGAGGCCGTCGTCGACCTGGACGCGTACGGCACAACGTCGGAGTGCTCCGGGCGGCGGCACCCGGAGCCGGGCTGATGGCGGTCGTGAAGGCCGACGGGTACGGGCACGGGGCCGTCGCGGTGGCGCGGGCGGCGCTCGCGGCGGGGGCGTCCTGGCTGGGTGTCTGCACGCTGGAGGAGGCCGCTCAGCTGCGGGCGGCCGGGATCACCGAGCCCGTGCTGTCCTGGCTGCACCTGCCCGACGAGGACTTCACCGACGCGTGCGCACGGGGGTGGACCTGTCGGTCGGGTCGCGCGCGCACCTGGCCGCCGTGCTCGACGTGCCCGCCGCGCGGGCCGGCCGGTGCGCCTGCACCTCAAGGCCGACACCGGGCTGAGCCGGGGCGGCGCCCAGCCGCGGGGTGGGGCGAGCTGCTCGACGACGCCGCGAAGGCGGTGGCGGACGGGCTCGCCGAGGTGGTGGCCGTGTGGTCGCACCTCGCGCACGCCGACGCGCCGCACCACCCGACGCTCGACCGGCAGGCGCAGCGGCTCACGGCCGCGTGGCAGGCCGCCGTCGACCGCGGGCTCGCCCCGATCCGGCACCTCGCCAACTCCGCGGCCACGCTCAACCGCCCCGACCTGCACTTCGACCTCGTCCGCCCGGGCATCGCGGTCTACGGGCTCGACCCGATGGACCGCCCGCCCGGGCAGACGCCGCTGCGCCCGGCGATGACGCTGCGGGCGCGGGTCGCGCTGGTCAAGCGCGTGCCGGCCGGCGAGGGCGTCTCGTACGGGCACGAGTGGACGACCCCGCGCGAGACGACGCTCGCGCTGCTCCCGGTCGGCTACGCGGACGGCGTGCCGCGGCGGATGAACCGGGAGGGGCGCATGCGCGTGCTGCTCGGGGGCGCCGTGCGGCCGGTCGTCGGGCGCGTGTGCATGGACCAGGTGGTCGTGGACTGCGGCGACGCGGTCCGGGAGGGGGCACGGGCCGTGCTGTTCGGGCCGGGGACGGGCGGCGAGCCCACCGCGCAGGACTGGGCCGACGAGCTCGGCACCATCCACTACGAGATCGTCACGGGCATCCACGGCAACCGCGTGACCCGCACGTCCGCCGGGAGCGGAGGGTGAGGCGGGGGCAGGTCTGGGGCGCCGCGGCCGGCGCGGTCGGGGCCGCCGTCACCGGGGTGGCGGTCGGGTTCGCCGCCCGGCGGCACTCGCAGATCGCGGCCGAGCGCCGCCGCCTGGCCACCCAGCTCGCGGAGGAGCCGGACGAGCCGGAGAGCGAGGCGTCGTCGGTCGGCGCCGACGACGGCGTGCGGATCGCCGCCGAGGAGATCGAGCCGCGCACGGGACCGGCCGCGCTCACCGTGGTGCTCGTGCACGGGTTCGCGCTCGACCGGCGCACGTGGCACTTCCAGCGCACCGCGCTCGCGCAGCTGGCCGACCCGCCCGTCCGCCTGGTGCTCTACGACCAGCGCAGCCACGGCCGGTCCGAGCGCGCGCCGCGGGAGAGCTGCACGATCGAGCAGCTCGGCCGCGACCTGGACGCGGTGATCCGGGCGCTCGCCCCGGAGGCCCGCTCGTACTGGTCGGGCACTCGATGGGCGGCATGACGATCATGGCGCTCGCCGAGCAGCACCCGGCGCTGTTCACGGAGCGGGTGGCCGGGGTCGCGCTGATCGCGACGTCGGCCGGGGAGGTCGGCAGCGCGGGCCTGTCCGGGGCGCTGCTGTCCCGGCGCAACCCGCTGACCAGGGGCGTCGGCGTGCTGGCCCGGGTGCAGCCGTGGCTGGTCGAGACGGCCCGCCGGGCCGCGGCCGACGTCATCTGGGCGATCACCCGCAGCTTCGCCTACGGCGACCGCAACGTCGCGCCGTGGCTCGTGGACCTCGTCGACCAGATGATCGGCACCAACGCCGTGGACGCGCTCACCGACTTCGCCGACACGGTCGGCAGCCACAACCGGCTGGCCGCGCTGCCCGCGCTGGCCGGGTGCGAGGTGCTGGTCGCCGCGGGCGACGCCGACCGCGTCATCCCGGCGAGCCACAGCGACGTGATCGCGGCCGAGCTCCCGGACGCGCGGCTGGTCAAGTTCCCCGGCTCCGGGCACCTCCCGATGCTCGAACAGCCCGCCGAGATGGACGAGGCGCTGGCCGACCTGATCCGGCGCAGCGCCGCCCGCGTCAGCCCGCACGGCTCCCGGCGGCGGGCATGAGGACCGTGGACCTGGACGTGGAGCTGGTGCTGCCGACGCCCGCCGACACGGAGGCACTGGGCGAGCGGCTGGCCGCCGGGCTGGGCGCCGGCGACCTCGTCGTGCTCTCCGGCCCGCTCGGCGCCGGCAAGACGGTGTTCGTGCGCGGCCTGGCCCGCGGGCTCGGCGTGGCCGGCCCGGTGACGTCGCCGACGTTCGTGATCGCGCGGGAGCACCGGCCGCTGCCCGGAGGGGCGGGGGTGCCGCTCGTGCACGTCGACGCGTACCGGCTGGGCAGCACGGGCGCCGACGTCGCGGCCGAGCTGGACGACCTCGACCTCGACACCGACCTCGCCGACGCTGTCGTCGCGGTCGAGTGGGGCGAGGGGGTGGTGGAACGGCTCGCGGCGCGGCACCTGCTGGTCCGGCTCGACCGCCGTCCCGACGACGTGCGGACCGCCGTGGTGAGCCGGGTGGAACCGTGATCGACACCGTGATCTTCGACTGGGGCGGCACGCTCTCCCCGTGGGCCACGGTCGACCACCTGGCCGGCTGGCGGCGCGTCGCCGACGTGCTGCACGCGCAGGATCCCGAGCGGGCGGCCGCGCTGGCCGACGCCCTGCTCGCCGCGGACGGCGCGCGCTGGCTGCGGGTCCGGGACGAACATCGCGCGTTCACGCTGGCCGAGGTGCTGGCCGACACCGCGGCGCACCACCCCGCCGACCTGCCGCCCGACGTACTGGCCGCGGGCATGGCGGCGCACTGGGAGTACTGGCGCCCGCACGTCCCGACCGACCCCGAGGCCGCGCCCATGCTCGCCGCGCTGCGCAAACGCGGGCTGCGGCTGGGCGTGTTGTCGTCCACGGCGTGGCCGGCCGCGTGGCACGAGGACCTGCTGCGCGCCGACGGCGTGCTCGACCTCTTCGACGCGTGCGTCTGGACGAGCGACCTGGAGTGGACCAAGCCGCACCCGGCGGCGTTCCACGCGGCGATGGCGGCGGTCGGCGCCACCGACCCCGCACGCTGCGTCTACGTGGGCGACCGGCTCTACGACGACATCAGCGGGGCCAAGGGCGTCGGGATGCGCGCGGTGCACGTGCCGCACTCGTCGATCCCGGCCGTGCAGTACGTCGCGGTGGACGTCACGCCGGACGCGGTGGTGCAGCGGCTCGCCGACCTGCCCGCCCTCATCGCCGACTGGTGACCCTGGCGGCGCGGCCGCCGCGGCGCTCGTACGCTCGGGTGTGTGCTGGTCCTCGCACTGGACACCGCGACGCCCGCCGTCACCGCGGGTGTCGTCGAGCTGGCGGCCGCCGACGCGGTGCTCCGCTCGGCCCGCGTGGAACGCGACGCGCGCAAGCACGCCGAGCTGCTGATGCCGAGCGTGCAGGCGCGTGCGCCGACGCCGGGGTCACCCTGCGCGAGCTGGACGCGTGGTCGTCGGCGTCGGGCCGGGCCCGTTCACCGGGCTGCGGGTCGGGATGGTCACCGCGGCGGCGCTCGCGGACGGCCTCGGCCTGCCGGTGCACGGCGTCTGCTCGCTCGACGCGATCGCCGCCGACGCGACGGCCGAACCGCCCGCCGGGCCGCTGCTCGTGGCCACCGACGCCCGGCGGCGCGAGGTCTACTGGGCCGCGTACGACCCGCTGGGCCGGCGCACCGAGGGCCCGCACGTCTCCGCGCCGGCCGAGGCCGCGCAGCGGGCGGCGGCGCTGGGCGCGGTCGCCGCGGCCGGCGACATGGCCGCGGCGGTCGGGCTGCCCGCGCTCCCGCAGCAGTCGCCGTCCCCGGCGGGGCTCGTCGCCGTGGCGGCGCCCGCGCTGCGGGCCGGTACGGCGCCGGCCCCGCTGGAGCCGCTCTACCTGCGCCGTCCCGACGCGATGCCGCCCGGCGAGCGGAAGAAGGTCTCCGCGTGAACCCCGCGACCGTCCACATCGACGCGCTGCGCGAGCCGGATGCGGCGCGCTGCGCCGAGCTGGAGCGCGCCCTCTTCCCGGGCGACGACCCGTGGAGCGAGCGCATGTTCGTCGAGGAGCTCCGCGCCGGCTACCACTACCTCGCCGCCCGCGTGGACGACCGGCTCGTCGGCTACGCGGGGCTGGCGTTCCTCGCCGGGCCGCCGCACGCCGAGGCCGAGATCCACACGATCGGGGTCGAGGCCGGCCACCAGCGCCGCGGCATCGGACGGGCGCTGCTGCGCGGCCTGCTCGCCGTGGCGGACGAGGCCGGGGCAACGGTGTTCCTGGAGGTCCGCACGGACAACGAGCAGGCCCGCTCGCTGTACGAGGACGAGGGCTTCGCGGTCGTCGGCCTGCGCAAGCGCTACTACCAGCCCAGCGGCGCCGACGCCTACACCCTGCGCCGGGAGCCCCGCACGTGATCGTCCTGGGAGTCGAGACCTCGTGCGACGAGACCGGGGTCGGGGTGGTGCGCCACGAGCCGGACGGCACCACGGTGCTGCTGGCCAACGAGGTCGCGTCGTCCGTCGAGGAGCACGCCCGGTTCGGGGGCGTGGTGCCGGAGGTCGCGTCCCGCGCGCACCTGCAGGCGATGGTCCCGGCCGTGCACCGGGCGCTCGCCACGGCGGGCGTCACCGGGCGCGATGTCGACGCCGTCGCCGTGACGGCCGGACCGGGGCTCACAGGCGCGCTGCTCGTCGGGCTGGCCGCGGCGAAGGCCTACGCCGCAGCCTGGGACGTGCCGCTGTACGGGGTGAACCACCTCGCCGCGCACGTCGCCGTCGACACGCTGCAGCACGGCCCGCTGCCGCCGAGCCTCGCGCTGCTCGTCTCGGGCGGGCACTCCAGCCTGCTCGCCGTGCCCGACCTGGCCGGCCCGATCACGCCGCTCGGCGCCACCATCGACGACGCCGCGGGTGAGGCGTTCGACAAGGTCGCGCGGCTGCTGGGGCTGCCGTTCCCGGGCGGTCCGCACATCGACCGCGTCGCGCGCGAGGGCGACAGGGGAGCCGTGGCGTTCCCGCGCGGGCTCACCGGCCCCCGCGACGCCCCGTTCGACTTCTCGTTCTCCGGCCTCAAGACGGCCGTCGCGCGGCACGTCGAGGCGCTGGAGCGAGCCGGCACGCCGGTCCCGGTGGCGGACGTGGCCGCGAGCTTCCAGGAGGCCGTGGTCGACGTGCTCACGGCGAAGGCCGTGCGGGCCGCGCGCGAGAAGGGCATGGACACGCTGCTGCTCGGCGGCGGGGTCGCGGCCAACTCGCGGCTGCGGGAGATGGCCCAGGAACGCTGCGACGCGGCCGGCGTCCGGCTGCGCGTCCCCCGTCCCGGCCTGTGCACGGACAACGGCGCCATGGTCGCGGCGCTGGGCGCGCACCTCGTCGCGGCGGGGGCGAAGCCCAGCCCACCCGACCTCCCGGCCGACTCCGCCCTGCCGGTGACGGAGATCGTGGTCGGCTGAGCCCCACCCCTCAGCGGCCCGTCAGAGGCCGGCCTTCGTCAGGCGGTCCTGCTCGTCGTCGGTGAGGTGCAGGTCCAGCACCGGGAGCAGGTCGGCGAGCTGCTCGATGGTGCGGGCGCTCGCGATCGGGGCGGTGACGCTCGGCCGGTCGGCCAGCCACGCCAGGGCGACCGCACCCAGCGGCACCCCACGGGCGCCGCGATCTCGTCGAGCAGCGCCAGCACGCGCAGGCCGCGCTCGTTCAGGTACTCCTGCGCGCCCTCCGCGCGGACGCTCTCGATCGTCGTGCCCGGCCGGTACTTGCCGGTCAGGAAGCCCTTCGCCAGCCCGAAGTACGGCACGCACGCCAGGCCCTCGGCCAGCAGCAGCGGGGCGAGCGCGGTCTCGAACTCGCGCTCGACGAGGTTGTAGTGCGGCTGCAGCGCGACGTAGGACGCGAGGCCCTCGCGCGCGCTGATCTCCAGCGCCGAACGCAGCCGGTCGGCCGTGAAGTTGGACGCGCCCAGCGCCCGCACCTTGCCCGCCTTCACCAGCGCGTCGAACGCGGCGGCGGTCTCCTCCTGCGGCGTGTCCTGGTCGTCGCGGTGGGCGTAGTAGAGGTCGATGCGGTCGGTCTGGAGCCGCCGCAGCGAGCCCTCGACGGCCGCGGCGATGTTCGCCGCCGACAGGCCGGGGAACTGCGGCCACGAGCCGACCTTCGTGGCGATCACGACGTCGTCGCGGTTGCCGCGGGCGGCCATCCACCGCCCGATGATCGTCTCGGACTCGCCGCCGGAGTTGCCCGGTGCCCGCCACATGTAGGAGTCGGCGCTGTCGATGAAGTTGCCGCCGCCGGCCACGAAGCCGTCCAGTACGGCGAACGAGGTCTCCTCGTCCGCCGACCAGCCGAACACGTTGCCGCCGAGGCAGAGCCGGGACACGTCGAGGTCGCTTGATCCGATCTTCGCCATGTCCCGACCCTATGCCCAGAGGTCAGATATCAAACAGGGTTGAGACCAGGCCGGCGGTCCTCCACGACGAACGTCGCCTTCGTCTCGACCGGCGCGCCCGGCTGCTTGACGTAGGGCACGGTGCGGAAGTCCGCGGTGAGCTCGGTGGCGGTGATGCGGGTGCGCACGTAGCCGCGGCGGTTGTTGTAGAAGCGGATGTGCGGGTTGTCGGCCAGCGTGGCCGCCGTGTCGGGCCGCACCTCCGAGCCGTCGCCGCCGGACGTGACCGACGTCGACACGAGCTCGGTGCCGACCACCGGCGCCTCCGGGTCGTCGAACCGCTTCTTGACGTCGGCGGCCCAGCTCGCGTGCACGTCGCCGGTGAGCACGACGAGGTTGCGCGCCTTCGCGTTAACCCACGCGTCCACGACGCGGTCGCGCGAGGCGGGGGCGCCGTCCCACGCGTCGACGTTGAAGCCGCGGCCGGGGCCGGGCGTGAAGTCGACCTGCGAGAAGAACACCTGCTGGCCCAGCACGTCCCAGCGGGCGTTCGAGCGGTGGAAGCCGTCGGAGATCCAGCGCTCCTGCCGCGAACCGGGCAGCGACGCGGCGGGGTCGGTGCGCTCCGCGCAGTCGGAGTTGAAGTCGTCGCCGCACGGCTGGTCGCTGCGGTACTGGCGGGTGTCGAGCATGTGGAAGTTGGCCATGCCGCCCCAGCCGACGCGCCGGTAGAGCGGCATCTCGATGCCGCGGGGGCGCTGCGCGGCGCGCAGCGGCATGTTCTCCCAGTACGCGCGGAACGCGGCCGCCCGGCGCTCGCGGAAGTTGGGCTGCGGGATCTGCGGGTCCTCGTAGACCTCGTCGGCCCAGTTGTTGTCCACCTCGTGGTCGTCCCACACGACGAGCCACGGCGCGACGGAGTGCGCGGCCTGCAGGTCGCGTCGGTCTTGTACTGGGCGTGGCGCTGGCGGTAGTTCGCGAGCGTCTCGGTCTCCGGGCCGGCGTGGTCGCGCACGTTGCCGCCGGGCGCGACGTAGTCCTGCGCCGTGTACTCGTAGAAGTAGTCGCCCAGGTGCAGCACGAGGTCCGGCTCGTCGTCCGCCAGGTGCCGGTAGGCGGTGAACCAGCCGTGCTCGTACTGCGAGCAGGACGCGAAGCACATCGTCAGCGGGCTCATCGACGAGCCGCCGGGCGCCGTGCGGGTGCGCCCGACCGGGGAGACCTCGCCGCCGGCGCGGAACCGGTAGAAGTACTCGCGGCCGGCCCTGAGCCCGGCGAGCTCGACGTGGACGCTGTGGCCCACCTCCGGGCCGGTCCGCTCGGTGCCGTCGCGCACGACGTCGCGGAAGCGCTCGTCGGTGGCGATCTGCCACTCGACGTCGGTGCGCCGCTCGCCCAGCCCGCCGAGGCCGTCGTCGGCGAGCGGGTCGGTCGCCAGGCGCGTCCAGAGGACGACGCCGTCGGCCGCCGGCTCGCCGGACGCGACGCCGAGGGTGAACGGGTTGCCGCGCAGCGGCGCCGGGGTCGCCGACGCGGAGCCGGCGAGGCCGACGAGTGCGGTGCCGGGGACGGCGAGAACGGCGGCCGTGGTCAGGCCGGCCCGCAGGACGGTGCGCCGGCTCGTGGTGAGGGAGACGTCAGATCGGGCGTCAGTGGTCACGGCGAGGAGCGTTGATCACCCGTTGGAGCGAAGGATGGACCTGTTGCTCCGTTCGGTGAACTGACGGCGACGGCAAACGGTGACCTCGCCCCGAACCGTGGGTGCTTCCGTGGGTGCTTCCTCGTGGGCCGGCGCCCGCCCGGCCCGCAGGCTGGTCGGCATGACGAGCACCCGTACCGGCGGCCGCCGCGCCCGCACCGTCGCCGTGCTGCTGGCCGGCCTGCTCGCGCTGGGGACGGGGCTGGCGCAGCCCGCCGTCGCGGCGCCGGCCACCGTGACGGTCGACTGCACCGCGCTGCCGGCAGCGGGCGCTACGCCGACCCGATCCCGCTCGGCGTGATCACCACGACCACCCTGGTGCTGGGCTGCTCGCCCCTGTCCTTCGGCCGGTACGACAACGTGCGCTACTTCGCGTTCGCGCTGGCCGCGCCGCCGTCGCCGAACGCGCTGGTCATGACGGCGTTCCGGGCCGGGCCCGGGCAGTCGGGCGTGCACCCGCGGCTGGCGTTCGGCCCGGTGACGGTGCGGCACTCGCTCGACGCCGTGTACTCCACGGCCGACGGCGCCGAGGCGTACGGCCACTCCATGGCCGGGCTCTGGGCGGGCGCGGACTGGCGGGTGGGCGCCGAGAAGCTGGAGACGCCGCTGCGCTCCCTGGAGTCCGCGAGGTTCGACCTGGTCATCGTGCCCTGATCCGGGTCGGATGGCCGGCTGGGCGGCGGACGCGCCGCCCAGCCGGTCAGACGTGTCCGAGCAGCACGTCCAGCGGCGACTCGGCCCCGCGCCGGTGCTCGTCCGCGAACCGCTGCGCGCCGAGCCCGTCCAGCGCGTCGGCCGTGGCCGGGCCGACCTCCAGCGTCGCGTCGGCCGTGCGCGGCTCGCCGATCCGCTCCCGCAGCCGGTCCGCGTGCCCGAGCAGCCGGGCCGCGTCCGCGCTGCGGCCCATCGCCGCGAGCGAACGCGCCAGGCCCTCGACCGATATGACGAGCCCCCCGCCGTCGCCGATGTCCCGGCGCAGGTGCAGGGCCTCCCGGTGCAGCGCCTCGGCGTCCGCGTGCCGGCCCAGCCCGTCGAGCACGCGGGCCTGGCTCTCCAGCACCCGCCCGCCTCGCGCAGGTCGTCGCGGGCCCGGAACAGCTCCAGGCTCTCCGCCAGCAGCGGCAGCGCCTCCGCGTGCCGGCCGGCGCTGCGCAGCGCCAGCGCGAGGTTGTTGAGCAGCAGCGCGACCTGCGGCTCGTCGCGCAGGTCCCGGAACGCGGCCAGCGACTCCTCGTACAGCCCGATCGCCGTGTGCGCGTCGCCCGCGTCCAGCGCGACGTTGCCCAGGTTCGTCCGGGTGCTCGCGACGCCAGCCGCGTCCCCGGCCGCGGTGAAGAGCGCGAGCGCCTCCCCGTAGTGCGCACGGGCCGCGGCGGCGTCGGACTGCAGCCGGGCCAGGCTGCCCGCGGCCTTGAGCGCGTGCGCCCGCACGACCGGCTCCCCGCCGGGCAGCGCGAGCACCCGGCCCAGCCAGCGGCGGCCCTCGGCCAGCCGCCCGCGCACCTCCCAGTACCGCCACAGCGCGACCGCGATCCGCAGCCCGGTGGGCGCGTCGCCGGAGCGCACCGCCTGCTCCAGTGCCACGTGCACGTCGCCCTGCTCCGCGTCGAGGCGGTCGTGCCAGCGCACCTGCTCGGGGCCGGTCAGGTGCCCGGCCGCGCGCTCCACGAACCCGACGACGCACGCGGCGTGCGCCCGCCGCGCCGCCTCCTCCTCGCCGGCCGCCCGCAGCCGCTCGACGGCGTACTGCCGCACGATCTCGTGCATCCGGAACCGGGCCCGCCCGCCCTGGTCCGCGAGCCGGTGCAGCAGGTTCGCCTCGGTCAGCGCGGTGACGGCGTCGAGCACGTCGAGCGACCCCGTGTCGCCGTCGCCGCAGACCCGCTCGGCCCACTCCAGGTTCCAGCCGCCCGCGAACACGGCCAGCCGCCGGAACGTCGTGGCCGCGGCCGGGTCGAGCAGGTCGTGGCTCCAGTCGAGCGTGGCGCGCAGCGTGCGCTGGCGGGCCGGCGCGTCCCGGGCCCCGGACGTCAGCAGGGCGAGCCCGCCGGAGAGCCGGGTGAGCAGCTCCGCGGGCGCGAGCACGCGCACCCGGGCCGCGGCGAGCTCGATCGCGAGCGGCACCCCGTCGAGGCGGCGGCAGATCTCCGCGATCGTCGCCCGGTCCGCGGGCCCGGGCCGCCACCCGGGCGCACGACCGCGCAGCGCTCCAGGAAGAGCGCGGCGGCCGGGCTCGGCTCCGAGCCGACGGGCAGCGCGAGCGGCCCGAGCGGCAGCTCGCGCTCCGGCGTGACGCGCAGCGCCACCCGGCTCGTCACCACCGTGCGCAGCGCGGGGCAGCGCGCCACCAGCTCGGCGACGGCCGGTGCGGCGTCGGTGAGCTGCTCCATGTTGTCCAGCACGAGCAGCAGGTCCCTGTCCGCGAGGTGCGCGGCGAGCGCGTCGGCCGGCGGGCCGCCGGTCCGCAGCCCCAGCGCCTCGACGACGGCCGGCAGCACGAGTGCCGGGTCGCGCACGTCGGCGAGCGGGACGAACGCGGCGCCGTCGGCGAAGTCGCCGCCCGCGGCCGCGACCAGCGCCGTCGCCAGGCTTGTCTTGCCGACCCCGCCGGCGCCGGTGATCGTCAGCAGCCGGGCGCCGCCGGTGCGCAGCAGGCCGAGCGCCGCGGCCAGGTCGGCGTCCCGCCCGACGAGCGCGCCCGCGTCGGGCACGGCGGGCGCCGCGGCCGGCCGCCCGCGCGCGGTGTCCTCGAACGCGCGGCGGGCCTCGCCGGACAGGCGCAGCGCGTCGGCGAGCGCGGCCGTGGTGTGCCGGCGCGCCGTCCGGGTGATTCCGCGTTCCATGTCGGAGAGCGAGCGGGCGCTGATGCCGGCGGCCTCGGCCAGCTCCTCCTGGGTGAGCCCGAGAGCGGTCCGATGGCGCCGGACCAGCGCCCCGAGCGACCGGTGGCCCGCCGGGTCCACACGTCCTCCAGGGTGATCGGGAGCGTCCGGAGGGTGACTCGCACCAGCCGCTCCGGGTGCTACACCCGGGTTACGGGCCTCGTTGAGCCGTTGGCACTCTCGTGGGTAGAGTGCCAGACGCAGGCCCGGACGTTCCGGCACCCGCGACGACGGGACGCCCGAGAGCTGGCACCGAGAACCCATCAGACGAGTGCACGGACCCCAGGAAGGGGAGGTCATCAAGTGGCGAACATCAAGCCGCTCGAGGACAAGATCGTCGTCCAGGCCAGCGAGGCGGAGACCACCACCGCGTCCGGGATCGTCATCCCCGACACCGCGAAGGAGAAGCCCCAGGAGGGCAAGGTCCTCGCGGTCGGGCCGGGGCGGATCGACGACAACGGCAACCGCATCCCGCTCGACGTGAGCGTCGGCGACGTCGTCATCTACTCGAAGTACGGCGGCACCGAGGTCAAGTACAACGGCGAGGAGTACCTCATCCTCTCCGCCCGCGACGTGCTCGCGGTCGTCAACTGACGCATCCCGCAGTTCTGTTCACGCCGCCGCCCCGGTAGGCCCTCGACCGAGCGGCCGCCGGGGCGGCGGCATGTCCACGGAAACCGACAAGAGGCAGGACATGGCGAAGCAGATCAGCTTCGACGAGACGGCGCGCCGCGCGCTGGAGCGCGGGGTGAACCAGCTGGCCGACGCGGTCAAGGTCACCCTCGGCCCGCGGGGCCGGCACGTCGTGCTGGACAAGAAGTTCGGCGGGCCGACCGTCACCAACGACGGCGTCACCATCGCGCGCGAGATCGACCTGGACGACCCGTTCGAGAACCTGGGCGCCCAGCTGGCGAAGACCGTCGCCACCAAGACCAACGACGTGGCCGGCGACGGCACCACCACGGCCACCGTGCTCGCGCAGGCCATGGTCGCCGCCGGGCTGCGCAACGTCGCGGCCGGCGCCAACCCGACGTCCCTGGGCCGCGGCATCTCCGCCGCCGCCGAGAAGGTCGCCGAGGTGCTCAAGGAGAAGGCCGTCCCGGTCGACGACAAGGAGCACATCGCGCAGGTCGGCACCATCGCCTCCCGCGAGGAGGAGATCGGCCGGCTCATCGCGCAGGCGCTGCGCACCGTCGGCAAGGACGGCGTGATCACGGTGGAGGAGGGTTCCACGCTCGCCACCGAGCTGGAGATCACCGAGGGCCTCCAGTTCGACAAGGGCTACCTCTCCCCGTACTTCGTCACCGACGCGGAGTCGATGGAGGCCGTCCTGGAGGACGCCTACATCCTCCTGCACCGCGAGAAGATCAGCGCCATCGCCGATCTGCTCCCGCTGCTGGAGAAGTGCTCGGCGAGGGCAGGCCGCTGCTCATCGTGGCCGAGGACATCGAGGGCGAGGCGCTGTCCACGCTCGTCGTCAACTCGATCCGCAAGACGCTGCGCGTCGCCGCGGTCAAGTCCCCGTTCTTCGGTGACCGGCGCAAGGCGTTCATGGACGACCTCGCGATCGCCACCGGCGGCACCGTGATCAACCCGGACCTCGGGCTCAAGCTCTCCGAGACCGGCCTCGACCAGCTGGGCTCGGCCCGGCGGGTCGTGATCACGAAGGACAACACCACGATCGTCGAGGGCGGCGGCGGCAAGGACGCGGTCGACGGCCGGGTCGCGCAGCTCAAGGCCGAGATCGAGACGACCGACTCCGACTGGGACCGCGAGAAGCTGCAGGAGCGGCTGGCCAAGCTCTCCGGCGGCGTCGCCGTCATCAAGGCCGGCGCGGCCACCGAGACCGCCCTCAAGGAGCGCAAGCACCGCATCGAGGACGCCGTCTCGGCCACCCGCGCCGCGGTGGAGGAGGGCATCGTCCCCGGCGGCGGGTCCGCGCTCGTGCACGCGGCCGCCGCGCTGGACGGCGGGCTCGGCCTCACCGGCGACGAGGCCACCGGCGTCGCGGTCGTGCGCCGCGCGCTCACGGCCCCGCTCTACTGGATCGCCGCCAACGGTGGCCAGGAGGGCTCGGTCGTGGTCGCACGGGTCGCCGGCCTGCCGTGGGGGGAGGGCTTCAACGCCGCCACCCTCACCTACGGCGACCTGTTCGCCGACGGTGTGGTCGACCCGGTCAAGGTCACCCGCTCCGCCGTGGTGAACGCCGCGTCGATCGCCCGCATGGTGCTGACCACCGAGAGCTCGGTGGTCGACAAGCCGGAGCCGCCGGCCCCGGCCGGCGGGCACGGGCACGGCCACGGGCACGGCCACTGAGCCGGTCCGTCCGCAACCCCCGACGGCGGGTCGCCCCTGGGCGGCCCGCGTCGTGGCTTTCGGCCGCGGCTTTCGGGCGGACCCCGGCGCCGCCGTCCGGGTCGAGCCCGGGATGCCGCCCGTGCAGCGCTGGCTGGTGGCCGTCGTGCTGGGCGGGCAGGGCCGGTACGCGGCCGCGGCCACCGTGCTGCACGGCCTGCTCGCCGGCCCCCAGGTGTCGCCGGACGTCGCCGCGCACGCCGCCGTCACGCTCGCGGCGCACCGCCGCCAGGTCGGCGGACACGCCGCAGCCCGGCCGCTCGACGCGCACGGCCTGCGCGTCGCCGATTCCGCGGCCCGCGAGGTCCGAAACGTCCCACTCGATCCTCATACCGGCATGGACGTGTACGCCGCGCGGATCGACGCGCTCGTGGGACTCGCCGCCGACGCGCTGGGCACCGGCGACCACACGGGCGCCGCCGGCTGCTGGACGCTGCACGGGCCGCGGCGCAGCGCCACCCGTCCTGGCGCAGCGCCACCCGTCCTGGCGGCCGGCGGCCCGGATCGGCTGGGTGCGCGCCGAGGCGGCGCTCTTCGCGGGCGACGCCGCCGCCGCGGTCGGGCCCGCGCGCGAGGCGCTCGCGCTCGCCGTCCGCGGCGGGTCGGTGCGACACGTGCTCAGTCCCGGATCGTCCTCGCGGTCGCCGCCGCGGCCGCCGGCACGCTGGACGGCCGGGCCGCCGTGGCCGAGCTGGACGCCGCGGGCGACGAGGCGGAGCGGCTCGGCCTGCTCCCGCTGGTCTGGCCGGCCCGCACCGCCGCGGCGGACGCGTCGGAACGGGCCGCCGGAGGGGCCTCCGGAACGGCCCCGCCCACAAACGAGCGACAGGTGCCGGTGGCGAAGAAATCGACGACCATCCTGTCGGGGGACGCGACGCGCCGACGACACGCCGGAATCACCACGTTGAGCGTCATCGAGCGGCGCTGTGACCCGGATGGGAGGCTCCTGTTGGGGGAGTGGACGGCCCTACCCCGGCAGCGCCGGGTAGTGTAGTTACTCCATTCGGTCTCACGTCACCCACATGACGAGTGCCGCTCGGCGCAACACTCCCGAATGGAGGGCACATCGCGGCCCTGATCGTGTCAAGGTGAGCCGGTCACCCGCCGATGCGGGGGGTGACACATCACCCGGCTGCAGGAAGCTGCAGGAAGGAATCGTCGTGACGACGGTACTCATCTGCGACGATCGTCGCAGCGTCCGCGAAGGCCTGACCCGCGTGATGTCCGCGGTGCCTGGGGTGCACCGGATCGATTGCGTTGCGCACGGGGACGAGCTGTTGGCGAGGTTCTCCCGGCAGCCCGTGGACGTCGTCCTGGTCGGCACCCAGCGTGCCGTGCCCACCGGGGTCGAGGCCACGCGGCGGCTGGTCGCCGCCCACCCACAGGCGAACGTCATCGTGTTCGGGGCCCCCGACGACGCGGGCAGCATCGCCGCCGCCATCGCCGGCGGGGCGCGGGGCTACCTCCGGTGGGACGCGTCCCGTCCCGAGCTCGTCGCCGCGCTCGCGCACACGCTGGCGAGCACCGCCGTGCCCACGCCGCGGGCTCCCACGGACCCCGGCGTCCAGCTCACCGAGCGTGAGCTCCAGGTGCTGCGGGGCATGAGCCAGGGCAAGAGCAACGGCCAGATCGGGCGCGAGCTCTACCTCTCGGAGGACACGGTCAAGACCCACGCCCGCCGGCTGTTCCGCAAGCTCGGCGTGCGCGACCGGGCCCAGGCCGTCGCCCACGGCTTCCGCCGCGGGCTCGTCTCCTGATCCCGGCCCTCCCGTCCGACCCGTCCGTTCGCACACGGTCGCTCGTCGCGGGGCGTTGACCCACGCCCGACCGCACAGCGCGTAGTGACCGGCATCACCAATGGGTCGCACGACCCCGGACGTGTTTCCGGGCGCAGTTCAGCGGGCGACGTGGCTGCACTACTTTCCGTCGACTTGGCGCAGCCACGCGTCCGATAACACCGCGGTTCCGATCCGCGGTTTCGGCCGTCCCGTTCTGGCAACTACGGTCGCTCCCGTGCGTCTTCTCCTGCAGGAGGAGCCCGTCCTGGCCTGCCACGCGCCTTCGCTACGGTAGTCCGCACTGAGGACACGGTTGAGCACTGTCCGTGACCGCCTCCCGAAACGGATGATGCCGAACATGTTCCGTAACGCCCGAACCACGGTGCGCGATGAGTGAGACGACAGACGTACCCGACGAACTGGTCACCCGTGCCATGACGGGCGACCCCAAGGCCGTCGGGGCCGTTCTCGCCATCATCCGGCCGATGGTCGTGCGCTACTGCAGGGCGCGGCTGGGTCGGGTGGACCGCTCGTCGGTCTCCGCTGACGATGTCGCGCAGGAGGTGTGTTTGGCCGTGCTCACGGCCTTGCCGGGCTACCGCGTCCAGGGCCGTCCGTTCCTGGCGTTCGTCTACGGCATCGCGTCACACAAAGTGATTGACGCGCACCGGGCCGCCACCCGCAACCGCTCGGAACCGGTTGCGGACGTGCCCGACTCGGTGGAGGCCGCCGACGGTCCCGAACAGCGCGCGCTGCGCGTCGAGCTCTCCGGCGAAATGGCCCGGCTGCTCGACACGCTCCCCGACAAACAGCGCGAAATCCTGGTCCTGCGAGTGGTCGTGGGACTGTCCGCCGAGGAGACGGCGGAAGCGGTCGGCTCCACCCCCGGAGCCGTCCGAGTGGCCCAGCACCGGGCGTTGGCCCGGCTGCGCAAGTCGATGCCAGAGGAGGAGGTGGTCTGAGTGCCCGACACCGGTACGGCCCGTTCGGGAGCGGTGACGACCACCGCCGCCACCGCCACAACGGCTCCAACGGCGTCCGCCCCCGCGGCATGGACGTCCGGCCCGTCCCGTTCGAGGACATCGAGGACCCGATCGACCTCGTCGCCGTCCAGGCGGACGACGAGCTGATCAGCGCGCTGGCCGCCGGCATGTCGGTGTCCGCGCCGGGCGTCGGCGGCTACGACGCCGACGACCGCGTCGCCGCGATCCTCGCGGCGTGGAAGGCCGACGTCGACGGCGAGCCCCTCCCCGAGCTCGTCGACGTCGACACCGCGGTGGCCACGGTGCTGGCGGCGCGTCCCCCGTCGCGCCGCGGGCGGCACCTCGCCCCGGTCGCGGCCGCCGCCGCGTTCGTCGTCCTCTCGATCGGCGGGCCTCTCGGTCGGCTCGTACAGCGCGCAGCCGAGCGACGTCCTGTGGCCGGTCTCGCGGGTGCTCTACGCCGAGCGCGCCGAGTCCGTCGAGGCGGCGGTGCGGGTGGAGCAGCACATCGCCAACGCCAAGGAGGCGCTGGTCGCGGGCGAGCCCATCGCGGCGGCGCGCGAGCTGGCGCAGGCCGAGGCCGACCTCGCGGTCGTGCGTCCCGAGGAGGGCCACACCGAGCTCTCCGAGACGCAGGACTTCCTCGTCGCCAAGGCGGCCGAGACCCCGCAGGGACAGCCGACCGACCCGGGCTCGCCGCTGGCCACCCAGCCGTCGCGGCCGGTCCCGTCCGGTGCGGCCACCCGGCCGTCCCCGGACGGGAGCACCAGCCCCACCACCCAGGTCACCGGCACCCCGTCGACGCGGCCGTCCGGCACCACCTCGCCGAGCGTGCGCCGACCACCGGAGCGGATCCGCGCCTGCAGATCGCCCCGGACGCCAGCAGCACGACGGCCGCCACCCCCACGGTCGAGCCGTCGCGCGGCGGCGAAGGCGAGCCGGACGCGTCCCCGACGAGCAGCCCGGCCCCGACCACGGCCACCTCGGAGGGCGGGCCCGACGAGCCCACCACCCCGCCGGGGAGCACCACCGGGAGCGGCACGCCGAGCACCACCGACGGCGCGTCGGGCACGTCCACGCCGGGCGGCACCACGCGTCCGGCTCCACGTCCGGTGCCGGGGCGCAGCCCACCAGCAACTGACGCACTCACGCGAACGGCCCCCGATCCGCGGATCGGGGGCCGTTCGCCGTGTCGGGGGTGGGGAGGCTCAGCTGTCGGAGAGGACGGCGTCGGCGTAGCCGCGGCAGTACTCCCACGTGACGTAGCTGGCCGGGTCCGGGTCGAACGCGGGCTCGTGCGGGCGCATCTGGCCCTCCTCCAGCAGCTGCTGCAGGCTCGCGCGCAGCAGGCTCCACTCGTGGAAGTGCTGCTCCCCGCAGTCGCCGCAGTCCACCACGATGCCGCGCACGCCGCGACCCTCCAGCAGCGCCTGGTAGACGGCGAGGTCGGCCAGGTCGGCGACCACCTCGTCGCGCTCGCCCGCGCTCAGGACGTCCTGGTCGGCGACCGCCGGCTCGTCGATCGAGAGCGCCGGGTCGTTCGGGTCGCCCGCGAACGGGTCCGGTGGCAGCGCATCGTGGGACACAACACCGACGATACCCGTCACGAACGTTCGCCGAACGGACCGCACTGCGACCGCGGGCCCCGATGCGGTGGGCGGTGCGGAGCCGGTTATGGCTGGTCGGACGCGGGCGACGGCCGATGTGGGCACGACCTCTCCCCGACCCGGGCGCCCGCCCGGCCGCCGCCGATACCATGGCGGGAACAGGTCTCGCGCGTCGCTTCGGCGCCGCGAACTGACGGGATGGTGCAATGACGATCGAGGCCGCGGGGCTGCCCCCCAAGTTCGCGATGCTCGGCCTGACGTTCGACGACGTGCTCCTGCTCCCCGCGGAGTCGGACGTGGTGCCGAGCGCCGTGGACACCGGCACCTGGGTCACCCGGCGCGTCCGGCTGAAGGTGCCGATCGTGTCGTCGCCGATGGACACGGTCACCGAGGCGCGCATGGCGATCGCGATGGCCCGCGCGGGCGGGCTGGGCGTGCTGCACCGCAACCTGTCGCCCGACCAGCAGGCCGCGCAGGTGGAGGTGGTCAAGCGGTCGGAGGCCGGCATGGTCACCGACCCGGTGACGTGCGCGCCGGACGCCACCCTCGCCGACGTCGACGCGCTGTGCGCCAAGTTCCGCATCTCCGGTGTGCCCGTCACGGACGCGGGCGGGCGGCTCGTCGGCATCATCACCAACCGCGACATGCGGTTCGAGATGGACCACTCGCGGCCCGTCCACGAGGTGATGACGCACGCGCCGCTGATCACCGCGCGGGTCGGCGTCACCGCGGAGGCGGCGCTGGGCCTGCTGCGCCGGCACAAGCTGGAGAAGCTGCCGATCATCGACGGCGACGGCATCCTGCGCGGGCTCATCACGATCAAGGACTTCAACAAGACCGAGAAGTACCCGCTCGCCACCAAGGACCCGGACGGGCGGCTCGTCGTGGCCGCGGCCGTCGGCGTCGGCGAGGAGGGCTACGCGCGGGCGATGCAGCTCGTCGAGGCCGGTGCCGACGTCGTCATGGTCGACACCGCGCACGGGCACTCCCGGCGGGTGCTGGAGACCGTCGCGAAGCTGCGGGCCGAGGTCGGCGACTCCGTCGACGTCGTCGGCGGCAACGTCGCCACCCGGGCCGGCGCCGCGGCGCTCGTCGAGGCCGGCGCGGACGCGGTGAAGGTGGGCGTCGGGCCGGGCTCGATCTGCACCACGCGGGTGGTCGCCGGCGTCGGCGCACCGCAGATCACGGCCATCTACGAGGCGTCGCTCGCGTGCGCCCCGGCCGGCGTCCCGGTGATCGGCGACGGCGGCATCCAGTACTCCGGCGACATCTCCAAGGCCATCGCGGCCGGGGCGTCCTCGGTGATGCTGGGCAGCCTGCTCGCGGGCACGGCCGAGTCGCCCGGCGAGGTGATCCTCGTCGGCGGAAAGCAGTTCAAGACCTACCGGGGCATGGGGTCGCTCGGTGCCATGCAGTCGCGCGGGGACGCCCGGTCGTACTCCCGTGACCGCTACGCCCAGGACGACGTCCTCAGCGAGGACAAGCTGGTCCCCGAGGGGATCGAGGGCCGGCTGCCGTTCCGCGGGCCGCTCGGGCAGGTCGTCCACCAGCTCACCGGCGGGCTGCGCTCCGGCATGGGCTACGCGGGGGCGTCCACGATCGAGCAGCTCCAGCAGGCGCAGCTCGTCCGGATCACGGCGGCCGGGCTCAAGGAGAGCCACCCGCACGACATCACGATGACGGTCGAGGCGCCCAACTACGCGGCCCGCTGACCCACCTCTAGGCTGGTCACCCGTGCGTGACTCGTGGAGATCGGGATGGGCCGGGAGGCCCGTCGCAGCTACGACCTGTCGCAGATCGAGATCGTCCCCTCCCGGCGGACGCGCAGCTCCCGGGAGGTCTCCACCGCCTGGCAGCTCGACGCGTACCACTTCGACATCCCGCTGGTCACCCACCCGACCGACGCGATCGTCTCGCCGGCGAGCGCGGTGCGGATCGGGCGGCTCGGCGGGCTCGCGGTGCTCAACGCCGAGGGCCTGTGGGCCCGGCACGCCGACGCCGACGGCGCCATGGAACGCGTGCTCGACGCCGCCGCGTCCGACGACCCGAACGCCGCGGTCCGGCTCCTGCAGGAGCTGCACGCCGCCCCGATCCAGCCCGCGCTGCTCGCCGAGGCGCTCAAGACCGTCCGCGAGGCGGGCGTCACCGTCGCGGCCCGGGTGAGCCCGCAGCGCGCCCGCGAGATGACCCCCGACCTGCTCGCCGCCGGCGTCGAGATCCTCGTCGTGCAGGGCACGATCATCTCCGCGGAGCACGTCTCCGACGGCGAGCCGCTCAACCTCAAGGCGTTCATCAACTCGCTCGACGTCCCGGTCGTCGCGGGCGGCGTCGGCGACTACCGCACCGCGATGCACCTCATGCGCACCGGCGCGGCCGGCGTCATCGTCGGGTACGGGGAGTCGTCCGCGACCACCACCGAGACGTGCTCGGCATCGGCGTCCCGATGGCCACCGCCATCGTCGACGCCGCCGCGGCCCGCCGCGACTACCTCGACGAGACCGGCGGCCGCTACGTCCACGTGATCGCCGACGGCGGCATGGCCGGCTCCGGTGACATGGCCAAGGCCATCGCGTGCGGTGCCGATGCCGTGATGCTCGGCGAGCAGCTCGCCGAGGCCACCGAGGCCCCCGGCCAGGGGCTCTACTGGACGTCGTCGGTCGCGCACCCGTCCCTCCCGCGGTCGGAGGTCACCGGGTTCGCGCCGGGCGACCGCGACCTGGAGCAGGTGCTCTTCGGGCCGTCGAGCAGCCCGTACGGCACGGTGAACCTGTTCGGCGCCCTGCGCCGGGCGATGGCGAAGACGGGCTACTCGGACCTGAAGGAGTTCCAGCGCGTGGGGCTGACGGTCCGCGGCTGAGGTGGACAGAAGGCGTACGGTGCAATTAGGTCCCGGCCCAGCGTACGACTTATTGTTTGATCGTGAGCCCGCGCGGACGCCCGCCTCGGCATGAGGTCTACCAGCGACTCAACATGCAGATCGCCGAACTGTGGCAGCGCATGGGCGGGCTGCCGAGCCCGCGTGAAGCCGCCGACATCTGGCGTGGGATCTGGTTCGAGGAGGCTCATCACTCGACGGCGATCGAAGGCTGAATGGGTGTACGGGCAGGCCATCGAGCCGGAGTACGAGGCGACGACCTCCTGACCCTTCACGAGGTCCGTCGGATCCATACTCTGGCCATGCAGCCGGTCTGGGACGTGACACCGCATCCCAACGCCACCGACCATGAGGGGCCAGGAGAGTTTCGTCGCCACGACATCCATCCGTTCCCCGGCGGCATGATCCCGCCGTCATGGGTGCATGTGGCGGGCGAGATGCGCAGCTGGATCACGCAGGTGAGGGACCTACAGGCAGCCACCGAGGGTTTCCCGGAGCAGGTCGCGCGACTCCATTGCCGGTTCGAGCAGGTGCATCCGTTCCTCGACGGGAACGGCCGGACGGGGCGTCTCGTCCTCAATCTCCTCTTGGTGCGGCTCGGCTATCCGCCGGCGATCATCTACAAGCAGCAACGAGCGCGGTACCTCCGTGCGCTGCGACGCGCAGACGCGGGCGAATGCGGTGAGCTCGGTGAACTCATCGCGCGAGCGATCCTCGACAACCTGTACAAGTTCGTCGTGCCTGCGATCGCCGGTCCCGCGCGGCTGGTACCGCTCGCGGCACTGGCGACTCGCCAGGTCACTGCAAGCGCCCTCAGGGCCGCCGCAGTACGAGGCACCCTTCAAGCGGCCAAGGGACCGGACGGGCAATGGCGGTCGTCCCGCAACTGGGTGACCGACTACGTCGCGACGCGCGACCAACGCATCGGTCGGCCGCCGCTCTCCCCTGGGTCACCATCCTGACCAGCGCATCTTGTGGGCGAGAACGGCGGCTATCGTGGTGCGGGTGCATCCCCCCACCGTCCTCGTCGTCGACTACGGGGCGCAGTACGCCCAGCTCATCGCCCGCCGGGTGCGGGAGGCGCAGGTCTACTCCGAGATCGTCCCCGGTGACACGTCCGTCGAGGAGATCGCGCCCGCAAGCCCGCCGCCGTGATCCTCTCCGGCGGACCGTCGAGCGTGTACGAGCCGGGTGCGCCGAGTGTCGACGCCGAGCTGTTCACCGCGGGGATCCCGGTGCTCGGGCTCTGCTACGGGTTCCAGGCGATGGCGCGGGCGATGGGCGGGGAGGTCGCGCCGGACGGGACGCGCGAGTACGGCCGCACCGAGCTCACCGTCCGGGAGAGCGGAGTCCTGCACGACGGGCTCCCCGGGCGGCACCCGGTGTGGATGAGCCACGGCGACTCGGTGGTCCGGGCGCGGAGGGGTTCACGGTCACGGCGTCGTCGGAGCGCGCGGCGGTGGCGGCGTTCGAGGACCGCGAGCGGCGGCTCGCCGGCGTGCAGTACCACCCCGAGGTCGGGCACTCGCCGCACGGCCGCGAGGTGCTGCGCCGGTTCCTGCACGACATCGCCGGCATCACGCCGGGCTGGACGACGTCCTCGATCATCGACGACACGGTCGCGGCCGTGCGGACGCAGATCGCGGACGGGCGGGCGATCTGCGGGCTGTCCGGCGGGGTCGACTCCGCGGTGGCGGCTGCGCTGGTCCAGCGGGCCATCGGTGACCGGCTGACCTGCGTGTTCGTCGACCACGGGCTGCTGCGCGCGGGCGAGCGCGAGCAGGTCGAGCGGGACTTCGTCGCGGCCACGGGGGCGAAGCTGCACACCGTCGACGCGGCCGACCGGTTCCTCAGGCGCTCGCCGGGGTGACGGACCCGGAGGAGAAGCGCAAGACCATCGGCCGGGAGTCATCCGGGTCTTCGAGGCCGCGAGGGCCGAGGTCGCGAGCAGGAGCACGTCGGGTTCCTCGTGCAGGGCACGCTCTACCCGGACGCGTGGAGAGCGGCGGCGGCTCCGGCACGGCCACGATCAAGAGCCACCACAACGTCGGCGGGCTGCCGGACGACATCGAGTTCGCGCTGGTCGAGCCGCTGCGGGCGCTGTTCAAGGACGAGGTGCGCCGGGTCGGCGCCGAGCTGGGCCTGCCCGAGACGATCGTGCAGCGCCAGCCGTTCCCCGGGCCGGGTCTCGGCATCCGGATCATCGGCGAGGTCACGCAGCCACGGCTGGAGACGCTGCGCGCGGCCGACGCGATCGCGCGCGAGGAACTGACGTCCGCGGGGCTCGATCGAGACATTTGGCAGTGTCCCGTCGTGCTGCTTGCCGACGTACGCTCCGTGGGTGTACAGGGCGACGGTCGCACGTACGGGCATCCCGTCGTCCTGCGTCCGGTGTCGAGCGAGGACGCCATGACCGCCGACTGGACGCGCCTGCCCTACGACGTGCTGGAACGTATCTCGACGCGCATCACGAACGAGGTGCCCGAGGTCAACCGGGTGGTGCTGGACGTCACCAGCAAGCCACCGGGCACGATCGAGTGGGAGTGACGGTCCCGGCGGGTCTGCCCGGCCGGCTCGCCGCCGCTCTGCGCACCGGCCGGTTCGCCGTCACCGCCGAGATCGGCCCGCCGCGCGGCGCGGACGCCGCCGGGCTGCGCGCCACCGCCGCGCTGCTGCGCGACTGGGTGGACGCCGCGAACGTCACCGACAACCAGGGCGCGCAGGTGCGCGTCGCAGCCTCGCCGGGAGCGTCGTGGCGCTCGCCGAGGGCCTGGACCCGGTCATGCAGATGACCTGCCGCGACCGCAACCGCATCGCGCTCCAGTCCGACCTGCTGTCGGCCGGTGCGCTCGGCGTCCCCAACCTCGTGCTGATGACGGGCGACCGGCCCGAGCGCGGCGACCACGCCGACGCGAAACCGGTGTTCGACCTGAGCTCCAGCAGCCTGATGGCCACGGCGAAGGCGCTGCGCGACGAGGGCGTGCTGATGTCCGGGCGGGCCGTCGACCCGCCGCCGCGGTTCCTGCTCGGCGCGGTCGACACCGGCGCCGGCAGTCCGGACCGGTTCGCGCAGAAGGTCGCGGACGGCGCCGAGTTCGTGCAGACCCAGTTCGTGTTCGACGTCGACGCGTTCGCGGCGTGGCTGAACCGGGCCCGCGACCTCGGGCTCACCGAGAAGTGCGGGGTGCTGGCCGGCGTCGGCCCGGTCCGTTCGCTGCGGGCGCTGGAGTTCCTGTCCGGGATCCCCGGGGTGGCGGTGCCGCCGGAGCTCGAACGGCGGCTGCGCGGCGTCCCGGCCGAGAAGGTGGCCGCCGCGGGCATGGCCGCCGCCGCGGAGACGGTCGCCGCGCTGCGGGAGCTGCCCGGGCTCGCGGGTGTGCACGTCATGGCGGTCGGCTTCGAACGCGGCGTGCCCGAGATCCTCGACGCGGCCGGGCTCGGCCCGCGCACCTGACGCGCAAGAGGGCGGTACCGGGACCCGTGCGTCCCGGTACCGCCCCGGCGTCACCGCCCGCTCCCCTACGAGCGGCTGCGCCCGCGCAGGCTCCCGACCAGCAGGAGCAGCCCGACGAGCGCGGCGCCGGCGGCGAGCAGCCACCGCGGGTCGAAGCCCGCGAGCGAGGGCACCTCGCCGGTGAACGCCGCCGCCGACATCCCCAGCGCCAGGGCACCGAAGAACAGGTTCAGCAGGTCCGGCCCCCGCCGGGCCCGGTCCTTCGCCCGCTCAGCCACGGGTCACCTCCACGTCCGCCGCGCCCGCTTCCACGTTGATGACCAGCTGCCGGCCCGATGCGGCGCCGTCGCGCCGAGGCGTCGACCACGTTCAGGCGCGTGCCCGGCTCGCCCTGGGCCCGGTCGCTGCTCAGCCCGTCGTAGCGGATGTCCCCGAGACCCACGGTCCCGTTGAACGTCACGTCGGCGTTCGGCGGCAGCTGGATCCGCACGTCGCCCGCACCCACGCTCACGGACGTCCGCACCGGCGACGCGTTGCCGCCCGCCGGCACCCCCAGGTCGAGGTTGCGCAGGTCGAGGTCGACCTCGCCGAGGGTGCGCTGGTAGCTCGGCTGCAGCTCGGCCACGGTGGCCGGGGTGATGCGCAGGTCGCCGAAGCCCTGGCCCTGCCAGCGGTCCAGCGGGGCCGACACCGCGCCCCAGGTGAGCACCGAGAGCAGCAGCACGAACGGGATCAGCCCGCGCCCGGACCGCAGGAACGAGCCGACGACCAGCCCCAGCCCGAGCACGGCGAGCAGCACGCCCAGCAGCACCGGCAGGTTCGCGAGCGTCAGCACCCCGGCGAGCAGCATGATCACGGCGGTGATCGCGCCTGCGAGCAGCGCGAGGCCCAGCGTCACCGAGGTGACGGGCGCGCGCCGCGGCGGCGGGGGCGGCGGCGGGGCCGCCGGCTCCGGCAGGTCCCAGGCGAACGGCGCGCGCCGAGCGGGTCCCACGCGGGCGGCGGGCGGGGCCGGGGTCGGCACCGTCGGCGCCTCGCCGGGCGCCGCCGCGCTGGCGTGGTGGGCGCCGTCGCGGCCGCCGCGGTTGTCCCCGCCTGCGGGGCCGCGGCGGTCTGCGGCGGCTGGCCCGTCCGGCCGCCCCGGCTGCGGTGCAGCAGGAAGAGCAGCACGGCCACCGCGATCAGCGGGAGCACGAAGCCCGGCCCGTTGTCGCCGCCGAAGATCGACCCGATTGTGATCGCGGCCGCCACCCCGAGCCCGGCCAGCACGAAGAACTGCGGCCCCCGCCGCCGCGCCGGCGCCCCCGGCACCGCCTGCTCCTCCGGCAGGAGGATCCAACCCGCGATGTAGAGTGCCGCCCCGATCCCCGAGAACGCCGCCACCACGAACCCCACCCGTACCAGCACCGGGTCGATGTCGTAGCGGCGCGCGATCGCCGACGCGACGCCCGCGATCTGCCGGTCGTCCCGTGGCCGGGCCGGGCGGGTCTCCCACATCTCCCGCAGTGTGTCCTGCACGTCCGTGCGACTCATCGGTCGCCCCCACCCTCTCTGTCCGGCTCTGCCGGCTGCCGTCCCCCAGATCCTCTCGGTGTCCCAGGTTGCCGTGCCCGCGCCCCGTGCGGGATGGGGGATGGCCCCGAGGTGCCCCGGAGGTTTCCCCGATGTCGCACCTTCCCCCGCGTGTGACGATGAGCGTGACAACGGTTCCGCTGCAGGCCGCGCAGCCCACCCCGGCGCCGTCCGGCACGCCGCCGCTCGTGCGCCGGCGCAACGGCCGGTTCGTCGCGGGCGTCGCCGGCGGCGTGGCCGACCATCTCGGCGTCAACGTGCTGTGGGTGCGCACGGCGTTCGTGCTGCTCGCGACCATCAACGCGGCCGGCGTCATCGCGTACGGGCTGCTGTGGATCTTCGTGCGGCAGGAGCAGGGCGACGTCCCGCGCACGCTCGGGCGGGCGGAGCGCCAGCAGGCGGCCGGGCTCGTCGCGCTCGGGGTCGGGGCCGGCCTGGCCGCGGCGGCGCTCGGCAACAGCTTCGTCGGCTGGATCGTCGGACCGCTCGGCGTGGTCGCGGTCGGTGCCGCGGTCGTCTGGCGGGAGGCCGACGAGTCGCAGCGCCGGCGCTGGGCGGAGGGTGCCCGTTCCGGCGTGAGCGGCGTCACCGCGGGCGGCCGCACCGGCCTGCTGCGGGTGATCGCCGGCGTGCTGTTCGTCGCCCTCGGCATCGGGGTGTTCCTGTTGGGCAACCTGGACCTCTCGCAGGTGCAGTTCGGCGTGCTCGCGTGGTGGCCACGCTGCTCGGCGTCGGCGTGCTGACGATCCCGTGGTGGGTGCGGCTCATGCGCGAGCTGGGGGAGGAGCGCCGCGAACGCATCGTGGAGACCGAGCGCGCCGAGATCGCCGCGCACCTGCACGACTCCGTCCTGCAGACGCTGGCGCTCATCCAGCGCCAGGCCGACCAGCCGCGCGAGGTGGTGCGGCTGGCCCGCGGGCAGGAGCGCGAGCTGCGGCACTGGCTGTACGGGCCCACCGGCTACGGTCGGTCCGGGCGCGCGTCCGGCGACCCGACGCTCGACTCCGGCCTCGCCGACGCGATCACCACGGCCGCGGCCGAGGTCGAGGACACGTACGCGATCGACGTCCGCCCGGTTGTCGTCGGCGACCGCATCCTCGACGACGGGCTGCGCGCCTCGTGCTCGCCGCCCGCGAGGCGATGGTCAACGCGGCCAAACACGCCCAGGTCGGGGAGGTGAGCGTCTACGTCGAGGTGGAGCCGGAGGAGGTGCACGTGTTCGTGCGCGACCGCGGCGTCGGCTTCGACCCGGACGCGGTGTCGGGCGACCGGCACGGGCTCGCCGACTCGGTGCACGGCAGGATGGCCCGGCACGGCGGCACCGTGAAGCTGCGCAGCACGCCCGGCGAGGGCACCGAGGTGCACCTGAGCATGCCCGTCGACGGCGGCGCCGACGGGACGAGCCGCCCCGGCAACGACCGGGCGCAGGAGGAAGCGAAGCGATGACCGAGCCCAGCAGCGAGTCCGGTGCCCCGATCCGGGTCTTCCTGGTGGACGACCACGGGCTCTTCCGCGCCGGGGTGCGCGCCGAGCTGGAGCGCAGCGTCCCCGACCTCGCGGTCGCCGGCGAGGCCGGCTCCGTCGACGAGGCGGTGGCCGGCATCCGGCACATCCGGCCCGACGTGGTGCTGCTCGACGTCCACATGCCCGACGGCGGCGGCGCCGAGGTGCTGCGGCGCATCCGGCCGGAGCTGCCGGACGTCGTGTTCCTGGCGCTGTCGGTGTCGGACGCGGCCGAGGACGTCATCGCGGTGATCCGGGCCGGCGCCCGCGGTTATGTCACGAAGACGATCTCCGGGCGGGAGCTGGCCGACGCCGTCCGCCGAGTGCGCTCGGGCGACGCGGTGTTCTCCCCGCGCCTGGCGGGGTTCGTGCTCGACGTGTTCTCCGACCGGCCCGGCGCGGCCCCGCCCGGCGACCCGGAGCTGGACCTGCTGACCCGCCGGGAGCGGGATGTGCTGCGGCTGCTCGCCCGCGGCTACGCCTACAAGGAGATCGCCGGGGAGCTGTTCATCTCGGTGAAGACGGTGGAGACGCACGTGTCGAGCGTGCTGCGCAAGACACAGCTCTCCAACCGCTACGAGCTCTCGCGGTGGGCGTCCGACCGCAGGCTCGTCTAGCGGCCCCGCGGGGTCGGCGCCGTTGCCCACCCCGTCCCGCCGTGCGGCGTCAGCCGCCGAGCAGGCCGCCCACGAGACCGCCGAGCAGGCCGCCCGACGAGCCGCCGGAGTCTCCGTCGTCGCCGTCCGACGAGTCCTCGTCCTGGGGAGCGGACGATGAGGAGGAATCGTCGTCGTCGTCCGAGCCGGAGCTCTCGGCGGAGAAGCTCTGTGCGTCGTTGTCGTCGTCATCGGAGCTGCTGCGCGACGAGCTGTTGTCGTCATCGTCGTCGCTGCCGCCGCCGAGGAGGCCGCTGACGGCGTTGTCGAGCGCGTCCGTCGTGCCGTTGAGAACGTCGCCGAGGCCGCCGACCGTGTCGCCCAGCCCGCCGCCGACGGTGTCGCCGACACCGTTGACCGCGTCACCGAGCCCGTCACCGACCTCGCCGACCAGGCCCTGGTCGTCGGAGCCGCCGTCGCCGCCGCTCTCGCCACCGCTCGGCGGCGGAGCCGCCGGGGGCGGGGTGGCGCCGGAGCCGCCGCCGTTGGACCCGCCGTCGTCGGAGCCGCCGCCGGTGCCGTTGCTCGCACCTCCGCCACCGCCGCCACCCGCGGACTCCTGGGCGGGCACGTCCGCCAGCGGCGCGTCCGGGGCGCCCGTGGGCACCGCGGCGAGCGCGCTCGGGAACGCGATCGGGATCCACGACGTCGGTGCGGCCGTGCCCGGGTCGAGCTCGTCGGCGCCGATCGTGTCGACCGAGGCGGCCGGGTCGATCTGGACGGTGCCCGCGGGCGCCCCGCCCGGGTTGTCCGGGTCGAGGAGGCCCTGGCCGGGGTAGCCGCCGGCCGCGGAGTCGTCGGCACCTGCGCCGGTGGGGCCGACGTCGCTCAGCAGCGCCGCGCCGAACACCGAGCCCGCGGCGAGGACGCTGCCGGCCGCGATGGCGCCTTGCGGACGAACGCGGTGCGGTCCGCGTCGGGCTTCTTCTCGGACTTCTGGGGCGCCTGCTGCGGGCGGGCCGCCGGCTCGGCCGGGGCCTGCTGGTGGGCACCGGGCTGGATCGGCCGGTCGAGCGCGTGCGGCGAGCGCCCCTCACGGCGCAGCAGCGTGCCCACCGAGATCGCCTGGGTCGCGTCGTCCGCCTCGTCGGACCGGACGGGAGCCGGGGCGTGCCGGCGCAGCAGATCGGCGACGGTGACGACACCGGTCATGCTCGGCCCACCTCGGGACACCATCTGAGCCACAGCGAGACGTCCTCCCTTGGAGTGAACGGACGAGCAGATGTCTACCGGATGCCAACCGGGCGCACCAAGTGTCATTCGTCCGCTCGTCGCGGTTCACCCGGTCGGGCTATTTCCGTTCGGCGATTGCTACCGACCGTTCATCCGATCAAGACGACCTGGAACCCTTCGGCCAGCCGTCCGTCGTTCCATCCGAACCGCTCAGCGGTCGCGCCGGCCCATGAACGAATTCGTGTGTCGAGATCGTCGATGTGCGCGGTCTGCGACCGATGCTCACGCAGTGCAGCGATCTTATACCCGACCGTGTCGGTCACGTCGACCGCATGGTCGACCCGTTCCTCGGGGGCCGCCATCAGCCAGAGCTCGGGAACCGTCCAGGCGTCGAGGCCCTCGTCGGCGAGCAGCTCGGGGTGCGCGAAGGGGTTGCGGGCGTCCGGGTAGACCGCGGCGACCGCCGCCTCGCCCGCGGCGCGGTGGTCCGGGTGCGAGGCGCCGAGCCGGCGCCACAGGATCTCGGGCGACTGCGCGAGCACGCGCTCGGGGCGGAAGCGGCGGATCTCGCGGCTGATGTCGCGGCGCAGCTCGATACTCGGCGTGAGGCGGCCGTCCGGGTGACGGAGGAACCGCACGTCGTGGACGCCCAGCACGGCCGCGGCGGCCGCTGCTCGGCCTCCCGCAGCGGGCCCATCTCGTCGCGCGGGGTGTCGTCGAACCCGCCGGCGTCGCCGAGGTACAGATGCAGTACGCGACCTCGATGCCGGCCTTCGTCCACGACGCGACAGTGGCGCCGGCACCGAAGTCGACGTCGTCCGGATGAGCGACGACGACCAGGACACGGGAGACCTCGGGACGGGCGGCGTCTGACGGCGTGGTCACCGCCGCACTCTACGAGCCCGCCGGGAGCGGGCCCGCCGGCTCAGGGCAGGCTGCGGAAGCGGCTGCGCGTGGAGTCGAGCGCCTGCTTGGCGTAGAGGCCCGCGCCACCGCCGAGCAGCAGCCCGATGACGTCGACCGGCACGTTGTTGGCCGCCGTCAGCAGCAGGCCGAGCAGCGCGACACCGGCCGTGCCGCCGGCCACCTTCCACCGCCCGTTGACGTAGTCGGTGGTGGTGCCACCCGAGAGGCCGCGCTTCTTCGCCGCGTTGTTGAGCAGCGCCAGGTAGCCGACGTGCCCCAGCGCCACGAGCAGGCCGACGAGGGCCACGACCGCCGCCACGATCCCGAACACCGCACTCATGACACCAGAGTGCCACGGAAGGGCGACCCGGCGCCGCGCCGTTCGCCGGGTTCGGGGGTGATGTTCCGGGCCTGTTCGGGGGCGTGTTCCCGATCAGCCGCCCGCGCGGCCGCCGAGGTTGCCGCGACCGAGGCGGAGCAGCAGCATCGCGAGCTCGCGGCCCTCGGCGCCGAGCTCGCGGAACCGGGCCAGCACGGCCATCTCGCGGCTGTAGACGATGCGCGGCCCGCCGGCCGCCATCCGGGCCCGTCCGATGCGCCGCGAGACGTCGGTGCGTTCCTGGATCAGCCGCAGGATCTCGGCGTCGAGCCGGTCGATCTCCCCGCGCAGCTGCGCGATGTCGGCGTCGGGTGTGCTGGTCGCGTCGTTGCCGGTGGTCACCGTCACGATCTCCTCCTGCGTTCCGTCCCCGGCCCGTGACAGGCGAACGCCGGGTCCGAAGGACTCCGGGGCGTGGGTTCAGCTGCTCAGCAGGCCACGGGAACCGGTGTCCGGATCCCGTACGAAAATCGGCTGCTGGGCTGTCGCACGAGGTCAGTGTGGCACACCGACCGTGTCGGAGGGCGGCGGTACCCTTTCGAACACGATGAGCGCGCTGTTCGAACTGCCTATTGACAACCCCGTCCGGCCACACACCGAGCGGGGCGCGGCGCTGCTCGAAGGGCTCAACCCGCGGCAGCGGGAGGCGGTCGTGCACGCCGGTTCGCCGCTGCTGATCGTCGCGGGCGCCGGGTCCGGCAAGACCCGGGTGCTGACGCACCGCATCGCCTGGCTGCTGGCCGAGCGCGGGGTGCACCCCGGCGAGATCATGTCGATCACCTTCACCAACAAGGCCGCGGCCGAGATGAAGGAGCGGGTCGACGCGCTCGTCGGGCGGCGGGCCAACGCGATGTGGGTCTCCACCTTCCACTCCATGTGCGTGCGCATCCTCCGCCGCGAGGCCAAGCACCTCGGCGTGCGTTCGGCGTTCTCCGTCTACGACGCCGACGACACCCGCCGGCTCGTCGGGCTCGTCGCGCGCGACCTGGATCTCGACCCGAAGAAGTTCGCCGCACGCGGGCTCGCCGCCCAGATCTCCAACCTCAAGAACGAGCTGCTCTCCCCGGACGACGCCGCCGCCCGCGCCACCAACGAGTACGAGCGGCGCGTCGCCGAGGTCTACGCCGTCTACCAGGCCCGGCTGCGCACGGCCAACGCGTTCGACTTCGACGACCTGATCATGGAGACGGTCTCGCTGCTGCAGCGGCTGCCCGCCGTGGCCGAGTACTACCGGCGCCGGTTCCGGCACGTGCTGGTCGACGAGTACCAGGACACCAACCAGGCCCAGTACGAGCTGGTCCGGCAGCTGGTGGCGCCCGCAGCGCCCGGCGTCGGGCCCGGCGAGCTGTGCGTCGTCGGCGACTCCGACCAGTCCATCTACGCGTTCCGCGGCGCCAGCATCCGCAACATCATCGAGTTCGAGCAGGACTTCCCCAACGCGCGCACGATCCTGCTGGAGCAGAACTACCGCTCCACCCAGCGCATCCTCACCGCGGCCAACGCCGTCATCGCCCGCAACCCCAACCGGCGCGACAAGCGGCTGTGGTCGGAGCAGGGCGACGGGCACAAGGTCGTCGGCTACGTCGCCGACAACGAGCACGACGAGGCCGCGTTCGTCGCGCAGGAGATCGACCGGCTCGTCGACTCCGGCGAGGTCCGCAACTCCGATGTCGCGGTCTTCTACCGCACCAACTCGCAGTCGCGCGTCTTCGAGGACGTGTTCCTCCGCGTCGGGCTGCCGTACAAGGTCGTCGGCGGCGTCCGGTTCTACGAGCGCAAGGAGGTCCGCGACGCGCTCGCGTACCTGCGGGTGCTCTCCAACCCGGAGGACACCGTCAGCCTGCGGCGCATCCTCAACGTCCCCAAGCGGGGCATCGGCGAGCGCGCGGAGGAGCTGGTCGCCGCGCACGCCGACCGCGAGCGCATCTCGTTCGCCGCCGCGCTGCGCGTCGCGGCGGAGCGGCCGGAGCGGGTGCAGGGGCTGGCCACCCGGTCGCAGCGGTGCATCGCCGCGTTCGTCCACCTCGTCGACGAGCTCGCCGAGCTGGTCGAGCGCGGCGAGGAGACGGCCGAGATCCTGGAGGCCGTCTACGCGAAGACCGGGTACACGGCCGAGCTGGAGGCCAGCGAGGACCCGCAGGACGGGTCGCGGCTGGAGAACCTCGCCGAGCTCGTCACCGTGGCGCGGGAGTTCGCCGGCGACGCGGCCGTCGCCGACCTCGACGACTCCGACGTCGCCGTCGGCGCCCCGCCGCCCGGCTCGCTCGCCGCGTTCCTGGAGCGCGTCGCGCTGGTGGCCGACGCCGACTCGATCCCCGACAACGACGAGGGCATGGTCACGCTGATGACCCTGCACACCGCCAAGGGCCTGGAGTTCCCCGTCGTCTTCCTCACCGGTTGGGAGGACGGGGTGTTCCCGCACATGCGCGCGCTCGGTGACCCCAACGAGCTCGCCGAGGAGCGCCGGCTCGCCTACGTCGGCATCACGCGCGCGCAGCAGCGGCTCTACCTGTCCCGGGCGTGATCCGTTCCACGTTCGGGCAGCCCAACGCCAACCCGGCCTCCCGGTTCCTCGCCGAGGTGCCCGACGACCTGGTCGAATGGCGGCGCGCCGAGCCCGAGCGCTCCGCGCCCGTCGGCAGCTTCGGGTTCGGGCGGCGGCCGGGCGCCACCGACCGCGGCGACTGGCGGGTGCCCGAACGCCGGCTCTCGCAGCCGTCCCTGCACCTCGAGGTGGGCGACCGGGTCAACCACGACAAGTACGGGCTCGGCACCGTCGTCGCGTCCGACGGCGCGGGGGCGCGGGCCACCGTCACGATCGACTTCGGCAGTGCGGGCACGGTGCGGCTGATGCTGATCGGCGGGGTTCCGCTGCAGAAGTTGTAGTCGGTGGAACCGCGGCGGCCGCGATTTCGTCCAAGCCGCGTGTGACACTGACCGGGAGGTCCGCCATGTCCGTCGACGCCCTCTACCAAACGGTCTTCGCACACGGTGGCCCGTGGACCGAGGCCGAGTACCTCGCGCTGCCCGAGACGCCGGCTCGCATCGAGCTGGTTGACGGGATGCTCGTCGTGAGCCCGCTCTCCTCGTATCCGCACCGTGTGGGAGGCGTTCCCAGGCGGGAACGTCCGGCTCTGGAAGGACCACATCCGGATCTCGGACGTGGTGGTCACCGGATGTGGGTTCGACGACCTGTGCGCGTCGGCTGCGGAGGTGCTGTTGGTCGCGGAGGTCACCTCACCCGGCAACTTCCGGCAGGATCGGATCGTCAAGCACGCCGACTACGCCGAGGCGGGCATCCCGTTCTACCTGCGGGTCGACCTGCACGACGGGGTGGACGCGGTGCAGGCGTCGGCGTTCGAGCTGGTCGGGGGCACCTACCGGGAGTACGCCACGGCTCCCGACGGGCGGCTGCGGCTGGAGCGGCCCTGGCCGCCGGCCGCCGATCTGCGGGCCATGGCCCGCGGCCGCTGACTCACCCGAACGGCCCAGCACGCGAGGGGAACCGTCGAGCTCCGGATTCCGTCCAAGCCTGAAGGAACGAGGCGGGCGGGCGGCGACACGGAGGTGAGTGGGGATGGGCGGCCGACGCGGAGGCCGTAGCGAAGCGGTGGAACGGGTGGACCAGCCCGGCGGACCCGGACGCGCGGCAGGCGTCAGAACTCGATGCCGCGCTTGCGGAACCACGTCGTCGGGTTGATCTTCGAACCGTCGGCGGCCCAGATCTCCAGGTGCAGGTGGGGGCCGGTGGAGTAGCCGCGGTTGCCGATCTCGGCGATCTCCTCGCCCGCCTCCACCCGCTCGCCCTTCTCGACGAACATGCGGTTGACGTGGCCGTAGACGCTCTGCGTCCCGTCGGAGTGGCGCAGCACGATCCACAGCCCGAACCCCGTGGCGGGCCCGGCCTCCTCCACCACCCCGTCCGTCACCGCGTAGATCGGCGTGCCGATCGGGCCGGCGAGGTCGATGCCCTCGTGCCGGGTGCCCCACCGGGCCCCGAACAGCGAGGTCAGCCGCCCGATCGTCGGACGCACGTACGCGACGTCGCCGTACAGGCTCGCGGCCGGCGCGCCGTCGGCGAGCGCCGCGTCGATGATCGAGGCCTGGCGGGCCAGCTCGCGGCCGATGTCCACGGCCTTCGCGAGGTTCTGGACATCCACCTGCGCGGCCGGGTCGAGGGCCTCGAGCGCGAGGGGGTCGGGCAGGAGCTGGTCGCCGCCGATCGCGTCCGTCGCGAGTTCCGACGGCGCGGCCTGGAGCGCCACGTCCGCGACGGGCAGGAGTGTGCTGACCGCTTCCGGTGCCTCCAGCGGGGACACGAGGCTCTGGCCGGCGGCCACGACCGCTCCCGCCGCGACCGCGGCGACGGTGGCCCGTCCGCGCATGGTCGCGGGCGGGGGTGGCGGAAGCCGGTGCACACCCGGCGCCGCGACGACCCGCAGGGCCATCGTGCGATCCGGGTCGTCCGCCTCGGCGCCGCCTGGGGAGCGGTAGCGCGCCAAGACCTGCCCTTCTCGACGGTCTCGTCCTGGTGTCCGGCCGTGCGGTCGACGGTGCGGGATGGGGAGTCCCGCAGCGGCGTTCGGGGTCTGCCACTGCTGCTGTCGTGATCGCACCGTGACCGGACCGGGCGACGGTATCGGGGCGCTGTGAGGCGGGCAAATCCCTCACCGGCGCGCCCGGGTGATCCCACCCCGGTCGGGCGACCCGCCGGACTCTCCTCACCCACCGTGCGCGACGGCCGGTCGGCGGGGAGTGACCTGGGCGGAATGATCGCCCGCGCTGCTCCGTTCGGGTCCGGCTGTTCACGAACCGATGCGCTCGCCGCCCGGTCGGATGTGTCGGACGTCACGTATGCGCGGCGTGTCGGGGAGGTGATGTTCGCCGCTCCGGACCCTCGGGAGTTGCCCCGTGAGCACGTCGTTGCGGATCCTCACCATCGGGGTGACTGCCGTCACCAGGGCAGGTCAGGGCGGGTGCGCGGGGCGTCGCTAGGGTCGCTGCGGCAGCGCATCTCGCGGGCCTGGGACCCGCGATCGCACAGCGGAGTGGGCAGGGAGAGAACCGAGTGGACCTGTACGAGTACCAGGCGAAGGACCTGTTCGCCGCGCACGGAGTCCCGGTCCTTCCGGGCCGGACGGTGGAGACGGCCGACGACGCGGGCGCGGCGGCGGCGGAGCTGGGCACGGCGGTTGTCGTGAAGGCGCAGGTGAAGACCGGCGGTCGCGGCAAGGCGGGCGGCGTCAAGCTCGCGCAGACGCCCGACGAGGCCAAGGAGAAGGCCGGGGCCATCCTCGGCATGGACATCAAGGGCCACACGGTCCACCGCGTGCTGGTCACCGAGGCCAGCGACATCGCCGAGGAGTACTACTTCTCCTTCCTGCTGGACCGCTCGAACCGCACCTTCCTCGCCATGTGCTCCGCCGAGGGCGGCATGGAGATCGAGCAGCTCGCTGTCGAGCGCCCGGAGGCGCTGGCGCGGGTGCCGGTCGACGCGATCACGGGCGCGACAAGGGGAAGGCGGCGGAGATCGTCGCGCTGGGCAAGATCCCGGCGGCCGTCGCCGACCAGGCGGCGGACGTGATCGTGAAGCTGTGGGAGACCTTCGTCGCCGAGGACGCGACGCTCG
>MKJX01000194.1 GCA_001942415.1 Pseudonocardia sp. CNS-139
TGAAGATCGGCATCCGGAACATCGTCATGCCCGGCGCGCGCATGCAGACGATCGTGGTGATGAAGTTGACGCCACCGAGGATCGTGCCGAGACCGGAGAGGATCAGGCCGACGATCCACAGGTCGCGCCGGCGCCCGGGGAGCGGACCGCGTCGGACAGCGGAGTGTAGGCGAACCACCCGAAGTCGGCGGCGCCGCCCGGCGTCAGGAAGCCGGAGAGGACCGTGAGCCCGCCGAACAGGAACAACCAGTACGAGAAGGCGTTGAGCCGCGGGAACGCGACGTCGGCGCCCCGATCTGCAGCGGCACGATGTAGTTGGCGAAGCCGAACAGGATGGGCGTCGCGTACAGCAGCAGCATGATCGTGCCGTGCATGGTGAACAGCTGGTTGTACTGCTCGTTGGACAGGAACTGCTGCCCGGGCACCGCCAGCTCGCCGCGCATCAGCAGCGCCATGGCCCCGCCGGCCAGGAAGAACCCGAACGACGTGACCAGGTACAGGATCGCGATGTCCTTGGGGTCGGTCGTCCGCAGCATCTTGAGGAACACCGACCCCTTCCGCGTCCGCCGAGCCGGGTACGGGCGCGTCGCGATCGGCTTCGGGGCGACGGCTGTCACTGTGCCTCCTGCACTGGCTACGTGGCGGCCGCCGCTGAGACGGGCGCTTCGGTCCAGGCGGGATCGTAGCTCTACCCGGTGTCGAAGTCAGAGGGCGGGGTTGCGGACCCCGGCGTGCGCTGCGCCACGCGCCGGGCCGGCGGGCGATGATCCGGACATGGGTTCTGCGACCGTCGTGCTCGGGCCCGCGCTGGCCGTCGCCGGCGTGCTCGCGGTGGTCACGGCCGCGGCCGTGGCGTGGCGCACGCACCTGGGTACCGCACGGCTCGCGGTGGTCGCGTCGGTGCGGGCGGTGGCGCAGCTCGGCGCCGTCGCGCTGCTGATCGGGGCGATCGTCGGCTCACCGTGGCTGAGCGCGGCGTTCGTGCTCGTCATGGTGGGGGTGGCCGCGTACACGGCGGCCCGCCGCGTCACACCGGACCGCAGCGGCTGGTGGTCGGCGCTCCCGATCGCGCTCACCCTGCCGGTCACGGGCCTGCTGGTGCTCGGCGGCGTGGTCCCGCCGGCGGGCATCGCGGTCATCCCGATGGCCGGGATTCTCGTCGGCGGCACGATGACGGCCACCTCGCTCGCCGGCCGGCGCGCCCTCGACGAGCTGACGGCCCGCCGCGGCGAGGTCGAGGCGGCGCTGTCGCTCGGGTTCCCCGACCGGGACGCCCGGATCGAGATCGTCCGCCCGACCGCCGGTCAGGCGCTGGTGCCGGCGATCGACCAGACCCGCACGGTCGGCCTCGTCACCCTGCCGGGCGCGTTCGTGGGGATGCTGCTCGGCGGGGCGAGCCCGGTGGCGGCCGGCGCGGTGCAGGTGCTCGTGCTGCTGCTCCTGCTCGCGACCGAGACCGTCGCGGTGGCGGTGATGGTCGAGCTGGTGTGCCGGGGCCTGGTGCGGCGGCCGCTGACCGCCGCACGCTGAACCACCGCGCGCCGAGCCGCCCGTTCAACCGCCACCTTGTATTTCTGGGGGTCCCCCCAGAAATAATTCTTCCAGGTGGGTACGACGATTTCGGGGCCGGCGGACGCGTTCCCGGCGAGTTGTCCACATCGCGGGTGGACCATCCACAGTTTCGAAGAGTCGCTGGTGGGCGTGCCCTGCCGGGCTAGCGTCGGTCCTGCCGACCACGACCGGATCACCGCAGCGGGGCGAACAGCTCCTCGAAGAGGTCCGGGGTGGCGGCGGGGCTGGGCGCGGGGTCCACGATGTAGAACTCCACGCCCATGCCCATCACGAAGAGGGGTTCGGGCATGGCGAGGAGAAAATGGTCGGGAGCGATCTGGCTGGCGTGGGCGCGCATCGCAGCCCGCTTCTGGTCCACGAAGTCGACGGCGTCCACGCGGTGCGTGATCTCGGACTCGGGCTTGCCGAACCCGGGGTCCGTGAAGTCCGGCGCTCCGGCGGCACCGCGCATCCCGCGGAGCAACCAGTCGCGGTTGATGGTGCTCTGCGCGACGACGGGCACCGCGGACAGCTCGGCCGCGCGCCGGCCCACCCGGTGCACCTGGATGTGGTCGGGATGTCCGTAGCCGCCGTTGTCGTCGTAGATCGTGAGGACGTCGGGCTCCTCCTCATCGAGGATCAGCGACAGCCGCCGGGCGGCGTGCTCGACGTCGGCCTGCCAGAAGCAGAACGGCGCGCCGTTGGTGGGCTCGCCCATCATCCCGGAGTCGGTGTAGCCGAGGAACTCCACGCGCTTCGCGCCGAGCGCGGCGGCGGAGGCGTAGCACTCCGCCGAGCGCCGCACGGCGAGCTGTTCCCCGGGCTCCAGCACTCCGGGCACGGGTTCGCCCAGCTCACCGCGGGTCGCGAAGACGAGCACCACACGGTGGCCGGCCGCCGCGGCTCTCGCCAACGTGCCGGCGGTGCCGATCGACTCGTCGTCGGGGTGCGCGTGGAAGGAGACGATGGTGCCCACGTCCGGCGAGGGTATACGCGGCCGGCCGGGGCGTGCCGCCGGCGCACCTCGCGGGCGCCGGCGGCGGGCCGGTCAGTAGACGATCACGCCCCGCAGGTTCTTCCCGTCGTGCATGTCCTGGTAGCCCTGCTGGATCTCGTCGAGGGAGTACGTGCGGGTCACCAGCTCGTCGAGCTTCAGCACGCCCTCCCGGTAGAGCTGGAGCTGCCGCAGGATGTCCCAGTTCGGGTTCGACGCACCGAACATCGCGCCCTGCAGCCGCTTCTGGAAGAGCGTCAGCTCGGAGATCGCGATCGGCAGCCCGACGTCGCCCACGCGCCCGAGCCCGGTCACGACGCAGGTCCCGGCCTTGCGGATGGCCCCGAACGCCTGGGCGACGTGGTCCGCGGTCGTCACGCCCACGGTCACGATGGCCGAGTCGGCCCCCTGGCCGTTCGTGAGCCCGCGGGCCAGCTCGTTCGCCTCCTCCATGGATGCCACGGCGTCGGTCGCGCCGAACTCCAGCGCCTTCCGGCGCTTGAGCTCGACGGGGTCGACGGCGATCACGTGGGTGGCGCCGGCGTGGGCCGCGCCCTGCACGGCGTTGATCCCGATGCCGCCCACGCCCATGACGATCACGGTGTGCCCGGGGCCGGCCCCGGCCGAGTTCACCGCCGAGCCCCAGCCGGTGCCGACGCCGCACCCGACGAGGCACGCCTTGTCGAGCGGGATGTCGTCGGGGATCCTCACGGCCGAGTCCGCGGACACGGTGGTCGTCTGTACGAACGTGGAGATGCCGCACATCTGGCCGACGGGCTCGCCGGTGCCGGCGAGGTGCAGGCGCACGTCGGTGGGGTCGTCCCAGCGGCCGCCGGAGAGCAGGCCGGCGCCGAGGTCGCACAGGTTCTGCATGCCGGAGGCGCACCACCGGCAGTGCCCGCAGGCGGGCAGGAACGAGAAGACGACGTGGTCGCCCTCCTTGAGGCCCTTGCCGTTCACCCCGGCCTTCGTGACGATCCCGGCGCCTCGTGGCCGCCAGCGAAGGGGTAGATGCCGACGGGGAGGTCGCCCGTGGCGACGTGGTCGTCGGAGTGGCAGAGGCCCGACGCCACCAGCTGCACCTGCACCTCGTTGGCCCGGGGGTCGTCGACCTCCAGGTCCACCACCTCGTACTTGCCCGGCGCCTGCCGGATGATCGCTCCGCGGCTCTGCATCGCCGTTCTCCTTTGAACGCGGTCAGATCGGCGGCTGACGGACCTGCGGCGGCCCGCGCCACATGTCAGTTCATAGCAAAGCGTGCATGGGCGCGGAAGCACCCGACCGGCCGGATCTTCTACAGACCGTTGACGGCGCGTGGTCCGGCAGTAGGGTTCGGATGCCGCCGAGACGGACCGGAGCTGCTTCCAATGACGGAACTGTTCAACGCTGCCGCGTACCTGACAGAGCGCCGGATCGAGGCGGGTGACGGCGACCGGGTCGCCCTCCGGCACCCGCGCGGCAGCCACACGTACGCGGAGCTCGCGGCCGGCGTCCGGCGCGTGGCGGCCGGGCTGGCCGGCATCGGCGTGCGGCCCGAGGAGCGGGTGCTGTTCTGCATGGCCGACGACGTCGAGCTGGCCACCGGGATCCTCGCCGCGATGTACCTCGGCGCGGTCGCGGTGCCGTGCTCCACGATGCTGACCGGGCGGGAGCTGGCCACGCTCGCCACCGACTCGCGGGCCCGGGTGATGATCGGGAGCCCGCAGTTCGCCGCGGCCGTCACGGCCGCCGCGGGCTCGGCCCCGACCTGCGGCACGTCGTGCTCACCGGCGACGCCCGGCCCGAGGTCACCGGTCCCGCGGCCCTGACGTGGGCGGAGCTGCTCGCGGCCGGCGCCGGCTCCCCCGTCGCGGCACCGCACCCCACCTGGGACGAGTCGCCCGCGCTGTGGCTCTACACGTCCGGCACGACCGGCACGCCGAAGGGCGCGATGCACCGGCACGTGGACATCCGGTACGTCTGCGAGACCTATGCGGACCAGGTGCTCGGCGTCGGCCCGGACGCGTCTGCCTCTCGGTCGCCAAGCTGTTCTTCGCCTACGGGCTCGGCAACTCGCTCTTCTTCCCGCTGGCGGCGGGCGCGACCGCGGTGCTGGAGCCCTCCCGCCCGAACCCGGCGCTGTACGCGCAGCTGGTCGCCGAGCACGGGGTCACGCTCTTCTTCGGCGGGCCGAGCTTCTGGGGTCCGCTGATGGCGGCCGGGCTGCCGCGCGACACGTTCGCGACCGTCCGCACCGGGGTCTCGGCGGGCGAGACGCTGCCGCCGCGCATGTACCACGGGGTGCTGGAGCAGTACGGCTTCGAGATCCTCGACGGCATCGGCTCCACCGAGGCCCTGCACATCTTCGTCTCCAACGTCGCGGGCAGGGTGGTGCCGGGCAGCTCCGGCTTCCCCGTGCCCGGCTACCGCGTCGAGCTGCGCCGTCCGGACGGCAGCGTGATCGACGGGGCCGGCGAGCCCGGGATGCTCTACGTCGCGGGCGAGTCGCTGTGCACCGGCTACTGGTGCCGCACGGCGGTGAACCGGGCCGTGTTCCAGGGCGAGTGGATGCGCACCGGCGACCAGTACGTCCGCGGCGAGGACGGCAGCTACACCTGCCTCGGGCGCGCGGACGACGTGCTCAAGGTCGGCGGGATCTGGGTGAGCCCCACCGAGGTCGAGACGCGGCTGCTGGAGCACCCGGCGCTCGCCGAGGCGGTGGTGGTCGGCGTGCCCGACGAGGACGGGCTCGACAAGCCGGTCGCGTTCGTCGTCGCACGCGCGGGCGCCGCGGTCGACCCGGAGGAGGTCGTCGCGTTCTGCCGGGCCGGGCTCGCGGCGTTCAAGCGGCCGCGGCTGGTGGTGCAGGTCGACGAGCTGCCGCGCACGGCCACCGGCAAGGTGCAGCGCTTCCGGCTGCGCGAGCAGGCCCGCGCTGACGTTCTACACAACATTGACGCCTGAAAGTCCCGTTGTAGAGTGATGGAGGCCCGACCGTGCCCGAGGAGGTCCCGATGACCACGGCCGTCTCGTTCGACGCCGAGCCGGCGACCTACCGGCACTGGCGGCTCGACCTCTCGCAGGCGGCCGCCACGGGGGTCGCGTACCTGCGCCTCGACGTCGACGAGGCCGGCGGGCTGGTGCCGGGCTACGAGCTGAAGCTGAACAGCTACGACCTCGGCGTGGACATCGAGCTGTACGACGCCACCCAGCGGCTGCGCTTCGAGCACCCCGAGGTGCGCGCCGTGGTCGTCACCAGCGCGAAGGACCGCACGTTCAGCGCGGGCGCCAACATCCGGATGTTGCCGCGTCGAGCCACCCGTGGAAGGTCAACTTCTGCCGCTTCACCAACGAGACCCGCAACGGCATGGAGGACGCCACCGCGCACTCCGGGCAGACCTACCTGGCGGCCGTCAACGGTCCGGCGGCCGGCGGCGGCTACGAGCTGGCGCTCGCGTGCGAGGAGATCCTGCTGGTCGACGACAACTCCTCGGCGGTGTCGCTGCCGGAGGTGCCGCTGCTCGGGGTGCTGCCCGGCACCGGCGGGCTCACCCGCGTCACCGACAAGCGCAAGGTCCGCAAGGACCGCGCCGACGTGCTCGCGACGCGGCCCGAGGGCGTGCGCGGGCGGCAGGCCGTGGAGTGGAAGCTGGTCGACGCCGTGGTCCCGAAGCGTCAGTGGGACGAGAAGGTCGCCGAGCGGGCGGCCGCCGCGGCGGCCCGCTCCTCGCGTCCCGCCGACGGCCGCGGCATCGCCCTCGGCCCGCTGCAGCGCACGGATACCGCCGACGGCCTGTGGTACCGGCACGTCGAGGCCCGCTTCGAGCGCGGCCTCGGGATCGTCGAGATCACCGTGCACGGCCCGGAGGGGCACGTGCCCGACACCGTCGCACGGGTGCACGAGCTGGGCGCCGACTTCTGGCCGCTCGCCGTCTCCCGCGAGCTGGACGACCTGGTCCTGCGGCTGCGCACCAACGAGCTGGAGCTGGGCACCTGGGTGATCCGCACCCGGGGCGACGTGGAGGACGCGCTGGCGTTCGAGCGGGTCGTCGCCGAGCACTCGCGCGACGACTGGCTGGTCAACGAGATCCGGCACTACTTCAAGCGGGTGCTCAAGCGGCTCGACGTGACGCCCCGGTCGCTGGTCGCGCTGGTCGAGCCGGGCTCGTGCTTCGCGGGCGCGCTGCTGGAGCTGGCGCTGGCCTGCGACCGGCAGTACATGCTCGACGGGCTGCGCGAGGACGACGACCAGGAGGGCGAGCCGGCGCAGATCGTGCTGTCGGAGAGCAACTTCGGCACGTTCCCGATGGGCAACGGCATCGCGCGGCTGGCGTCCCGGTTCCACGGCGACGCCGACCACGTCGCGAAGCTGCGCCAGGAGACCGGGCGGCGGCTCGACGCGGCCGACGCCGTCGAGCTGGGCCTCGTCACGGAGGCCTACGACGACATCGACTGGGACGACGAGATCCGGATCATGCTGGAGGAGCGGGCGGCGCTGTCGCCCGACGCGCTCACCGGCATGGAGGCCAACCACCGGTTCGTCGGCCCCGAGACGATGGAGACGCGGATCTTCGGCCGGCTCACGGCCTGGCAGAACTGGATCTTCGTGCGCCCCAACGCGTCAGGGCCGGAGGGCGCGCTGCGCCGCTACGGCACCGGGCGGCGGGCCGACTTCGACCGCAGGCGGGTGTGACGTGCCGATCGACTACAGCGAGAAGATCCCCAACAACGTCGACCTGGCCGGCGACCGCAAGCTCAGGCGCGCGCTGGAGAGCTGGCAGCCCAACTTCCTCACCTGGTGGCGCACGATGGGCCCGGCGGTGCCCACCGAGGACGTCTACCTGCGCACCGCCGTGGCCGTCGGCCGGGAGGGCTGGGCGCAGTTCGGGCACGTCGCGATGGACGAGTACCGCTGGGGCGTCTTCCTCGCCGAGCGCAACGCCGACCGGCGCATCGCGTCGGCGAGCAGAAGGGCGAGCCGGTCTGGCAGCAGGTGCCCGGCGAGTACCGCGCCGACCTGCAGCGGCTGATCGTCGTCCAGGGCGACACCGAGCCGGCGTCCGTCGAGCAGCAGCGGCGGCTCGGCGGCACCGCGCCCTCGCTCTACGACCTGCGCAACCTCTTCCAGGTCAACGTCGAGGAGGGCCGCCACCTCTGGGCGATGGTCTACCTGCTGCACGCCTACTTCGGGCGGGGCGGCCGCGACGAGGCCGACGCCCTGCTGCAGCGCAACTCCGGCGATCTCGACAGCCCGCGCATCCTCGGCGCCTTCAACGAGGAGACACCGGACTGGCTGTCGTTCTTCATGTTCACCTACTTCACCGACCGGGACGGGAAGTACCAGCTCGGCACGCTGAAGGAGTCGGCCTTCGACCCCCTGAGCCGCACCTGCGAGTTCATGCTCAAGGAGGAGGCGCACCACATGTTCGTCGGCACCACGGGCGTCGACCGCGTGGTCGCCCGCACAGCCGAGCTCATGCGCGAGCACGACACCGACGACGTCGCCCCGCACGGCGGCATCCCGCTCGACGTGATCCAGAAGTACGTCAACTTCCACTACTCGGTGTCGCTGGACCTGTTCGGCTCCGAGCGGTCCACGAACGCCGCCAACTACTTCACCGCCGGGCTCAAGGGCCGCTGGCAGGAGGAACGCCGCCGCGACGACCACGTGCTCACCGAGGACGCCGCGCGGATCGACGTCGTGCGCGACGGGGAGGTCACCACGGAGGAGGTGCCCGCGCTGCTCGCGCTCAACAACGACCTGCGCCGCGAGTACGTCACCGACTGCGAGAGCGGGATGAAACGCTGGAACCGGGTGCTCGACAGGGCCGGGATCGAGCGGCGGCTCGCGCTGCCGCACGTCGGGTTCAACCGCAGGGTCGGCGCGTTCGCCGGCCACCACGTCACGCCCAGGGGCGACGTCGTCGGGGCCGACGCGTGGGAGGCCAACCGGGAGCGCTGGCTGCCCGGCGAGGCCGACAAGGCGCACGTCCTCTCGCTGATGCGGCCGGTCTACGAGCCGGGCCGCATCGCGAGCTGGATCGCGCCGCCGGCGAAGGGCATCAACGACAAGCCGGTCGAGTACGAGTACGTGCGGTTCCCGTGACACGTGGCGGCGCACCGGCCGGCGGCCGTCCCCGGTGGGGTGGCACCACATTGACCGGCGGGGACGGGCTCGCCAGCATCCGGGCATGACCGACCTGCCGCTGCCGTCCGGGGTCCGTTCCGCGTTCGCCGAGACCGCCCGCATGCGCACCCACTACCTGGAGTCGGGTCCCGCGGACGGCGCGCCCGTCGTGCTGGTCCACGGCAACCTCTCCACCGGCCGGTTCTTCGAGCACCTCATGCCGGGCCTCGCCGGCCACCGGGTGCTCGCCCCCGACATGCGCTGCTTCGGCGACTCCGCGCCGCTGCCGCTCGACGCCACCCGCGGCCTCGCCGACTGGGCCGACGACGTCGCCGCGCTGCTCGACACGCTCGGGATCACGCAGCCGCCGCACCTCGTCGGCTGGTCGACGGCCGGTGCGGCGATCGTCGACTACGCGAAGCAGCGGCCGGTCGCGTCGCTGACGTTCCTCGACCCGGTCTCCCCCTTCGGCTACGGCGGCGCGCTCGCGGACGGGAGCCCGGTCTACCCGGACTACGCGGGGTCCGGCGCGGGCACCGGCAACCCCGAGGTCGTGCGCCGGATCGCCGAGGGCGACGCGTCGGCGGAGAGCCCGGCGTCGATCCGCAACGTCATGAACGCGTTCTACTTCGCCCCGGCGCACCGCGAGCCGCCCGAGCGCGAGGACATGTTCGTCGCGGAGATCCTCAAGACGGTCACGGGCGAGGCCAACTACCCGGGCGACGTCGTCGCGTCGGAGAACTGGCCCGGTGCGGCGCCCGGCACGAGCGGCATCCTCAACGCGCTCTCGCCGAAGTACTGCAACTGGTCCGGCATCGTCGGGCTCGACCCCAAGCCGCCCGTGCTGTGGACGCACGGCAGCGAGGACATCGTCGTCTCCGACGCGTCGCCGCTGGACCTGGGCACGATCGGGCCCTCCGGCGCGATCCCGGGGTGGCCGGGAGCCGAGGTCTTCCCGTCGCAGCCGATGGTGACGCAGATCCGCGCGGTGCTCGCGGAGTACGCGGCTGCGGGCGGGAGCGTGCGCACGGAGATGTTCGCCGGGTGCGGCCACTCCCCCCACCTGGAGGCCGCCGACAAGTGGCTCGCGGTCTTCACGGACTTCCTCGCCACCGCCTGACTCCGACCGCCGGGACGGCCGATCGGGTGAACCGGCGTCGGAGGGCGCGCCCGGCGGTCGATGAAGGGGTGTGGACAGCAGCGGGAAGGTCCGGCCCGACGCCGGCGTCGCGCTGCTCGGGCTCTACGACGAGGCGCTGCCGCAGGTCTACGGCTACCTGCTGGCCCGCTGCGGGCGCGGGCGGTCGCCGAGGACCTGACCGCCGAGACGTTCCTCGCGGCCGTCGCGGCGTGCCGGCGGCAGCCGCCGCCCGTCCCCAGCACGGGCTGGCTGGTCGGCATCGCCCGGCACAAGCTCGTGGACCACTGGCGCGCGGCCGAGCGCGAGCAGCGCGGGCTGCGCGCGTCGACGCCGAGCCGCCCGAGGTCGACCCGTGGGACGAGCGGCTCGACGCGCTGCTGGCCCAGGAGGTGCTGGCCGCCCAGACCGGGGCCCACCGCGCCGCCCTCACCCTGCGCTACCTCGACGGGCTGACCGTCCCGGAGGTGGCGCGGGCGCTCGGCCGCACCGTCCACGCGACGGAGGCGCTGCTCGCGCGCGCCCGCGCGGCGTTCCGCCGCAGCTACACCGCACTCGGGGAAGGAGGCCCGCGATGACCGCCGACCCGTTCGACGCGCTGCGCCTCCCGGCCGCACCGGTCGACCCCGACCCCGCGTTCGCCCGCGGCCTGCGCGCCCGCCTGGAACGGGTGGTGCTCCGCGGGGCCGCACCCGTCACCTGGCAGGAGGAGGAGACCGTGACCGTCACCGACACCCCGAGCAGCGCGGCCGCCGTCGCGCTGCACACCCTCACCCCGTACCTCGCCGTCACCGACGCGCGCGCCGCGCTCGGCTTCTACGTGGAGGCGTTCGGCGCCGTGCGCCGGGGCGAGCCGATCGTCATGCCGGACGGCCGCGTCGGGCACGCCGAGGTGCTGATCGGCGACAGCGTCCTGATGCTCGCGGACGAGTTCGCGGAGCTGGACCTGCTGGCCCCGGTCGCGCGCGGCGGGCCGAGCCAGTCGCTGCGGCTGGAGGTCGCCGACCCGGACGCGTGGTGGACCGGGCCGTCGCGGCCGGCGGCGCGCTGGAGCGGCCGGTCACCGACTCGCCCTACGGCCGCGGTGGCGTGGTCGTCGACCCGTCCGGACACCGCTGGATGGTGTCGCGCGAGCCGGTCGGCGGGACGCGCCCCGGCGACGTCGGCTACGCCTCGCTCTGGACACCGGACGTGGTGGCGGCCGAGCGGTTCTTCACGGCCGTGATGGGCTGGACGCTCGCCGCGGGCCGCGACCCGCGCAGCCGGCAGGTCCAGGGCCTGCGCCCGCTCGGGATGTGGGGCGGCCAGGAGCGGCCGGACCTGTTCCTCTGCTACGCCGTCGAGGACGTCGACCGGGCCGTGCTGGACGTGCGGGCCGCGGGCGGCACCGCCGCCGAGCCGGTGGACGAGCCGTACGGCCGGCTCGCCGAGTGCGTCGACGACCAGGGCCTGCCGTTCGCGGTGTTCGTCCCGCCGGACGGCTTCCGCAGCCCCGCGGCCCCGCGCGACGGCGAGATCACCTACGTCGACCTGCGGGTGCCGGACGCGACGCGGGCCCGGGCGTCTACGGCACGGTGCTGGGCTGGCGGTTCCGGCCGGGGACGCGGCCCGGCTACTGGCACCCCGAGACCGCGGCCGGGTTCCCGTCGCCGATGGTGGGGCTGTCCGGGGGCGCCGAGCGTGCCGTGGCCGTGCCGTGGTTCCGGGTCCCGGACCTCGACGCGGCGGTGGCGGCCGTGCGCGCGGCCGGCGGGACGGCGACCGGTCCGGACGACGCCGGCCCGGCCGGCCGGCACGCCGCGTGCACCGACGACCAGGGCATGGCGTTCGACCTGGTCGGCCGCTGACCGCTACCAGGGCACCGGCCCGGCGCGGTCGACGAACGCGCCGGTCGGCCCGTCGGGGGCGACCGTCGCCATCGCGACGATCGCGTCGGTGCCCTCCTCCAGGGTCTGCGTTCCCCGGTGGCCGTTGAGGTCGGTGGCGGTGAACCCGGGGTCGACGGCGTTGACCCGGAACTCCGGCAGCGCCTTCGCGTACTGGGTGGTGATCATGTTGAGCGCGGCCTTGGACGACGGGTAGGTCAGCGCGACGAGCGTCGACTCGTAGCGCCGCGGGTCGGTCGTGACCCCGACCGAGCCCATCCCGCTCGACACCATCACCACCCGCGGCGCCGCCGACCGCCGCAGCAGCGGCAGGAACGCCCTGGTCACCCGCACCGGCCCGAACACGTTCGTCGCGTACACGGCGAGCAGGTCGGCCGGCCCGGTCTCCAGCGGCCCGGTGTACGGGCCGATGATCCCGGCGTTGTTGACCAGCACGTCCAGCCGCCCGTGGCGCTCGGTGACCGCGCGGGCCGCGGCGTCGACCGACGCGTCGCTCGTGACGTCGAGCGCGACCACCTCGACGTCGCCGTCGATCGCCGCCGCGGCGGCCTTGCCCCGGGCGGCGTCGCGCGACCCGAGCAGCACGCTCCAGCCGAGGCCGGCCAGCCGGCGTGCGGTGGCCGCCCCCAACCCCTTGTTCGCCCCGGTCACCAGGGCGATCGTCGTCTCCTGCATGCGCCGACGGTCGCGTGGCGCCGCGGGCGTCACCAGGACCGGCGTAGCGGGGACAGTCTGTGCCAGGCCGGCCCGCCCGGCCGCGGGCATGCTGGGGAGATGGACCGCGCCGAGCTGGGGAGCACCCTGCGCACCTGGCGGGAACGGCTGCGCCCGGCCGACGTCGGGCTGCCGGCCGGGCTGCGCCGCCGCACGCCCGGGCTGCGCCGCGAGGAGGTCGCCGGGCTCGCGGGGATGTCGGTCGACTACCTCGCCCGCCTGGAGCAGGGCCGCGGGCCGCGCCCGTCCGAAGGGGTGCTGACCGCGCTGGCCCGCGCGCTGCGCGTCACGGACGCCGAGCGCGAACACCTGTTCCACCTCTCCGGCTCGGCGCCGCCGCGCCCTGGCCGGATCCGGAGGGCGGTGCGGCCGAGCGTGCTGCGGCTGATGGACCGGTTCACCGACCTCCCGGTGCTGCTGCTCGACGCCAAGTCGGAGGTGCTCGCGTGGAACCCGATGGCCGCCGCGCTGCTGGGCGACCTGTCCGCGATCCCGCCGGGCGAGCGCAACATCGCGCGGCAGGCGTTCTCCGAGGTCACCCGCAGCCGCGTCGAGGTCGATCCGGAGGAGCGGGAGCGGCTGGACCGCGCGCTCGTCTCGGATGTGCGCCGCGCCGCCGCCCGTTATCCGGACGACCCGGGCCTGCTGCGGCTCTCGCCGACCTGCGCGCGACCAGCGCCGTCTTCGAGCGCCTCTGGACCCTGCGTGAGCTGGACGAACGGCACGGCGACCGGAAACGGATCCGGCATCCGGACCTCGGCGTGCTGGAGCTGGACTGCAACGTGCTGGAGGTGCACGGCGACGACCAGTGCCTGTTGGTCTACTCGGCGGCACCCGATACTCCCGAAGCGGAAGCATTAGCATTGCTCAGCGTGGTCGGGTCGCAACCCATCGGAATCAACGACCCGCTATCCTCGTCCGGGCGTGCCGGTGGGCGGTGACTCACCGGCATCAGGGAGGGGACTACCAAGGTGCCTGCTGACCTGGCCTACGACGCCCTCGCGGACCCGGTGCGCCGCGAGATCCTGAACGTGCTCGCGGAACGCGAGGAGCTGAGCGCCGGCGAGCTCTCGTCCTACATCCACCGCGTCGGCCGTACCGCAGTGTCCAGCCACCTGCGTGTCCTGCGCACCGCCGGGCTGATCGCCGAGCGCCGCACCGGCCGCTTCCGCTACTACTCCGTCGACCCCACCGGCCCCGTCCAGGACGTCATCCGGGAGCTGCAGGAGCTGATCCAGGGGTCGCTCGACGCCACGAAGTCCGCCGCCGAGAACGGCGCGGCGCGCACCGACCGGAACCGCCCGGGCCGCCGAGTGATGTGATGGCCGGCCTGGCGCTCTCCGCCGAACAGCACGTCGACGCCCCACCCGGCGCGGTCTTCGCCCTGTTCGGGGCGGGTTGCGGCGCCGGCTGGCTCTTCGACGCGGCGTGCGACCGGCTGGCCGTCGGTGCGGCGGTCACGCTGCGGGCCCCGCTCTTCGGCGCGGCCGGCGAGCCCGTCGAGATCCTCGGCCGCATCGCCACGGTCCGCCCGCCCTCGCGCATCGAGATCGTGCACGACCTGCCGTGGCGCGGCCGGCTGCGCATCCTCGTCGACCCGGACGGGCCGGGCAGCCGCATCCGGATCATCGCCGACCTCGACGGCGACGGGCTCAACTGGCTCATGCGCCGCCGCGGCTTCCCGGTGTCGGAGGGCGAGCTGTCCGGGACGCACCCGGTCGGCCTGCTGACCAGCAAGTCCGGGCCGGCGAGTGTCTTCGCCTCGGCCACCGAGCACGTCGCGGCGATGGCCGTCGAGGAGATCAACGCCGAGGGCGGCATCCGCGGGCTGCCGCTGCGGCTCGTCGTCGGCGACGACGGCACCGACCCGGACCTCGGCGCGCTCGAGTCGTGGCGGCTGGTGCGCGCCGGCTGCCGCACGATCATGGCGACCACGACGTCGGCCACGTTCACCCGGGCCGCGCACGAGCTGCGCGACGCGGGCGTGCTGATGGTCCAGACCGTCATGAACGAGGGCGGCATCGGCTCCGAGCTGCGGCTTCAGCTGGGCGAGCGGCCCGTCGACCAGGTGCGCGCCGCGGCCGGGCGCGTGATGGAGGCGGCCGGCGGGCGGCGCTGGTTCCTGGCCGGCAACGACTACATCTGGCCGCACATGGTGCACTCGGCGGCCCGCCGGGTGGTCGCCGAGCACGCCGGCACCGTGGTCGGGGAGGCGTTCCTGCCGCTGGGCACCCGCGACTTCGCCCCGCTGATCGAGCGGATCCTGCGCTCCGGCGCCGACGTGGTGCTCTCGGCCTTCGTGGGCGCCGACCTCGTCCAGTTCGAACGGCAGTGCCTCGCGATGGGCGTGCGGGCGCGCTGCCGCACGCTCGCTCCCGCGCTCGACGAGCCCACCCGCGAACGCATCGGCGACGCGGCCGCGACCGGCCTCTTCGGGGCGTCCGGCTACTTCGAGGAGCTGCCCGGCGACGCCAACGCGGCGTTCGTGCGCCGCTACCGCGAGATGTACGGACGGTTCGCGCCGCCGGTGTCGAGCATCTCCGAGTCCGTGTACGAGGCGCTGCACCTCTACGCCCGGGCGGCGCGCCGGGCCGACGACGACAACCCCGTCTCGATCGCCCGTGCGCTGCGCGGCATCCGGCACCACACGTTCCCGCGCGGCGACGTCGTGGTCGACGGGCCGGAGACGTTCCGGCAGCGGCTCTTCGTCGCCGAGGCGCGGCCGGGCGGGTTCACGGTCAGCCGCGCCAGCTGATCACCGGGCGAGGTCGACCCGCCACCGTCCGTTGACCCTCTCGGGCAAGATCGATAGCGTGGGTGTCGACTCGCGTACTCCCTCCGACCCGAGGAGATCGTGATGCCCGTCCGGCCACCCGACCCGCAGGCGCTCGCGAAGGTGGCGGAGGGCTACGGCCTCGGCCTCGGCGACGCCGACATCGCCCAGTTCGCCCCGCTGGTGCACGGCCTGCTCGGGTCGTGGGACGCCGTCGAGCAGCTCTACGCGCAGACCGCGCCCGTCGCGCCGAAGCGGGCGTGGACCCGGCCGGAGCCCGCGGACAACCCGCTGAACGCCTGGTACGTGCGGTGCGAGGTGACCGGCAGCGCCGAGGGCCCGCTGGCCGGGCGCACGGTCGCCGTCAAGGACAACACCGCCGTCGCGGGCGTCCCGATGATGAACGGCTCCGCCACCGTCGAGGGCTTCGTGCCGACCCGGGACGCCACGATCGTCACCCGGCTGCTGGCGGCGGGCGCGACGGTCACCGGCAAGGCCGTGTGCGAGGACCTGTGCTTCTCCGGCGGGTCGCACACCTCCCGCACCGGCCCGGTGCGCAACCCCTGGGACCCGGCACGCGCGGCGGGCGGCTCGTCGAGCGGGAGCGCGGCGCTCGTCGCGTCCGGGGCCGTCGACCTCGCCACCGGCGGCGACCAGGGCGGCTCGGTCCGGATGCCGTCGTCGTTCAGCGGGATCGTCGGGCACAAGCCGACGCACGGGCTCGTCCCGTACACCGGGGCGTTCCCGATCGAGCCGACGATCGACCACGTCGGGCCGATGACGCGCACCGTCGCCGACGCCGCGCTCGTGCTCGGCGTGATCGCGGGGGCGGACGGGCACGACCCGCGCCAGCCCACGGGCGTCACCGGCGACGACTACCTCGCCGCGCTGGGCCGCGGCGCCGAGGGCCTGCGGATCGGCGTGCTGACCGAGGGGTTCGGGCACGCCGACTCCGCACCCGCGGTGGACGCCGCGGTGCGCGCGGGCGTGGACACGCTGGTCGGCGCCGGGCTGGTCGCCGAGGAGGTGTCGATCCCCTGGCACCTGCACGGCGCGAAGGTCTGGGACGTGATCGCGACCGAGGGCGCGGCCTGGCAGATGGTCGACGCCAACGGCTACGGCCGGAACTGGGACGGGCTCTACGACCCCGAGCTCGTCGCGCACTACGGCGAGCGGTGGCGGGCCGACGGCAGCGCGTTCCCGGAGACGGTGAAGCTCGTGCTGCTCGCCGGCCGGTACGCGATCGACGGCTACCAGGGCCGGCACTACGCGATGGCCCGCAACCTCGCCCCGCGGCTGCGGGCGGCCTACGACGAGGCGCTCTCCCGCTACGACGTGCTGGTGCTGCCGACCACGCCGATCCAGGCGTCGGTGATCCCGCCGGCCGACGCGCCGCGCGAGGAGGTGATCGCCCGGGCGCTGGAGATGATCGCGAACTGCTGCCCGTTCGACGTCTCCGGGCACCCGGCGTGCTCGGTGCCCGCCGGCCTCGCCAACAGCCTCCCGACCGGGATGATGATCGTCGGGAGGCGGTTCGACGACGCCACGGTGCTGCGCGTGGCCCACACGTTCGAGCAGGCGGTCGGCGGCTTCCCCCACCCCCCGACCGACCGCATTCTGGCTCCATAACGCAGTTTTCGGGCGCCGCAGACCGCGTTATGGAGCCACAACGCGGTCTTCCCACGGGATCTGATGGTCGTGGAGCCACTTCGTTGCCTGCTTTGCCTGTCGGCGCAGGAAGAGCGGGAGGACCGCGTCGCGCAGCACGCGGGCGACCGGGCCGGCGGCCTTGGCGTTGCTGGAGCGGGCGCCGTGCGCGACGACCCGCTCCACGCGGGCGCGCCGGAGCCGTTCGTAGGCGGCGAACGCGGTGGCCGGGTCCGGGTGGTCGCGCAGGCAGCGGCCCAGCTCGACGGCGTCCTCGATCGCCATCGACGCGCCCTGCCCCGACGCCGGTGACGTGGCGTGCGCGGCGTCCCCGATCACGACCATGCCGTCGCGGTGCCAGCGCCGGACGGACGGGAGGTCGTAGGTGGCCCAGCCGCTGATCTCGCCGGGCGTCGACGCGATGATCGCGCAGGCCCGCGTGTTGTCGACGGCGAACAGGTCGTGCAGCCAGGCCCGCCACTGCGCGTCGGTCATCGCCGCGAGCTCGCCGGGGGCGGGCTCGTCGCGGCGCGGCGGGTTGGCGAACCACCACACCGCACCGTCCGGGGCCACGGCGAACCCGAAGAACGCCCGCTTCCCGAAGACCATCTCGTACTCACCGGGCCGGGCGCCGGTCTCCTGCGGTGGCGCGTAGCCGCCGACGTTGAGCACCGGGACGTACCGGGCGGGCGCGGCGGCCGGGTCGATGGCCTGCCGGACGCGGGACCGGATGCCGTCGGCGCCGACCAGCACGTCCGCCGTGACCGCCGAGCCGTCGGCGAACTCGGCGCGCACGCCGCCGGCCACCGGCCGGGCGTCGACGAGCCGCCTGCCGTGCTCGATCCGGATGCCGCGGCGCAGCGCCTCGTCGCGCAGTGCGCGGTAGAGGTCGGCCCGCCGGAGCGTGACGCCGACGGTGCCGTCGGCCAGCGGCGCCCCGGTGCTGACGGCGCCGAGGAGCTTGCCCGTGCCGCTGCGGAACCGCATCGCCGGGGTCGCGAACCCGAGCCCGGTGACGGCGTCGGCCGCGTCGATCGCCCGGAGCGCGGACACGCCGTTGACCTGCAGCGTCAGGAACACGCCGACATCGTCGGCCACGGCGGGGTGGGCCTCGTGGACGGTGGCGTCGATCCCGGCCCGCTGCAGCGCCATCGCCGCCACCGGCCCCGCGACGCCCGCTCCGATCACGGCCGCTGTTGGTGTCATCGCTATCCTCACTCGGAGACGCAAGTATCTCGACATTCCAAGTCTCTTGAGATAACGAGAGATTGTCAAGGAGGCGGCGTGGACGCGGACGACCTGCGGGCGCGGATCGGCGCGGAGACGCTCCGGTTCATCGCGGGCGTGGTGCTGCACAACCAGGCCGTGGCCCAGCGGGTGGGGCTGGGTGCGAGCGACTCGCAGTTCCTGTCGCTGCTCGGGCTGCACGGTCCGCTGACGCCCGGCCGGCTCGCCGAGCTGACCGGGCTGACCACCGGCACCGTGACCGGCGTGGTCGACCGGCTGGAACGCGCCGGCTACGTGCGCCGCGAGCGCGACGCGAGCGACCGGCGGAAGGTGCTGGTGACGCAGGTGCCGGCGGCGATGGCCGCGCTCGCCGAGCACTACCGCGCGCACGGCGAGCACCTCGACGCCGTGCTGCGCCGCCGCGACGCGGATCAGCTGCGGGTGATCGCGGACTTCCTGGCCGAGCTCAACGCCTCGCCGGGCGGCCCCTCGGGCTCGTCGTCCCCGGGCGTGCGCGGCGGCGGCACGGCGACGGGCGCGAGCAGCGGCAGCTGACCGTGCTCGGCCCGCACCGGGCCGCGGACGTGGCCCTTCACCCAGCCCGTGTCGCGCGGGTGGCCGCGTACGAAGGTCATGGCTCCTCCCCCGCGACGAGTGCACCACAGGGGTCCGACAGTTCCGGATAACGTGCCCGGCATGCCGGGCTCAGAGCCGCTCTTCGACGCCGTCGCCGACCGTTACGACGAGGACGAGCACCACGGGACGATCGCGGAGCTGCTGGTGGCGGGCCTGCCACGCGGCCCGCACGACCTCGTGGTGGACGTCGCGACCGGCACGGGCACCGTCGCGTTCGCAGCCCTGCGCGCGCTCGACGGGACGCGCGTGCTCGCCGTCGACGTCTCGCCGCGCATGCTCGACCGGGCGCGGGCCAAGGCCGTCGCCGCCGACCCGGACGGCCGCGTCGAGTGGCGGGTCGGCGACGCGCTCCCGCTCCCGCTGCCCGACGGCGCGGCCGACGTGGTGCTCTGCGGGTCGGCGCTGCACTTCCTCGGGCCGGCCGCGCTCCCCGACTGGCGACGGGTGCTGCGAGCCGGCGGGCACGTGGCGTTCAGCATCCCGATGGCGGCCGACTTCCACCCGTCGCCGCAGTTCCGGGCGGCCCTGCCGGCCGGCCTGCCGGTCCCCGCCGACGCCGCGGCGGCCGCGGATCTGGCCCGGCAGGCGGGATTCGCCGACGTCCGGGTCGCGGTCACCCCGCCCGAGTCCGACGAGCGGCCGCGGCGCACCTTCGTGGTGCACGCGCGGGTAGCGTGACGCCGTGGACGGGTCGGCGCGGGTCGCGGAGCTGCGCTGCTACCCCGTGAAGGGCTGCGCGGGCACCCGGCTGCGCGCCGGGGAGCTGACGCCCGCCGGCCTCGCCCACGACCGGACGTTCCTCGTGGTGAGCCCCGAGGGCGTGTTCCGCACCCAGCGCCGGCACCCGCAGCTCGCCACCGTCCACCCCGGGATCGACGCCGCCGGCTCCGTGCTCACGCTCCGGGCGGCCGGTCGGGAGCCGCTGGTCGTGCCCGTCGACGTCACCGGCCCGCGCATGCCCGTGGAGCTGTTCGGCGCCGGCTTCACCGGCATCGACCAGGGCGAGGACGCCGCCGAGTGGATCTCCGACGTGCTCGGCGAGAAGAGCCGGCTCGTGCGGGTGCCGCCGGAGCACGCCCGCGTCACCGACGGGGAGACGCCCGGCACGTCCGGCTACGCCGACAGCTCGGCCGTGCACCTGACGAGCTGGGAGTCGTGGGAGGCGCTCAACGGGCGGATCGTCGAGCGCGGCGACGAGCCGGTCGCGATGGCGCGGTTCCGGCCGAACATCGTGGTCAGCGGCCTCGCGGCGGCGCACGCCGAGGACCGGCTGCGCCGCGTGGCGGTCGGCGGCGCCGAGCTGGGCTTCACCAAGCTCGCCGTCCGGTGCGCGGTGACCACCGTGGACCAGCTCACCGGCGAGCGGGTCGGCCCCGAGCCGCTGCGCACGCTCGCCGGCTACCGCCGCCACCCCGACGGCGGGGTGACCTTCGGCGTGAAGTTCTCGGTGACGCGCCCCGGCCCGGTCGCGGTGGGCGACGAGCTGCGCACGATCGAGACCGCCTAACGGAATCCGGCGAGGCCGGCGGCGGCCTCGGCCAGCGCGCGGTCGAGCTGGGCGCTGAGCGTGAGCCCGTGCGGGTCGCGACCCAGCGGGCGTACGCGGCGAGCCCGCACGTCAGCACCACCCGGCCGAGCAGCGCCGCCCGCTCCCGGACCAGCCCGAAGCCGGCGGCGAGCTCCGCCTCGACCACGGCGGCGTAGCGCTCTTGTTTGAGCAGCTGGCGGGCCGTGAGCGCCGGGCTCGCGGCGATGATGCGCTCCCGGGTCGGCAGCAGCGCGGCCTGCAGGGCCAGCAGGTCCAGGACGGCGCGCGCGGCCCGTTCGGCGGCGGCCGGCGGTGTGTCCGCGGGGCCGGCGGGGGCGAGCTCGGCCCGGAGCGTGTCGAGCAGCTCGTCCTCGCCGCTGCCGAACAGCACGTCCTCCTTGTCGGCGAAGTACCGGAAGAAGGTGCGGGTGCCGACCTCGGCGCGCTCCGCGATCTGCGCGACCGACGTGTTGTCGTAGCCGCGCTGGTCGAAGAGCGCGATCGCGGCCATGACGATCGCGTCCCGGGTGCGCCGCGCCTTGCGTTCGCGCAGGGACGGGCCGGTCATGCGGCCGCCCGTGCCGGCTCGGCCCGCCGGCCCACGGAGAGCAGCCGGTCGACGAGCCGCGCGGGCAGCCGCGAGGCGAACCGCGCGATCCGGGCGTCCGTGCCGACGAGGTAACGGGTGCGCGGCCGCCGGTCGGTGAGCGCGCGCACGATCACCGCGGCCGCGGCCTCCGGCCCGACGCCCCGGCCGCCGGCGCTGCGGGCGGCGGCCATCGACCGTTCGATCAGTTGCCCGTACAGCCCGTCGGCCTCGGCCGGGAGCGACGCGAGCAGCGCGTCGGCGTGGCCGAGGCTGGTGGCCCAGATGTCGGTGCGCACCGTACCGGGCTCGACCGCGACGACGTCGACGCCGAGGTGGCGCAGCTCGCGCCGGAGCGTGTCGGTGAACGCCTCCAGCCCGAACTTGGACGCGTGGTAGGCGCCGATCACCGGCCCGGCCACGAGGCCGCCGATCGACGAGATGTTGACGATCCGGCCGCGGGCCGCGCGCAGCAGCGGGAGCACGGCCTGGGTGACCCCGAGCTGCCGACGAGGTTGACCTCCAGCTGCGCGCGCAGGTCGTCCAGCGGGAGGAACTCCAGCGGGGCCGGCGCGGCGTAGCCGGCGTTGTTGACCAGGCCGGCGAGCCCGGCGGGGCCGACCCGGTCGGCGATCTCCGCCGCGGCGGCGCGGTAGGTGGCCGGCTCGGTGAGGTCGATCGCGAGCGGGACGACGGTGGGGAGCTCGGCGGCGAGCGCGGCCACCGCGTCCGGCCGGCGGACCCCGGCGAAGACGCGGTGGCCGCGCTGCGCGAGCAGGCGGGCGGTGGCGAGCCCGATCCCCCGGCTCGCGCCGGTGACCAGGACGGACAGGACGGCGTCGGGCGACATGACGTCATGATATGCCGAATGGCATGAACTGCCAAGTTGCAGTACGTGCCATCAGGCGCGCCGCACCCGGCCCCACGGCTTGTAGACGGCCAGCACCGTCGCCACCACCAGCGCGGACGTCGACACGACCGGCGGGTAGACGAGCGTGCTGACGTCGGCGGTCGCGGCGGCCCCGGCCAGGAGCGCGCGCCCGTACTCCGCGGCGGCGTCCAGCCCGGGCCGCAGCGCGAGCAGCACGAGCGCGGCCAGCACGACGTTCAGCACGAGCTTCGTCGCGACCCACCAGTGGCGGAGCAGCCCGTAGCGCGTGCCCAGCCCCAGCAGCAGGCCGGTGAGCAGGCTCAGCAGCGCCGCCGCCACGAGCGGCCAGGTGAGCAGCGGGAGCACCTGGTAGCAGAGCGCCGCGGTCGCCCGGTCCGCCGTCCCCATGGCGGTGAAGACCAGCACGCCGAGCATCACGTCGAGGCCGATCCACGCGCCGGCGGCGACGATGTGGCCGGTCAGCAGGGCCTTGCGGGTGCCCGGGCGCATCCGCCACCCGGTGGCCGGGGCGGTGGCGCGCATCGTGGTCGACATGGTCACGATCGTGACCGGACCGGGACGCACCACGCGTCCGGGCACGGAGGGCCGTGCGGGTGCGCTCGGCGGCGTACGCGGGACCGCGCGACTACACCCCGTGGCGTAGCTGCCCTACCGTGGGCCCATGAGCGCCAGGCCGGGATGGTGGGCGGGTCCGCTGCCGACGCTCGTGCTGCCGCTCGCGGTCGCGACGTTCACGCTGGTCGGCACCGTGAACGCGGCCCGCGGCCAGCCGGCGGCCCGCCCGCTCGACGCGCTCGGCGTCGCGCTGCTGCTGCTCGGGCCGGCGCTGCTGGTGGTGCGGCGCCGGCACCCGCCTGCGGTGCTGGCGGCGATCGCCCTCGTCGCCTGCGCCTACCTGCTGCTCGGCTACCCGTTCGGGCCGGTGTTCCTGGCCGGGATCGTCGCGATGTGCAGCGCCGTGCTCACCGGGCACCGGCTCGGCGCGTACGCGGTGACGGCGGGCGCGTTCGCGGTGCTGCTGGTGGTCCACCTGCTGCGCAACCCCGACCAGCCGCCGCCGCTCTTCGGCGCGGGCGGCTGGCTCTCGTCGCTGGCGATCGTCATCGCGGTGTGCGAGTGGTGGCGGGCCCGCCGGGAGCGGCTCGCACAGCTGCGGCTCGCCGAGGAGGAGGCACAGCGCCGGCGCGGCAGCGAGGAGCGGCTGCGGATCGCCCGCGACCTGCACGACGCGCTCGGGCACCACGTCTCGCTGATCAACGTGCAGGCCGGGGTGGCGCTGCACCTCATGGCCGACGACCCCGAACAGGCCCGGTCGGCGCTGGCGGCGATCAAGGAGTCGAGCGGGCAGCTGCTGCGCGAGATGCGCGCGACGCTCGGCGTGCTGCGCGGGGTGGACGAGGACCCGCCGCGCGGGCCGGTGGCGGGCCTGGCCCGGCTGGACGCGCTGCTCGCCGAGAACCGGGCGGCCGGGCTGCCCGTCGGGCTGACCGTCGGGGGCACCGCGCGCGAGCTGCCGCCCAGCGTCGACCAGGCGGCGTACCGGATCGTGCAGGAGGCGCTCACCAACACCCGCCGGCACGCCGGGCCGCGCGGGCGACCGTGCACGTCACCTACGACGACGAGGGCGTCACCCTGCTCGTCGAGGACGACGGCCCGGGCACGGTCGCACCGCCGGACGTGTCGGGCGGCGGCAACGGGCTGCCCGGGATGCGGGAGCGCGCCCGCGCGGTCGGCGGGTCTTTCACCGCGGGTCCGCGCGACGGCGGCGGGTTCGGGGTGCACGCCCGGCTGCCCGCGCCCGTCGACCGGCTCGTACTGCCGCGGGGGTGACGGGCGGCGCCGCGGCGCGTTCGGCGCGGTGGCCGCGGTGCCCGCCGCGGGCGGACGACGGTGGAGGCCGCGTTCCTGAGGCTGGGTCCCGTCGCAAGGATCGTGTTCGTCTGGTTCGGCGCGCTCAAGGTGCTGAACGTGACGCCGGTGGCCGGGCTGGTGGCCGCGGCGCTGCCGGCGCGCCGTCGCGCCCGCTGACCGCCCGACCGGTGTGCCACTAGCCTGCTCGCGTGTCGGATCGGGAGCGGCTCCTCGCCGTCGCCGCGGGGCTCTTCGCCCGCCAGGGCTACCACGGCACCGACATCGCGGACGTCGCGAAGGCGGCCGGGCTGGGCCGTGACGCGCTGCACCGGCACGTGGAGAGCAAGGAGGCGCTGCTCTACACGATCAGCAGGGCCCGGGTGGACCACGTCACCGGGCAGGCCGCTGCGGCGCTCGGTGCCGGGCACCCGCCGGAGGACCTGCTGCGCACGCTGGCCCGCGGGCTGCTGCGCGACGTCGCGGACCACCGCGCCGAGTGGGCGGTGTTCCTGCGCGAGCACCCCGCGCTCACCGGCGACCGGCAGGCCGACGTCCTGGCCGCCCACGAGCGGTACGCGGACCAGTGGCGGCAGGCGCTGGACCGGGGCGTCGCGGCCGGCGTGCTGCGGGAGGCGCCCGCGGCGCTCGTGCCGGGCGTCGTCGGGATGCTGAGCCACCCGGCGCTGTGGGACGCCCCCGCCGATCCCGACGCGCTGGCCGACGCCTACCTCGACGCGCTGCTCGGCGGCCTGCGGGCTACCCGGCCGGCGTCCGCGCCGTGACCCAGAGCGACAGCTCATCGCGCACCGGGCGCAGCTGGGCGCCCGCCGCCCGCAGGTCGGTCAGCGGCACCGCGGTGCGCGGCGTGCGGGTCTGCGGCAGCCCGAGCCGCAGCGACTGCTGCAGGATCTGGTAGTGCCGCTCGACCACGCCGGACAGCTCGCGCTCCAGTGAGCCCGGGCCGGCGTGCGGGGCGAACGACAGCGACCGCGACCACAGGTCGTAGTACTCCTCGGCCAGCCGCTCGGCGCGCCGGGTGACGCTGTCGCCCGGCGGCCCGCACGGGCAGAGCACCGCCTCCGCGTGCGCTTGGAGGGCGATCGTGTGGTCGGCGATCGCCAGCAGGCCCAGCAGATCGACGAGGAGACGTTCCGGCCTGCCTGCGGCCGTTGCTGACCTGCCATCGCGTTCACCCCACCGTGACGGTTTCGGCGAGCGTAGTGCGAGCCAGGTCACAACCGCATCAGAGGTTCGCCGGACGGTGGCATGCCAAGGCCGAGCGGTCTAATTCTGATCCGCTCAACGTTCGCAAGTCGATCTCAGCGGTGCCGAGTCCGCGGCGCCTACGTGAGCAGCCAGACCACCGTGAACAACACCGGGACGCTGAGGATCGTCGTGCTGAGGGCCGCGTCCCGGCCCAGCGTGACGCCCTGCTCGAAGCGCACGGCGTAGCCGAAGACGTTCTGCGCGGTCGGCAGCGCGGCGCAGACCACCACGGCGAGCAGCGCGTGCCCGGACAGGCCCAGCGCGAGGCCGAGCAGCAGCGCGAGCAGCGGGTGCACGACGTTCTTGAGCAGCAGCACGGTCGTGAGCAGCGGCCCGTTCGCGCCCGTCCCGGGGCGGGCGGCGCCGTTCAGCGAGATGCCGAAGGCGAGCAGCATCCCGGGGACGGCGAGGTCGGCGATCAGCTCGACCGGGGCCAGCAGCGGGGCCGGCGGCACGAACCCGGTCGCGGACGCGACCAGCCCGGCGCCGGTGGCGAGCGCGATCGGGTTGCGCAGCGGCGCGGTGACGGTGCGCAGCACCGACGGGCGTTTGCCGTCCTTCCGCTCGGCGACCATGTCCAGCAGCGTGGTGAAGAACGGGGTCATCACCGCGAGCTGGAAGAGCAGCACCGGCGCCATCTCGGCGGCGTTGCCCAGCGCGTACGTCGCGATCGGCAGGCCCAGGTTGCCGGCGTTGACGTACCCGCTGGCCATGGCCCCGACGACGGTCTCGCCCGCGGGCCGGCGGCGCAGCAGCCCGACCGGGACGTACAGCAGGCAGGCCAGCGAGCTCGTCACCGCCGTGACGACCAGCGCCTCGGAGAAGACGGCGTTGAAGTCGGCGCGGGAGATCGTGACGAAGAGCAGCGCGGGCGAGGCGACGAAGAACGCGGTGCGCGAGAGCACGGTGGTGGCGGCCGGGCCGAGCACCCCGGCACGGCCGACCAGGTAGCCCACGGCGACCACGACGCCGATGACGACGAACCCGTCGAGGACGCCGTTCACGCCGCGGTCGCATCGGTCATGTCAGAGGAGTTTAGGGCCGGAACGGGAACCGCCCCACGCCGCTCGTGGCTCGAGCGCGTGGGGCGGCGTGAGATTGCCTCCTGCGAGGTCAGTCCCCGGCGGTCGAACGGCCCCGCTCCGGCTCGGCGGACGCGGTGGCCGGCTGCCCGTCGCCGTGCTCACCGTGCTCGTGGCCGGGCCGGTCGTCGATCGCGTGCGGCGTGCCGTCCGGCGTGTGCACGAGCCTCGGGTTGCGGCGCACCGCGACGAGGCTCGCGATCGTCGTGATCACCAGGACGCCGATGATCACGCTGAGCGAGAGGCCGATGCCGACGGTCGGGACCGGGACCGGCTCGCCGCCGTTGATGAACGGCAGGTTGTTCTCGTGCAGCGCCTCGAGCACCAGCTTGACGCCGATGAACGCGAGGATGATCGACAGGCCGTAGGACAGGTAGACCAGCCGGTCGAGCAGCCCGCCGAGCAGGAAGTACAGCTGCCGCAGGCCCATCAGGCGAACGCGTTGGCCGTGAAGACCAGGTACGGCTCCTGCGTGAGGCCGAAGATGGCCGGGATCGAGTCGAGCGCGAACAGCAGGTCGGTGAAGCCGATCGCCAGCATCACCATGAGCATCGGCGTGACCATCCGGCGGCCGTCGATGCGGGCGAAGAGCTTGGTGCCGTGGAACTTCTCGGTGACCGGGAGGTACCGGCGCAGCAGCCGGACCGGGGCCGGCTCGCCCTCGTCGTGGTCCGTGCCCTGACGCGCGAGGTTGACGGCCGTGACCACCAGGATCACCGCGAAGATGTAGAACACCCAGCTGAACGCCGAGATCGCGGCGGCACCGATGGCGATGAAGATGCCGCGCATGATCAACGCGATCACGATGCCGACGAGCAGCACGCGGTGCTGGTGCTCGGATGGCACGTTGAACGCCGCCATGATGACGACGAAGACGAAGAGGTTGTCCACCGAGAGCGAGTACTCGGTGATGTACCCCGCGAAGAACTCACCGGCGAAGGTGCCGCCGGCGAACACCCACAACCCGATGCCGAACAGCACCGCGAGACCGACGTAGAAGAGCACCCAACGGGTGGCCTCCCGGATCGTCACGGTGTGCGGTTTGTGGTCGACCAGGAAGAGGTCGGCGAGGATGATGGCCACGAGGCCGCCGATCGTGGCGAACCACAGCCAGACGGGCACGTTCAAGGAAAGACCTCCAGGGGTCTCGGGACGACGCGGAAGACGGCCCGAGGTCTCTCCCATCGTCCCGCGGCCGGATGCCGGGGTCGACCGGTGGCGCCGGGACCCGACCCGATCGGGCAGGTTCCGTGCTGACGACGCCACCGCTGACGGGATACTCCCCTGCGGTGCTCGCCCATTCCACCATCTGGCAGACGGGCCCCACCAGTCCGGCTCGGGTGAACGCACCCTCGCCTGACGTGACCTGTCCCACATCCGGCATCTCGGACGAGCATCCCACCCAACGTGCAGCCGGCCGTGATCGATTCCCGGAACGGCCACGGGACCGGCGGTTGGACCGGTCGGACCGATGTCGATTGGACCTTTCGGGGTGGCGGCCCGCGCTCGTAGCGTCGGGCCGTGAGCAGGCGGGGGTGGGCGCTGTTCGCCCTGATGAGCGTCATCTGGGGCGTGCCGTACCTGATGATCAAGGTCGCGGTGGAGGGCGTCTCGGCGCCCGTGCTGGTGTTCGCGCGCACGGCGGTGGGGGCGGCCGTGCTCCTGCCGCTCGCGCTCTGGAGCACCCGGCGTACGGGCGGGTTGGGGCCGCTGGTGCGCCGGCACTGGCGGCCGATGGCCGCGTTCGCCACGATCGAGATCGCCGTGCCGTGGCTGCTGCTCTCCGCGGCCGAACGGCACCTGACCAGCTCGATGACCGGGCTGCTGATCGCTGCGACGCCGATCGTCGCGGTGGTGCTCGGCCGGCTCACAGGCGACGCCGAACGGCTCGGGCCGCTGCGCTGGACCGGGCTGGCCGCCGGCCTGGCCGGGGTGGCGCTGCTGGCCGCGCCGAAGCTGGCCGCCGGCGAGCCGCTCGCGATCGTCGAGGTGCTGCTCGTGGCCGTCTGCTACGCGGCGGCACCGATCATCGCGGCGCGCCGGCTGCAGGACGTGCCGTCGCTGCCGCTGACCGCGATCTGTCTGACCGGCGCCGCGCTCGTCTACACGCCGCCGGCGGTCCTGACCTGGCCGGCCGCGGTGCCGTCCCCCGCGGTGCTGGCAGCGCTCGCCGGGCTCGCGCTGGTCTGCACGGCGCTGGCGTTCCTTGTGTTCTTCGCGCTCATCCGCGAGGTCGGGCCGTCGCGGGCGCTCGTCTTCACGTACGTGAACCCGGCGGTCGCGGTGGTCGCCGGCGTGCTCGTGCTCGGCGAGCCGCTGACGGCGCCGATCCTCGTCTCGTTCGCGCTGATCCTGGGCGGGTCGGTGCTCGCGACGTCGCGTCCGCGGGCCCGGCCCGGTGAGCCGGTGCCGGTCGCCGGGACGGAGCGTCCTGCCCATCCCTAGGATGCGCGGCCGTGACGCTCACGGAGCAGGAGTCCGCCCAGGTCGAGGAGGCGAACGCGAGCGGCCGCACGCCCGTCGTGTTCGTGCACGGGCTGTGGCTGCTGGCGAGCAGCTGGGACCGCTGGGCCGCGGTCTTCGCCGAGGCCGGCTACGCGCCGGTGCAGCCCGGATGGCCCGACGACCCGCCCACCGTCGAGGAGGCGAACGCCCGCCCGGAGGTGCTCGCGGGCAAGACCGTCGGACAGGTCGCCGACCACTTCGCCGAGGTCATCGGCGGGCTCGACCGCAAGCCGGCGGTGGTCGGGCACTCGTTCGGCGGGCTGATCACCCAGATCCTGGCCGGGCGCGGGCTCGCCGCGGTGTCCGTCGCGATCGACCCGGCCCCGTTCCGCGGGGTGCTGCCGGTGCCGGTCTCGTCGCTGCGCGCGTCGTTTCCCGTGCTGAGCAGCCCGGGCAACCGCCGCCGGGCCGTCCCGCTGACGTTCGCCCAGTTCCGCTACGCCTTCGCGAACGCCGTGAGCGAGCAGGAGGCGAAGGAGCTGTACGCGACGTACGCCGTGCCGGCCCCGGGCGCCCCGCTGTTCCAGGCGGTGGCCGCGAACCTCGACCCGCGCACCGAGGTGAAGGTCGACACCCGCAACCCCGAGCGCGGGCCGCTGCTGGTGATCAGCGGCGAGAAGGACCACACGATCCCGTGGGCCGTCGCCAACGCGGCCTACCGGCTGCACCGGCGGAACCCGGGCGTGACCGAGATCACCGAGATGGCCGGCCGCGGCCACTCGCTGACGATCGACGGCGGATGGCGCGAGGTCGCGGACACCGCGCTGCGGTTCGTCCAGCGGTTCGCCTGACGCCGCACCCCGACTCGCGCGCACCCACACCCCGACTCGCGGAAACGGCCCGCGAGTCGCCGGAAAAGTGCACGCGAGTCGCGGGCTGGGTGCACGCGAGTCGGGCCGGGCTATCCGGCGGTGAACCGGCCGGCCGCCCCGCCGTCCAGCCGGCCGGCCGGGAGCCGGCGGCCGCAGACCACGAGCAGCAGGTCCTGGGCCCGCCCGTGCACGGGGGTGCCGGAGCCGAACGTCCAGTCCCGGTCGGTCGCGCGCAGCTCGACGCCGTCCAGGTCGGCGCCGAAGTACCCGACGCTGCGCGGGCTCATCCCCGCAAGCACGAGCCCGAGCCGCTCCGGCGGGACGCGCCGGTCCAGCCCGAGCCCGACCGTCACGTCCAGGCCGTGGATCACGTCGTGCGAGAGCGCCCCGGTGGCCCCGCCGCCGGGCGGCGCCCACGGATGCTCGGCGTTGTCGCGCAGCTGCGCGACGAGCTGCCCGGCCGTCATGGCCGCGGCGTCCCGGCGGGCGGCCCGGTCGGCCATGCGGTCGAAGCTCCCGCCCGCGGCCACCAGCTGCACCACGAACTTCGGCATCGACATGCGGTAGGGCATCGTCGTGTGCGCGATCACCTCGCGGACCCGCCAGCCGGCGCAGAGCGTCGGGGCGTCCCACTGCTCGGGCGTGAGCCCGGCGAGCAGCTCGGCCTGCTCGCGCCGTTCCGCGGCCACCGCCGCGCGTACGTCCGTCATGCGCGGTGGACCGGGGCGCGGCCCGGAAGTCATCGGTCCGGGCACGCCGGCTGCGCGTAGTGCTCGGCGGCGACGCGCTCCATGGCGGCCGCGGCCGTCGACGTCAGCGAGCGCGCGCTGAAGTAGACGTCGCCGCGCACCTCGGGGTGCCCGCGGTTGATCCGCAGGTGCTCGGCCAGCTCGCCGTCGTCCCAGGCCGGGGAGCTGCCGACCTTGTACGCGGCCTGCCCGACGTACAGCTGAACGCCCGTGCCCGCGACCGCGCCGGCCCACCAGCGGACGAGCGTCGTGTAGTCGGCGGCCGGGTGCCCGGCCTCCCAGTAGAGCTGCGGGGCGACGTAGTCGAGCCACCCCCGTTGGACCCACGTGAGCGTGTCGGCGTAGACCGCGGAGTAGGACGAGAGGCCGCGGGTGTCCGAGCCGCGCGGGTCGTCGGCGGCGTTGCGCCAGATGCCGAACGGGCTGATCCCGAACCGGACGGGCCGGCCGGTCGCGGCGATCCGGTCGGCCATGCCGCGCACGAGCAGGTCGACGTTGGCCCGCCGCCAGTCGCCGACGTCGGCGAACCCGGCGCTGTGCCGGGCGAACGTGGCCGCGTCCGGGATCGGTTCGCCGGCCGGGTAGGGGTAGAAGTAGTCGTCGAAGTGCACGCCGTCGACGTCGTAGCGCACGACGGCGTCCATCACGGCGTCCATGACGTGCTCGCGGGCCGCCGGCACGCCGGGGTCGTAGTAGAGCTCGCCGCCGTGGCGCAGCACCCAGTCCGGGTGCACGCGGGCCGGGTGGTCGGGGACGAGTCGCGCGGGGTCGTCCTGCTTGCTGACGCGGAACGGGTTGAACCACGCGTGGAACGCGAGCCCGCGCGCGTGCGCCTCCGCGACGAGGAACGCGAGCGGGTCGTAGCCGGGGTCTCCGCCCTGGGTGCCGGTGAGCCACTGCGACCACGGCTCGAACGGCGAGGGCCAGAACGCGTCGGCCGTCGGGCGGACCTGCACGACCACGGTGTTCAGCCGCAGCCGCACCGCCGTGTCGAGCAGGGCGCGGTACTCGCGCTGCTGGTCGGCGGCGGGCAGGCCGGGGCGGCTGGGCCAGTCGGTGTTGCCGACCGTCGCGATCCAGACGGCCCGGACCTGGGTGGGGCCCGGCGGGCAGCCGGGCGGTTCGGCGTCGGCGGCCGGCAGCGCCGCGCCGCACACGAGCGCGGCGGCGAGCAGTGCCAGTCGGCGCAACACGCACCCATGCTGGCCGCCGGACCCGCCGGGCGGCGCGCGACGCTCCCCACCGCCGCGCCCCTCTCACCCGGACGGGCACCGGACGAGCGGCCCGGGCCCCGCGCGCTGCCCCTGCTCAGCGCGCTGTCCTTACTTCTGGGGGTCCCCCCCGATATCAATTCTGCCGGGTCGGGCCGACGGTTCCGGGCGGTCGAGGCGCTGCCCCGGCGAGTTGTCCACATCGCGACCCGGCCATCCACAGCCCGCCGAGATCACGAGGGGGCGTCGGCGCGGCCTTCCAGCTCTTCCAGGAACCGGTCCACGGCCCGCGAGGAGGCCGGGGCGACCGGGGCGCCGACGATGCGTTCGGCGAGGCCGGTGGAGAGGCCGCCCAGCTCGCCGCGCATCTCGCGCATGACCTGCTCGCGGGCGGCCTCGATCTGCGCCTCCCCCTGCTCCCGGACGCGTGCGACCTGCGCCTCGGCGTCGGCGCGCAGCTCGGCGCGGATCCGGGCGCCCTCGGCGCGGGCGTCGTCGCGGATGCCGGCGGCCTCGGCGCGCAGGAGCGCGAGCTGCTCCTCGTACTCCCGCTGCAGCCCGGCGGCCTGCTCGCGCAGCTCCTCGGCCCGCTGCTGGCCGCCGTTGATGCGCTGGTCGCGCTCGGCGTAGACGCGCTCGAACCTCGGCAGCACGAACTGCCGGAGCACCACGAAGAGCAGCAGGAAACAGACCAGCCCGACACCGATCTCCAGCCATGACGGTGTGAGCGGGTTGACCGCCTCGGCGGCGAGCAGAACGGGCACGGCACCTCCCATGTGGAACGGCCCCCGGCCACCACCGTATGTCCATCCCATCGGCAGGGATGCGCAGGCCATCGAGGTTCCGTCACCCGGAAGAGAACTCGTTCGCCCGCCCGGGGCAGCCGTCGGTAGCGTCGGACGGGAATGCGACGACAGGAGACGAACCAGATGACCGGCCCAGCCACCGACCACCCGGGAGAACCGGCGGGGGGACCAGCCGAGCCCGGCATACCGAGGTCGGCCGCCGTCGTGATGTGGCTGCTCGTGGGGTCGGCGTTCGTCATGATCCTGAACGAGACGATCATGAGCGTCGCGCTGCCCGTCCTGATCGCCGACCTGGGCATCAGCGTGGGCACCGCCCAGTGGCTGACCAGCGGGTTCCTGCTCACGATGGCCGTGGTCATCCCGGTCACGGGCTTCCTGCTGCAGCGGTTCGCGCCGCGCCAGATCTACATCGCGTCGATGACGCTGTTCTCCGCCGGCACGCTGGTCGCGGCGCTCGCGCCGGCTCCCGTGCTGATGACGGGCCGCGTGGTGCAGGCGGCCGGCACCGCGGTGATGGTCCCGCTGCTCATGACGTCGCTGCTGCGGATCATCCCGCCGAGCCGGCTCGGGGCCACGATGGGCACGATCACGATCGTCATCGCGGTCGCCCCGGCGATCGGGCCGACGCTCTCGGGTGTGATCCTCACGGCGCTGGGCTGGCGGTGGATGTTCTGGATCGTGCTGCCGATCGCGCTCATCGCGCTGACCGCGGGCCTGCTGCGGCTGCGCATCACGGCCGAGACCCGTCCGATCCCGCTCGACCTGCTCTCGGTGCTGCTGTCCGCGCTCGCGTTCGGCGGGCTGGTGTTCGGCCTGAGCAGCGTCGGCGAGCAGGCCCGCGGCGAGGCGCTGGTGACGCCCTGGATCCCGACGGCCGTCGGGGCGGTGGCGATGGTGGTGTTCGTGGCGCGGCAGATCCGGCTGCAGCGCACCGGCGCCGCCCTGCTCGACCTGCGCCCGCTGACGTTCCGCAGGTTCACCGTGGCGCTCACGCTGGTCGTGCTCAGCATGATGTCCCTGTTCGGCGTGCTGATCCTGCTGCCGCTGTACATGCAGGGGGTGCTGCACCTCGACCCGTTCGTCACGGGCTCGCCGTGCTTCCCGGCGGGCTCGCGATGGGCCTGCTCGGCCCGGTCGTCGGCCGCCTGTACGACCGGCTCGGCGCGCGCACGCTGGTGATCCCCGGCGCGATCGTGCTGACGCTGGCGCTGTGGGCCTTCACGATGCTGGACGGCAGCTCGCCGCTGTGGGAGCTGATCGCGATGCACGTCGTGCTGGTCGTGGGCCTCTCGCTGATGCTCACGCCGCTGATGACCGACGCGCTCGGGCAGCTGCCGCGCGAGGTCGACTCGCACGGCAGCGCCATCGTCTCCACGTTCCAGCAGGTGGCGGGGGCGGCCGGCACGGCGCTGTTCATCACGGTGATGACGGTCGCGTCGTCGGACGCCACGGGCGCGGTGGACGTCAGCGGCGCCCGCGCCGCGTTCATGACGGCGGCGATCATCGCGACGGTCGCGCTCCCGCTCACGCTGCTGGTCGGCGGCAAGCGTCAGCCGGCCGCCGAGCCGCCGGCGCCCGCGGTCGAGGCCGGCGCGGAGGTCTGACCGCCCGGCCCGTACGCCAGCCGGTACCGCACGTGCGTCACGCCCGGTGACCCGATCACCCGGTCGGGCACCAGCGTGACGCCGGCCGGCGCGAACGCGTCGAAGAGCCGCAGGCCCTCGCCGAGCAGCAGTGGCGCGACGTGCAGCTGCAGGTCGTCGACGAGCCCGGCGGCGATCGCCTGCCGCACGGTGGACGCGCCGCCGGAGACCTGGACGTCCCGGTCCCCGGCGGCCTCCCCGGCCAGCTCCACCGCGCGTTCGACGCCCTCGGTGACGAAGTGGAACGTGGTGCCGCCCTTGCGCACCCACGGCTCGCGGGGCCGGGTGGTCACCACGAAGACCGGCAGGTGGAACGGCGGCGGGTCGGGCCAGCCGATCTCGCCCTCGTCGAACATGTTGCGGCCGATCACGTGCGCCCCGGGCCGGGACTTGGTCTCGCGCACCACGTCGTCGTCCTGGCCGGTGCGCCCGTCCGGCAGCCCCATCGGCTCCCGCCAGGCCGCCAGCCCGTAGACCCACTGGTGGATGCGCATGCCGCCGGTGCCGAGCGGGTTGCCCGGCCCGCCGTCCGGCCCGGCGACGTAGCCGTCGAGCGAGATCCCCATGCTCACGAACGTGGTCCCCATGACCATCTCCCTTCGGGTCGTGTGCCCGTCGGTCGGAGCCGGTGACCGTTCCTCGACACGGGGGCGACGCCCGCCGAACCTGAGAGCCGGGACGGCCGGCAGGGCCCGGAGTGCACTCCAACGGCCCAACCGGTGATCCGCTCACCGCGTCCCCGTGGACGCACGGCGGCGACGGCTCTCAGGTTCGCAACCCGGACACACCCGGCGTCCCTAGGTTGGCCGCCGTGGACGCCTCCCCCGCCCGCCCGGCCCGCGCGAACGCCCTCCGGGTCGCCGGCTTCCTGCTCGTGCTCGCCGTGACAGCGGCGGCGGGCTGGCAGGCCGGACGGGTGCTGCAGCCGCCGCTGCCGGTGCCGGCCGTCTCGCACGGCCACGGCGGCACGCCGTGACCGCTGCGGCCCTGGAACGCGTCGAGACCGAGCTCGTCGTCGAGGGCATGACGTGCGGGGCGTGCGCGTCCCGGGTGGAGCGGGCGCTGCGCAAGCTCGACGGTGTCGAGGCGAACGTCAACTACGCCACCGGCAAGGCGGCCGTCACGCACCCGGCCGGGGTGGCGGCGGACGGGCTGGTCGCGGTGATCGAGCGCGCCGGGTACACCGCGCGCCCGCCCGCCCCCGAGCCGGCCGACGACGACAACGGCGAGGCCGGCGCGCTGCTGCAGCGGCTCGCGGTGTGCGCGGTGTTCGCCGTGCCGGTGATCGCGGTGTCGATGGCGCCCGCGCTGCAGTTCCCGCTCTGGCAGTGGACGGCGCTCGCGATGACGGCGCCGGTGGCGCTGTGGGGCGCGCTGCCGTTCCACCGCGCGGCGCTGACGAACCTGCGCCACGGCGCCGCGACGATGGACACGCTCGTGTCGGTCGGCGCGCTCGCGGCGTTCCTGTGGTCGGTCTACGCGATCGTGCTGGGCAGCGCGGGCGGGCGCGGCTACACCCACGCGTTCGAGCTGACGATCGCGCCGACGGACGGAGCGGGCCAGGTCTACCTGGAGGTCGCGGCAGGCGTCACGACGTTCGTGCTGGCCGGGCGCTATCTGGAGGCGCGGGCCCGGCGCCGGTCGGGTGCGGCGCTGCGCGGCCTGCTCGCGCTGGCCGCGACCGACGCCCGGGTGCTGCGCGACGGGCGCGAGATCAGCGTCCCGGCCGACCGGCTGGCCGTCGGCGACGTGTTCGTGGTGCGGCCGGGCGAGAAGATCGCGACGGACGGCGTGGTCGTCGAGGGCGCGGCGGCGGTCGACACGGCCGCGATCACCGGTGAGCCGGTGCCCGCCGACGTCACCCCCGGCACGGACGTGGTGGGCGGCTGCGTCGCGCTGGACGGGCGGCTGGTGGTGCGCGCGACGAGGGTCGGCGCCGACACGCAGCTCGCCCAGACCGCGGCGCTCGTCGAGCGGGCGCAGAACGGGAAGGCCGCGGTACAGCGGCTGGCCGACCGGGTGTGCGGCGAGTTCGTGCCGGTCGTGCTCATGCTCGCGGCCGCGACCTGGGGTTTCTGGACGGGCGCCGGCGCGGGTGCGGGCACCGCGTTCGGGGCGGCCGTCGCCGTGCTGATCGTCGCGTGCCCGTGCGCGCTGGGCCTCGCGACGCCCACGGCGCTGCTGGTCGGCACCGGCCGCGCGGCCCAGCTCGGCGTGCTCGTGACGGGCCCGGCGGTGCTGGAGTCGACGCGGCGGGTGGACACCGTGGTGCTCGACAAGACCGGCACGGTGACCACCGGCGAGATGAGCGTGGTCGACGTCGTGCCGGCCGCGGGCGAGAACGCCGACGCGGTGCTCGGCATGGCCGGGGCGCTCGCCGACGCGTCGACGCACCCGGTGTCGCGCGCCGTCGCCCGGCACGCGGGCGAGCGGGCGGCCGCGGTCGCCGTGGACGGCGTCGTCGCGCTGGACGGCCTGGGCATGCGCGGGACGACCGCGCACGGCGAGGTGCTGCTCGGCCGACCGCGGCTGCTGGCCGACCGGGGCATCGCGCTGCCGGACGACCTCGCCGCCGCCGTCGACGCGGCCACGGCGCAGGGCCGCAGCTCGGTGGCGCTGGCCTGGGACGGGCGGGCCCGCGCGGTCTTCACGGTGGCCGACACCCTGCGCCCGACCAGCGCGGACGCCGTCGCGCAGCTGCGGCGGCTCGGGCTGGAGCCGGTGCTGCTCACCGGCGACGGGCCCGGCGCCGCCCGGGCCGTGGCCGACGCCGTCGGGATCTCCACCGTGATCGCCGACGCGCTGCCCACCGAGAAGGTGGAGGCCGTCGCGCGGCTGCAGGCCGAGGGGCGGGTCGTCGCGATGGTGGGCGACGGCGTCAACGACGCCGCCGCCCTCGCGAAGGCCGACCTCGGCATGGCGATGGGCACCGGCACGCAGGTCGCGATCTCCGCGGCGGACGTCACGCTCGTCCGGTCCGACCTGACCGCGGCGGTCGACGCCGTCCGCCTCTCCCGCCGCACGCTCGCGGTGATCAAGGGCAACCTGGTGTGGGCGTTCGGCTACAACGTCGTCGCGCTGCCCATCGCCGCGGCCGGGATGCTGCACCCGATGCTCGCCGGCGCCACCATGGCGCTCAGCTCGGTGTTCGTGGTGACCAACAGCCTGCGCCTGGCCCGCTGGCGGCGCTGAGCACCGGTCACCGGCCGGCCTCAACCCGCTGATAGCGGGTTCAACAGGGGATCTTCGCGTTCTCGCGGGAAAACTCTCAACAGGATCTTCAACGATACGGTTGAAGCCATGGAAATCGCCATCGAGACGCGCGCCTGCGCATGCGCTACGGCCCGCGCGAGACGCTGCACGGCGTCGACCTTCGGGTCCACCGCGGTGAGGTGCTCGCCCTGCTGGGGCCCAACGGCGCGGGCAAGACCACCACGATCGAGATCCTGGAGGGCTTCCGGACGCGCACGGGCGGCGACGTCACGGTGCTCGGCGCCGACCCGGCACGCGGCGACGAGGCGTGGCGGGCCCGGGTCGGGGTCGTGCTCCAGGACTGGCGCGACCACGGCCGGTGGAAGGTGCGCGAGCTGCTGGCCAACCTGCGCCGCTTCTACCTCCCGTACGGCCGCGGGCCCTACGACCCGGACGAGCTGCTCGCGCTCGTCGGGCTCACCGACCACGCCGGTGCGGTCGTCGGCCGGCTCTCGGGCGGCCAGCGCCGGCGGCTGGACGTCGCGATCGGGCTGGCCGGGCGCCCGGAGCTGCTGTTCCTCGACGAGCCGACGGCCGGGTTCGACCCGGAGGCCCGCCAGGAGTTCCACGAGCTGGTGCGCCGGCTCGCGGCGGAGACGACGATCCTGCTCACCACCCACGACCTCGACGAGGCCGAGAAGCTCGCCGACCGGATCGTCGTGCTCGTCGGCGGGCGGATCGTGGCCGACGGCACGGCCGCGGAGCTGGCCGCCCGGATGGCCCGCGACGGGGAGGTCCGGTTCCGCCGCGACGGACAGCGGCACGTCGTGTCGGTGCCCGACCCCACCGGCTACGTGCGCGCACTGTTCGCCGAGTTCGGCGAGACCGTCACCGACCTGGAGGTCCGCCCGCCCCGGCTGGAGGACGTCTACCTGGCGATGGTGCGCGACGCGGAGACCGTGCGGGCGGGAGTGGCGGCGTGAGCGCCACCGTCGTGGCGCTGGCGGCCGGCGCCGAACGCGGCCGCATCGAGTTCCGCCAGGGCATGCGCAGCGGCGAGATCATCGGCTACCTGTGGCCGTCGGCGGTGGCGCTGGTCGTGCTCGCGTTCCTCGGGGACCGGCCGGTGCCGGGTGTGGCGTTCCCGCTGGGCGCGGCGGCGTGCCGGGGCTGCTCGGCGTCAACGTCGTGCTCACGGGCATGGCCGGGCTCGCCGCCACGCTGATCATGGAACGCGGGGACGGCACGCTGCTGCGGGCCAAGGCGCTTCCCAACGGGGTGCTCGGCTACCTGGCCGGCAAGGTCGTGGCGCAGTCGGCGCTGACGGTTGCGATGCTGGTGGCGGTGCTGGTGCCGGCCGTGTTCCTGTTCGACGGGCTGCGGATCGACGCCGCCGGCGTGCTGACGCTCGGGTGGGTGCTCGCTCTCGGGCTGGTGGCGACGCTCCCGATCGGCGCGGTGTTCGGCGCGCTCTTCCGCTCCGTGCAGGCCGTGGGCCTGGTGATGCTGTTCGTGATGGCGCTGGCCGCGGTGTCCGGGGTGTTCTACCCGATCACCGCGCTGCCCACGTGGCTCCAGTGGGTCGGGCAGGCGTTCCCGGTCTACTGGCTCGGCCTGGGCATGCGTGCGGCGCTGCTGCCCGACGCGCTCGCCGCCGCGGAGATCGGCGGCACGTGGCGGCAGGCGGAGACGGCCGTGGCGCTGGCCGGGTGGGCGCTGCTCGGGTACCTGCTGGCCCCGCCGCTGCTGCGCAGGCTCGCCCGCCGGGCATAGCAGTGATCTAGCTGCCGGGCCGGGGCTCGGGGACGTCGCGGTCGCGGATCAGGGCGGAGATCCGCTGCCGCGACACCCCGAACAGCTGCCCGATGCGGTAGGTGCTGACGTTCTCGCGCTGCAGCGCGAGCGCCTCCTCGCGGCGGAACCGGCCGCCGGTCTCGCCGAGGTCCTCCAGCACCTTCGTGACGGTCTCGACGACGAGCGGGCGGTCCTCGTTGGAGACGATCTCGAACCAGGACTGCCCGGCTTCGCGCAGCTCCACGAGCTGGGACAGGCGCTGGTCGGCCGCCTCCAACGCGAGGATGCTGCGCTGGATCTGCGCCTTGAGGTCCGCGAGCGCCGGACGGCGGGGTCGGCGCCGGTCCGCGCGGCCCTGGCACCTGTCGGGCGGGACGTCGGCGGGTGGGACGTCATGGCCGTACGCTACCCGGCCCCCGCGGAATCCCGACACCAAGGACGAACCGAACGGCCGAGCAACCCCCGCCGGATGCCAGGCGTCCTTCCTCGTGTGAACGGGGGGCAATAGCCATTGCCCCCAAACGGGGGAGCCTGCAATATGATCAACATGTCAACGACGTCGGCCTGTCCGGCGTGCTCGGCGCCGGCCGGGCCGCCGTTCGTGCGGCTCGGCGCGCTGCCGGTGCACGGCCGCGCCACCTTCGCGACGTGCGACGAGGCGCGCGCCGTGCCCGTCGGCGACCTGGAGCTGACGCTGTGCGAGGCGTGCGGGGTGGTGTTCAACGCCACCTTCGACCCGGCGCTGCTCCTGCCCGGACCGCCCGAGCCGGGGCCCGCTCGGCCCGGCTCGCGGCGCACCGCACGGAGCTGGCACAGCGCTGGGTGGCCCGGCACCGGCTGCGTGGGGCGCCGGTCGTCGAGGTCGGCGGGGATCTCGGTGCTGAGCTGCTGTGGCCGGCGTGGGGAGCGTCACCGAGGTCGGGCCGGAGGCGTTCGGGCCCGGCAGCATCCCGCCCGGGACGCCGCGGTGGTCACCCGCGGCCCGTCGGCGCAGGTGGTGGAGGGGATGCGGGCGGCCGGCACGTCCGTGCTGCTCACCGAGGTGCCCGACGTCGGGCGGGTGCTCGCCGAGGGCGCGTTCTGGGACCTGCGCTACGAGCACCGCTGCGCGTTCACGGCCGAGACGCTGACCGCGTTCCTCGGCCGGCTCGGACTGGGCGTCACGAGCGCCCGCACGGTGCACGGGGGCCGCACCGTGGTGGCCGAGGCCTCGCTCGACGCGGCGCCGGCCGGGGGCGTGCCGGCGGCCGACCTGGCCGGGCTGCGCGGCCTGTGCGAGGACTTCGGCTACCAGGCGGCGCGGCGCATCGCGCACTGGGCCGGCTGGCTCGACGAGCAGGCGGCGGCCGGCACCTCCGTCGCCGTGTGGGGCCCGGCAGCGGTGGCGTTCCTCGCCGTGCTCGACGGCCACGACACCCCGGTCGCCGCGGCCGTCGACCCGCACCCGGCGCGGCAGGGCCGCCACCTCGGCGGATCGGGCCTGCCGGTCGTCGCGCCCGCCGACCTCAAGGCGGCGCGCCCGGCGCGGTGCTGCTGACCGACCCGACCGACGAACCCGAGGTACGGGCCCAGCTCGACGAGCTGGGCCTCGGCACCACCGAACTGCTCACCGTCTAGATCCCGGAAGGACCCAGTGAAGGTCGTCCTGTTCTGCGGCGGATACGGGATGCGTATGCGTGACGGCGCGTCCGACCTGCCCAAGCCGATGCAGCCGCTCGGCCCGCGCCCGTTGCTCTGGCACGTGATGCGCTACTACGCGCATTTCGGCCACACCGATTTCGTGTTGTGCCTGGGATACGGCGCGCACCACGTCAAGGACTTCTTCCTCAACTACTCCGAGACCGCGTCCAACGATTTCGTGCTGCACGGCCGCGACATCAAGCTGCTCGGTTCGGACATCCAGGACTGGCGCATCACGTTCGTCCACACCGGCCTCGACTCCCCGATCGGGGAACGGCTGCGGCGGGTGCGGCGCCACGTCGAGAACGACGAGATGTTCCTCGCCAACTACGCCGACGTGCTCACCGACGCGCGGCTGGACGTGATGATCGACTGGTTCCGCGCCTCGGACGCCGCCGGGGCGCTGCTCGCGGTGCCGCCGCAGCCGGCGTTCCACTGCGTCGACGTCGACGGCAACAGCCGCATCGCCGCGATCACCACGCTGCAGGAGCTGCCGCTGTGGGAGAACGGCGGCTACTTCGCGCTGCGCCCGGAGGTGTTCGACCACCTGCCCGAGGGCAGCGACCTGGTCACCGACGCGTGCCAGCAGCTGGCCAAGGAGGGCCGGATGCTGGCCTACCGGCACCGCGGGTTCTGGCAGGCGGCGGACACCGTCAAGGAACGCAACGCGCTGGAGGCCGAGTACCGGTCGGGACGGCGGCCGTGGATGCTCTGGGAGCAGCCCGACCGCGACCCCCTGCAGGCGACGATCGCCGCGCTCGGCAGGTCCGACCGGCGCACCTGACGCTGCCCCGAACGGAGCGCCGACCGGACAGGTGATCGACGGCCGTTGTTCCCGTCGCAACCACCCGCTCGTTGATCATGGGCTGAGATTCTTTCCCGGCTCATCAGACGCCGAGCGGGAGATTCTGTGCACAACACACCTGCGAAAGCACGTCGCCCATTCCTCCTCTCCGCCGCCACGATCGTCTGCGCCATCGTGCTGACGGTCGTGTTCCCGGGAACTGCGCTGGCGGATCCGCCGCGCGCGCTTCCCAGCAATGCGTCCAGCGCGGAATACACGTTCCAGCCCGCGATGGACTACGACGGTGACGGCTGTTACCCCACACCGGCCATCGGCCCGGACGGGACGCTGAACCCGGGACTCAACCTCTCGGGCGCGGTGAACGGGAGCTGCCGCGACTCCTGGGACCTCGACAACACCAACTCGTACTCGCGCAGCAAGTGCAACAACGGCTGGTGCGTGTACCTCTACACGTTCTACTTCGAGAAGGACCAGGCGCTGCCCGGCACCGGGCTCGGCGGGCACCGGCACGACTGGGAGCACGTCGCGGTCTGGGTGCAGGGCGGCCAGGTGCGCTACGTCTCGACCTCGGAGCACGGCCGGTACGTGGTGCACGCGGCGTCGTCGGTGGCGTTCGACGGCCCGACGCACCCGAAGATCGTCTACCACAAGGACGGCGCGTCGACCCACGCGATGCGGCTGGCCAGCTCCACCGAGCCGCCGGAGAACCACTTCGGCGCCTGGCAGTACCCCGACCTGGTCGGCTGGGACGGCTACCCGGCCGGCATCCGTGACCGGCTGACGAGCTCGCAGGCCGACGCGCACTTCGGCTCGGCCGACTTCCCGCTCAAGGACCTGGGCAACACGTTCAACAACAACCTGGCGAGCGCGATGCCGGGCGGCATCCCGTTCAACCCGCACGCCTGACCGCACACACCTCGCGCGTCCGCACACACGTCCTGACATGTGTGCGGACGCCGTTTCGTGTGTGCGGTGCAGTCATCTGCGCGTCGTCGCCACCGCGGCCATCGACCTGCGCGACCCGGAGCGGCTCGGCGCGGTGATCGCCGGCACGGACGTGCGGGTGGTGCTGGCCGGGCACACGCACGTGGTGAGCGTTGGCGCGCTCGACGGGCTGCCGGTGTGGACCGGCGGGACGACGGCGTTCGCGTCGGGCGCGTTCGGCGCGAACGGCGGCGAGGACCAACTCCTCTCCCCCAGCGCCAACCGCGTCGACCTCTTCGCCGACTCGCTGCTCGTGACGACGGTGGCCGTCGACGCGGAGCTGGTCGGGACGGCGACGGCGGAGCAGGTGGAGGCGATGATCGCCGCGATGGACCGCTGATCAGGTGGTGCGGCGTGACTCGGCGATCCTGCGGGACTGCCGTCCTGACCGCACACACCTTCGGGACTCCGCACACACGTCCTGACGTGTGTGCGGAGGCGCCGAGGTGTGTGCGGTGCGGGGGTCGAGTCGGGCAGGTGGGCTCAGGCGTCGAACTCGCCCGCGCGGACGCCGACGACGAACTCGCGCAGGTCGGCGGGGGTGAGGACCAGCATCCCGCCGGCCGGGGCCTTGCTGTCGCGCATCGCCACCCGGCCGTCCGCAACCACGGCCAGCTCCACGCAGTTGCCGTTGTCCCCGCTGTAGCTGCTCTTGCGCCAGTGCAGGTCGAGCGCGCCGCTCACGGTGGGCCTCCGGACTTACTTCATTGCATCGACTCGATCAGAGCAATCGACTGCTCGGGACCGAGGGCAACCTGTCGCAGGTTGTCGGCGACCATCCTATAAGTGGTCACCTGATCAGGGTCTTGAAGGTAGACCGCGCCGTCCTTCAGCTCCACGTAGACGATCGGTTTGGCCAGCTCGAAGTCGAGCAGGACGAACGGCCCGGCAATCGCTGTATGCGGCCCGTCCTCCGGCCGCACCACTTGCAGCGTCACGTTCGGCCGCTTGGCCATCTCAATGAGGTGCCGGAGCTGGGCCTGCCGCAGCTCGGGCGTGCCGATGGCCAGGCGCAGCGCGCCCTCGGTCACCACTGCGTGGAGGTCGAGCGGGTTCTCGTCGGCCGTGAGCCGGCGGGAGCGGGCCATCCGGAAGCCCACGAACCGTTCGTTGTGATCGGCCCGCACCCGAGGCGAGTTGGCTGTCGCTGCTGCGGCGTACTCCTGAATCTGCAGCAGACCCGGGATGATCGTCGGCTCGAACGTGAATTCTGCGTCTGCGAGCCTTCGAGGCCGACATAGGTGCGCAGCCAGTCGGGCACGACCTGCGCCCACGGGCCCCACCACGTCGAGTTGTCCGCACTCCCGCTCAGCGAGCAGAGGCGGTCGATGTCGCGTTGGGGTGCGCCGTAGGCGGTGAGCAGGGTGGCGATGTCCTCGGGGTCCTGCGTCTGCCGGCCCGTCTCCAGGTGGCCGAGCTTCGGCTTGCTGATGCCCGTCAGCTCGGCGGCCTGCGCGCCGGACAGGCGGGCGTCGCTGCGGAACCGGGCCAGCTCGGTGCCGATCAGCCAGCGCAACGGGGACGCGGGCGCTCCGACCATCAACCCACTCCTTCCATCATGATTCGCATCATGATACTTTGCGACTTGCGTCACTCGATGCTGATCCGTAGGGGGTCCAGGGTGCCAGTGCCGAGGTGACGCATGCCCACCACCCCCTACGCACCGAACAAGAGAGGACACATGCCGTGAAGACACACGCCGAGATCGACCTCGACTCGTCGGCCGCGCTGGAGACCGTCGCCTACGAGGGCGAGCTGCGGATGGAGTTCGACAGCGGCGGCACCTGCCTCGTGCTGTGCCTGACCGAGGACCTCGTGCAGAAGCTGTCGGTCCTGCTTCCGGTGGCCGTCGACGAGCTGCGGTACGTCCGGGAGAACCCGCGCTACGAGCACCGGCTCGTGGTGGCCCCGAGCTGAGTCCCACGATGGGGGCACACAGCCGGAGCGGATAAGAAACGAGTCGTAGCGTAACTTTCATGGCCTGGGCCGGACGACTCTCCGCCGCGCTGCTCGCTCCCGCGTTGTTGCTGCTCACAGGTGGTGTGCCGGGGCCGGCCGGCGCGACCCGCGAGTCGCTGGAAAAGTGCGCGCGAGTCGCGCCCTGGGGGTACGCGAGTCGCGCCGGCAGCGGCTGCACCGCGACCGTCCTCGGCGGCGGGGAGCCGCACGTCGCGGCCGGGCAGGCGGTGTCCGTGCCGGTGCCGGCCGTCACGATCACGCAGGAGGTGGCGGGCGCGCCCGTCCGGCCCGGGCAGCCGGTGGAGCTGCGCAGCACCGTGACCGCCCGTCGGGGCGCCGGTCGACGACGTGCAGGTCACCGACCCGGGCTCCCTTCCCACCTCGCCACCGCCGCGTGCGCGCGCTCGGCGGCGGCCGAGTCCCGCACCGTCGCTTGCGCGGCGCCGGCCCCGGCCGCGGACACCACGAGCCTCGCCCGCGTCACCGCGCTGGACGAGACCGGCCGCCCGCTGACCGCCACCGCCGAGGCCGCCGTCGCCGTGATCGACCGGCCCGCCGTCCGGCTCACGGCACGCACGGGGCAGAACGGGCTCGCGCTCGTCGTCACCAACGCGGGCGACGCGCCGCTGCGCGACCTGGCGCTCGACGGCCCGTGCCCGGCCCGGTTCGCGAGCCTCGCCCCCGGCCAGGCGGTGGAGCAGCCCTGCGCCGTGCCCGGCGAGGTGCACACCGCCCGCGTCACGGCGGCCGACGACACCGGCGCGACGCTCGCCGACAGCGTCACCGCACCCGTCGACGGCGGCCTGATCAGCGGAAACGTGCTCGCCGACCGCAACGGCAACGGCGCCCTCGACGCCGCGGACGGCGACTCGGCGATCGCGGGCGCGGCCGTCGACCTCGTCGGGCGGACCGACCACGGCTCGATCGTCGCCGTCGGGACCGCCACCGGCGCGGACGGGCGGTGGGCGTTCGGCGCGCCCGCCGGGACCTACCGGATCAGCGCGCCCCAGCCGTCCGGGTTCGACGACGGGCCCGAGGTGCCCGGGCCCGGGGCGGTGCACGACGCAACGACGTGCTGGTCGTGACGCTGCCGGCCGGCGGCACCAGCGCCGGCAACACGTTCGCCGAGCACGCGAAGCCCGGCATCACCGGGCGCCTCTTCGACGACCTCGACGGCGACGGCGTGCCGGACCCGGGCGAGCCCGGCGCCGTCGGCGTGGCGCTGACGCTCGCCGGCACCGACGACGTCGGCAACACCGTGCAGCTGCGCACCACCGCGGAACCGGACGGGCGCTACGCGTTCCCGCGGCTGCGGCCCGGCGCGTACACGCTCAGCCGGCCGTCCGGCACGGGCCTGATCAGCGGCGACGCCACGGCGGGCAGCGCGGGCGGGACCGCCGTCTCGCGCGACGCGATCACCGGGATCGCGCTCACGGGCGCGGCCACCGGCTACGACTTCGCGAGCACCCGGCCCGGCGCGCTCTCCGGCGCGGTCGTCGACGACGAGGGCGTCGGCGTGCCGGGCGTCGCGGTCACCGTGCGCGGGCAGACGCCCACGGGCGAGGCCGTCGAGCGGCCGGTGCAGACCGACGGCAACGGACTGTGGAGCGTGCCCGACCTGCCGACCGGCACGTACGCCGTGGTCGCGCCGGTGCCGGCCGGGTACGGCGACGGGCCCGACACCCCCGGGTCGGCCGGCGGCACCGCCACCGGGCCGGACACGATCGAGCAGATCGCGCTCGCCGACGGCCAGCAGGCCACCGGCTACACGTTCGTGCTGACCACGGCGTCCGTCGGCGGGACGGTTTTCGTCGACACCAACGGCAACGGCACCCGGGACGCGGGCGAGGCGGGGCTGGGCGGCGTCCCCGTGACGGTGACGCGCACGAGCACGGGCGGCGGCAGCGTCGAACGGCTGGAGACGACCGGCCCGGACGGCGCGTACCGCGTGCGCGGGCTGCTCGCCGGGCGCTACTCGGTGATCCAGACGCAGGCCCGCGGCTACGGTGACGGCACCGACACCCCCGGCACCGCGGGCGGCACCCGGACCGGCACCGACACCATCGCCGGCGTCGCGCTCGCCGCCGGGACCGCCGCCACCGGCTACGACTTCACCGAACGCGGCGGCACCCTCGCCGGCGCCGTCGTCGACGAGCGCGGCACCGGGCTCGCCGGCCTGCCCGTCGCGCTGGCCGGCACCAACCTCGCCGGGGAGAACGTCGACCGCGAGACGACCACCGGCGCCGACGGCGCGTTCTCCGTCGACGGGCTGCCGGCCGGCGACTACACCGTCTCCACCGCACGTCCCGACGGGTACGGCGACGCGGCCGACGTGCCCGGCAACGCAGGCGGCGTGAGCAGCGGGCCGGACACGCTCTCCGCGATCGCGCTGGGGCCGGGCGCCGCAGCGTCCGGGTACCGGCTGGTGCAGGGGCTCGGCTCCGTCTCCGGGCGGGCGTACGTCGCCGCGACGACGACGGCGGGTGCAGGGGCTCGGGCTCCGTCTCCGGGCGGGCGTAGCGACCGCGACGACGACGGCGTGCGCGCGCCGACGAGCCGGGCGTCGCGGCCGCCGAGATCCTCCTGACCGGCACGGACGCCGCCGGCAACGCGGTGCGGCGGACCGTCACGACCGGCGCCGACGGGCGCTACCGCCTCGACGGGCTGCTCGCCGGGAAGTACGCGGTGACCGGGCAGGCCGGCGAGTACGGCGTCGGCGACCGGCCGGCCGCCGACCTCGCCGGCGGCGCGACGCGGCCGGGCTGGACATCGGGATGCGGGCAGGCGGGCTGGGCGGGCTCGTCGTCGACGACTCCGGCGGCGGGATCGCGGGTGCGACCGTCACCGTCAGCGGGACGACCGTCGGCGGGGACGGCGCGAGCGGCACCGCCACCGCAGGGCCGGACGGCGCGTGGGCCGTCGGGAACCTGCCCGCGGGCACGTACACCGTGTCGGTGCGGCAGCCGGCCGGCTACGGGAACGGGCCGGACACGCCCGGCGCCGCGGGCGGGCGGGCCAGCGCGCCCAACCGGATCACCGGGATCGACCTCGCGCCCGGGGAGACCGCCGCCGGGTACCGGTTCACCGGCACGCTCGGCGCCATCGCCGGGCGGGTGACCGTCGGCGGGGCGATCGGGCTGGCGGAGGTCGAGGTCGGGCTGACCGGCACGGCCACCTCCGGTGAGTCGGTCGTGCAGACGACCGCGACCGGACCGGACGGGGCGTTCCGGTTCGAGGGGCTGCCCGCGGGGCGGTACCGGGTGACCGAGACCCAGCCGCAGGACTACGCGTCCACCGACGCGACGACGGGGACGGCCGGCGGGTACGTCGCGACCACGGACGTCCTGGCCGGGATCGCGCTGGACGCCGGGGAGTCGGCGCGGGGCTACGAGTTCGAGGAAGCGCAGGTCAGGCCGGGTAGCGACCGGCAGGCGTCGGTCCGCGACCGTCCGGGCGCGTAGCGACTCGCGTACACCCAGACCCCGACTCGCGTGCAGTAATCCAGCGACTCGCGCGCACTAAGACAGCGACTCGCGGGCCGTTCTCCGCGAGTCGCGCGAAAGTGCGCGCGAGTCGCTGGAAAGTGCGCGCGAGTCGCGCCGGTCAGGGCGGGCCCGACGTGGTGGGCACGTTCGCCCTGCTCGACCTCCGCGGGCGGAAGCGCCGCCAGCAGGACATGACCGAGCGGGCTCTGA
>MKJX01000195.1 GCA_001942415.1 Pseudonocardia sp. CNS-139
TGCTGCGCCGGCTCCGGCCGTCCCTCGCCGCTCATGCCACCACCCCCTCCGGGTTCGGGCGTGGGAGTACGCGCGGCTACCGCTGCGCGTACTCGCGGGTGACGATCACGATGATGCCCGGGCTCGCGGCCTCCAGCCCCTCGAACCGCGGGTTGACACGCAGCCCGAACTGCTCGCCGAGCGCCCTGGCCGTGGCCTCCTCGTCGGTGCCCGGCCGGTAGTAGACGGTGGTGACCGGGATGATGCCCTGGCCGTAGGCGCCGACCTCGGTGACCTCCCAGCCGCCGCGGCGGAAGTCGTCCGCGGCGCGGGCGGCGAGCCCCTCGATCCGGCTGTTGTTGTAGACGCGCAGTGGGAGCCGCAGGGCCGCCGGGGCCGCGTTGCCGCCGACCGACGCGCGGTCGCCGCCGCCCTCGCCGGACGGCTGGCCGCCGCCCGTCCCACCGGTGCCACCGGGTGCCGGGGGCGGTGCCGCTGCGGCGGGTGGCTCCGTTCCGGGAGCGGGAGCGGGGGCGGCAGGTGCGCCGCCCGGCTCCGGCTCGGGCGAGCCGCCCTCGGACGGGAACGCCGGGACCGGCACCGAGCTGTCGAACGTCGGCAGCGGGGTGGGTGGCGGCGTGCCCTCGGGCGCGGGCTCCGGCTCCGCGTGGTGCTCGAGGAGACGGCCGACGGTGCCGCGGTCTGGTTCGTCTCAGGGCCGCCGCTCGTGGCGAGCGTGGTCAGTCCGATGATCGCGGCGACGACGGCCACGCCGATCAGCGCGAGCCCGCCGACCCGCAACGCGGACGGCCCACCCGAGGGGGAAGGAGCTGTCACGTCCGGACCTCCGGGTGCGGGGTTGGGGTTGCGGTCAGGAGCGGGTCACCAGGGCTCGATGCCCAGCCGGCGGGCGGCGCGCGTGCGCTGGCGGCTGGCGCGGAGCCGGCGCAGCCGCCGGACCAGCAGCGGGTCGACGGCGAGCGCCTCCGGCCGGTCGAGCAGGGCGTTGAGGATCTGGTAGTAGCGGGTGGCCGACATGTCGAACAGCTCGCGGACCGCCTGTTCCTTGGCGCCCGCGTACTTCCACCACTGGCCCTCGAATGCGAGGATCTCGCGGTCGCGGCGGCTGAGTGCGGCGGGCGTGGAGGCGGCGGCGCCGCTGCGTTGGCTGGCGGACTCCATCACGCTCCTCGACGGCCTCGCGGTTCTGCTGCCGGCGAATCACAAGCCTGTGATTCGTGCCGTCATTGAACCACGCGGGACCGTCCGGACCCCGGTAGGGACGCGCTGGCCCGATGGGGTGGATCGGGGCCGGCGGCGCGGCCCGTAGGGTCCGCTGCCATGGCCGTCCGCCCCATCCGCATCGCCGGCGATCCGGTGCTCCACCGCCCGACGCGCCTCGTCGAGACGTTCGACGCCGGGCTGAAAACGCTGGTCGAGGACATGTTCGAGACGATGGCCGCTGCCGACGGCGTCGGGCTGGCGGCCAACCAGATCGGCGTGGACCTGCGGGTGTTCGTCTACGACTGCCCGGACGAGGTGACCCGCACGCGCGTGCGCGGGGTGGTCGTCAACCCGGTGCTGGAGACGTCCGCGCGGCCGGAGACCATGCCCGACCCGGAGGACGACGAGGAGGGCTGCCTCTCGGTGCCCGGCGAGCACTTCCCGACCGGGCGTGCGGAGTGGGCGAAGGTCACCGGTGTGGACACCGACGGGCAGCCCGTCGCGGTCGAGGGGCGCGGGTTCCTGGCCCGTTGCCTCCAGCACGAGACCGACCACCTGGACGGCGTGATCTACCTGGACCGGCTCGTCGGGCGCAACCAGCGCGCGGCCCGCCGGATGCTCCGGGACTACGGGTGGGGCGTGCCGGGCCTGAGCTGGGACCCGGCCACGCAGGAGGCGGAGGACGTGCCCACCTGACGTGTGCCGCGCGTCGAGGACCGCCGGCCCGGCCCGGAACAGTTCCACGCAGCCGTTCGTTCTGCAACGCTGTAAGCGCTGCAACGAGGAGGCCGTCGTGGACGAGCTCGACTCCTACTCCCGCACCGTCTCCGCCGTGGCCGCCGAGCTGACCGCCAAGGTGGCGGCCGTCCGCACCGGCCGCGGCAGCGGCTCAGCCGTCGTCATCTCCTCCGACGGGGTACTGGTGACCAACGCCCACGTGGTGGGCGAGGCCCGCTCCGGGCGGGCCGACTTCGTGGACGGGACGCAGGTGCCGGTGACCGTCGCCGGCACCGACCCGCTCTCCGACCTCGCCGTGCTGCGCGCCGCGCGGCCCGGCGACCTGCCGCCGCCCGTGCGGCTGGGCAACGCCGACGACCTCGTGGTCGGGCAGCTCGTGGTGGCGGTGGGCAACCCGCTGGGCCTCGCCGGGTCCGTCACGGCCGGTGTGGTCAGCGCGCTCGGGCGCTCGCTGCCGACCCGCAGCGGCGCGGCCGGGCGGGTGGTGGAGGACGTCATCCAGACCGACGCCGCGCTCAACCCCGGCAACTCCGGCGGCGCGCTCGCCGACTCGCACGCACGGGTCGTCGGGATCAACACCGCCGTGGCCGGGATCGGGCTGGGGCTGGCCGTGCCGGTCAACGCCAACAGCCACCGGATCATCTCCACCCTGCTGAACGACGGGCGGGTGCGCCGGGCGTACCTGGGTGTGGTCGGCAGCCCGGCGCCGGTGCCCGCCTCCGTCGCGCAGCGGTACGGCCGCAGCAACGGGTTGCGGCTGGTGGAGGTGATCGCCGGGAGCCCCGCGGCCCGGGCCGGGCTGCGCGCCGGCGACCTCGTGCTCGACGTCGGCCGCCGTCCGGTGCAGGACGCGCAGGGCATCCAGCGCCAGCTCTTCGGCGACGCGATCGGCGTGCCGCTGCCGGTCACGGTGCTGCGCAACGGCGCGATGGTCGACGTGGTCGCGGTCCCCACCGAACTCGGCTGACCCCGGTTGCAGCAAAGCCACCCTCACGCCGTCCGGCTGCATGAGGGTGGCTTTGCTGCAACGGGCGAGCCTCTACTGCACCAGGCCGTGCTCCCACGCCCACGCGGCGGTCTCGACGCGGTTGCGGGCGCCCAGCTTGGACTGCACGTTCGTCAGGTGCGTCTTGACGGTCGAGAGCGAGACGAACAGCTCCGCCGCGATCTCGGCGTTCGTACGGCCGCGGGCCACCGCCCGCACGACCTCCAGCTCGCGGGGGGAGAGCGGGTCGGGCAGCGCAGGCATGCGGGACGCGGGCCGGGCCGCGAGGTGCGCCAGCAGCCGCACGGTCACCGACGGCGAGACGAGCGCGTCGCCCGCCGCGGCCGCGCGCACTGCCTCGACGAGCAGCCGCGGCCCGGCGTCCTTGAGCAGGAACCCCGCGGCCCCGGCGCGCAGCGCCCCGTAGACGTACTCGTCGAGGTCGAACGTGGTGACGACGACGATCCGGGGCGGGTCCGGGTCGGCGACGAGCAGGCGGGTCGCCTCCAGCCCGTCGAGCTGGGGCATGCGGATGTCCATCAGCACGACGCCGGGCTTGAGCGAGCGGGCGAGCGCCACCGCGTCGACGCCGTTGCCTGCCTCGCCGACGACCTCGATGCCGTCCTCGGCCGACAGGATCAGCCGGAACCCGGTGCGGACCATCTCCTGGTCGTCGGCCAGCAGCACGCGGATCACCGCGTGCCCCGCAGCGGCAGCCAGGCCGAGACCGTCCAGACGCCGGGCGCGGTCGGCCCGGCGGCCAGCCGCCCGTCGAGGGCCAGCACGCGTTCGCTCATCCCGGCGAGCCCGAAGCCGCCGGCGCCGGCCCGCGGGCCGGCCGCCACCCGGGGCACGCCGTCGTTGCGCACCGACACCTGCAGCGCCCCCTCGCGGATCCGGACGTCGACCTCGACGTGGGCGGCCTCCGGCGCGTGCCGGCGGACGTTGGTCAGAGCTTCCTGCACCACCCGGTACCCGGTGGCGGCGACCCCCGCGGGCAGCACGGCGTGCTCCAGGCCGGGGTCGGTGGTGAGCCGCACGAACCGCCGGTCGGGGTCGAAGCGCTCGACCAGCGTGCCGACCTCGCGCAGCTCCGCGCCCGGCGTGCGGGCGCCCTCGGCGTCCTGGCCGCGCAGCACGCCGACCATCCGGCGCATGGCGGCGAGCGCGTCGGTGCCGGCCGTCTCGATGGCGGCCAGCGCGCGGTCGACGTCGTCGGGGGAGGTGCGGGCGACCACCGCGGCCGCCTGCGCGGCGACGACGATCCCGGTGCGTGGTGGGCGACGACGTCGTGCAGCTCGCGGGCCAGCTCCATCCGTTCCGTCGAGCGGACGTCCTCCAGCGCGGCCCGCCGTCGGGTGTCGACCTCGCGCCACGCCAGCCCGATCGCGGCGGCCCCGCCCCAGCCCAGCGCGCAGAGCAGGCTGAACGCGGCCGTCGCCGGCTCGGGCGTGCGCAGCACCGGCGACGCGACGATCGCGACGGCGCCCGCCGCGGCGAGGGCCAGCGCGGTCCGCAGCTCGCACCGCCGCAGCACGGCCACGACCACCACCGCGAGCGCCAGCTCCTCGGCGAAGGAGAGCGCGAACACGGGGTAGGGGGTGCGGCCGACCGCCCGGACGACGGGGTCGAGCGTGAGCACCGAGATCGCGATCGACGTGCCGATCGCGCCGATCGCGACGGGCACCAGCCGGGTTCCGGGCCGCCGGCGCAGCAGCACGATCGCGGGCACGGCGATCCCGGCGAACACCGGGATCAGGCTGCCGCCGGAGACGGCGAGTATCGAGTCCGCGAGCAGCCAGAACGCGTACGCCGCGATCTCGCCGACGAGCCCGAGGTTCCGCCGGACCCAACGCAGGAGGCGGATCACGATCCGAGAGTAGAGCCGCGGGGACCTGCGCCACTCGGCCGGAAGTACGAGGCCACCCCAGCGGGTTCGGACCTCCGGCCGAGGTGCGCGGGCGCGCCCGCGGGAGATCGTTCCGGCCATGACGGACGTGATCGCCGCGGTCATCGCCACCGCGGCCTGGCTGGGGGGCGTGCTCGTCCTCGTCGTGATGGCGGTCCTGCCGCTGCTGCAGCGGCTCGCCGACCGGGACGGCCGGCGGTGACCGGGCCCGGCGCACCCCGTGCTGCGCGGCGCCGGCGTGTCGCACAGCTTCGGCGCGACCACCGTGCTGCGCGGCGCGGACCTCGTCGTGCACCGCGGCGAGGTCGTCGCCGTGACCGGGCCGTCCGGCTCGGGCAAGTCGACGCTGCTGCACTGCCTGGCCGGCATCCTGCGCCCGGAGAGCGGCGAGGTGTGGCTCGGCGATGACAGGATCGACCAGTGGTCCGAGGCGCGGCGCACGGCGCTGCGCGGCACGCGGATCGGGTTCGTGTTCCAGTTCGGGCAGCTCCTGCCGGAGCTGCCGGCCGTGGAGAACGTGGCGCTGCCGCTGCTGCTGGGCGGCACGCGCCGGGCCGCGGCGGTCGCGCAGGCCGCGTCCTGGTTCGAGCCGCTCGGGCTCTCCGGGCTGGAGTGGCGCCGCCCGGGCCAGCTCTCGGGCGGGCAGGAACAGCGTGTCGCGATCGCGCGTGCCCTGGTCAGCGCGCCGGAGGTGGTGTTCGCCGACGAGCCGACGGGCGCGCTGGACACGGACACCGGGCAGCGGCTGATGGAGCTGTTCACCGGCCTGGCCGCGCGCACCGGCACCGGGCTGGTCGTCGTCACGCACGACGCCGAGGTCGCCGCGCGCTGCCACCGGACCGTGACGATCCGGGACGGGCGCACGTCCGAGGCGCCGCTCGCCGGGGCCGCGCGGTGACCCGACTGATCGGGACGGCCGCGCTCAGCCTGCGGCTGCTGCGCCTGGGCGGGCGGCGCGCGGTGACGTCGGCGGCGCTCGTCGGCACCGGGATCGCGGTCGGGACGATGCTGCTCGCCGTCGCGTTCGGGGCGCTGCACGGCTGGGACGCGCGCGACGCCCGCACCGGCTGGCGGGCCGAGCCGTCCGCGCAGGTGAGCGTCATCCCGGACGCCGTGGCCGGCCGCCCGATGGAACGGGTCGAGGTGGCCGCCGCACCGGACGCGCCGGCCCCGCCGGGGCTCCCGCGGACACCCGCGCCGGGGGAGGTCGTTGGGTGTCGCCCGCCCTCGCCGACCTGGTCCGCACGCTCCCGCCGGACGCGCTGGCCGAGCGTTTCCCCGGCGAGCCGGGCGCGATGACCGACGCCGGGCTGCGCGGGCCCGACGAGCTGGTGGCGATCACCGGGCGGGCCCCGGGCGCCCCGCCCGGCGACCCGTCGGCGGGACTCGGCATCGAGCTGTACCGCCAGCTCACGTACGTGGCCGCGGCGCTGCTGGTGTTCCCGGTGGCGAGCCTGCTCGGCGCGTCCGCCCGGCTGACGGCCGCGCGCCGCGCGGAACGGCTCGCGACGCTGCGGCTGCTCGGCGCGTCCACGGGCCAGGTGACGGTCGCGGCGGTGACCGAGGTGACGGCCATCGCGGTCGGCGCGGCCGTCGTGGGGGTGGTCGCGCAGTGGCTGCTCGCGCCGGCGCTGGCGCTCATCCCGCTGGGCGGGGGCACGTGGTTCGCCGACGACCTGCGCCCCGGACCGGGCACGGCCGCCGCGATCGTCGGGGGCGTGGCGGTGCTGGCCCTGTTCGCGGCGCTGGGCGGGATGCGGCAGGTGGTCGTCGGGCCGCTCGGGGTGGTCCGCCGCCGGCGCGCGGGCGCGCCCGGCTGCTGCGGCTGGTCGGCGTGGTCGCCGCGCTGGTGATCTTCGCGGCCGTCAACGGGCTGCTGCGCAGCAGCGCGGTCGCCGTCGTGGGGCTCGTGTTCGCGGTCGGGGTGCTGGCGCTGTTCGGGGCGGTGTCGCTGGTCGGGCCGCTGGTCGTGCGGCTGCTCGGGGGTGCGATGGCGCGTTCCGCGCGCTCGCCCGCGGCGCTGCTGGCCGGGCGCCGCCTGCTCGACGACCCGCGCGGCGCGTTCCGGCCCTTGGCCGGGCTCACGCTCGCCGTGTTCGTCGCGGGGTTCATCGCCCCGCTGATGGCCGCGGTCGCCGGTGCGACCCCCGGCGACGACACCGTGCTGCTGGTCCGGGTGCCGCCCGGTGCCGTCACCGAGCTGGACGCGGCCGTGCGCGACCGGCTGGCCGAGCGTGGCATCGCGGCCGACGTCGCGCCCGCGGACGTCCGCGGCGAGCCGGGCCTCGCGATCACCCCGACGCTGGTGGCCGACCGCGACCGGATCCGGACCGCGCTGGCCCCGGTCGTGCCGGGGCCGGTGCTGACCGCGCGCGAGCTGGACCCGGAGGGTCTCGCGCTCGTCGGCGACCTGCAGCGTGGCGCGATCGTCGTGCTCGTCGGCACGTTCCTCATCGCCGCGACCGCCACCGGCACCGCGGCCGCCGCCCGCGTGCTCGACCACCGCCGGACGCTGCGCCTGCTGCGGCTGGCCGGCACGCCGCTGCGGGTGCTCGACGCGGCCCGGCGGGCCGAGACGGTCCGCCCGCTGCTCCTCACCGGCGGCCTCGCGCTCCTGCTCGGGCTGCTCTGCGCCGTCCCGTTCCGCGGGGGGCGACGGCGCGCTGGAACCGGCCGGGCTCGTGCTGCTCGGCGCCACCCTCGTGGGCGGGACCGCGCTGGTCGCGGGCGCGTCCGCGGCCTCCCGCCCGCTGCTGCGCTCGGTCACGACCGGGCCGCGCGCGAGGATTGATCCTTTCGACCATCGGAGAATCCCGTGCTCGACGCTCCCCGTCACCTCCGCCCGGCTGCCCGGGCCGTCGGACTCGTCAAGGTCCACGGCCGCGGTGACGCCGCCGTCCGCGCGCTGGACGGCGTGGACCTCGCGATCCCGGCCGCCCGCTTCACCGCGATCATGGGGCCGTCCGGCTCCGGCAAGTCGACGCTCATGCACGTGCTCGCCGGGCTGGACTCCGCCACGTCCGGGCGCGCGATCGTCGGCGACGTCGACCTCACGACGTGCACCGACGCCCAGCTCACCGCCCTGCGCCGGGACCGGATCGGGTTCGTCTTCCAGGCGTTCAACCTGTTGCCGCAGCTCACGGCCGCGCAGAACATCGAGCTGCGGCGCGGCTGGCCGGGCGCACGATCGACCCGCAGTGGCGGTCGGCGCTCGTCGGCCTGCTCGGCGTCGGCGACCGGCTCGCGCACCGCCCGCCCCAGCTCTCGGGCGGGCAGCAGCAGCGCGTGGCCGTCGCGCGGGCGCTGCTCGGCCGGCCGGAGATCGTGTTCGCCGACGAGCCGACCGGCAACCTCGACACCACCAGCGGGCGCGACCTGCTGCACCTGCTGCGCCGGTCCGTGCGCGAGCTGGGCCAGACCGTCGTGATGGTCACGCACGACCCGGTCGCCGCGTCGTTCGCCGACGAGGTGGTGCTGCTGCGCGACGGCCGGGTGGCCGGCACGCTGCCCGACCCACGGCCCGACTCCGTCTTCGCCGCGCTCTCGGCGCTGGGCGGAACCCGGGCGGGCGTCTGATGGCCGGGTCAGTCGCGGGTGCGCTGCTCGCCGAGTCCCGCCGCAAGCCCGGGCGTGTGCTGCTCACCGGCCTCGCCGTCACCGTCGCCGCGGTGTTCGCCGCGGGATCGTTCCTGCTGGGCGAGACGCTGCGCGGGTTCGTCACGGCGACGGCCGAGCAGACGCCGGCCGCGGCAGCAGCCGTCGTCGACGTCCCGCGGCTGGACGGTGACCCGCCGCCCGGCCTGGTCGGCGAGCTGGCCGCGGTGCCGGGCGTCGCCGACGCCGCCGGGCTGTGGACGGCCTACCCGAGCGTCGGCTCGACCGGCGCCGGCACCGTCTGGTGGCTGACCTCGGACCCGATGGGCGGGCCGCTCACCCGGCTCGGCCCGCCGTCGCAGGGCCGGTTGCCGGCCACGCCCGACGAGGTGGCCGTCGGCGAGACCACGGCCAACCGCGCGGGCCTCGCGCCCGGCGCGACCGTCACGCTCGGCGCCGACTCGGGGCTGCCGCGCACGCTCACCGTCACCGGGGTCGTCCCGGTCGGCGACGGGCGGCTCAACACGCTCGTCGCGTTCCCGGAGACGGTCGCCGAGCGCGGTGGCGGGCTGTTCCAGGTGGACCTCGCCGCCGCGCCGGGCGTCGACCCGGCGGTGCTCGTGGAGCGGGTCGCCGCCGCGCTGGGTGTCCCGGACGCCGTGCGCACCGGCGACGAGCAGCGGGCCGCTGAGCTCGCGGACGCGTCCGCGTCGGTGACCGGCGTGCTCGTCGCGGTGGGGGTGTTCGCCGGGCTCGCGCTGGTCGCGGCCGCGGTGGTCGTCGGCTCGACGTTCCGGATCGTGCTCACCCAGCGGCGCACCCAGCTCGCGCTGCTGCGCTGCGTGGGCGCCGGGCGGCGGCAGATCGTCCGGGCGGTGCTGGCCGAGGCCGCGGTCACCGGGGTGGTCGCGGGCGGGCTCGGCATCGGTGTCGCGGTGCTCGGCGGGTACGGGCTGCTCGCGGCGCTCGCCGCCACCGGGACGCCCGGCGTGCCCCCGCTGGTCGTGCCCCCGGGCGCGCTGCTCGGCGTGCTCGTCGTGGCCGTGCTCGCGACGGTGGTGGCCGCGGTCGGGCCCGCGCTGGCCGCGTCGCGCATCCCGCCGGTCCCGCGCTCGGCGCCGCCGGTGCGACCGACGCGGGTGCGCCCCGGGCCGCGGGGCGGCTCGCCGGCGCGCGGTGCTGGCCGCCGTCGCGGCCGCGTCGCCGTGCTCGCCGCGGCCAGGCGGCGTCGCCGGAGCTCGCGATGGCGGCCTCGCGGCGTCCGGGGTGCTCGGGTTCGCCGGGCTCGTGGTGGCCGGTCCGGTGCTGGTGCGCGGGATGGTGGCGGTGGTCGGGTCGGCGATCGCCGCGGTCGGCGGCGGGCCCGGGCGGCTCGCCGCGGCGAACGCGGCCCAGGTGCCGCGCCGGACCGCGGCCGCCGTCTCCGTGCTGGCGCTGGGCGTTGGGCTGACGTCCGCGCTGCTCGTCGGCGTCGAGTCGACCCGGATCGGGGCCGAGCAGAGCATCGCCGAGCAGTTCCCGACGGAGATCGTCGCGATCCTGCCCGACCCCGTCGCGGCGGCGGGCCTCGCGTCCGCGCTCGCCGCCGACCCGCGGCTCGTCGTGCGCGCCGACGGTCAGATCGTGCTGGTCGACCCGGCCGCCGGCGTGCCGGACGCGGTCGCCCGCACGGCCGTCGAGGCGGCCGCAGCCGGCCGGGACGGCGTGCTCGTCCAGTACGCGGGGGACGCGCGGGCGCAGCTGGAGTCGACGCTGGGCATCGCGCAGGCGATCGGGTTCGGGCTCGTCGGGATGACGGCGCTGGTCGCGGTGGTCGCGTCGGCGTGACGCTGACCCTGTCCGTGACCGAGCGGGTCCGCGAGACCGGCCTGCTGCGCGCGCTCGGCCTCTCCCGCGGCGGCGTGCGCGCGATGGTGGCGTGGGAGGCGGCGCTCGGCGGGATCGGTGCGGCCGTGGTCGGCACGGCCATCGGGGCCGGCTACGGGATGCTCGGCGTGCAGGTGCTGGGAGTCGGGCCGAGCGGACCCGTGGTCCCGTTCGTGCAGCTCGGAGCGCTGGTCGTCGGGGTGGTCGGGGTGGCCGTGCTGGCGGCGACCGCCCCGGCCGCGCGGGCCGGGCGGGTCACCCCGATGCGCGCGCTGCAGGAGGCGTGAGGCTCAGTCGACGAGGGCGTCCAGGTCGAGCTCCAGGGGGAATGGCTCCGTGGTGGTGAACGTGCCGGTCACGACGGCGTCGTCGATGCGCAGCGAGGCGGGGTCGGTGTCGAGGACCCAGTAGTGCGGGATGCCGGCCTCGGCGTACTCGCCACGCTTGTGGACCAGGTCGGTGCGGTGCGAGCCGGGCATGAGGATCTCGACGAGGAGCAGTACCTCGGACGCCCGCACGACCCCGCCCTCCCGCCGGGTACGGAGCCGCGCAGCGTGGTCCACGACGATCAGGTCGGGTCGACGGACCGTGCCGGGTGCATCGGGCGGGGCGAGCTGGAGTTCGACGTCCAGCGCGGGGAGGACCTGGGCGCCCGCCGGCAGCTGGTAGTGGAGCTGCACGCCCAGCTCCATCAACGCGTGAGCGTGGTCCCCCGTGGCGTCGGGGACATGAGGAGCCTGCCCTCGACCAGCTCGCTGTAGCCGGGCTCGATCTCCCCGATCGCGAGGTACTCGGCCACGGTCAGCAGATGCAGCGGCGCGACCGGCCGGATCGGCATTCAGGCACCTCCCTGTCGGTGGCGACTCTCGCAGCCGCCACGACAGGGAAGGAGAAGCTCAGCCCTCGGCCGGCTCCAGCACGAACACGGGGATCTGGCGGGTGGTCTTGGTCTGGTACTCGGCGTAGGGCGGGTAGGCGGCGACGGCGCGCTCCCACCAGACCGCCTTCTCGTCGCCCAGGACCTCGCGGGCGACGTAGTCCTTCGTGACGGTCCCGTCCTGCAGCTCGACCTTCGGGTCGGCCGTGACGTTGTGGTACCAGACGGGGTGCTTGGGGGCGCCACCCAGCGACGCGACGATCGCGTAGACGCCCTCGTGCTCCACGCGCATGAGCGGCACCTTGCGCAGCTTGCCGCTCTTCGCGCCGCGGGTCGTCAGGAGGATGACCGCCATCCCGTTGACGCCGACGCTGTCGGTCGTGCCCGTCTCGAAGATCTTTTCGGTCTGTTCGCGGACCCAGCCCGTCGGGCTCAGCTCGTACTCACCTTGAAGCGGCATGCTCGGCTTGAACATCACAACCTCCGGCGATCTTCCCCGCCGCCGCCCTGGCGTGGCCGACGTCGCCCGGGTTACCGTGAGCTGAACGCGGGAGCTCGCAGCGAGCGGGCTGAGAGGGCGGCTGGCGCCGCCGACCGCAGGAACCTGTCCGGGTAATGCCGGCGTAGGGAGGCGACATGGCGCAGCCGACCGTGGGCACCACTCCGCCCCGGGTCCTGACGATCGCGGGCACCGACTCCGGCGGCGCGCCGGGGTGGCCGCGGACCTGCGGGCGATGGAGGCGTGCGGGGTGCACGGCTGCGTGGCCGTCACGGCCGTCACCGTGCAGAACTCGGTGGGCGTCACCGGGGTGCACCCGATCCCGCCGGAGACGGTCGCGGCGCAGATCGAGTCGGTCGCCACCGACATCGGCCTGGACGCCGCCAAGACCGGCATGCTGGCCAGCACCGCGATCATCACGGCGATCGTGGGCGCTGCGACCGGGTCGGCATCGGCGGGGACGGCCCCACGCCGTTCGTCGTCGACCCGGTGGCGGCGTCGATGCACGGCGACCCGCTGCTCGCCGCCGACGCGCTCGACGCCTACCGCGGCCTGCTCTTCCCGCGTGCCACGCTGATCACGCCCAACCTGGACGAGGTCCGGCTGCTGGCCGGGATCGACGTGCACGACCGTGCGGGGCAGTACGACGCGGCCAAGGTGATGCACGGCTACGGCCCGAAGTACGTGCTGGTCAAGGGCGGTCACCTGCGCGAGGACACCGACGAGTGCGTCGACCTGCTCTTCGACGGCCACGCGTTCACCGAGCTTCCCGGCCCGCGGTTCTCCACGGGCAACACGCACGGCGGCGGCGACAACATGGCCTCGGCCGTGGCGGCCGGGCTGGCGCGCGGGATGTCGGTGCCGGACGCCGTCGCGTTCGCGAAGCGCTACATCGTGGCGGCGGTCCGGCACTCGTACCCGCTCGGCGCGGGGCACGGGCCGGTCTCGCCGCTCTGGGCGGTGCGCCCCTGGTGGGAGGACCCCACCGGCTGATCTCCCGGCCGTCGGCCGGTGAGCACGACCGAAGAACGAGAAACCGCGGGAGCTCGTGCTGGAACGGGCTGAGAGGGCGGAGCGCCGCCGACCGCAGAACCTGGTCCGGGTAATGCCGGCGTAGGGAGGAACAGCCGCATGACGGCTCTCGACGACCGATCGATCTCACCCAGCGTCACCACCGGTCCCATCCGGGGATCGCACAAGGCCCACGTGGACGGGCCCGACGGGATGCGGGTGCCCGTCCGCCGGATCGTGCTCAGCACCGGCGACCACCACGACGTCTACGACACCTCCGGCCCGTACACCGACGAGCACGCGCAGATCGACGTCCGCGCCGGGCTGGCGCCGCTGCGGGCACCGTGGATCGCGGCGCGCGAGCCCGTCGGCGGCGCGGCGACGCAGCTCGCGTGGGCCCGCGCCGGCGTCGTGACGCCGGAGATGCGCTTCGCCGCCGTCCGGGAGGGCGTCGCCGCGGAGCTCGTGCGCGCGGAGGTCGCCGCCGGGCGGGCGGTGGTCCCGGCGAACCGCCGCCACCCGGAGGCCGAGCCGATGGTGATCGGGCGGGCGTTCCTGGTGAAGGTCAACGCCAACATCGGCAACTCGGCCGTGACCTCCTCGATCGAGGAGGAGGTCGACAAGATGGTGTGGGCGACGCGGTGGGGCGCCGACACCGTCATGGACCTCTCCACCGGACGCAACATCCACGAGACCCGCGAGTGGATCCTGCGCAACTCGCCCGTGCCGATCGGCACCGTGCCGATCTACCAGGCGCTGGAGAAGGTGAAGGGCGACCCCGCGAAGCTGTCGTGGGAGGTCTACCGCGACACCGTCGTCGAGCAGTGCGAGCAGGGCGTCGACTACATGACGGTGCACGCCGGCGTGCTGGCGCGGCACGTGCCACTCACGGCAGGGCGGGTCACGGGCATCGTGTCCCGCGGCGGCGCGATCATGGCGGCCTGGTGCCAGGCGCACGGCCGCGAGTCGTTCCTCTACACGCACTTCGAGGAGCTGTGCGCGGTCCTGCGCACCTACGACGTCACGTTCTCGCTGGGTGACGGGCTGCGGCCGGGCTCGATCGCCGACGCCAACGACGCCGCGCAGCTCGCCGAGCTGCGCACGCTGGGCGAGCTGGCCGCCGTCGCGCGGGCGCACGACGTGCAGGTGATGATCGAGGGCCCGGGGCACGTGCCGCTGCACAAGATCGCGGAGAACGTCCGGCTGGAGGAGGAGTGGTGCGCCGACGCGCCGTTCTACACCCTCGGGCCGCTCGCCACGGACGTCGCGCCGGGCTACGACCACATCACGTCCGCGATCGGGGCGGCCGCCATCGCCGCCCGCGGCACCGCGATGCTCTGCTACGTCACGCCCAAGGAGCACCTCGGCCTGCCGAACCGGGACGACGTGAAGACCGGCGTGATCACGTACAAGATCGCCGCGCACGCCGCCGACCTCGCGAAGGGCCACCCGCACGCGCAGGCCCGCGACGACGCGCTGTCCGCGGCGCGTTTCGAGTTCCGCTGGCGCGACCAGTTCCACCTGGCGCTCGACCCGGACACCGCGCTCGCCTACCACGACGAGACGCTGCCCGCGGAGCCGGCGAAGACCGCCCGGTTCTGCTCGATGTGCGGGCCGGGGTTCTGCTCGATGCGGATCACCCACGACATCCGTAAGCGTCCGTAGCCGATTGCAGCAAAGCCACCCTCACGCCGTCCCGCTGCATGGGGGTGGCTTTGCTGCAACAGGGGGCGCCCGGGGCGGGAGAGCAGTCCGCCTCACGGAACTACCAGGGCCGATTCCCTCCACCGGGGACTAGGCTCTCCTCTGATGAGCATCATGGGCACACGTGTGGTCCGCACCGAGGACCCGGTGTTTCTCACCCGGGGCGCGACCTACACCGACGACCTCACCGACGAGCGCCTCACCGGAGCTCTCCACCTCACGTTCGTGCGCTCCCCGCTCGCGCACGCGCGCATCACCTCCATCGACGCCGAGGCCGCCCGCAACGCGCCCGGTGTCGTCGCCGTCGTCACGGGGGCGGAGCTGGGCATCGCCCCGAAGCTGCTGTTCGGCGGCGCGCCGCGCACGATGGCGCGCCCGTTCCTCGCCGTGGACAAGGTGCGGTTCGTCGGGGAGCCGGTCGCGGCCGTGCTCACCGAGGAGCAGTACCAGGGCCAGGACGCGGCCGACCTCGTCGAGGTCGACTACGACCCGCTCCCCGCGGTGGTCGACCTGCACGCGTCGCTGTCGGAGAGGTGCTCCTCTTCGAGGACGCCGGTACCAACCTCGCGGGCGGCTACGGCAACAGCGACGCGTTCGACGAGCACCTCTTCGACGACTGCGCCGTGGTCGTCACCCACGACATCGTCAACCAGCGGGTGGCCGCGTGCTCCCTGGAGACGCGCGCCGCGTCCGCGGTGTGGGGCGACGACGGGCGGCTGACGATCTGGTGCTCCAACCAGAACGCGCAGGGCACCCGCAACGAGATCGCCGGCTGGCTCGGGGTGGAGCCCGAGACGGTCCACCTCATCACCCCCGACGTCGGCGGCGGCTTCGGCGCGAAGATCGGCGCGGACCCGGAGTTCGCCGTGGTCGGGTGGCTCGCGAAGCACACCGGCCGGCCCGTCCGCTGGGCGGAGTCCCGGTCGGAGAACATGACCGGGATGATGCAGGGCCGCGCCCAGCTGCAGACGCTCACGATCGGCGGCGACCGCGAGGGCCACGTGCTCGCCTACCGGCTCGACGTGCTCGCGGACGCGGGCGCCTACCCGCGGGCCGGGGTGTTCCTCCCGTTCTTCACCCGGCAGATGGCGCCGGGCGTCTACGACATCCCGAAGGTCGAGTCGCGGACGCGCTCGGTCGTCACCAACACGACGTCCATCGGCGCGTACCGGGGCGCCGGCCGCCCGGAGGCGACGGCCGCGATCGAGCGGGCGATGGACCTCTTCGCCGCCGAGATCGGCATGGACCCCGCCGAGGTGCGCCGGCGCAACGTGATCGCGCCGGACAAGTTCCCGTTCACCACCAAGGGCGGCGCGGTCTACGACAGCGGCGAGTACGCCAAGGCCATCGACCGGGTGCTGGCGGCCGCGGCTACGCCGAGCTGCGGGCCGAGCAGGCCGCCCGCCGCGCGCGCGGCGACGTGGTGCAGATGGGCATCGGCGTCTCGTCGTACGTGGAGATCACCGGCGGCGGCGCGTTCGCCGAGGACGCGTCCGTCGAGGTGCACGCGGACGGCACGGTCACGGTCTTCACGGGCACGTCCCCGCACGGGCAGGGCCACGCGACGGCGTGGGCGATGCTCGCGAGCGAGCACCTGGGCATCCCGATCGACAAGATCACGGTGCTGCACGGCGACACCGACCTCGTCCCGCGCGGTGGCGGCACGATGGGCTCGCGCACCTCCAGACCGGCGGTGTGGCCGTCTACAAGGCGGCCGGCGAGCTGGCCGAGCTGGCCAAGCAGCGGGCCGCCGACCTGCTGGAGGCGAGCGTCGACGACCTGGAGGTCGCGGACGGGCGCGTCGGCGTGCGCGGCACCGACACCGGCGTGTCGCTGGCCGACCTCGCGGCACGCGAACAGCTCAAGGTCGAGACCGTCTTCGACAGCGGCGCGGCGAGCTTCCCGTTCGGCGCGCACGTCGCGGTGGTCGAGGTGGACGTCGAGTCCGGCAAGGCCGTGGTCGACCGGATCGTCACGGTCGACGACGCCGGCCCGGTGCTCAACCCGCTGCTGGCCGAGGGCCAGCGCCACGGCGGCATCGCGCAGGGCATCGCGCAGGCGCTCTTCGAGGAGGTCGTCTACGACGAGGACGGCAACCCGCTGACCGCCACGTTCGCCGACTACGGGTTCCCGTCGGCGGCGGAGCTGCCCAGCTTCACGCTGGTGGACATGGAGACGCCCACGCCGCTCAACCCGCTCGGGGCCAAGGGCATCGGCGAGGCCGGGACCATCGGCGCCACGCCGGCGGTGCAGAGCGCGGTGGTCGACGCCGTCTCGCACCTGGGCGTGCGCCACATCGACATGCCGGCCACGCCCCTGCGGGTGTGGACCGCGATCCAGGCCGCCACGGAGGGCGCCAAGTGACGAGCACGGTCAAGGTCCAGATCACCGTCAACGGGCAGCCGACCAGCGCCGACGTCGAGCCGCGCCTGCTGCTCGCGCACTACGTCCGCGACGTCGTCGGGATCAAGGCGACGAACATCGGGTGTGACACCACCTCCTGTGGCGCGTGCACCGTGCTGCTCGACGGCGAGTCGGTGAAGTCGTGCACCGTGCTGGCGGTGCAGGCCGACCAGCAGGAGGTCACCACGATGGAGGGCCTGTCGCCGAGCCCGGACGAGCTGCACCCCGTCGCGGCCGCGTTCCGGCAGGAGCACGGGCTGCAGTGCGGGTTCTGCACGCCGGGCATGGTGATGGCGACCGTCAGCCTGCTGGCGGAGAACCCGCACCCCACCGAGCGCGAGGTGCGGGAGAACCTGGAGGGCAACCTCTGCCGCTGCACCGGCTACCACAACATCGTCCGCGCCGTGCTCGCCGCGGCGGAGGCTCAGGGGGGCGACTCGTGATCCCGGTCGGTTTCGAGTACGCCCGGCCCGACTCGGTCGACGCCGCGCTCGCGCTGCTCGCGGAGCACGGCGAGGACGCCGTGGTGCTCGCCGGCGGCCACTCGCTGCTGCCCGTCATGAAGCTGCGGCTCGCGGCGCCGGAGCTGGTGATCGACATCGGCAAGCTCGCCGAGCTGCAGTACGTGCGGGTCGAGGGCGAGGAGATCGCGATCGGGGCGGGCACCCGGCACCGCACGCTGGAGGCCTCGGAGGTGCTCGCGGCCGAGTGCCCGCTGCTCGCGGCCGTGGCGCACTCCGTCGGCGACCCGCAGGTGCGCCACCGCGGCACGCTCGGCGGCTCGCTCGCGCACGCCGACCCCGCCTCCGACCTCCCGGCGGGCGTGCTCGCCCTCGGCGGCACGGTGGTGCTGCGCAGCCCGCGCGGGGAGCGGCGGGTGCCGGTCACCGAGTTCTACACGGGCGTGTTCTCCACGGTGAAGGAGCCGGACGAGCTGGTCGTCGAGGTCCGGGTGCCGCGCACCGGCACGGCCGGGTGGGCCTACGAGAAGTTCACCCGCCGCGCATCGACTGGGCCATCGTCGCGGTGGCCGTGGTCGACGGCCGGGTCGGGCTCGTCAACATGGGGCCGACCCCGCTGCGGGCCGGGCAGACCGAGGCCGCGCTCGCGCGCGGCGCCTCGATCGAGGAGGCCGCGGCGCTCGCCGACCGGGACACCGAGCCCCCCACGGACCTCGCGGGGACCGCGGAGTACCGTCGCCACCTCGCCCGGGTGCTCACCCGGCGGGCGTTGACGGCTGCCGCGGGAGGCTGACGCCCGACCGGGCACAGTTTCCCGGCGCGTCGGCATGGACCGGGGCGGCCGGGGGAACGATGGCCGCATGGGAGTTCTCGAACCGGCCGAGACGAGCGCCACTTCGCGCCTCGTGGCCGGCCGGTACGAGATCGGCCCCGTGATCGGCGCCGGGTCGTCCGCCGAGGTGCACCGGGCCCGTGACCTGCGGTCCGGCGCCGAGGTGGCGCTCAAGTGGTTCCGGGTCGGCGCCTCCGCCTACGACCTGCGCCAGCAGCGTTGCGAGATGGAGGCGCTGTCCCGGCTCGACCACCCGGGGCTGGTGGAGCTGCTCGACGGCGGCCACGCCGACGGGCGCGCGTTCGTCGTCACGGACCTGGTCGAGGGCCCGACGCTCGCCGAGCGGATCTCCGGCGGGCGGCTCGCCCCCGGCGCGGTCCGCAGGCTCGGGGCCCAGCTCGCCGAGGCGCTGGCACACGTCCACTCGGCGGGGATCGTGCACCGCGACGTCAAGCCCGCCAACGTGCTGCTCGGTGGCTGGCGCGGCGAGCGCTGGGACGGCGTGCGGCCGCGGCTGGCCGACTTCGGCATCTCCCGCACGCTGGAGACGACCACCGTCACCGCGGACGGGTGCGTGGTCGGCACCGCCGCCTACCTCGCGCCGGAGCAGGTGCGGGGCGAGCCGGTCGGGCCGCCCGCCGACGTCTACGCGCTGGGGCTGGTGCTGCTGGAGGCCGTCACCGGGCAGCGCGAGTTCCCCGGCCAGGCCGTCGAGTCGGCCACGGCCCGGCTGCACCGTTCGCCGGTGGTGCCGGACGGGCTGCCGGGCGGGCTCGGCACCGTGCTCACCGCGATGACCAGGGACGACCCGCAGCACCGGCCGTCCGCGGCCGCGGTCGCCACGGCGTTCGCCGCGGACCCGGGCTCGGCCGCCGCGCACCTGCGGCCCGCCGGGCTCGCCGCGGTTCCCCAACGGCGCAGGGGACGCCACCGGCTGCGCGCGATGGGCCGCATGCCGGGTGCGTTCCGGCTGGCGATGGTCGCGCTGACGGCCGTGCTTGCGCTGCTCTCGGGGTCGGCGGCGCCCGCCGACGCCCCGGCCGCGACGACCACCGCCGCCGAGGTCACGCCGCAGTAGCCCTGGCCTTCGCGCATACATACATGCGAGCATGTATGTATGCGGAGGACGGCGGCCGCCGCCGCGGCGACCCGGCGGGAGATCCTCGACGCGGCGCTGCTGGTGTTCGCCGCGCGCGGCTGGTCCGGCGCCACGCTGGACGGCATCGCCCGGCGGGCCGGGCTCACCCGCGGCGCCGTCCACCACCACTTCCGCGACAAGGACGAGCTGCTCGGGGCCGTGCTGGCGGAGCAGTGGGCGCGCGTCGAACCGGCCGTGCTCGCCCCGCTGCACGCGGGCGGCCCGCCCGCGGCCCGGCTCGCCGGCTTCGTCGCGGGTTACCTGGAGCGGCTGCGCACCGACCCGGCCTTCCGCGCCCTCGCGGTGGTGACCACCACCGTCGCGCCCCGGTCGGACGCGGCCGCCGGGCTCGACGGCAAGCGCGACGGGCTCGACGGGTGGCGCGCGGAGATCCGTGCGGTGCTCGCGGCGGCCGGCCCGCTCGCCGGCGGCCTCGACGTCGGGCACGGCGTCTTCCTCGTGATGAACCTGCTGGTCGGGGCCACCCTGACCGTTGTCACCCACCCCGCCGCGATGCCGGCCGGCGACGCCACGGGGACCGTCGCCGCCGCAGCCGTCGCGGGCCTGTTCCCCCCGGAGCCAACCCCATGACCTCGCCCCCTGCCGCCCGGCCGACCCGGCCGGCGCCGCCGTGACCGTCGCCTGCGTGGCGCTCTTCACGGACATGCTCGTCTACGGGATCGCGATCCCGGTCCTGCCGCTGCTCCCGGCCACGGTCGAGACGGGCCCGGCGGCCACCGGCGCGCTGTTCGCCGCCTACGCCGCGGCGATGATCGCGGTGACGCCGCCGGCCGGGCGCATGGTCGACCGGCGCGGGCCGCGGCTGCCGCTGCTCGTCGGACTGGTCGGGCTGGCCGGCGCGACCGTGCTGTTCTCGGTCGGCGGGCCGTTCTGGCTGCTGGTCGTGGCCCGGGTGCTGCAGGGCGTGGCGGCGGGCATGGCGTGGGTCGCGGGGCTGGCGTTGATCGCCGCCGTCGTCCCCTACGAGAGCCGCGGCCGTTTCCTCGGGCTGGCCATGAGCATGGTGTCGGTGGGGCTGCTGCTCGGCCCGCCGCTGGCCGGGGCGCTGGTCGAGACCCTGGGCACGCGGGCGCGTTCCTGCTGGCCGCGGGCCTGGCGCTGGCCGACGGCGTCCTGCGGCTGCTGCTCGTGCGCGGCCAGGAGCCGGCCGTCGACGACGACCCGGCCGGCCCGTTGACCGTGCTGCGGGTGCCCGGCTCGTGGCCGGTGGTGGTCGCCGTGGCGCTGGGCGCGGGCACGCTGGCGTCGGTCGAGCCGGTGCTCCCGCTGCACGTCGCCGAGGGGTTCGGCATCGGGCCGCTCGGGCTCGGCCTGGTCTTCGCCGCGGCCGTGCTCACCGGGGCGCTGCTCAACCCGCTCGCCGGCGGCCTGGTCGGGCGGGTCGACGCCCGGCTGCTCGTCGCGGCCGGCGTGGTGACGTCCGCCGTCGCGCTCGCCGGGCTCGCCGCGGCTGCGGAGGTCTGGCACGTGTGGACCGCGATGGCGCTGCTCGGGGCGTCCGGCGCGTTCCTGCTCGCCCCGGCCACCACCCTGATCGGCGGACAGGGCATGGCCGCGCAGCCGCCGGCGCTCGGCGGCGCTACGCCCTGCTCAACCTGGCGTACGCGGGCGGGCTCACGCTCGGGCCGCTGCTGGCCGGCGGCGGCACCGGTCTGTTCGGGTTCGGCGGCGCGTTCTGGCTGCTCGCGGCGGTGGTGCTGGTCGCGGGCCTCCCGGGCATCCTGCGGTTGCCGCGGGGGCTCGGTTCGAGCTAGCCGATCGACACCGGGTGGGCAGCCGAAACACCCGTTTCGTCCGGACAGCCGGACACCCGAATCTGGCGGCGGGCTTGACCCTGACGCTGCGTCAACCCTGCATGCTGGCCGTCATGAGCATCCCGCCGACAACGCCCATGACCATCAGTCAACTGGCGGCGTATGCCGGCGTCACGGTGCGGGCGGTGCGGCACTATCACCAGGTCGGACTCCTGCCCGAAGCGGACCGGGATGCCTCCGGCTACCGGCGCTACGGCGCAAAGGCGGTCGTGTCGCTCATCAAGATCCGAACCCTCGCCAACGCCGGCGTGCCGCTGTCTCAGATCGGTCAGATGCTCCAAGCCGACGCATCGGCCTTTGCCGAAGCGGTCCAACGGATCGACGGTCGCCTGCACGACGAGATCGAACGGCTTGAGACCAGCCGCAAGCAGATCGCGCAGCTCGCCGCCGGGGACGGTCTGACGCTCCCGCCGGAGGTGATCTCCTACCTCGATCTCTTCCGGGAGATGGGGGTGATCGGGAGCGGATGGTGGAGGGCCGAGGCGGGACGGGTGGGAGTCCTGTGTGTTGCTTGCCTGGCCCGGAACGACATCCCCGCCGGTCATGGGCCACGAAATCGCGCATCTCGATGACCCGCAGCTCGTTCGGCTCTACCGGGTTCTGTCGCAGATCATCGACAACGGCGACGCAGGCGACGACGACCCGTGTCTGGCAGAAGCCGCCGACATCATGGCCGGCCTGGCTGAGCAGGCATACACCTCGGGCGAGATCAACCCCGACGGGGTCGCGCACGACGACCTACCCATTGCCCTTCTGGACGCACTTGCCGTCGAGTCCGACCCGCGGGCGGAGCGGCTGCTGGACCTGATGCGCGAGCGCGGCTGGGCCGGTTGGCACCGGATGGAACGGCTGGCGGAGCCCCCCGACTGACGGAAGCGCCCGACGGCCACCTGCGTGTCATCTGTGAGTAAGGAGAACCATGATCAGCCAGCAGTCCACTTGGACCGGCATGGTCCCGGTAGACGATACGGCCCTAGCCGTCACCGACACCGACGGCGACGGTGTTCCCGTGATCTACCTCAACGGCCACGCCGCCGTTCAGTGGCAATGGCGGCGGGTCCTTGCCGAGTTGGGGACGGAGTGGCGGCACATCACCTACGACATGCGGGGGCGTGGTAAGTCGAAGCGTTCGGCGGACTATTCGTTCGAGACGAACATCCGAGATGTCGATGCTGTCCTCGCAGCCCGGGGTGTGGCCCGGGCGGTGGTGGTGGGCTGGTCCTACGGAGCGTTCGTCGCGGCGCACTGGGCCGGTCGGCATCCGGCCCGTACCGTGGGCGCGGTCCTGGTGGAGGGCGCGCAGCCCTACGACTGGTTCGACGAGTCCATGGAACCAGGGATGCGCAAGCTGTGGAAGCGGATCTGGTGGCCGATGCAGCTGCTGCGCCCGTTCGGCATGGCTCCACGGATGACCGCCGACCAGCTGGCTGACAGCAACATCGAGGTCGGCAAGCTCGCCCGCGAGCGTGACCTGGGCCCCGTGCTGGACAGCATCACCGTCCCGGCGCGCTACGTGGTCGCTTCTGGGGAGTCCTTCGGAAGCCAGGGCGGGCACGAACTGATACGCACCAGCCTTCCAGCGGTGACTGCCCGCAATCCGAACATCCAGATCAGCGCGAAAGTCGCCAGCAACCACGGTTCGATCCTGCGCAAGGACTATCGCGCCATCGCCGAGGCCGTCCGTGAGGTCGCCGCCCTCGACCACGAGGGGAACTGAAGACGCCGCGTTCCAGGCGGCAGGCGCCCTGAACGCGGCTTTCCAGGCGTTCGCGGGTCAGCGGCGGGCCGACCAGGTGCGGCCCACCTCGGCGAAGCCGCGGCGTCCGTACCAGCGCCGCGGCCAGTCGGCGGCGTCGGCGTCGAGCACGACGAGGTCGCAGCCGGCGTCCGCGGCGAGCGCCAGCGCCGTGCTCACCAGCGCGTCGCCGAGCCCGCGGCCCCGCGCGGCGGGGTCGGTGAGCACCGTGTCGAGCAGGGCCGTGGCGCCGTCGATCTTGACCAGCGCCGACGCGACCACCCGCCCGTCCATCCGCACGCCCAGGTACCGGACGTCCACGACCGCGTCCTCCACGGCGTAGCGGTCGGCGAGCTGGTCGACCACGTCGGCGCTGAGCCCCGGCACCTCGCGTTCCCAGCCCGCCGCCCACATCGGGCGCAGCGCGTCGAGGTCGAGCGGCTCGACGCGCGGGTCCGGGGCGCCCCCCGCGGGGGCGGCCATCCCGACCAACTCCGTGACGTCCCAGCCGTCGGCCGCGAGCGCGGCGGCGGTGCCGGCGAGGTGCGCGCCGACGAGCTGGGCCTGCCGGTGTGTGAGGCCCGCGCCGCCGAGCACGCGGTCGGTCTCGGCCGCGAGCACCCCGGACGGCACCGGCGCGTCGATCAGCAGCTGGTTGTGCCCGTGCGACGCGGGCACCGCCGCGGTCAGTACCGCCACGCCGCCGGCGACCGGCTCCTCGCCGGTCGCGGCCCGGCGCAGCACCGAGCGTTCCAGCACGGCGTGCCGCCACCCGTCGTCGACGGCCGGGATCGCAGGCGCCTCGAACCCGTCCGGGCCGGGCCGGTAGGGCAGCACGCCGAGCACGGCCGCCGCCGGCACCGGCCCGTAGGCGTGCGGGAACCGCATCGACGCCGGGTCGGTCGGCACGCCCGGCTCGTGGCGGACGGGCACGCCGATCCGGTCGGGGTCGAGCACGAGCAGCGCGAGGTCGGTGCGGCCGGCGTAGAGCCGGTCGGCCGGGAGCGCGACCTGCTCGGGCGTCGAGAGGTGCACGAACCCCACCTCGGCCAGCGACGGCGGCGCGACCGCACCCGCGGCGAGCGCGGCCCGCCACTCGCCGGGCGTCACGATGTGCAGGAGGGGAGCGGCCACGCGGTCAGGCTCTCACGCCAACCGGTTGGGGCTTGTCTTTGGCACCGGGTGCCAATTAGCGTCGAGGACACCCACCACACGACGTGAGGAGCTCCCGATGGCGCCCACCGGCGACCCCCAGCCCGCCCCCGAGGACCTCGTCGTCGAGGACACCCTCGTCGAGGAGGTCTCGATCGACGGCATGTGCGGCGTCTACTAGGCCGCAGGTCCGATGCCCAAACCGGAGTTCGACCCCGAGCTGCCCTACCGCGCCAGCCCGCGGGTGGCGGTGCGGCCGGAGCCGTTCGGGCGCTCGTCTACCACTTCGCACCCGGCGGCTGTCGTTCCTGAGACGCAGCAGCTCGTCGAGGTCGTGACCGGCCTCGCGACGCACGACTCGGCGCTCGCCGCGCTGGACGCCGCCGGCGTCGAGGAGCCGCAGCGGCCCGCCTACCTGCGGGCGCTGGCGGGGCTGGCGGCCAACGGGACGATCGAGGAGCGCGCATGAAGCTGGTCGAGCACTTCCAGTACGGCCTCAACTCCCCGATCTGCCTCACGTGGGAGCTGACGTACGCCTGCAACCTGGCGTGCGTGCACTGCCTCTCCTCGTCGGGGCGGCGGGACCCGCGCGAGCTGACCACGGCCGAGGCCAAGGGCGTGATCGACGAGCTGCAGCGGATGCAGGTCTTCTACGTCAACATCGGCGGCGGCGAGCCGACCGTGCGCCCGGACTTCTGGGAGCTGCTCGACTACGCCGTGGGCCACGACGTGGGCGTCAAGTTCTCCACCAACGGCATCAGGCTCGACGCCGCGCGGGCCCGCCGGCTCGCCGCCACCGACTACGTCGACGTGCAGATCTCCCTGGACGGCGCGACGGCCGACGTGAACGACGAGGTCCGCGGGCCGGGCTCGTACGCGATGGCGCTGCGGGCGCTGGAGAACCTGGCCGCGGCCGGGTTCGCCAAGCCGAAGATCAGCGTGGTGATGACCCGGCAGAACGTCGGCCAGCTCGACGAGTTCGCCGCGATCGCCGACAAGTTCGGCGCGCAGCTGCGGATCACCCGGCTGCGCCCGTCCGGACGCGGCGCGGACGTCTGGGACGGCCTGCACCCGACCGCGGCCCAGCAGCGACAGCTCTACGACTGGCTGGTCGCGCGCGGCGACGGCGTGCTGACCGGCGACTCGTTCTTCCACCTCTCCGCGTACGGCGAGGCGCTGCCGGGGCTCAACCTCTGCGGGGCCGGGCGGGTGGTGTGCCTGATCGACCCGGTCGGGGACGTCTACGCGTGCCCGTTCGCGATCCACGAGAACTTCCTCGCCGGGAACGTGCGCTCGCCCGGCGGGTTCCAGGAGGTCTGGCGCGGCTCGGAGCTGTTCACGCAGCTGCGGCAGCCGCAGACCGGCGGGGCCTGCCGCAGCTGCGGCTTCTACGACTCCTGCCAGGGCGGCTGCATGGCGGCCAAGTTCTTCACCGGCCTCCCGCTCGACGGGCCCGACCCGGAGTGCGTGCGGGGCTTCGGCGAGCAGGCGTTGGCCGCGCGCGACGGCTCCACCGTCGTGCCGCGCTCCGACGTCGACCACTCGCGTTCCGCTCCCCGGAGCTCGCGGGGTCCCGTGCCCGTGACGATCGGTCGCCGCCCGGACCGGGCGTGCGACACCAGCCCGCTGGCCGGGATGCCCGTCCCGGTCGCCGGGGCCTGATGCTCGGTTCGCACGTCTGGACCGACCTCGACCGCCCGCGCACGCTGCTCGTGCCCGTCGGGTCGCTGGAGCAGCACGGCCCGCACCTGCCGCTCGACACCGACACCCGCGTCGCGGCCGCCGTCGCCGCCCGGGCCGCGGCGGGCGACCCGGCGCTGCTGGTGGCGCCGCCGCTCGCGTTCGGGGCGTCCGGCGAGCACGAGTCGTTCCCCGGCACGCTCTCCATCGGGCACGCCGCGCTGCGCGCGGTGCTCGTCGAGCTGGGCCGCTCGGCCGGGCGGTGGGCCGCGCGGCTGGTGTTCGTCAACGGGCACGGCGGCAACCTCCCGACGCTCGCCGACGCCGTCGCGCAGCTTCGCGACGAGGGCCGGGACGCCTCCTGGTTCGGCTGCGGGGTGCCCGGCGGCGACGCGCACGCGGGCCGCACCGAGACGTCGCTCCTGCTCGCGCTCGCGCCGCTGGTCCGGACCGACGCCCGCCGCGGCCGGCAACCCGGCCCCGCTCGGCCGAGCTGAGTGCGCACGCGGGCCGCACCGAGCGTTGCTCTTCGTCGCGCTCGCGCCCGGGCTGGTCCGGACCGACGCCGCCGCGGCCGGCAACCCGGCCCCGCTGGCCGAGCTGATGCCCGCCCTGCGGGCCGGCGGGGTGGCCGCGGTGAGCCCCAGCGGCGTGCTGGGCGACCCCACGGGCGCGAGCGCGGAGGAGGGCGAGCGGCTGCTCGCCGCGATGGCGGCGCGCCTGCGCGCCTCGTGGCGCGGTCGTGAACCGCCGCCGCCCGAGGACGGCGGGTCTCGACCGAGCCACCCGGGCCGGCGCTGGGATGCTGAGCGCGTGGCCGACCCGATGCTGCCCGCCTACGGACACCGCTCGCTCGCCGAGGTCCTGCCCGCTCTCCTGGCCGCGCTCGGCGTGCCCGGCGCCGGTGAGCCGGCGCTCCCGATCGGGCCGGCCCGCGCGGTCGGGCTGCTGCTCGTGGACGGGCTCGGGAGCGACCTGCTGCGCGCGCACGCCGCCGACGCCCCGTTCCTCTCCTCGATGGGCGAGGCCGGCCCGCTGACGGTCGGCTTCCCGTCCAGCACGTCGATCAGCCTGGCGTCGCTGGGCACCGGCCTCCCGCCCGGCGCGCACGGGATGCTCGGCATCTCCTTCCGCGCCGGCCCCGGCGACATGCTCGACACGCTGCGCTGGGTGACGCCCGGCGCGAAGCCCACCGACCTGCGCCGGCGCTTCCCGCCCGAGGAGGTGCAGCCGCACACCACGGCGTTCGAGCGGGCGGAGGCGGCGGGCGTCGAGGTCACGGTCGTGTCGAAGGCGGAGTTCGGCGGGTCCGGGCTTACCCGCGCCGCGCTGCGCGGCGGGCGGTTCGTCGGCACGTATGCCCTTGGCGACCTGGCCGCCGAGCTGGTCAGCGCGCTGGCCGGGCCGCTCGTGCGGCTCTGCTACGCCTACCACGCCGACCTCGACGCCGTCGGCCACCTGCACGGCCCCGGATCGCTGCCGTGGCGGCTGCAGCTCGCGCAGATCGACCGGCTCGTGCAGATGGTCGTCGAGCTGCTCCCGTCCGACGCGATGCTGGTGGTGACCGGCGACCACGGCATGGTCCGGGTCGACAACGTGGTCGACGCCGACCGGGAGCCGGTGCTGCAGGAGGGCGTCGCGCTGCTCGGCGGCGACCCGCGGGCCCGGCACGTCTACGTCCGCGACGGTGCGCGGGACGACGTGCTGGCCGCGTGGCGGGCCCGGCTCGGCGACGGCGCGTGGGTCGTACCGGGCGAGCAGGCGATCGCCGAGGGCTGGTTCGGGCCGGTCGACGACGGGATGCGGGCCCGCATCGGCGATGTCGTGGCCGCGGCCCGGGACACGACCGCGATCGTGCGGACCGAGGTGGAGCCGGTGATCTCCCGGCTGCCCGGCCAGCACGGGTCGCTCACGGCGGCCGAGCAACGGGTCCCGCTGCTGGTGGCGCGCGGATGAGCGGTCTCCCGGCCCCGGCCTCGACCCGGCTGCCCGCCGGGTTCCGCGTGGCGCTCGACCGCCGGGTCTGGACGGCCGACGGCGGCGCGGTGCTGGTGGGCGGCGCGCCGCCGCGCATGCTGCGGCTGGCCCCCGCGGCGCAGACCCTGCTGGCCGGCGGCGCGTGCACGGTCACCGACGCCACCTCGGCCGCGTTCGTCCGCACGCTGGTCGACGCCGGGATCGCGCACCCCGTCGAGGTCCCGGACGCCGCGGTGCCGGCCGCGTCCGACGTCACGGTGGTCGTCCCGGTGAAGGACCGCCCGGACGGGCTGCGCCGCCTGCTCGCCGCGCTGCCGGCGGGCCTGGGCGGCGTGGTGGTCGTGGACGACGGCTCGGCCGACGCGGCGGCCGTCGAGAAGGCCGTGACGGCGGACGGGCGCGTCCGGCTGCTGCGGCACCCGGTCGCCCGCGGCCCGGCGGCGGCCCGCAACGCCGGGCTCGCGGCGGCCGGCACCCCGCTCGTCGCGTTCCTGGACTCGGACGTCGTGCCCGAGCCGGGCTGGCTGGGCCCGCTGCTCGCGTGCTTCGCCGATCCGGCGGTCGGGCTCGCCGCACCGCGGATCGTCGCGCTGCCCCCGATCGAGGGCTGGCTGGGCCGGTACGAGGCCGTGCGGTCGTCGCTGGACCTCGGCCCGGACCCGGCGCCCGTGGTGCCGCGCTCGCGGGTCGCGTACGTGCCGAGCGCCGCGATGGTCGTGCGCCGGGACGCGGTGGGGCCCGGCTTCGCCGCGGAGCTGCGGGTGGCCGAGGACGTCGACCTCGTGCTGCGGATGCACGCGGCGGGCTGGCGGCTGCGTTACGAGCCCGCGTCCCGGGTGGCGCACGACCACCGGACGACCTTGCCGGCATGGTGGCTGCGCAAGGCGTACTACGGCACGGGCGCCGCGCCGCTCGCACTGCGTCACCCCGGCTCGGTGCCGCCGCTGGTGCTCAACGGCTGGTCGGCCGCGGTCGGTGCGTTGCTGCTGGCCGGACGGCCGCTGGGCGCGCTGCTGGTCGCCGCGGGCGCGGCCGCGCGGCTGTCCCGGACGCTGCGCGTGGACCGGCCGGGCGCGACGGCCGTCCGGATCGTCGCGCTCGGCACGGCAGGCACCGTGGCGCAGACGGCCGACGCGGTCACCCGGCACTACTGGCCGCTGGCGCTGCTCGCCTGCCTCTGCTCGCGGCGGGCCCGGCGCACGGTCGCGGCCGTCGCGCTGGCCGAGGGGGTCGTGGACTGGTGGCGCCGCCGCGACCGGGACCCGCGGGTGCGCCCCGCACCGGCCGGGTACGTCCTGGCGCGCAGGCTGGACGACGCGCCTACGGCGCGGGGCTGTGGTGGGGCGCGATCCGGCACCGGACGACGGCTCCGCTGCGTCCCGCCGGGACCAGCCGCAAGGGGTGAGACCGTCCCTCCGGGCTGGACCGAACGGGTGATCGATCGTCTGCGCGAAGGGCGTGCCTGCGGGTTGTCCCGGCCGGATCTCCGCAGGTGCGGAGTCGACAACTCCGTCACGCACCGCAGCATGACTGTCGTATCGGGCGACTGTCGCCGGACCGTGCCGGGCGCTTGCACGGCGCGATCATCGGGGGTGTGATGTGCTCGCCGCCACAACGCCGTGGCGGTGGCCGGGCGACGCCGCGGGCCGCGGTTCCGTGGTCGGCCGGCGGGTTTCCGGCACGTCCTGCGCGACACGGCATCCCACCACCCGTGGCGGCATAAGGAGAAGACTCATGGCATTGGTCCGGGTCACCGTCGACGGCGTCGAGTACGCCGACGACGTCGAGCCCCGCACGTTGTTGGTCCACTACCTGCGGGAGCAACTGGGGAAGACGGGCACCCTGGTCGGCTGCGACACGAGCAACTGCGGCGCCTGCACCGTCCACCTCAACGGGCAGAGCGTGAAGTCCTGCTCCGTGCTGGCCGTCCAGGCGGACGGCGCCGAGGTCACGACCATCGAGGGCATCGCCCGCGAGGGCAGGCTGCACCCGATGCAGGAGGCGTTCAACGAGTGCCACGCGCTGCAGTGCGGCTACTGCACGCCCGGCATGATCATGCAGGCCATCGACCTGCTGGGCGACAACCCCGAGCCCACCGAGCAGGAGGTCCGCGAGGGCATGGAGGGCAACCTCTGCCGCTGCACGGGCTACCAGAACATCGTGCGCGCCGTCCAGCGCGCCGCCGAGAAGATGAAGCCGGGCGTCGCCGCCGACACCGAGTCGCCGGTGACGGTCGCCGGGGGTGGTGAGTAGCCATGACCGCAACCGCCGAACCCACCGTCGAGTTCGGGAAGGCCCGCACCCGCAAGGAGGACGCGCGCCTCATCACGGGCCGCAGCCGCTACACCGACGCGATCACGCCGGCCGGCACGCTGCACATGTCCGTGGTGCGCTCGCCGCTCGCGCACGCGCGCATCGTCGGCGTCGACGCGTCGGCCGCCCGGCGGTCGCCGGGCGTCGTCGGCGTCTACACGGCCGCCGACCTGGGCGTCGAGGGCGTCGGGCTGCCGTGCGCCTGGCCGATCACGCCCGACCAGAAGGCCCCGCAGCGCCCGCTGCTCGCGAGCAGCACCGTGCACTTCGCCGGTGAGGGCGTGGCGGTGGTCGTCGCCCGCTCGGCCGCCGAGGCGAAGGACGCGGCCGAGCTCGTGGACGTCGACTACGAGCCGCTCGACCCGGTGCTCGACATGGAGGCCGCGCTGGCCCCCGGCGCGACGCTGGTGCACCCCGACCTCGGCACGAACGAGAACGCCACCTGGGTGTTCGACTCGGGGGAGGCCGGCACCGGCGGGAGCGTCGCCGAGGCCATCAGCACGGCCGAGGCCGATCCCGACTCGGTCGTGGTGCGCCGCCGGTTCCGCCAGCAGCGCCTCATCCCGGCGTTCATGGAGCCGCGCTCGTGTGTGGTGGACCCGACCGGCGAGCAGATCACCTTCTACTCGGCCACGCAGATCCCGCACATCCTGCGCACGATGACCACCGTGACGCTGGGCGTCCCGGAGAGCAAGCTGCGGGTCGTCGCACCCGACGTGGGCGGCGGCTTCGGCGGCAAGATCGGCGTGATCCCGGAGGAGATGCTCTGCGTCGCGCTGGCGCAGAAGCTCGGCCGCCCGGTGAAGTGGAGCGAGACGCGCTCGGAGTCGCTGCTCGCCGCGCACCACGGCCGCGACCAGATCCAGGACATCACGATCACCGCCAGGAAGGACGGCACCGTCACCGGCCTGGACGTCAAGCTCCTCGCCGACATGGGTGCCTACCTGGGGCTGGTCGGGCCGGGCGTGCCGATCCTCGGCGCGTTCATGTTCAACGCGATCTACAAGTTCCCGGCCTACCGGTTCGCCTGCACCAACGTCTTCACCACGAAGACGCTCACCGACGCCTACCGCGGCGCCGGGCGGCCGGAGGCCACGTTCGCCGTCGAGCGGATCATGGACGAGCTGGCCGTCGAGCTGGGCCGCGACCCCATGGAGCTGCGCGAGCAGAACTGGATCAAGCACGAGGAGTTCCCGTTCACCACGGTGAGCGGGCTGACCTAGACACGGGCAACTACGAGCAGGCCACCCAGCAGGCCATGGCGCTGTTCGACTACGCCGGGCTGCGCCGCGAGCAGGAGGACCGGCGCCGCTCGGGCGACCCGGTCCAGCTCGGCATCGGCATCTCGACGTTCACCGAGATGTGCGGGCTGGCGCCGTCGCGGGTGCTGGGCTCGCTGTCCTACGGGGCGGGCGGCTGGGAGGCCGCGTCCATCCGGATGCTCGCCACCGGCAAGGTCGAGGTGATCACCGGCTCGTCGCCGCACGGGCAGGGCCACGAGACGGCGTTCAGCCAGATCGTCGCCGACCAGCTCGGCGTGCCGTTCGAGGACGTCGAGATCCTGCACGGCGACACCCAGATCGCACCCAAGGGCATGGACACCTACGGGTCGCGGTCGCTCGCCGTGGGCGGCATCGCGATCGTCAAGGCCGCGGAGAAGGTGGTCGCCAAGGCCAGGAAGGTCGCGGCGCACCTGCTGGAGGCGTCCGAGGACGACCTCGAGTTCGCCGGCGGCACGTTCACCGTGCGCGGCACCGGCCAGGGCAAGACCATCCAGGAGATCGCGTTCGCCACGTTCACGGCGCACGACCTCCCGGAGGGCATGGAGCCCTCGCTCGACGCCGACGCGGTGTTCGACCCGGACAACTTCTCGTTCCCGCACGGCACGCACCTGGCCGCGATCGAGGTCGACACCGAGACCGGCCGCGCGACGCTGCGCAAGTACGTGTGCGTCGACGACGTCGGCGCGGTCGTCAACCCGCTGATCGTCGAGGGCCAGGTGCACGGCGGCCTCGCCCAGGGCATCGCGCAGGCGCTCTACGAGGAGGCGAACTACGACGAGCAGGGCACGCTGGTCAACGGCACGTTCGTGGACTACACGCTGCCGTCGTCGGCCGACCTGCCCAGCTTCGACACCCGGGTCGTGAGCACCCCGGCCACGTCCAACTCGCTCGGCGTCAAGGGCGTCGGTGAGGCCGGGACCATCGCGTCCACGCCGGCGATCGTCAACGGTGTGATCGACGCGGTGCGCCACCTCGGCGTCGGCGAGGTGGAGATGCCGTGCACCCCGCAGCGGGTGTGGCGGGCCATCCAGGACGCACGCGGCGTCGCGACGCAGGAGACCCCGGTCGACACCCATTCGCCGGGTGCGGGCCTCGGCTCGATCGACCCGAACAACCCGCAGGGAGAGGTCCAGTGATCCCGGCCAAGTTCGACTACGTCAAGCCGGCGTCGGTCGCGGACGCCATCGCCGCGCTCCAGCGGGGCGGGGACGACGCGAAGATCATCGCCGGCGGGCAGAGCCTGCTCCCGGTGCTGCGGCTGCGCCTCGCGGCGCCGTCGCTGATCGTCGACCTCGGGGGCATCCCGGAGCTGCGCGGCGTGCGCGAGGACGGCGACCGGGTTGTCATCGGCGCCATGACGTCGTACTACGACATCGTCAAGGACGACCTCGTGCGCCGGCACGTCCCGCTGCTCGTGCAGGCCACCGAGACCGTCGCCGACAACCAGGTGCGCCACCGCGGCACGCTCGGCGGCTCGCTCGCGCACGCGACCCGGCGGGCGACCTGGGCGCCGTCGCGCTCGCGCTCGACGCCGACCTCGTCATCACCGGCCCGGGCGGCACCCGCACGGTCCCGGCGAGCGACTTCTTCGTGGACTACTTCACCACCGCGCTCGGTGAGTCCGACGTCCTCACGGAGGTCCGGTTCCCGCGCTACACGGGCTGGGGCAGCCACTACGAGAAGTTCAACCGCACCGCGCAGGCGTGGTCGATGGTCGCGATCGCGGCCGCCGTGCGCGTCGAGGGCGGCGCGATCGCCGAGGCCAGGGTGGCGCTGACCAACATGGGCACCACCCCGATCCGGGCCCGCGGCGTCGAGCAGGCGCTCGTCGGCGGGCCGGCCACGGCCGACGCGATCCGGGCCGCGGCGGAACGCGTCACGGAGGGCACGTCGGCGCCGAGTGACGCCGACGCGGCCGCCGACTACCGTGAGCACCTGGCCAAGGTGCTGACGGGTCGAGCGGTGCTCGCCGCCGCCGGCTGAACGCTCGATCGTCCCGCCCGCATGTGGGACGCATCGTCGATGCCGTGAACGCTGCCTCCGGGTCAGCCCGGGGCAGGCGTTCCGGGTTCGGGAGGAGACTGGACGTATGCAGCTGGAGAACAAGTTCACGATCGACGCCCCGATCGAGAAGGCATGGGAGGCCCTGAACACGCCGGAGACGGTGGCCCCGTGCTTCCCCGGCGCCACGCTCCAGGAGTACGAGGGCGACTCCTTCACGGGCACCGTCAAGGTGAAGCTCGGGCCGATCTCGCTCACCTACAAGGGCAAGGGCACCTACGTCAGCCGCGACGACGAGAACCACAAGGTCGTCATCGAGGCGACGGGGCGGGACTCGCGGGGCAACGGCACCGCCAGCGCGACCGTCACCGGCTCGATGGTGGCCGACGGGCCCAACCGCACCGCGGTCACGATGGTCACCGACATGACCATCACCGGCCGGCCGGCCCAGTTCGGCCGGGGTGTCATCTCCGACGTCGCCGACAAGATCATCGGCCAGTTCTCGGCCTGCGTGGCGAGCAGGCTCGCGCCCGCGGAGGAGCCGGCCGCCGAGGAGCAGCCGGCCGCCTCGGCCGCGGAGGCCGGCGGCGCCGGCGCCAACAACGGCTCCGGCTCGGCGGTCGCCGCCGCGACGGCCACCGCCACCGTCGCCCCGGCGACGCCCGCCGCCGCGCCGCGTCCGGTGGCGGCCGCGCCGATGCGCAGCGAGGTCGACGCGATCGACCTGCTGGACACGGCGGGCGCCCCGGTGCTGCGCCGGCTCGCGCCGGTGGCGGCCGGGCTGGTGCTGCTGATCATCGTGCTGCTGATCCGGCGCAGCCGGTCGTCGAGCTGACCGGGCGCCGGGTCAGAGCCCCGAGACGCGCAGCGTGACGTTGAGCCGTCCGGACACCAGCCCGGTGTCCGGCGGCTCCGGCGCCGCGAGGAGCCTCGGCACGCCGTGGTAGGCGAGGCGGCTCTCGTCGCCGAACACGACGAGGTCGCCGGAGTGCAGCTCCACGTCCGTCCAGGGGCGGCCGCGCGTCGCGGTGTTGCCGAACCGGAAGACGCACGCCGCGCCGACGCTGATCGAGACGACCGGGTCGGGCGCCTTCTCGTCGCCGTCGCGGTGCAGGCCCATCTTCGCGCCCGGCCCGTAGTGGTTGACCAGCGCGATGTCCGGCCGGTAGGTGCGGGCCCGCGCGGCGTCCCCGTACGCGGCGGCGACCGCCGCCCGCCCGAGGTCGCCCAACAACTCCGGGAACGGCGCCACCGGCGACCCGTCCTGGTCGTCGCGGGTGCGTGAGTAGCGGTACGGTACCAGTGCCAGCCGAGGCAGAAGCTCTGCACGGACATCCGCGTGCCGTTCGGCATCACGGTGGCCCGCATGCCCGGCCCGTCCGCGGCCCACTCCCGGCAGGCCCGCACGAGCGCCCGCTGCCGGTCGAGGTCGAGCCAGTCCGGGACGTGGACGCGCCCGGCGCGAGCACCCGCCGCTCCCGGGGGATCAACCAGTCGCCCATCGCGTCCCTCGACCGTCGCCGCGCTACTCGGCGCGCAGTAGACCTTCCGAGATGTAGATCCGCCGCTGCGAACCCGCATCCCCGACATGCTCTCGTACAAGTGCACGAGCATCAGCCGGATTCCGGCCTCCGGCTCGCCGCGTCCGGCCAGAGCGAGAGACCGCCGCTGCGCGCGGTGCTGTGGACCGCGGCCTCGAACTCGGCGTCGGTGAAGTCCAGGACGAGTGGCGGGTCGAAGTGGTCGTCGTGGTACTTGGCGAGAAGACGGCGGCCCTCGGCATCGGGGCCGACGAACACCGCTCGGTCGTCCTCCTCGACGGCCCGGACGAAGCGGTCGAGGTCGGTCTCACTCATCATCTGTCCCTGTCGAGGAAGGCATCGGTCGCCAGTCGGTCGTTCCCGGACCAATTGTGCGGTGAGCGTACATCGGCGGTGACAGAGATCGGATGGCTGGTTGGCTTGTTCGCGATGGATGGTGATCGTCATCGACACTGCGCGCGCGCCGGAAAGGCTGTGATGATCCTGCCGTCTTGCGCGCGGACGACAACGTTCGGGTACATCACGTCGACGATCAAGCCTCTGACCTTGTTGACCAGGTAGATCTCGCGCGAGTAGCAGAAGGTCCCGTTGCTGGCCCGGAACGTGACCACCTGTGGGGCTCGGAGGGTCTCGGCTATCGAGTAGTCGGCGACATCTCGCCAGTTCTCCGAGGTGAGGATGCTCTTCTGGTTCCAGTCGACGCCGTGGTTGTTGGCGACGTGGTAGTAGCCGTACCCGTTGTGCCCGCAGACGAGGTCGCTGGTACCGCCGAGCATCGTGGCGGCGACCGCGCTGCCAGGGGACCGCGAAAACGACCGAACGACCCTGTTCTCCGCTGCCTCCCGCCCGTTGTTGGGGCACGGTGCCCAGATCACTGGTTCCGGCATCTGTGTGGGGCTTGCGAATGCGACCGGCGCTGCAGCGAAAGCGGCAACCGGCGCGGCTGCGACATCTCCGACGCAAGCTAAGAGCAACAGCATCGAGGAAGCCAATACCGTGGACGCGCGTCTGGGGCGCGACGACCAAGGCTGAGAGCGCCTTGCAGGAAAGGGCATGACGAACCTCGTCGAGTCGCGACCGATCGACAGAAGCGGTGATCGGTCGGTGCGAATGGATGCGCCGTGCGCCGGCTACGGCATGCCAAGGACGCTAACCCTCGGGCCGTCGCCCCCGTGGGGTTTTGAAGAAACGCACGTGGGGACGGGTGGCCGCCGACACCCCCCGCAGTGTGCGCGTCATCGGAAGAGCCGCAGCACCGTGACGATCGGGTCGAGGTGTTCGGTCGCGACCCACCACACCACCGGCGGGAGCGCCAGCACGGCCGCGGTGAGCGGCCAGTACGCGCGGGAGCCCACCACCGCAGGCCGCGACCCGCCGCGACGATCCCACCCGCGACGATCCCGCCGCCCACCACGAGGATCAGGACGGTCGCCCCGACGTCGTCCGCGTCGAGCGGGGACGGGCCGGGGCCCCACAGGTGCCGGGCCAGCATCCAGCCCGTGACCAGCGGGTACAGCGCGAGGTAGCCGAGCACGGCGGAGGCGAGGAGCCAGCCCGCCGCGCGCGCGAGCCGGGCCGTCACCGGGCGTTGTGGAAGATGATCCCGAGCACGTGCCAGCTGCCGCTGTGCACGGCGCTGACCCCGTGCCGCATCTGCACGCGGTGGTCGCCGCGCACGCCCCGGAGGGGGCGGTGGCGCACCGGGAAGATCACCGCCTCGCCCTGCCGGGGCCGCACGACCACCGGCCGCGACTGCCGGCGCGGCCGCTGCTCCACGAACACGCTCTCGCCTCCCGTGAAGTCCTCGTCGGGCCTGCTCAGCATCACCAGGAACTGCAGCGGGAACGTCAGCTCGCCGTACACGTCCTGGTGCAGGCAGTTGTAGCCGCCGGGCCCGTACCGCAGGAGCAGGGGGGTCGGGCGGTGCTGGCCCAGCGCCGCGCACTCGGCCAGCAGCCCGGGCAGCTCGGCCGGGAAGCGGCGCTCGCCGAGCCGGTCGCCCAGCGGTTCGCGATCGCGGCGATCGGTGGGTACAGCTCCTCGCGCAGCCGCTGGACCGGCGGCGGGAGCGGGTCGGCGAAGTAGCGGTAGCACCCCTCGCCGAACGCGTGCCGGGCCATCACCACCGTGCTGCGGAAGTGGCCGCCGGCGTCGAACATCGCGGTGACCTCCGCGCACTGCTCCGGCGTGAGCAGCGGTGGCGTGCGGGCGACGCCGTCGGCGTCGAGGCGTTCCTCCAGAGCCGTCCAGTCGAGCATGCGTCCAGCCTCACGGAGCCGGACGGCTCGCGCTGGCGGAGATCGGACGTCGCGCGCGGCAGGATGGCGCCATGCTCCCCGGACCGCACAACGCCCTCACCGACGTCGCCGGCCTGCGGGTCGGGCACGCGACCCGGACCGGGGACGGCGCGCTGACCGGTGCCACCGTGGTGCTCACCCCGGACGCGACCGTGGGCGGTGTGGACGTCCGCGGCGCGGCGCCGGGCACCCGGGAGACCGACCTGCTCGACCCGCGCAACACCGTGCAACACGTCAACGCGGTGCTGCTCAGCGGCGGGAGCGCGTACGGCCTCGCGGCGGCCGACGGGGTGATGGCGTGGCTGGAGGCGCGCGGCACGGGCGTGCCGGTGCCGGGCGGGGTGGTGCCGATCGTGCCCGCGGCGGTGCTGTTCGACCTCGGCCGGGGCGGCGACTTCGGCCGCCGGCCGGACGCGGGCACCGGGCGCGCGGCGTGCGCCGCGGCCGCCGGCGGGCCCGTCGAGCAGGGGGTGGTCGGGGCCGGCACGGGCGCGCAGACCGGCGGTTTCAAGGGCGGGATCGGGACGGCGAGCGCGGTGCTGGGCGACGGGACCGTGGTCGCGGCGCTCGTCGCCGTCAACGCCGCGGGCTCGGCGGTCGACCTCACGACCGGGCAGCTGCGGGGCCGCCACCTCGGGCTGCCGGGCGAGTTCCCCGAGCTCGCGGTCGGGGCGGCGGAGCTGGAAGCGATGCGGGCCGCGGCCCGCGCCGCGATGCCGCCCGCGCTCGGCTCCGCGACGACGATCGGCGTCGTCGGCACGGACGTCGCCCTCGACAAGGCCGGGTGCTCGCGGCTCGCGACGGCGGGCCACGACGGGCTGGCCCGCGCACTGGCGCCCGTGCACACCGCGGCCGACGGGGACGCGCTCTTCGGGCTGGCCACCGGCGCGCGCCCGGCGCCGGACCTGCACGGGCTCGTGGCGCTGCAGGCCGCCGCGGCCGACGTCGTCGGGCGGGCCGTCGTGCACGCGATGCTCGCGGCGACCACCGTGACGACGCCGGCCGGGACGCTCCCCGGCTACCGCGAGCTGGCCGGGCTCGCCTGATCCCGCGAGCCGGCCAGGAACGCCACGAGCCGGCTGATCACCCGGCTGCGCCGGCCGCAGCTCATGATCGTGCGGGAGAGCTGGTGGACCGGGTTGTCCGGGTCGAACCCGCGGTGCTCCAGGAAGAGCCCGGGTGCCCGGCCCTCCGGGCGCAGCGTCCAGGTGACGGTCGAGGCGAGCGCGCCCAGGTCGGCGGCGTCGGTCCAGCTGTAGCGGGGCAGGTCCTCCGGCCGCAGGTCGAGTGCGGCAGGAGCTCGTCGACGTGGATGACGCCGAGGTCCGCGACCTCGGTCATGCCCGCTCCTGCTGCTCGTCGTGGGCGTCGAGGAACTCGCGCAGGTCACCGAGCTTGCCGCGCCAGAACCGCTCGTACGGGGAGAGCCACTGCTGGAGGTCGCGCAACGGCTCGGGCGCCACGGCGTAGTGCTGCTGGCGGCCGTGCCGGGTCTCGGTGACGAGCCCGGCCTCGCGCAGCACCGTGAGGTGCTCCGAGACGCTCGGCCTGGTCATGTCGAACCGCTCGGCGATGTCCTGGACGGCGCGCGGGCCGTCGACCGGGACCCCGGCGTCGGCGAGCGCGGCACGACCTGGCGGCCACCCACTCGCCCGCGAGCGCTGCCGGGCCCACCGCCTCCCCGGCGAATGGCGGATCACCCGGCTGGTCACCGTTCCCGTCGTGTCAGATTGAGACTGGGCGGGAAGCTCATCGGCCTAGCGTCCGGTGAGCGCCGTCACAGTCGTGGCGGCGCTCACGGCACGCACGTCGCGAGGAGAAGCCGATGAAGGCGCTCGTCTACCACGGCCCGGGCCAGAAGTCCTGGGAGACCGTCGCGACCCGAAGCCGGTCGACCCGACCGACGTGGTGGTGCAGATCGACACCACCACGATCTGCGGCACCGACCTGCACATCCTCAAGGGCGACGTGCCCAGCGTCGAGCAGGGGCGGATCCTCGGGCACGAGGCGGTCGGCACGGTCGTCGCGGTCGGCTCGGCGGTGCGCAACCTCGCCGTCGACGACCGGGTGATCGTCCCCGCGATCACGTCCTGCGGGCGCTGCGCCGCGTGCAAGCGCGCGATGCCCAGCCACTGCGCGTCCACCGGCGGGATCGGCTGGATCTTCGGGCACCTCGTCGACGGGACGCAGGCCGAGTACACGCGCGTGCCGTTCGCCGAGACCAGCGTGCACAAGGTGCCCGAGGGTGTGACGGACGAGCAGGTGCTCTTCCTGACCGACATCCTGCCCACCGGCTACGAGGTCGGCGTGCGCAACGGCCGGGTCAAGCCGGGCGACGTCGTCGTGGTCGTCGGTGCCGGGCCGGTGGGCCTCGCCGCGATCCAGACGGCCGGGCTCGCCGGCGCCGCGACCGTCGTCGCCGTGGACCTCGCCGACTCGCGGCTGGAGCACGCGCGCCGCTTCGGCGCCGACGAGGTGATCAACTCCGCCGACCCGGACGCCGAGCAGCGGATCGCGGCGCTCACCGACGGCGGGCTCGGCGCCGACGTCGCGATCGAGGCCGTCGGCATCCCGCAGACGTTCGACCTGTGCACGCGGGTGGTGCGGCCGGGCGGCGTGGTCGCGAACATCGGGGTGCACGGCGCCCCGACCACGCTGCACCTCGAAGACCTGTGGATCAAGAACGTCACCATCACCACGGGCCTCGTCGACGGCACGACCGTGCCGATGCTGATGAAGCTCGTGCAGTCCGGGAAGGTCGCGGGCGAGCTGTTCGGCACCCACGAGTTCGGCCTCGGCGAGATGCTGAGCGCCTACGACACGTTCGCGAACGCCGGCGCCAACAATGCGCTGAAGGTGGTGATTCGGCGATAGCACTAGCCTTCGGGCGTGGCGGAACGAGGCGGCGTCGAGTTCCGTGTCGACGAGTTGGACGCCCGGTGGGAGCACTCCCTCACCCCTGTCGCGGTGGCCGAGCGGCTCTCCGGGGTGACAGCACCCTGGTGCGTCGTGGGCGGCTGGGCGATCGAGCTGTTCACCGGCCGGATACGCCCGCACGGCGACATCGAGATCGCGGTGCCGGAAGCCGGCTACCCCGAGTTGCGGGCACGATTCGGGGACTGCGAGCTGGACGCACCGTACGAAGGAAAGGTGTGGCGGTCCGCGACCGACGACGAGTTCGCCCTACTCATCAGACCTGGGTACGCGACCCTGTCACCGATCACTACCTCGTCGACATCTTCCGCGAGCCGCACGACGGCGACCTCTGGATCTGTCGGCGGGACGATCGCATCCGGCGGCCGTACGCGCAGATCGTCTGCCGCACGGCCGACGGCATCCCGTTCCTCGCGGCCGAGGTTGTGCTGCTGTTCAAGGCGAAAAGCCTGTCGCGACAAGGACGAGATCGACTTCGCCGCCGCGCTGCCACTGCTGGACGCGACCAGCGCGCAACCTTGGTCGGGTGGCTACGGCAGGTGCACGGGGGCCATCCATGGATCGCCCGGCTGCAGACCGCCCCGCAGTGACCCGGCCGGCGAGCTCGCCGTTCTCGAGAACCGGCTCCGGACGGAGCACGGCAGCGAGGAGGGCCTCAGCCCCCCGCGAACGGCGGCAGGACGTCCAGCGCGGCACCGTCGGGGAGCGAGAGGGTGCGGTCGCGCACGGCGACCTCGTCGAGCAGGTAGCTGCACCGCGCGAGCACCCGGGCGAGCCCGGCGCGTGCCGGTCGGAGAGGGCGGCGACGGCGTCGTCGACCGTGCTGCCGGCCGGCAGCTCCAGCGGCTCGCTCTCGGCGCCCGCGCGGCGCGGGCCGCCGCGAAGTACCGGACGGTCACCGTGGTGACGGTCTGGGTGGTCACCCTCATCCTCCGATCGCGCTCATCGGCCGGTCCGGCTGCAGGAAGCCGGGCTCGTCGATGCCGTGGCCGGCGAGTTTGCCCCACATGGCGGCGCGCCAGGCGTCGCGATCTCCGTGTCCGGCGAACCGCCGCGCAGCATCGCCCGGAGGTCGGTCTCGGTGCGCGCGAACAGGCACGAGCGGACCTGCCCGTCGGCCGTGAGCCGGGTGCGGTCGCACGCCCCGCAGAAGGGGCGCGTCACCGACGCGATGATCCCGACGACGGCCGGCCCGCCGTCGACGAGCCAGCGTTCGGCCGGGGCGCCGCCGCGCTCGCCGGGGTCCGGGGTGAGGACGAAGTGGCCGGCCAGCCGCTCCATCACCTCGCCCGCGGTGATCATCTCGGAGCGCTCCCAGCCGTGCTGGGCGTCGAGCGGCATCTGCTCGATGAACCGCAGCTCGTAGCCCTGGTCGACGGCGAACCCCACCAGCGCGACGGCCTCGTCGTCGTTGACGCCGCGCAGCAGCACGCTGTTGATCTTGATGGGGCCCAGCCCGGCGGCGCGGGCGGCGGTCAGCCCGTCGAGCACGTCGGAGAGCCGGTCGCGACGGGTGATCGTCGCGAAGCGCTCGGGCCGCAGCGTGTCCATCGAGACGTTCAGCCGGTTGACACCCGCGGCGGCCAGCGCCTCCGCCCGGCGCGCGAGCCCGATCCCGTTGGTGGTCAGCGAGATGTCGGGGCGCGGCGTGAGCGCGGCGGACGCGGCGATCACGTCCTCCAGCCCGCGGCGCAGCAGCGGCTCGCCGCCGGTGAACCGCAGCTCGTGGACGCCGAGGTCGCGCACGGCGATGGTGATCAGCCGGACCAGCTCGTCGTCGGTGAGCTGGTCGGCGCGCGGCATCCAGTCGAGGCCCTCGGCCGGCATGCAGTAGGAGCAGCGGAGGTTGCACCGGTCGGTCAGCGAGATGCGCAGATCGGTGGCGACCGGCCGAACGTGTCGACGAGCCGGGGGTCGGCCGGGCGGGCCGGATCCCGCGGGGCAGCCCGCCGCGCTGCGGGGAGGCCGAGTTCGGTAGCCGTCACGTGACGAGCGTAACCGTTCCGGGGGACCCTGAATCCCTGCTCCGACCTGCGGTGATGTACCTAACCGCGGATGCGGAGAAGATCAGTGTTTCGCTCCGTAACTGCGGATTCGCACGGCGTCGCAACGGGCAGTTGCGCGCCGATCAGGAGTGCCGCCCCAGCTCCTGGCGCGCGACGGTCCGCAGGTGCACCTCGTCCGGGCCGTCCGCGAGCCGCAGCACGCGCGCCCACACGGAGAAGTAGGCGAGCGGGAAGTCGTCGCTCATCCCGGCCCCGCCGTGCACCTGGATCGCCCGGTCGATCACGGCCGACGCCATGCGCGGGCAGACGACCTTGATGGCGGCGATCTCGGTGGCCGCGCCCTTCGCGCCGAACCGGTCGATCAGCCAGGCCGTCTTCAGCACGAGCAGCCGGGCCTGCTCCACCTCGATGCGCGACAGCGCGATCTGCTCGCGGACGACGCCCTGGTCGGCCAGCGGCCGCCCGAACGCGACCCGCGAGCTCGCCCGCCGCACCATCAGGTCGATGGCCCGCTCCGCCATCCCGATCAGGCGCATGCAGTGGTGGATGCGGCCGGGGCCCAGGCGCGCCTGCGCGATCGTGAACCCGCCGCCCTCCTCGCCGAGCAGGTTCGACACCGGCACCCGGACGTCGTGGAAGGCCAGCTCGGAGTGCCCGTGCTGGTCCTGGTAGCCGAACGTCGGCAGGTGCCGCTCGATCTCCAGCCCCGGGGCGTCCCGCGGGACGAGCACCATCGACTGCTGCCGGTGCCTGGGCGCGTCCGGGTCGGTCTTGCCCATGACGATGAAGACCTTGCAGCGCTCGTCGGCGCTGCCCGAGATCCACCACTTCCGCCCGCTGATCACGTACTCGTCGCCCTCGCGGCGGATGCGGGTCTGGATGTTCGTGGCGTCCGACGACGCGACGTCCGGCTCGGTCATGGCGAACGCGGAGCGGATCTCGCCCGCCAGCAGCGGGGTGAGCCACTGCTCCTTCTGCTCGGGCGTGCCGAACAGGTGCAGCGTCTCCATGTTGCCGGTGTCCGGCGCCTGGCAGTTGATCGCCTCCGGCGCGATCACCGGCGACCAGCCCGAGACCTCCGCGACGGGCGCGTACTCCAGGTTCGACAGCCCGGAGACGCTCGGCAGGAACAGGTTCCACAGCCCGCGGGCCCGCGCCTCGGTCTTCAGCTCCTCGACCACCGGCGGCAGGTCCCACTCCTGCGGCGTGCCGCGGCGCTCGGCGCGGAACGCGTCGTAGACCGCTCGGCGGGCAGGATCCGCTCGTCGAGGAACGCGCGCATGCGCTTGACGTGGTCGGCAGCGGCGGCGCTGGGTTCGAAGTCCACGTCCGGAGCCAACCACACCGGCCGGGCCACTGGCCGTACGCGCAGCTGCGTCCCTATTCTGCCGCTCGTGCCGCAGTTCAGGATCTCGGACGCCGCCCGGCTGCTCGGCGTCAGCGACGACACCGTCCGCCGCTGGGTGGACGCCGGCGCGCTGCCCGTGCACGCCGACGCGTCGAACCGGAAGGTGGTCGACGGGGCTGCGCTCGCCGCGTTCGCCCGGGAGCACGCCAGCGCCGCCCCGGACCCGTCCGACGTGCAGAGCTCGGCGCGCAACCGGCTGGTCGGGCTGGTCACCGCGGTGGTCTCGGACCGCGTCATGGCCCAGGTCGAGATGCAGTGCGGGCCGCACCGGATCGTCTCGCTGATGTCGAGCGAGGCCGTTCGCGAGATGGCGCTGGAGCCCGGGTCGCTCGCGGTCGCCGTGATCAAGTCGACGACGGTCGTGGTGGAGACCCCGGGCGCCGGCTCGCCGTGACCGCTCCGCCCGCCGTCCGGCGCGACGACCACCGCGCCGGGGTCGCGCTGCCCGGGTTCATCTGGGTGCCGGCGACGCTGGGGTTCGCGCTCATCGCGCTGCCCGTCGTCGGGCTCGCGGTCCGCACCGACTGGCCGCGGCTGCCCGAGCTGCTGCTCAGCGAGTCGGCGCTGGACGCGCTGCGGCTCTCGCTGGAGACCGCCACGGCCTCGACGCTGCTGTGCATCCTGCTCGGCGGCCCGCTGGCGGTGGTGCTCGCCCGCGGCCGGGTCCGCGGCCTGCGGGTGCTGCGGTCGCTGGTACTGCTGCCGCTCGTGCTGCCCCCGGTGGTCGGCGGGCTCGCGCTGCTGTTCCTGCTCGGGCGCACCGGGCTCATCGGGCGCGGGCTGAACCTCGCGTTCGGCATCACGATCCCGTTCACCTCGCGTCGGTGGTGCTCGCGCAGACGTTCGTCGCGATGCCGTTCCTCGTCGTGAGCCTGGAGGGCGCGCTGCGCACGGCCGGGCAGCGCTACGAGGACGTCGCGGCGACGCTCGGCGCGTCGCCGGGCCTGGCGTTCCGGCGGGTCACCGTGCCGCTGGTGCTGCCCGGGCTGGCGTCCGGCGCGGTGCTGGCCTTCGCCCGCTGCCTCGGCGAGTTCGGCGCGACGATCGCGTTCGCCGGAAGCCTGCAGGGCACGACTCGCACCCTGCCGCTGCTCGTCTACCTCGAACGCGAGTCGGACGTCGACGCGGCGATCGCGCTCTCGCTGCTGCTGGTCGTCGTGGCCGTCCTCGTGATCGCGGTGGCCCGGCCGCGGACGGTCGAGGGGATGCGATGAGCACGGCCGCCGGCTCGACGCGCGGATGGTCGTGCGGCGGGAGACCTTCACGCTGGACGTCGCGCTGACCGTCGAGCCCGGTCAGGTGCTCGCGGTGCTGGGTCCGAACGGCGCGGGCAAGTCGACGCTGCTCGGCGTGCTCTCCGGGCTGCTGCGGCCGGACCAGGGCCACGTCCGGGTCGGCGAGACCGTGGTCACCGACGTCGCGGCCGGGGTGCACGTGCCGCCGCACCGGCGCGGGGTCGGCCTGATGGCCCAGCAGGCCCTGCTGTTCCCGCATCTCACGGCGCTGGGCAACGTCGCGTTCGGGCCGCGGGCGCACGGCGTGCCGCGGCGCGCGGCCGAGCAGCGGGCCCGTGAGCTGCTCGCCGACGTCGACGTGGGCGAGCTGGCCGACCGGCGCCCGGCCCGCATGTCCGGCGGGCAGCAGCAGCGGGTCGCGCTGGCCCGCGCGCTGGCCCCGCGGCCGGACCTCCTGCTGCTCGACGAGCCGCTCGCCGCGCTCGACGTCGACGCGACCCCGGCGATGCGCGCGCTCCTGCGCCGGGTGATCCGGGCGGCCGGGCAGACCGCTGTGCTCGTCACGCACTCCGCCCTCGACGCGCTCGTGCTCGCCGACCAGGTCGTCGTGCTGACCGGCGGCCGGCTCGTCGAGCAGGGCCCGACCCGGGAGGTGCTGGGCCGCCCGCGCACGGCGTTCACGGCCCGGATCGCCGGGCTCGACCTGGTGCCCGGCGCGGTCGCCGACGGCGGGCTGCTGGCCCCGGACGGCACGGTCGTCGCCGGGCGGGTGGACGGGGCGGTGCCCGGCGAGCCGGCGGTCGCGGTCTTCCCGCCGAGCGCGGTGGCGGTGTTCCCGGAACCCCCGAAGGGCAGCCCGCGCAACGTGCTGCCGGTGCGTCTCGCGACGGTCGAGCCGCGGGGCGACGTCGTGCGGCTGCGCGCCGCTCCGGCGCCCGGGGGCCCGCCGTGGGTGGACGGGCTCGCGGCCGACGTCACCCCGGCCGCGGTCGCGGACCTCGGGGTCGAGCCGGGCGCGGAGCTGTGGTTCGTGGTGAAGGCGACGGAGGTGCAGGTCTACCCCGGCGGGGCGTGAGTTCGTCACACGGGAAACATCTGTCACTCCAGCCCCGATCGTGTCTCTGTTCCCACCGGCACCACGCTCGTAGCGTCGGTGATCGTGAGGCGGTTCCTCCTGCGTGCCGTGCCTGCGGCGATCGCGCTGCAGCTCCTGGGCGGGCTCGCCGCGCCGGGCACGGCCGCGGCGGCCGGGACCACCGCCGTCGACTACGTCGTGCACGCCCGCTCGCCGCAGGTCGCGACCGAGGTGGCCGCCGAGCTGGGGGTGCGGCCGACCGTCACGTTCGACCGGGCCTTCGCCGGGTTCGCCGCCCAGCTGCGCCGCGACCAGGTCGACCGGATCCGCAAGCGGGACGGCGTGCTCGGGGTGGAGCTGGACCGGCGCGTCACGCCGCTGGAGCCGAGCCGGCGCCGCAACCTCAGCCTGACCGAGGCCACCCAGCCGGACCCGCCGAACTGGGGCTCGACCGCATCGACCAGCGCGTCCTGCCGCTCGACCACAGCTACACCGCGAACGCGACCGGCGCGGGCGTCACCGTCTACGTGCTGGACACCGGCGTCGACGCGGCCCACCGGCAGTTCGGCGGCCGCGCGAGCCTCGTCGCCAACACCGTCGACGACGTGGGCGGCGACTGCGACGGGCACGGCACGGTCGTCGCCGGGATCGCCGCCTCGCAGGACTCCGGCGTGGCCAAGCAGGCCCGCGTCGAGGCGGTCAAGGTGCTCGACTGCTCCGGCGCCGGCACGCTGTCGTCGCTGCTCGCGGGCGTGGACTACGTGGCGAGGCACCACAGCGGGCCGTCCGTCGCGGTGATGTCGTGGAGCTACGGCCCGTCGGACGTGCTGGTCGCGGCCGTGGAGTCGCTCGTGCGGCAGGGCGTGTTCGTGGCCGCGTCGGCCGGCAACTCCGGCGCGGAGGACTGCGGGGTGGCCCCGCGGGCGGCGCGGGGCGTGCTCGTCGTCGCGAACTCGACGATCGACGACCGGCGCGCCACCAGCTCGTCCACCGGCGCGTGCGTGGACCTCTACGCCCCCGGCACCAGCATCGTCGCCCCCGTCCCGGGCGGGCGGACGGCGTCGTACACGGGCACGTCGATGGCCGCCCCGCACGCGGCGGGCGTGGCCGCGCTCTACAAGCAGACGTTCGGCGACGCCCCGAGCGACGTGGTCGAGCGGTGGATCGTCGGCCACGCGACGCCCGGGGTGGTCGCGGGCGGGGACACCGGCGGCACGCCGGACCTGCTGCTCAACACCGGCGGGCTGTGAGCTCGTCCGATCGCCCCGACCCCACTTGCAGCAAAGCCACCCCCACGCAGCCAGGCTGCATGAGGGTGGCTTTGCTGCAAGTCGGGTCCTTCCGGGCATGATGTGTCTGGCACCACACTTCGCCCGGAAGGACCCGACGCCGTGTCCACTCCCGCACCCGCCCTCCCGTCGTACGCGTCGGGCACGTCCGACGTCCCGCTGCTCGGCGACACGATCGGCGACAACCTCGACCGCACCGCCGCCGCGCACGCCGGCCGGGAGGCGCTGGTCGACGTGCCGAGCGGGCGCCGCTGGACCTACCACGAGCTGCGGGACGACGTCGACACCGTGGCGATGGGGCTGGTCGCGGCCGGGGTCGAGAAGGGCGACCGGGTGGGGATCTGGGCGCCGAACGTCGCGGAGTGGACGCTCGTGCAGTACGCGACGGCCAAGATCGGCGCGATCCTGGTGAACATCAACCCGGCCTACCGCACCCACGAGCTGGAGTTCGTGCTCAACCAGGCCGGGGTCGCGGTGCTGGTGGCGGCCACGGCGTTCAAGACGTCGGACTACGCGGGGATGATCGAGCAGGTGCGGCCGCGGTGCCCGGCGCTGCGCCAGGTGGTCCTGCTCGGCACGCCCGCCTGGGACGAGCTGCTGGCCGCCGGCCGCGCGGGCGACCGGGAGGAGCTGGCGCGGCGGCAGTCCCGGCTCTCGCCCGACGACCCGATCAACATCCAGTACACGTCGGGCACCACGGGCTTCCCGAAGGGCGCGACGCTCTCGCACCACAACATCCTCAACAACGGCTACTTCGTCGGGCGCCTCTGCGGCTACACCCCGGACGACCGGGTCTGCATCCCGGTGCCCTTCTACCACTGCTTCGGCATGGTGATGGGCAACCTCGGCTGCACCACGAACGGCGCCACCATGGTCGTCCCGGGCCCCGGGTTCGACCCGAAGGCGACGCTGGCGGCGGTCGCGCAGGAGCGCTGCACGTCGCTCTACGGCGTGCCGACGATGTTCATCGCGGAGCTGAACGACCCCGACTTCGAGTCCTTCGACCTCTCGTCGCTGCGCACCGGGATCATGGCCGGCTCGCCGTGCCCGGTGGAGATCATGAAGCAGGTCGTGGACCGGATGGGCATGACCGAGGTGACCATCTGCTACGGCATGACGGAGACGTCGCCGGTCTCGACGCAGACCCGCGCGGACGACTCGCTGGAGCGGCGCGTCTCCACGGTCGACGGTGCACCCGCACGTCGAGGTCAAGGTCGTCGACCCGGGGAGCGGGTTGACGCTGCCCCGCGGCGAGCCGGGCGAGCTGTGCACCCGCGGCTACTCGGTGATGCTCGGCTACTGGGACGAGCCGGACAAGACGGCGGAGGCGATCGACCAGGCCCGCTGGATGCACACCGGCGACCTGGGCGTCATGGACGCCGACGGCTACGTCAACATCACCGGCCGGATCAAGGACATGGTCATCCGGGGCGGGGAGAACATCTACCCGCGGGAGATCGAGGAGTTCCTCTACACCCACCCGGACGTCGTCGACGCGCAGGTCGTGGGCGTGCCCGACGCGAAGTACGGCGAGGAGCTGTGCGCCTGGGTGACGCTGCGGGACGGCGCGGCCGCGCTCACCGCCGCCGACGTGCGCACGTTCGCGACGGGCAAGCTCGCGCACTACAAGATCCCGCGCTACGTGGTGGTCGTCGACGGGTTCCCGATGACCGTCACCGGCAAGGTCCGGAAGGTCGAGATGCGCAGGACGAGCGTCGAGATGCTCGGTCTCGGCGCCGCCGCGGCGGTCCGCAACGCCTGACACGGCGCCATCCTCAGGTCGTTACGGGATCGGAGCGTCCCGCGACGAACGTCCGCTAGCCGGTCGCCTTTGGCGGCTGCGCAGAGCGGTCCGTCCGGTCTAGGGTGGTGCCCACGCGTCCCGGTGTCGCTCGAAGGCCGACCAAGTGGCGGTCCACGGCGTCGGGGCGCGTTCGTCGTGCGGCCCACCGCGGCGCCGCACGACGCAGGGTCTATCGAGGAACGGGTGAACAGGGTGCCGACCGGCAGGGTCAAGTGGTACGACGCCGAAAAGGGCTTCGGGTTCCTCGCTCAGGACGGCGGCGAGGACGTCTACGTCCGCAAGGCCGCGTTGCCGGCGGGGGTGCAGGCGCTCAAGGCGGGCCAGCGCGTCGAGTTCGGGATGGCCGAGGGCCGCCGCGGCCCGCAGGCCCTCCAGGTACGCCTGGTCGACACGCCGCCGTCCGTCGTCGAGGCCACCCGCCGGCCCGCCGAGGACCTGCACAGCCTCATCGAGGACATGATCCGGCTGCTCGAGACGAAGGTGCAGCCCGACCTGCGCCGCGGCCGCTACCCCGACCGCCGCACCTGCAAGCTCGCCGCCGAGGTCGTGCGGGCCGTCGCCCGCGACCTGGACGGTTAGCCGCCGCTCGTCGTCAGCACCCAGCTCGCCCGGATCGGGAACTCGACCTCCCCGCTCTCCGGGTTGATCTGCGGCGGGGGCCCGTACTGCTGCACCTGCGCGGTCAGCAGGCGGGCGCCGGGTCGGGCAGCTCCAACGTCCAGATGCTGCGCTCGGCCGCCCCGAAGACGGGGCTGCGCTGGTCGTCCTGCACGCCGGCCGCGTCGCGGAAGCTGAAGACCACCTGCCACGGGGTCTGCGCGACCGCGTCCGGCACCGTGACCTGCAGCGGGGTGCCGGGCGGCACCGCCAGCTCGACGGGTGCGGCGGCGTCGGCCGAGCAGTCGGTCAGCGCGATGTCGCAGTACTGCGTGGGCCGGGCGACGACGGACGCGCCGCCGGCCGCGAACGTCACCTCGGGCGGGGCGCTGCCGCACCCGGCGAGCAGCCCGGCGGCCGCGAGGACCGGGAGCAGGCGACCCACGAGCTGACGACGACGCACGCCGTCACCCTACGGACGCCCGGTCAGCTCCCCGTACGGGCCGGTTCGGTCGGCGGCTCGGCGGCCGCCCGGCGCCGCAGCGACGGCAGCATGCTGCGGCCGCGCACGACCAGCACGGTCTGCGTGCCGACCACCGCGACGATGCCCGCGATCACGGTGAACCCGATCCAGAACGTGAAGTGCGGCAGCAGCACGCCGAGCGCGCCGCCGAACACCCACGCGAGCTGCAGGACCGTCTCCGAACGCCCGAACGCGGACGCCCGCGACTCCTCCGGCAGGTCACGCTGGATCACGGCGTCGAGGCAGACCTTGGCCAGCGCGCTGGACGCGGCCCCGACCAGCCCGACCAGCGCGGCCGTCGCGATGCCCGGGAGCACCGCGGCGACGATGCAGGCGGCGAGCGCCGCGCCGATGCACGAGACGATGATCGTGTCCGGGTGCCCGAACTGCCGGCGGGAGCCGACGCCGTTGCCGGCGAACGAGCCGATCGCGGCCGCCGCGCCGACGATGCCGATGAGCACGAGCTGCTGGGCCGGGTCGGCCTCGCTCTGCTCCCGCACGACGAACGCGACGAACAGCGTGAGGAACCCGGTGACGATGCGGATCGCCGAGTTGCCCCACAGCCCGACCGCCACCCCGCGGCCCATCGGGCGGCGCCTGCCGCGGCCGGTGTTGCGCAGCGCGGCGGGCACCTCGCCCTCGGTGGACTCCACCCAGCCCGGGATGCGCAGGCAGAGCCAGGTGCCGGCGATGCCCAGCACGGCGGTGAAGAAGAGGGCGCCCGGCGAGCCCCACAGTGCGGCGACGCCGGCCGCGATCCCGCCGAAGACACCGGCCGCGGCCAGCCCGAACGCGGTGAGCCGGGAGTTGGTGGTGACCAGCGTGATCGCGCTCGGCAGCACCCGCGGGGTGACGGCCGCCTTGAGCACGGAGAACGACTTGCTCAGCACCAGCGTGCCGAGCGCGGCCGGGTACAGCAGCCACGTGTCGTAGTTGAACGCCATCACGACCGCGAGCAGCGCGCGTCCGGCGAACGAGACGGCGAGCGCGGCCCGCCTGCCGCGCTGCAGCCGGTCGAGCAGCGGCCCGATCACCGGCGCGACCACGGCGAACGGCGCCACGGTGATCAGCAGGTACAGCGCGACGTTGGTGCGGCTCTCCGCGGTGGCGGCCGCGAAGAAGAGCGTGTTGGCCAGCGCGACGGCCACGGCGGCGTCGACCGCGGAGCTCATCATCGTGGCGTAGGTGAGGGCGGTGAGCCCGGAGCGGTCGGCGCCGTCCGCGGTGGCGGCCCGGCGGAACGCCCGGATCCCGCTCTCCGTGATCTGCCGCCCGCGCATCGCCGCGACGCGCGTGACGGTCAGCTTGCGGGGCATCCGCGGGGTCGGCCGCTCGTCGTCGGACGGGCGCGGAGCGGGGGGCTCGGGTTCGGCAGGCGGGGGCTCGGCGGCTTCCGGCTCGGGCGTGCGTTCGGCGGGCGGCGGGCGCAGTCGCGGGGCGGCGGGACGCGGCGGTGCACCGACGGGTCGTAGTCGGGGTCGTCCTGCCAGGGGTAGCGGCGCTGGGTGGGCGGCGCGGCGACGTCGGACCGGGTCTCGCCCTCGGCGGTGGCCCAGCTGCGGGCGCGCCGCGGTCGCGGCGGGGAGGAGGCGGCTCGGGCGGTACCACGCTCCCATTCTGGCCCATCCGGGACGCCGTCGGCTGGTGCTCGGTTAGCCCGTCCGAGGCACGAACCGCACACGGAAGGTGGTCGGCCAGAGCTTGCCGGTGAGGAGGTACTCGCCGCCGCCGAGCGCCGCGATGCCGTTCAGGACGTCGGTGCCGGCGCGCTGCGCGGGGTCGAGCAGGCCGGCGGCGTCGACGACCGCGGTCACCCGCCCGTCGGCCGGGTCGATGCGCACGATCCGGTCGGTCCGCCACACGTTGGCCCACACCTGGCCGTCCACGCACTCCAGCTCGTTGAGCTGCCGGACCGGCTCGCCGGCCAGCGTGACGGGCACGGAGCCGGTCTCGGCGAACGTCGCGGGGTCGTGGAAGCGCAGCAGGTCGGTGCCGTCGCTGCGGACCAGCCGGTCGCCGTCGCGGCACAGACCCCAGCCCTCGCCGTCGACCGGCACCTCGCGCAGCAGCGTGAGGCTCGCCCGGTCCCATTCGAGCGCGACGCCGTCCTGCCAGGTCAGCTGCCAGATCCGGTCGTCGACGACCGTGATGCCCTCGCCGAAGAGCGAACCGGGCAGCGGGACGGCCCGCCGGACGGCACCGGTGTCCGGGTCCAGCTCGCGAAGCTGCGAGCGCCCCTCGCGCCCGGTGCCCTCGTAGAGCACGCCGTCGGCCAGCTCCAGGCCCTGGGTGAACGCCGTGGTGTCGTGCGGCTGCTCGGCCAGCACCTCGGGACGCAGCTGCTCGGCGGACGCGGCGGCGGTCAGCTCCGGCGCCGGCGACGCGGCGGCGCACCCGGCGAGCGCGACGACGAGGGCCCCGGCGACCGCACGCCCGAAGGTCATGCCGGAGAGGGTGGCACAATCCCCCGGGTGAACTCCGTACCGACCCTCGACCCGCCGTCCCGGCTCGTGGACGCGGTGGATCTGGCCAGGTCGGCGGCGGTGGAGGAAGCCGCGGCGGACATCGGGCACGAGGCCGCGGCCGACGCCGTCGGCGAGCACCTCGACGCCCGCGCGGAGGACGCCAACGCCGTCACGCACTACTTCGCCGCCCGGCAGGGTGGCTACCGGGGCTGGCGCTGGTCGGTCACGCTCGCGGCGGCGGGCGACGACGAGCCCGTCACCGTCAGCGAGACCGTGCTGGTCCCGGGCGAGGACGCGCTGGTCGCGCCGGTCTGGGTGCCCTGGAGCGAGCGGGTGCGGCCGGGCGACCTCGGCGTCGGCGACCTGCTGCCCCCCGCCGAGGACGACGACCGGCTCGTCCCGGGTTACGTCCGGTCGGACGACCCGGCCGTCGAGGAGGTCGCGCTGGAGATCGGGCTCGGCCGCACGCGGGTGCTCTCCCGCTTCGGCCGCGAGTCCGCCGCGCGCCGCTGGCACGACGGCGACCGCGGCCCGGCCGCCGACATGGCCCGCGCCGCGCCCGCGCACTGCGGCACCTGCGGTTTCTTCCTGCCCCTCGCGGGCTCGCTGCGGGCCGCGTACGGGGCCTGCGGCAACGAGTTCTCACCCGCCGACGGCGCGGTCGTCGAGGTCGGGTTCGGCTGCGGTGCGCACTCCGACGTGCGCCCCGACCCGGTGTCCCCGGTCGCCGTCGCCGAGCTCGTCTACGACGACGGGGTCGACCTGGAGCCGGCCGGCCCGCGGTGACCGACCCGTTCGGCACGGCCGCGCTGCGCGCGGCGTCCTGCAGGCGTGGGCGGGCTCGCCCACGCGGTTCCGCGAGGACGCGAACGCCGAGGAGGACCTGCGGCTCGGCGGCTACGCCGACGCGTGGTTCGTCGAGCTGGCCCAGAACGCCGCGGACGCCGCCCGCGCGGCCGGGACGCCCGGTCGCGTGCGCGTCGACGTCGTGGACGGCGAGCTGCGCATCGCGAACACCGGCACCCCGCTGGACGCGGCCGGAGTGGCCGCGCTCGCGTCGCTGCGCGCGTCCGCCAAGCGGGACGACACCGGCTCGGTCGGACGGTTCGGCGTCGGGTTCGCCGCCGTGCTGGCGGTGTGCGACGCCCCGCGGGTGGTCAGCGCGGACGGCGGGGTCGCGTTCTCCGCGGCGCGCACGGCCGAGGCGGTGGCCGGGCTGCCCGGCCCGGCCGCCGAGCTGGCCCGCCGCGACGAGCCGCCGATCCTCCGGCTGGCCTGGCCCACCGACGAGCACCCGCCCGCCGGGTACGACACCGAGGTCCGGCTCCCGCTGCGGCCCGGCCAGGATGCCGCCGCGCTGCTCGTCCAGGCCCGGGGCACGGCAGGTGACCTGCTGCTGGCGCTGCCCGACCTCGTCGAGATCGCCGTCGGCGCGGACGTCGTGCGGCGGGCGGACGGGCCGGCGCCCGGCGAGGTGGCGGTCGGCGGGCGGCGCTGGCTGCTCGCCCGCACGGCCGGGCGGCTGGCGGACGCCGAGGCCGGCGCCGAGGCCGTCGAGCAGCGCGGCCGCCGGGACTGGACGGCCTGCTGGGCGCTGCCGCTCACCGCGGACGGCCTGCCCGACCCGCTCGACGAGGACCTGCTGCACGCGCCGACCGCGGCCACCGAGCGGCTCTCGCTCCCGGCCCGGCTGGTCGCGACCGTCCCGCTGGAGCCCGACCGGCGCCGGGTCCGGCCCGGCGCCGCCACGGAGCGCGTGCTGGCCGGTGCCGCGGCGGCCTACCTCGACCTGGTGCGGGCCGTCGCGCCCGAGCACCGGATCGCGCTCGTCCCCGAGCCGGGCTTCCCCCGCTCCGAGCTGGACGGGCGGCTGCGGGAGCTGCTGCTCGACGCGCTGCGCGGGGCGGTCTGGCTGCCCGCGGTCGCGGGCGCGAGCTGGCCCCGGGCAAGGCGGAGTGGCTCGACCTGCCCGGGTTCGGCGGCCACCCGCTGCTCGCCGAGGCCGGGTTCGACCGGCTCGTCGCCCCGGCTGCCGTGGACGCGCTCCCGGCCGGCCGGGCCGCGACCGCGCTCGGCGAGCTGGGCGCGCACCGGCTGTCCGTGGCGGAGCTGGTGCAGCGGCTGCTCGGCGTCGAGCGCCCGGCCGGCTGGTGGCGGGCCCTCTACGGCGCGTTCGACGAGGTCGTCGACACCGTGCCGGGCCTGCGCGACGAGCTGCGCGCGCTGCCCGTTCCCCTGGCCGGCGGGCGGCTCACCGCGGGCCCGCCGACCGTCCTGCTGCCGGACGAGCCGCCGCTGCCGGCCGCCGAACGGCTGGCCGCGCTCGGCCTGCCCGGACTGCACGTCGCCGACCCGGCCGCCGCGCACCCGCTGCTCGCCCGGCTCGGCGCCACCACCGCCGACGCCGCGGCCCTGCTGGCGCACCCCGCCCTCGCCGAGGCCGTCGACCGTTCGCTGGACGACGCCGACGCCGGGCTCGACGTCCGGCCGCTGGCGGCGGCCGTGCTGGAGCTGGTGGACGGGCGCGAGGCGCCCGAGGGTTTCGGCGCGCTGGCCCTGCCCGCCGAGGACGGGCAGCCGGCCCGCGCCGACGAGCTGATGCTCCCGGACGCCGCGCTGCGCCCGCTGCTCGCGCCGGACGTCCCGCTCACGCCGGTCGACGCGGACTTCGCGGCACGGGTGCCGCGGGAGGCGCTGCTCGCCGTCGGCGTGCTGGACGGGTTCGCCGTGCTCACCGACGAGGAGCCGCACGCCCCGGACCACGACCTCGACGACGAGGAGCGCTGGTGGGACGACCTGCCCGACCCGCCGGCCCGGATGATCGCCGTGCGCGACCTCGACCTCGTCGCCGACGACGCCTGGCCCGCCGCCCTCGCGCTGCTGGCGGGCGGCCGGGAGACCCGCGCGGCGCTCACCGCCCCCGGCGGCTACGCGGCCTGGTGGCTCGCCCGGCACGCCCGGCTGGGCGGGCGCCGGCCGGCGCACTGGCGGCTGCCGTCCGCGGACGGCCTCGCCGCGCTCTACGACCCGCCGCCGCCCGTGGCCGTCGACGAGCAGGTGCTCACCGCGATCGGGGTGCGCGCCGACCTGCGGACCACCGACACCGCCGTGGCCGCCGATCTGCTCACCCGGCTCGTCGACCCGGCCCGGCACCCGGACGTCGCGCTCGTCGCCGAGGCGTACGCCGAGCTGGCCGAGGCCGTCGCCGACGGCCGCGTCGACCCGGCCGACCTGGAGCTTCCCGAGCAGGTCAGGGCCATGGACGGCACGGTCGCGGACGTCGAGATCGCGATGGTGCTGGACCTGCCGTGGCTCGCCGCGGTCGTCCCGGCGGACGAGCTGGTCACCGGCGGCGACCCGGTGGCGCTCGCCGAGCTGCTCGACCTGCCGCTCGCGTCCGACGTGGTCGTGGCCGACGTGGTGGGCACCGGACGGCCCTGCGGTGGGCCGACGTGGGCGAGGTCGTCGTGGCGTGCCACACGCTCGGCGTGCCCGTCCCGGCCGGGGAGCTGTTCGTGCACGACGCGCTCACGGTGGCCGTGCGCCGTCCCGCGGAGGCCACCGTGCCCGTCCCGGCCTGGCGCGACGCCGCCGGGCACTGGCACGCGGGCGACCCGCTGCGGGCCCTGCTCGGGCTGCTCGCCGAGGACGAGGCGGGCGTCGCTCCCACGGGGTGAGAGGGCTGCCCACGTGCTAGACACGACAGCGTGAATCGTGTCGGTCTTGGCGGGGCACGGCGGCCCCGCCGGGTCTGCGTGCTGTCGGTGCACACGTCGCCGCTGGAGCAGCCGGGCACCGGCGACGCCGGCGGGATGAACGTCTACATCGTCGAGACGGCCACCCGGATGGCCCAGCGAGGCGTCGACGTCGAGATATTCACGCGGGCCACCTCGTCCGACCAGCCGCCGGTGGCCGAGCTGGCGCCGGGTGTGCTCGTCCGGCACGTCGCCGCCGGCCCGTTCGAGGGGCTCGGCAAGCACGACCTGCCCAGCCAGCTCTGCGCGTTCACGGCCGGGGTGCTGCGCGCCGAGGCGCGCCACGAACCCGGCTACTACGACGTGGTGCACTCGCACTACTGGCTCTCCGGCCAGGTCGGCTGGCTCGCCCGGGACCGCTGGGGCGTCCCGCTGGTGCACAGCGCGCACACACTCGCGCGCGTCAAGAACGCGGCGCTGGCCGACGGCGACCCGCCCGAGCCGATGGTGCGGGTGATCGGCGAGGACCAGGTGGTCGCCGAGGCCGACCGGCTGATCGGCAACACCGACGCCGAGACCCGCCAGCTCGTCGAGCTGTACGGGGCCGACCCGCGGCGCACCGTGACCGTCCCGCCCGGCGTCGACCTGCTGCGGTTCACCCCCGGCGACCGAGCGGCGGCCCGGCGCGCGCACGGCATCCCGCAGGACGCGGTCGTGCTCGCGTTCGTCGGGCGCATCCAGCCGCTCAAGGCCCCCGACGTGCTGCTGCGCGCCGCGGCGAACCTGCTCACCCGGGACCCGTCGCTGCGCTCCCGGCTCGTCGTGCTCGTGGCCGGCGGGCCGTCCGGCAACGGGCTCGCCGAGCCGACCGTGCTCCACGAGCTGGGCGCGTTCCTCGGCATCTCCGATGTGCTGCGCTTCCTCCCGCCGCAGGGCGGGCAGGGCCTCGTCGACGTCTACCGGGCGGCCGACGTCGTCGCCGTGCCGAGCCACAACGAGTCGTTCGGGCTGGTCGCGCTGGAGGCGCAGGCGTGCGGCACGCCCGTGGTGGCCGCGGAGGTGGGCGGGCTGCCCGTCGCCGTCGCCGACGGGCGCTCGGGGCTGCTCGTGCCCGGGCACGGCGCCCGCCAGTGGGCGGACGCGCTCTCCGCCGTCGCGCTCGACCCGGGCCGGCACGCCGACCTGGCCGCCGGGGCCGTCGCGCACGCGCACCGGTTCTCGTGGGACCGCACCACCGACGCCCTGCTGGACACCTACGCCGACGCGGCCACCGAACACGCCGAGCGCAGCGGGCTGGTGGTGCGCACGGACGTGCCGGCCGGGATGATCGGCCGGTGACCTCGCCGGACGCCACGGACGCCACGCTCACGGCCGCGCTCGCGGACCTGGACGTCGAGCACGCGCGACGCGGCCCCGGACAGTTCCTCGTCACCCTGCCGGGAACCAGCCGCCTCCAGACGCACTGCTGGCTGGTCGTGGGCCCGCAGGCGCTCTTCGTCCAGGCGTTCGTGTGCCGGCGGCCGGACGAGAACCAGTCCGGCGTCTACCGGTTCCTGCTGCAGCGCAACGCCCGGCTCTACGGCGTGCACTACGCGCTCGACCGGATCGGCGACATCCACCTGATCGGCCGCATCGGGTTGCACGCGGTGACCGCCGACGAGCTGGACCGCGTGCTCGGCCAGGTCCTGGAGGCTGCGGACGGTGACTTCAACACGCTCCTGGAGCTGGGCTTCGCCTCGTCGATCCGCCGCGAGCACGCGTGGCGCCAGGAACGCGGCGAGAGCCTCGCGAACCTGAAGGCGTTCGAGCACCTCTTCTCCTGACCTGACTCTCGTGACCCGATCGTGATCCGGTGCGCCCAACGCGTCGCGCGCCCCGTCCCGTCCTGATCGCAAACGGGCGGAGGAGGGTCATACGGTGGCGGTGCTTCGGTTGCGCGGGCGGATGCTCGCGGTGGTCGGCGCGGTCGCGGTGCTGGCGGTGCTGGTGGCCGGGTTCGCGGTGGCGTTGGGCTCGGTCGCGCAGAACGGCGGCGGGGAGGAGCCGATGATCGCGATCGCGCCCGCCGCTCCGGCGCCCTACGGCGACTCCGACGGCTCGGCGTCGAGGTCGAGCGGCGGGGCCGCGGTGGGGAGTGCGCCGGCTCCGGAGATCGCGCAGGACATGGCGCGGTCCGCGCCCGGGACGGCGCAGGACTCGGGGAAGGCGCCCCTGCAGGGCGTGCCGACCGTGGACCGCGCGCTGATCCGGTCGGCCCAGCTCAGCGTCGAGGTGCCGGACCCGGCGGCGGCGATGCGCCAGGTGCGCACGGCCGTCGCCGGTGCCGGCGGGATGATCACCGACGAGCAGACGAGCGACAGCGGCAGCTGGATGACGCTGCGCGTCCCGGCCGACAGCCTCGACCGGCTCGTCGACGACATCGCCGGGTACGGGCGGGTCACCGCGCGCAGCACGCAGGTCTACGACGCCACGGAGGAGTCGATCGACCTCGACGCGCGGGTGGCCACCCAGCAGGCGAGCGTGGCCCGCGTGCGGGCGCTGCTCGCGCAGGCCGAGACGATCGGCGACGTCGTGGCGATCGAGTCGGAGCTCTCGCGCCGCGAGGCCGAGCTCGACTCGCTCACCCGCCGGCTGGAGGCGCTGCGCAACCAGGTCGCGATGTCGACCCTGACCGTCGACCTGCGCGGCCCGGGCGCCGCCGTCCCGCCGGCCGGCCCGCCGCCGGGCTTCCTCGACGGCCTCGCGTCCGGCTGGGCCGGGCTGCAGCTTCTGGGCGCGGGGGTCGGCACGGCGGTCGGGTTCGTGCTGCCGTTCCTGCCGGTCGTGGCCGTGATCGTCGGCGTGGTGTGGCTGGTGCGGCGGGTCGCACGCGGGCGACGGCGGCCGGTCCCGGCGGCGCCGGCGCCGCCCGCGGAGTCCTGAGGGGGTGCGCGGGCACTCGTCCCATTCGCCTGCGCGGCGTCGGCCCGATGTGGCGCACTGCGCTCATGGTCGCGGAGAACCTCGCCCTCCTGGATCGCCCGGTCTACGGCATGAGCCGGGCCGCGCGGCTTCTCGGGCTGCGCACCGACGGCCTGCGCCGTTGGGTCGACGGCTACGAGCGCAAGGGCACGACCCACCGCCCGGTGATCCGCGAGCGCACCACCGGGGCCGACATCGTCACGTGGGGCGAGTTCGTCGAGGCCGGCCACCTGCGGGAGTACCGCTCCCAGCAGGTGAGCCTGCAGTACCTCCGCCCGGCACGGAACTGGGACGAACGTCGAGCGCCTGGCCGCCGAGGGGCGGGGCGGAGCGGCCCGGGATCTGAGGGGGAGTCACGAACTCGGGCCACTCCGCTGGAACCGCCACGGCTACTGCGCGATCGGGGGCACCGCGCGTCCGTGGCCACCGGTCGCGACGAGGGGAACGCCGGCTTCCGGCCTGACCGGGCGAGTGGGGCTCGCCCAGGGCCAGCCGCGGATCACGATGACAGTCGGTGACGATCTGTACAACCCTTAGGGGTTAGGCCGTTCGAGTGATTCCGGTGAGGCTCGCCTACATGTTGCCAACTCACTAGCATTCGGTTACCGCCGGGTAGATAGAGCTACGCGAGGGAGCGTCAGCATGGTGATCCGCAGCCCGTACCCCGATGTCGAGATTCCGGACGCGTCCCTCCACGACTTCCTCTTCGGGGACTTCGGGGACCGCGCGGACGCGCCGGCGTTCGTCGACGGAAGCTCGGGCGCGACGATCACGTTCGCCGAGCTGGACGGCATGGTCCTGCGGATCGCCGCGGCACTCGCCGAGCGCGGCGTCGGAGCGGGCGACGTCGTGGCGCTGTTCGCACCGAACACCCCGTACTACGCGGCGGTGTTCCACGGGGTGCTGCGCGCCAACGCGGTCGTCACCAGCGTCAACTCGCTCTACACGCCCGGGGAGCTGGCCCACCAGCTCGCCGACTCGGGCGCGAAGCTGCTCTTCACGATCTCCCCGTTCCTCGACCGGGCGGTCGCGGGCGCCGCCGAGGCCGGGCTGCCGTCCGACGCCGTGATCGTGCTGGACGGCGCCGAGGGCTTCACCTCGCTGCGGGACCTGCTCGCGACGACCGCCGCCCCGCCCGCCGCGACCGTCGGCGCGGGCGACACGGCCGTGCTCCCGTACTCGTCGGGGACGACCGGGCGGGCCAAGGGCGTGATCCTCACCCACCGGAACCTGGTGGCGAACCTGCTCCAGATCGGCGAGATGAGCCACGTCACGGAGCAGACCAAGATCCTCGCGGTGCTGCCGTTCTTCCACATCTACGGGATGACCGTGATGATGAACCAGGGCCTGCAGCGGCGTGCGACGGTCGTGACGATGCCCCGGTTCGACCTCCCGGAGTTCCTGCGGATCATCTCCGAGCACCGGATCCAGCGCATCTACATCGCCCCGCCGCTGGCCGTCGCGCTGGCCAAGCACCCGGTCGTCGACCAGTACGACCTGTCCTGCATCGACGTGATCTTCTCCGGCGCCGCCCCGCTCGACGCCGAGCTCGGGCAGGCCGTCGCCAAGCGGCTCGGCTGCACGGTGCTGCAGGGCTACGGGATGACCGAGCTGTCGCCGGTGAGCCACTGCATGCCCGACGACCAGCCCATGGACCTCAACACCTCCGGGTTCGCGATCCCCAACATCGAGTCGAAGCTCGTCGACCCGGAGTCCGGCCGGGAGGTCGGTGTGGGCGAGCGCGGCGAGCTGTGGGTCCGCGGCCCGAACGTGATGGCGGGCTACCTCAACAACCCCGAGGCCACCGCGATCACGCTGGCGCCGACGGCTTCCTGCACACCGGCGACGTCGCGACGGTCGACGCCAACGGCGTCTTCACGATCGTCGACCGGGTCAAGGAGCTGATCAAGTACAAGGGCTACCAGGTACCGCCGGCCGAGCTGGAGGCGCTGCTGCTCACCAACGACAAGATCGCCGACGCCGCGGTCATCGGGGTGCGCGACAGCGAGGGCGAGGAGGTGCCGAAGGCGTTCGTCGTCCGCCAGCCGACGGGCTCCGACCTCACCGCCGAGGACGTCATGACGTTCGTCGCCGAGCGGATCGCGCCGCACAAGAAGGTGCGGGTGGTCGAGTTCATCGACGAGATCCCGAAGTCGGCCTCCGGGAAGATCCTGCGCAAGGACCTGCGGGCCCGGGAGCCGCAGGCCACCTGAGCCGTGTCCGGCGAGCCGTGGACCCGGGACGGGCCGTAGGTCGGGCGGTGGAGCAGGGGCCCGGGGTCGCCGGGCACCCTGTGCCCATGGACGAGCCCGTGGAGGAGAAGGTCGTCGTCACGCCCGCCACCCCGGCCCGCTGGCCCGACGTCGTGCGGCTGTTCGGTGACCGCGGCGACCCGGCCCGCTGCTGGTGCCAGTGGTTCTTCGCCGGGGCCGACGCGAGCGGGCGCGCCGCCGAGCGGAACCGCGCGGCGCTGTGCGCGCAGGTCGAGAAGGGTCCGGCGCCGGGTGTGCTCGCCCACCTGGACGGCGAGCCGGTCGGCTGGGCGGCCGTCGCGCCGCGGCCCGGCTACACGCGCCTCGCCCGCTCGCAGGTGCTGCGCGGCACGTCCGGCGTGGAGATGGCCGACGCGGGGGTCTGGGCGGTCACGTGTTTCGTCGTGCGGGTCGGGTTCCGGCGCCGCGGCCTCGCGTCGGCACTGCTCGCCGGAGCGGTCGAGCACGCGGCGGCCGGCGGGGCGCGGGTGGTGGAGGGGTATCCGGTCGACGTGGCGACGAAGGCCCGGGTGTCGTCGGCGGAGCTCTTCCACGGCGTGCTCTCCACGTTCCTGGCCGCGGGGTTCCGCGAGGTCGCCCGGCACACGCCCACGCGGCCGGTGGTCCGGTTGGAGCCGGCCGGCCGGTAGCCGCTGGACGCGCCATCGGGCCCCGTCGCGTTACGGTGTGGAGATGGCGCAGGCGGGAAAGGTGACGGCCCCCCTCGACGATCAGCTCTGCTTCGCGCTCTACCGGGCGTCCCGGGCGATCATGGGCAGCTACCGCCCGCTGCTGGACGCGCTCGGCCTCACCTACCCCCAGTACCTCGTGATGCTGGTGCTGTGGGAGCGCGGCCCGAGCGGCGTCACCGGGATCGGGCAGGCCCTCGACCTGGAGACCGGCACGCTGTCGCCGCTGCTCAAGCGGCTGGAGGCGGCCGGGCTGGTCACGCGCTCGCGCATGGCGGGCGACGAGCGCTCGGTGCTCGTCGCGCTGACGCCTGCGGGCCGCGCGCTGGAGGCCCGCACCGCGGAGACGCAGCTCGCGGTGCGCGAGGCCACCGGGCTGAGCAGGGGCGAGATGGTCGAGCTGCGGGAGGCCCTGCACCGGCTCTCCGACCGGCTGCGGTCGGCCGCTCCCGCCTGAACGGACCGCTCACGGAGGGCGTTCGGAGCCACAGTTCCTTGCCGCCCGGCGTCCGTTTTGGTCAACTGGGTTCATGGCCCCGGGACGTGCACCGCAGCGGTGGTCGTTCTGCGTGTGCCTGCTCGCCGCCGACCAGCTCTCGGTCGACGACCGCCGGTGTCGTCCGCGCTCCGCCTGCTAGCGCCCCCGCACCAGCCCGGGACGGCCGCGCAGGCCCAGCGCCCATCCGCCGTGCGACCCCCGGGACGACGCCATGAACGCCCACACCCACCTCGACCAGAGCCTCCACCGGGCCGCCGCATGACCGCGCGCACGCTCGACCGGCTGGCCGGCGACCCGCTGTGGTCACAGCTGCTCGCCGACCTGCGCCGCCGCCTGGAGCACGACGAGTTCACCGCGGCCTTCCCCGGTGAGCTGGCGCTGGTGGCCGAGTACGGCGTGAGCCGGCACACCGTCCGCGAGGCCGTGCGCAGGCTCCGCGACGAGGGCCTCGTCATCGCGGGCCGGGGCCGTACACCGCGGCGGGCGCGCCCGACGGAGATCGAACAGCCGCTCGGCGAGATATTCAGCCTGTTCACGGCGGTGGAGGCCACCGGGCAGGTGCAGCGCAGCGTCGTGCGCACGCTCGACGTCCGGGCCGACGGGGTGGTGGCCGCGCGGCTGGGGCTGGAGGAGTCGACACCGCTGGTCCACCTGGAGCGGCTCCGCCTCGCCGACGAGGAGCCGCTCGCCGTCGACCGGGTGTGGCTGCCGGAACGGATCGCCGCGCCGCTGCTGGACGTCGACTTCAGCCGCACCGCGCTCTACACGGTCTACGCCGCCCGCTGCGGCGTCCATGTCACCGGCGGGAACGAGCGGGTGCACGCGGTCGTGCCCACACCGGCCGAGCGCGAGCTGCTGGGGATCGGGCCGGAGGTGGCGGCATTCGCCATCGACCGGCTCGGCCGGGCGGGGGAGCGGCCGGTCGAGTGGCGCCACACCCTCGTGCGGGCCGACCGGTTCACCGTCACGGCCGAGTTCTCGGCGCGCGAGGGCTACCGGATGGGGGCGGTCGGGCAGTAGCCCCGCCCGGGGACGCTCAGTGCGCCGGCACGGAGACGCCGACGCCGCCCTTGGTGGTGGCGCCGTAGCGCTCGATCTCGGCGTCGAGGTCCAGCGGCTCGGTGCCGATCTTCATGTCCGGGGTGAGCCGGTCGGCCGGGACGAGCCAGCTGACCTCGAACTCCAGCCCGTCCGGGTCGTGGGCGTAGAGCGCCTTGGTCGTGCCGTGGTCGGACGCGCCGACGAGCGAGCCGCTCCCGGCGAGCACCCCGGCGATGCGCTTGAGCTCGGCGAGCGTGTCGACCTCCCACGCGAGGTGGTAGAGCCCCACTGTCGAGCGCCCGGCCTGGGACGCACCGGCGCCCGCACCGAGCGCGAAGAGGCCGAGGTCGTGGTCGTTCGTCGAGCCCTCGGCCTGGAGGAACGCGGCCTGCCCCGGCATCCGGTGGACGATCCGGAACCCGAGCGCTCGCTGTAGAACGCGACGCTCCGGTCGACGTCCCGCACGAACAGCACGGCGTGGTTGAGGCGCTGTACGGGCATCGCTGCTCCTGAAGTAGTTGAGAACTCAACTCTAGCACGTACCCCGTTGAGAATATGAATGCTCAAGAGAATCTCCGTACACTGGACACATGGGGTGCGACGAGACGCGCTGGCTGGAGCCGCGGGAGCTGGACACGTGGCTCGCCTTCGTCGCGGCCACGACGCTGCTGGACGCCGAGCTCGACCGCCAGCTCCAGCGCGACGCCGGGATGCCGCACGCCTACTACCAGGTGCTCGCGATGCTCTCCGACGTGCCGCAGCGGCGGCTGCGGATGAGCGAGCTCGCGGCCATCACGCAGAGCTCGCAGAGCCGGCTCTCGCACGCGGTCGCCCGCCTGGAACGAGAGGGCTGGGTGCGCCGCACCCCGTGCCCGTCGGACCGGCGCAGCACCTACGCCGAGCTCACCGAGGCGGGGTTCGCGGCGCTGGAGGCCGCCGCGCCGGGCCACGTCAGCACGGTCCGCAAGTACCTCTTCGACCGGCTCACCCCTGAACAGGTCGGCCAGCTGCACGAGATCAGCAAGGCCGTGCTGAGCGGTCTCGGGATCGACCCGGACGCCACCACGATGCCCACCGCGCTCGCCGAGGCCGAGCGGCGGCGCCACCCGTAGGGCCAGGCAGGGCAGGCGGGCGCCGCGGGATCATGCGGGGATGCGGAGTGCGGCGGCGTTGGTCCTGGTCGTGCTGGCCGGGGTCGCCGGGCTGACCGGCTGCACCGTCCGGGTGGCCGGCACGGCGCAGGCCGCACCCGCGGTCGCCCGGCAGTCGGCCGGCGACGCCTACACCGACGCGAACGGGCGGTTCGCGCTCGTCCCGCCGCCGGGGTGGGCGGTCGACGCCAGCGGGGCGCAGGGCACCTCGGTCGTCTTCGTCGACCCGCAGCCGGGCCGCTCGGCGGCCGGCGCGCTGCGCGCCAACATCAACGTCTTCGTCGCCACCGCGGTGGCCGACCTGCCGGGGACGGTCGTCGGCGCCCGCAACGAGCTGCGGGCCATCGCGGACTACGCCCCAACGGCCGACGAGCCCGCCGCGCTGGCCGACGGGACGCCGGCGCACCTGCTCGGCGGCACGTTCACCGATCCCGGGTCCGGGCTGCCGCTGCGCAACGTGCAGCTGGTCACGGTGCACGCCGGGCTGACGATCGTCGCCACCGGCACGTCGCTGCAGGACGCCTGGGCCGGGGCGGAGCCGGCGATCAGGACGTCGCTCGGGAGTCTGACGGTGTCCATCTGACCGACCACCGCGGCGAGCGGTCCGGGTGGCAGAGTTGGCGCCATGGGAACACTGGTGCTGCTGCGGCACGGGCAGAGCGTGTGGAACGCCGAGAACCTGTTCACCGGCTGGGTGGACGTGCCGCTCTCCGAGACGGGCGAGCAGGAGGCCCGCCGCGGCGGTGAGCTGCTCCGCGGGGCCGGGCTGCTGCCCGACGTCGTGCACACGTCGCTGCTGCGGCGCGCGATCTCCACGGCGAACCTCGCCCTCGACGCCTGCGACCGGCACTGGGTCCCCGTCCGCCGTGACTGGCGGCTCAACGAGCGCCACTACGGCGCCCTGCAGGGCAAGAACAAGAAGCAGACGCTGGAGGAGTTCGGCGAGCAGCAGTTCATGGAGTGGCGCCGCAGCTACGACGTGCCCCCGCCGCCGATCGAGCCGGGCTCGGAGTTCGCGCAGGACGGCGACCCGCGCTACGCCGGCACCGAGATCCCGGGCACCGAGTGCCTGAAGGACGTGGTCGCGCGGTTCCTGCCGTACTGGGAGGCCGAGGTGGTCCCGGACCTGCGCGCGGGGAAGGTCGTGCTGCTGGCCGCGCACGGCAACTCGCTGCGCGCGCTCGTCAAGCACCTCGACGGGATCTCCGACACCGACATCGTCGGGCTGAACATCCCGACGGGCATCCCGCTGCGCTACGAGCTGGACGACGATCTCCGCCCGGTCGTCCCCGGTGGGGAGTACCTGGACCCGGAGGCCGCCGCCGAGGCCGCCGCCGCAGTGGCCGCCCAGGGGCGCTGAGCGGTTCACCCTTCGGGGTGAACTGGCGGTGAACGCGCGCCGAAATGTCGCGTTCTGCGACGTCAGGAGCGTCACGACCCGGCCCGTGGAGTGGCCCGCGGACGGGTCGACCTGCCTACCATTCGGGCTGTGGAGGCGCTGCTCTACGTGGCGATAGCGGCCGGTGCGTTGGGGCTCGGCCTCGCGTTCGGTGTCCGCATCGCCCGGCGGCGCGCCGCTCCGGTCCCGGTGCGACCGGAGCCGGTTCCCGGCCCGCCGATGGCCGACCTCCTCCAGCGGGTCTTCCAGTCCACGGACGAGGGCCTCGTCGTGCTCAACCGCAGCGGCGAGGTCGTGCTGCACAACCCGCGGGCCGCCGACCTGGGAGTGGTCACCGCCGGCCGGGCCGACGCCCGCGCGGCGGCCGCGTGCCAGCAGGTGCTGGAGACCGGGATGCCGGTGGCGGTCGACCTCTCCCCGCTCGACCGCCGTGGCCGCCAGCCGGCCGCGGTGCTGGCACACGTCCGCCCGCTGGGCAACGGGTTCAGCATGGTCGAGGCCGCCGACACGTCCGACGCGTGCGGCTGGAGGCCACCCGGCGGGACTTCGTCGCGAACGTGAGCCACGAGCTCAAGACGCCGGTCGGAGCCGTCGGGCTGCTGGCCGAGGCGGTGCTCGACGCCGCCGACGACCCGGCCGAGGTGCGGCGGTTCGGTACCAAGATCCTCAACGAGGCCACCCGGCTGGGCAACCTCGTCACCGAGCTGATCGCGCTGTCCCGGCTCACCGGGGCCGAGCGGCTCCCCGAGCTGCAGGTCGTGGACGTCGACGAGGTCGTGCGCGAGGCGCTCGCCCGCTCCCGGCTGTCCGCCGAGTCGGCCGGGATCGAGATCATCGTCGACCGGCCCACCGGCCTCGAGGTGGACGGTGACCTGACGCTGCTGGTCACGGCCCTGTCCAACCTGGTGGAGAACGCGATCGCGTACTCGCCGCCGGACGCGTCCGTGTCGGTGTCCCGGCGGCGCACGGGCGAGTGGGTGGAGATCGCGGTCACCGACCGCGGCATCGGCATCGCGCCCGAGCACCAGCAGCGGGTGTTCGAGCGGTTCTTCCGGGTGGACCCCGCCCGTTCGCGAGCCACCGGCGGAACCGGCCTCGGGCTCGCGATCGTCAAGCACGTGCTCGCCAACCACGGCGGCGAGGTGCGGCTCTGGAGCAGTCCGGGCACCGGGTCCACGTTCACCATGCGCCTGCCGGTCCACGCCGAGCCAGACGGCGAGATCGACGCCGACCCCGGCACCGCACCAGGCCGGGACGGCGGCGAGTCCCCCAGCGCGGCGGCCGATCCCGCACGCGCCGAACTGCCCGACCGCGTCGGGTGAGCAGAGGAGATCCCATGACGAGGGTGCTCATCGTCGAGGACGAGGAGTCGTTCGCCGACCCGCTTGCGTTCTTGCTCCGCAAGGAGGGCTTCACCACCGCGATCGCGGCCACCGGCCAGGACGCGCTGGAGGAGTTCGACCGCAACGGCGCCGACATCGTGCTGCTCGACCTCATGCTCCCCGGTATGAGCGGCACCGACGTGTGCAAGGCGCTGCGGACCCGCTCGGCGGTCCCGGTGATCAGGTGACGGCCCGCGACAGCGAGATCGACAAGGTCGTCGGGCTGGAGCTGGCGCCGACGACTACGTCACGAAGCCGTACTCGGCCCGCGAGCTGATCGCCCGCGTCCGCGCGGTGCTGCGCCGCGGCGGCGAGAACGGCGCCGACGCCGACGGGCTGCCGGGTGTGCTGGAGGCCGGCCCGGTCCGCATGGACGTCGAGCGGCACGTCGTCTCGGTGAACGGCGCCGACGTCGCGCTCCCGCTCAAGGAGTTCGACCTGCTCGAGTACCTGCTGCGCAACGTCGGCCGGGTGCTGACGCGCGGCCAGCTCATCGACCGGGTGTGGGGCGCGGACTACGTCGGCGACACCAAGACCCTCGACGTGCACGTGAAGCGGCTGCGCTCGAAGGTGGAGGCCGACCCGTCCGCGCCGCGGCACCTGGTGACCGTGCGCGGGCTCGGCTACAAGTTCGAGGGCTGAGTCCGCGGCGCCGTCCGGTGGTGCTCGACCACGCGGCCGAGCAGCGCGACGAGCTGCGTGCGCTCGTCGGCGTCCAGGGGGGCCAGCAGCTCGTCCTGCAGGCCGGCGAGCAGCCGGTCCAGCTCGACGAGCCGTGCCGTGCCCGCTGAGGTGAGCGTCACGATGTTGCGCCGGCGGTTGGCCGGGTCCACCGTGCGGTCCACGAGGCCCTGCTCCGCCAGCTCGTTGAGCATCGCGACGACGTCGCTGCGGTCGATGCCGGTGTGCCGGCCCAGCGCGGCCTGACTGGACGGGCCGAACTCGCTGAGCGCGGCGAGCAGCGAGTAGTGGTAGCGCCGCGCGCGACCGCGGCGAAACCCTCGCTGACCAGCCGCGATGCGTGCGTGGCCACCTGGTTGACGAGCCAGCTCGGCGTGCCGCGCAGGCGGGCCGGCGGTGCCTCGGTCGGGGAGTGCACGAGCGCAGGCTACCGGTCGTCCCGATGTTGTCCTCAGGCTGTGGACAACTGTGTGGGCATGTGGACAACCGTGATCTTGTCGCGCTCCGCAAGCGGGTGATCGCCAGGTGTGACGGGCTCGGTCACGGAACCGTCACGGCGGCGCAGTAGCCTGATCCGGTGCGCCTCGGTGTGCTCGACGTCGGTTCCAACACGGTCCATCTCCTCGTGGTCGACGCCCATCGCGGCGGACACCCCACGCCGATGACGTCGGAGAAGTCCGAGCTACGGCTGGCTGAGCACCTCGACGCGCGCGGCGCGCTCTCCCCGAAGGGCGCAGCGGCGCTGGTCGCGGCCGTCGAGCGGGCCAGCGCGGCGGCGGCCGCCGCCGAGTGCGCCGACCTGCTCGCGTTCGCGACGTCCGCGCTGCGCGACGCCACCAACTCCGCCGAGGTGCTGGCCGACGTGCGCGACCGCACCGGGGTCGCCCTGCAGGTCCTGCCCGGCGAGGACGAGGCCCGCTACACGTTCCTGGCCGTCCGCCGGTGGTACGGCTGGTCGGCCGGGCGGCTGCTGGTGCTCGACATCGGCGGCGGATCGCTGGAGCTGGCAGTCGGGCTCGACGAGCTCCCCGCCGTCGCCGAGTCGCTCCCGCTGGGCGCCGGACGGCTCACCCGCGAACGGTTCAGCTCCGATCCGCCGTCCCGGCGCGAGATCGAGGAGCTGCGCGACTGGCTCGACGACCAGCTCGCGCCCGTGGCCCGGCGGCTGCGCCGGGCGGGCACCCCGGACCTCGCCGTCGGCACGTCCAAGACCTTCCGCTCGCTCGCCCGGCTCACCGGTGCCGCGCCGTCCAGCGCAGGTCCGCGGGCTCGGCGCGTGCTCACCGACGTGGGGCTGCGCCAGCTCGCCGCCTTCGTCACGCGGATGTCGTCGGAGGACCTCGCCGCGCTGGAGGGGGTCAGCGCCAGCCGGGCCCACCAGCTGGCCGCCGGGGCGCTCGTCGCGGAGGCCGCGATGCGTGCGCTTCGGGTGACACAGCTCGAGATGTGCCCTGGGCGCTGAGGGAGGGAGTCATCCTTCGTCGCTTGGACACGCTCGATGGGACGGCTCAGATAGACCGCTCGGCGCAGGAGGCGCCTGATGGTCTTGGACGCTTGACGACGTTCGAGGCACGGTGTACTGGATGAGCTCCGAGACCGACCACCCACGCCAGCGCACCGTCGCCGAGCTGCTCGCGCAGCACGGCGACGCGACCGCGACCGGCCGCCGGCGGCGTCGGCGGGACCCCGACGGGCTGGACGACGGCGCCCCCGGCGACCGCGGTGCCCCACCCGTCCCGGACTGGCCCGCGCCGGTCCGGGAGCCCGACCGAGGAGTGCTCAGAGACCGGGTGTCGCCCGCCGAGCGGGAGCCCGGCGGCCGGCGGCGCGCCGACCGCGAGCCGGACCCGTGGGAGCAGGAGCCGCGGTCCTGGGACTCCGGGCGCAACGGCCGCGAGCCGGAGGACCGGTGGGACTCCCGGCGCCGCCCGAGCCGCCCGCGTGGGAGTCGGGGCCGCAGCCCTGGGACGCCGGACGGCAGGGCTGGGACTCCGCTGAGATCCCGCGGGCCGAGGTTCCCCGCGCAGAGGCTCCCAGGGCCGACTGGGACGCGCCCTCGCGGTCCGGCCGCTGGGAGGACGCACCGCGCGAGCGCGAGCAGCGCTGGACGCCCGAGCCCGAGCCGCCGGCCTGGGACTCGGGCCCGCAGGCGTGGGACGGGCGTGGGTGGGACGGCCCGCCGCAGGCCCAGCCCCCGGCCCGGGAGCTGCCGCGTCCGGAACCCGTCCGGCCCGAGCCCGCGCGCGGCGAGCCTGCCGAGCCGCCGAACGGGCGGTCCCGGCGGGAGCGGCCGGCGCCGGAGCCCGCGCCACGGGCTGCGGCCGCGGCCGCCCCGGTGCGCGAGCGGCCCACCGACCACATCCCGCGCATCCGCGACGAGGACCCGCCCGACGTCGGGCTGACCCGCCCGATCCAGGCCCACCGCGCCCCGGCCGACGAGGGCTACGGCCCCGACGACTACGAGCCGGACGACGACGACGGCCCGCCGACCATGGTCGGCGCCGCGCCCGCAGGCGCCGAGGCGTGGCACCGCGAGCGCACCCGCCGCCGCGGCGCCCCGGCCGACGACGACGGCGGCCCGCCCACCGAGGCCGCCGGCCCGATCGACTTCGACGACGCCCCCGCCGGTCTCGGCGGCCGCCGCTACGACCAGCAGCAGGGCGACAGCTTCTCCGACGGCTTCGAGGACTTCTACGGCACGGGCACCGACCTGCCGGTCTACCAGCCACAGCCGCCCCGCCCGGAGCGCGCCGGCCGGCGTCGCGGCGAGCCGGAGCCGGAGCCGGACGGGTTCCTCGACAGCGGCGAGTCCGAGCCGATCGACGACGACGAGCCCGAGGAGCCGCGCAAGGGCCTGCTGGGCCGGGTCGGCGACTCGGCGAGCCAGGCGTGGGCGGCGGTGCTGGCCCAGTGGATCGCCGGTGCCGTCGGTGGTGCCGCGCTGTGGGTCGGCTTCCGCTTCCTGTGGCGCTCCCTGCCGGTGGTCGCGATCGCGGCCGCCGCGCTCGTCACCGTGGGGCTCGTGGTGGTCGTGCGGGCGCTCCTGCGCAACGACGACATGCGCACCACGATGTTCGCGGTGCTGGTCGGCCTGCTGCTCACCGTCTCACCGGCGATTCTGGTACTGCTGGGGAGATGACCCCCACGCCCGGTCGCGCTCTCCACCGCCTCCGTCTACCCGGAGTCGACGGCGGCCGGGTTCGAGATCGCGGCCGAGCTGGGGTACGACGGCGTCGAGCTGATGGTGTGGCTCGACCCGGTGAGCCAGGACGTCGCCGCGGTCGCACGGCTGGCCGAGCACTACGGCGTGCCGGTGCTCGCGGTGCACGCGCCCTGCCTCGCCGTCACGCAGCGGGTGTGGTCGCCCGACCCGGTCGAGCGCATCCGGCGTTCGGTGGCCGCCGCGGCGACCCTCGGCGCGCGCACGGTGGTCGTCCACCCGCCGTTCCGCTGGCAGCGCCGCTACGCCGCGCAGTTCGCCGACGAGGTGGCCCGCGCGGGCGAGCACGCCGGCGTCGCGCTGGCCGTCGAGAACATGTACCCGCTGTCCCGGTCCGGGGTCAGCGCGGTGGCCTACAGCCCCGGCTACGACCCCACGGACGTCGGCCACGCGCACTACACCCTGGACCTCTCGCACACCGCCGCGGCCGGCGTCGACGCGCTGGAGCTGATGGGGCGCATGGGCGGCGGGCTCACGCACGTCCACCTCGCCGACGGCAGCGGCTCGCCCCGCGACGAGCACCTCGTGCCGGGCCGTGGCTGCCAGCCCTGCGCCCGGGTGTGCGAGCGGCTCGGCGACACCGGGTTCGACGGCGCGGTGGTCGTCGAGGTCAGCACCCGGCGCTGCCGCACCCGCGAGGAGCGCACGGACCTGCTGGCCGAGTCGCTGCTGTTCGCGCGGCTGCACCTGGGCCCGGCGGCGCACCCGCAGCCGGAGCCCGTCCGCGGTTAGACGCAGGTCACACCGCCCCGGTCTGGGTCATCGCGGGACGCGATGCTACTCATGGGTAATGAGCATCGGCGCGCCACCGCCGCCCCGCCCGAGCGGCCGTTCCGCGACGCGATCGGCGTCGAGCCGCTCGGGGACGGCCGCTACGCGGCAGAGCTCGGCACGAGCTGGACCATCGGGCCCAAGGCCCACGGCGGGCTCCTCATGGTGCTGCTCGCCAGGGCCGGGCTGGCCCGCCTCGCGGCCGACGCGCCCGGCGCGCGCCCGACCCGCTCGCCCTCGCGGCCGACTTCCTCCGCGCTCCCGACCCCGGGCCCGTCGAGCTGTCCACCGAGGTGCTCAAGCTGGGCCGCACGGTGTCGGTCGTCGCGGTGCGGATGCACCAGGGCGGCCGGCCGGTGCTCGCGGCGACGCTGACGGCCGGCCGGCTCCCCGCCGACGAGCCCGCGTGGGCCGATCTGCCCGACCTGCCCGCCGAGCCGCCGTCCTCGGCGGTCGACCCGGCGACCCGCGGCAGCGGGGGCGTGTCCGAGGCGTGCGACCTGCGCTACGACGACGCCTCCGTCGCGTTCGCGCGCGGCGAGCAGGCGCCGCCCGTCATCAGGGGCTGGGCGCGCACCCGCGGCGAGCCCGTCGACGTGCTGTTCGCGCTGCTCGCCGGCGACGTGCTGCCGCCGACCGTCTTCACGTCGCGGCCGCGTCGGCTGGGCGCCGACCGTGCAGCTCACGGCCCTGCTGCGGGCGCACCCGGCGCCGGGCTGGCTGCGTGTCCAGTCGCGCGCCGCGACCGTCGCCGGGCAGTGGTTCGACGAGGACGTCACCGTGGTCGACGCGGCCGGCCGGCTCGTGTGCCAGGCCCGGCAGCTGGCACTGGCCCCGCTCGCGGGCTGAGCGGGGGTTACCGTCACCGCCATGACACGGATCGCGGTGGTCGGAGCGGGCAAGATCGGGGAGGCGCTGCTGGCGGGGCTGCTCGCCGCCGGTCGCAACCCGGACGACCTGGTGTTCACCGAGCGGCACCCGGAGCGCGCGGGTGAGCTGAGCGCCCGGCTCGGGGTGGCCGCGGTGGACGTCGCCGGCGCGGCCAAGCACGCCGAGGTCGTGGTGATCGCCGTGAAGCCGCAGGACATCCGGCCGGTGCTGGCCGAGCTCGCGCCCGCGCTCGACCCGGGCACGCTGGTCGTGTCGCTCTGCGCCGGCCTGCCCACGTCGCTGTTCGAGGACGCGCTCCCGGCCGGCACGCCCGTCGTCCGGGTCATGCCGAACACGCCGATGCTGGTCGGGGAGGCGATGAGCGCCATCTCGCCGGCCACGCACGCCACCGAGGAGCACCTCGCGGCCGTCGAGAAGATGCTCGCGTCGGTCGGGCGGGTGGTACGGGTGCCGGAGTCGCAGCAGGACGCCGTCACCGCGCTCTCCGGGTCCGGGCCCGCGTACTTCTTCTACCTCGTCGAGGCGATGATCGACGCCGGGATCCTGCTCGGCCTGCCGCGGGCGGTGGCCGCCGACCTCATCGTGCAGTCGGCGTTCGGCGCGGCCCGCATGCTGCGCGAGTCCGACGACCACCCGGTGATCCTCCGGGAGAACGTCACGTCCCCGGCCGGCACGACGATCGCGGCGATCCGCGAGCTGGAGAAGCACGGCGTCCGCGCGGCGTTCCTGGCCGCGATCGAGGCGGCGCGGGACCGCTCCGCCGAGCTCGGCCGGACCGCCGGGACGTCGTGAGCGCAGGTCACCCACCCGGGCCGGCCGGAGCCTCTGAAGATCGACTTCGGGGCGGGAATCGCCCGATGGAATTACCCGACATCACCCTGACGCGAGCCTGAATTCCACTCCGGAGTGGAACGGTCCCTCGATACCGTCACATGGGCACCGCTAAGCTCATCGGGAACATCAGGAGCCGCGCCCCGGCCACGGAGCCCGGCACGTCCGGTGAGACCACGAAAGCGGTGATCGGATGCCGTCCGAGCCCTCTGAGATCCCCCTGGCCCAGGTGCAGTTCCTCACCGTTGCCGAGGTTGCGGCCATGATGCGGGTCTCGAAGATGACGGTGTACCGGCTGGTCCACGGCGGCGACCTGCCCGCGGCGCGCGTCGGCCGGTCGTTCCGGGTGCCCAAGCGCGCGGTCGAGGACTACCTGCGCAGCGCCTACTTCGCGCGGGCTGACGCCCCGGGGCGCCGACCGGCCAGAACTCCCCGGTAGAGTAGGCCCTCGGTCATCGCCCGGCCCGTGCGCGCCTGCGCGGCATCCGGCCAGGCGCACCTCCACGAGTGGCCCGCCGGGCCACGTCCATTCAGCAGGAAGGGCCGCCACGTATGGGCTCGGTCATCAAGAAGCGCCGCAAGCGGATGTCGAAGAAGAAGCACCGCAAGCTCCTCCGAAAGACCCGCGTGCAGCGTCGCAAGCTCGGCAAGTGAGCGGCCGGCCGGCGCCTCATCCGGTCGAACCGAGTCGCGCGCCGGCCGCATCGCCCGTCTCCCCCCGCGCGTTCCACCGGATGGGTTGAATGACGTTTACCGCAGGTGGGGCGGGTCACGTCCGGCTGAGCGCGCCGTGATGGCCGCGCTGCGGAGGGCTAGCATCGGTGCCCGCCGCTTCCGCTCGTGACCCAGGGGTTGGGCCCGTGCCGCCTTCCGTCGTCCTCGTCACCGGCGTCAGCCGCTTCCTCGGTGGCCACCTCGCCGCCCGGCTGGCGGCGAACCCGGCCATCCAGCGCGTGCTGGGCGTCGACACCGTCCCGCCGCCCCGCGACCTGCTGCGTCGCATGGGGCGCGCGGAGTTCGTGCGCGCCGACATCCGCAACCCGCTGATCTCCAAGGTCATCTCCAGCGCTGCGGTCGACACCGTCGTGCACGCGTCGCTGTCGGCCAACCCCGGCTCGGCCGGCGGCCGCACGGCGATGAAGGAGATGAACGTCATCGGCACGATGCAGCTGCTCGCGGCGTGCCAGAAGGCGCCGACGGTGCGGCGGATGGTGCTCAAGTCCACCACCGCCGTCTACGGGTCGAGCCCGCGCGACCCGGCGCTCTTCGACGAGACGATGACGCCCAAGGACCTCCCGTCCGGCGGCTACGCCAAGGACGCCGTGGAGATCGAGGGCTACCTGCGCGGGTTCGCCCGCCGCCGCCCCGACGTCTCCGTCACCACGCTGCGGTTCTCGAACTTCATCGGCCCGCGCATCGACACCGTGTTCACTCGCTACTTCGCGCTGCCGGCCGTCCCGACCGTGCTCGGCTACGACGCCCGCGTCCAGCTCCTGCACGAGGAGGACGCGCTCGCCGTGCTCGAACGCGCGGCCAGCGAGGAGATCCCCGGCGTCTTCAACGTCGCCGCCGACGGCGTGCTGCTGCTGTCGCAGGCCATCCGGCGGGCCGGGCGCATCGCGGTCCCGGTGCCGAGCGGGGCGGTCGGCCCGGTGAGCCGGTTCTTCCGCAGCGCGCGGCTCGTCGACTTCTCACCGGAGCAGATGCGCCTGCTCAACTTCGGCCGCGTCGTCGACAACCGCCGGCTCAAGGAGCAGTTCGGGTTCACCCCGCGCTGGACGAGCGTGCAGGCCTTCGACGACTACGTGCGCGGCCGGGCTTTGCGCCCGGTGGTCGCACCGGAGCGGTTCGAAGCCGTCGAACGCCGGGTACTGGCCGCGGCAAGGACGCTTCGATGACGCAGCCGGCTCGCTCGGAGAAGGGAGAGGCCGTGTCCGAAGCGAGGATCATCCCGCTGCACGCCGACGACTCCGGGGACCGCACCCGTTGGCGGCTGCGTCCCGGCGTCACCCCGCCGCCGGCCGCCGAGCCCGCGCCGGAGCCGTCGCCGGAACCGCAGCCCGCCGAGGCCGGCCCGGCCCCGTGGGAGGAGGACCTCGCGGCCGCGCTCGCGTTCCTGCGCCGCCGGCTGGCCGGTGAGTACGCGGTGGACGAGTTCGGGTTCGACGCCGACCTCACCGACAACGTGCTGCTCCCGGCCCTGCGTCCGCTCTACCGCAGCTGGTTCCGGGTGGAGACGCTCGGCATGCACCACGTGCCGGACGTCGGGGGGGCGCTCGTCGTCGCCAACCACTCCGGCACCCTGCCGCTGGACTCGCTGATGGCGGCCGTCGCCCTGCACGACGACCACCCGGCCCGCCGCCACCTGCGGATGCTCGGCGCCGACCTCATGTTCCGGCTGCCCGTCGTCGGCTCGCTGGCCCGCAAGCAGGGCAGCACGCTCGCCTGCATGTCCGACGCCGAACGCCTCATGGCCGCGGGCGAGCTGGTCGGCGTGTGGCCGGAGGGGTTCAAGGGCATCGGCAAGCCGTTCCGCGACCGCTACAAGCTGCAGCGCTTCGGCCGCGGCGGGTTCGTGGCGGCGGCGCTGCGCACCGGCGTGCCGATCGTCCCGTGCGCGATCGTCGGGGCCGAGGAGATCTATCCGAAGATCGGCGACATCAAGCCGCTCGCCCGGCTGTTCGGGGCGCCGTACTTCCCGGTCACCCCGCTCTTCCCGCTGTTCGGGCCACTGGGGCTCGTCCCGCTGCCGTCCAAGTGGTACATCGAGTTCGCCGAGCCGATCCCCACCACCGGCTACGACCCGTCCGACGCGGACGACCCGATGACCGTCTTCAACCTCACCGACCAGGTGCGGGAGACGATCCAGCACACGCTCTACCGGCTGCTCGGCCAGCGCCGCAACGCGTTCCTGGGCTGACCCCCAACCGCACACACCTCCTGGACGCGGCACACATGGTGGGACGTGTGTGCGGAGTGCCGGAAGTGTGTGCCGTCAGCGCTTGCGGTAGGCCAGCCCGGCCGCCACCGCGCCGGCCAGGGCGCCCGCGCCCAGCACCGAGGGCACCCCGATGCGGGCGGCCTTGCGGCCGGTGCGGAAGTCGCGGATCTGCCAGCCGCGTTCCTTCGCGACGTCGCGCAGCTCGGAGTCGGGGTTGACGGCCACCGCGGTGCCGACGGCCGAGAGCATCGGCACGTCGTTCACGGAGTCGGAGTAGGCCGTGCAGCGGCGCAGGTCGAGGCCCTCGGTGGCGGCGAGCGCGCGCACGGCGTGGGCCTTGGCCGGGCCGTGCAGGATCTCGCCGACGAGCCGGCCGGTGTAGTGCCCGTCGACGCTCTCCGCCACGGTGCCGAGCGCGCCGGTGAGGCCGAGCCGGCGGGCGATGATCAGGGCCAGCTCCACCGGGGTGGCGGTGACCAGCCAGACGCGCTGCCCGGCGTCGAGGTGCATCTGGGCGAGCGCGCGGGTGCCGGCCCAGATCCGGTCGGCCATCAGCTCGTCGTAGATCTCCTCACCCAGCGCGACGATCTCCGAGACGGGACGGCCGGCGACGAACGACAGGGCGGTGTCGCGGCCGGTGGTGGTGGAGTACGAGGTCTCGCGCCCGCCGATGCGGAACTTGAGCTGCTGCCAGGCGAACCCGGCGAGGTCGGCGGTGGTGAAGAACTTCCGGGCGGCGAGCCCGCGGGCGAAGTGGAAGATCGAGGCGCCGATCATCATCGTGTTGTCGACGTCGAAGAAGGCGGCGGCCGTCAGGTCGGTGAGCGGGACGTCGGCCGGGCCGCTGTCGCCGGCCGCGACGGCTGCGGCGGCGGCCGCCTCGCCGGCGCGCTGCGCGGCGTCGGCCGCTGTGGCGGATTCGACCACCCCCGGTGTCTCCGTGGCCCCGCTCAGCTCACCGCAACCGGTGGGCGTCAAGGGCTCGGGGGGCTCTACTGCTCCTACCACCTGCTGGCCTCCGGTCACGGGTTTCGTCTCTCCAGCTAACGGCGCGGTCACAGCGGACGGGTGCCGTCCGGGGACGCGGAAGGCCGCCGCGGAGGGGATGTTCCGCGACGGCCTCGTGGGTCGATCTCGCCGGTCGGGTCAGCCGATCGTGATCGGCGGGAGCCCCGGCAGCAACGGCGGCAACGTGATCGGCGGGAGCAGCGGTAAGGGCAGGTTGATCCCCTCGGGGGCGTCGCTGGACGGCGGGTCCGACTCGCGGCTGGAGGAGGGGCTCTCGCTGTCCGAGTCGCCGTCCTCCTCGGAGGAGGTGCTGTCGCCGCCGTCCTCCGAGCGGGAGCCGTCGGGGAGCAGGTCCGGCAGCTGGACGAGCGGGTCGTCCGACTCCGGCGCTCGGTGGTCGGCTCCGAGGAGTCCTCGGACCCGGACGGCGGCGTGCTCTCCGTCGCGTCGGGGGTGGTCGGGGTGTCGGTGACGTCCGGCTCCGACGTGCCCTGGTCCTCCTCCTGGTCGCCCAGGCGGTTGGGGACGTCCGGGCTGGCGCCGAGCGACTCCGTGCGGCCGAGCAGCAGGTCCAGGAGCTGGATCGAGCCGTCCGCGGTGACGGCGGCCGGCTCGGGCAGCGCCGGACGCAGCTCGGTGAGCCGCTCGGACTGCTGCGCGGCCCACGAGTGCAGGGTGTCCAGCTCGGCGGTCTGACCGGTGTCCTCGGCGGCGCCGAGCAGCAGGCGCGACCCCTCGCCGGTGGAGGTGTCGAACTCGCTGATCGCCGTCGAGAACGCGGCCGGGTCGGCCGTCTGCTCGCCGCGGGCGACCATCTGCTCCACCTCGGTCAGCCGGTTCGCGGCGAACTGGAGGTGCCGCTGGGCGCGCGCGGCCTCGTCGAAGGTGAACGCGAGCTCGGCCGACTCGCCGGCCCGCTTGAGCGCGTACAGGTTGTCGCCGGGCAGCGCGTCGCGGCTGGCGACGAACCCGCCGCCGGTGAGCCCGAGCATCACGACGAGCGCGGCCGCGCCGACGACGAGCACGCGACGGCGCAGGCTCGGGGCCGGGCGCCGGGCGGTGCGGGCCCGTCCCTCGGGACGGTTGGCGACGCTGTGCCGCGACCGGCGGCCGGTGCGCGGGGCGCCCACCGACGGGGAGAGCGTCCGCGGCCCGCCGCCCGACGGGCGGCCCTCGGTCTGCTCCTCGCCGAGCGGCGGGAGCTTCGCGGTGGTGACGCCGTCGGCCTCGCCGCGCGGCGTGGGGAACGACGGCTCGACGCGGCCGATCGGCGCGGTCATCTCGGTGGCGCTCGGCGGCGGCACGGGCCGCGCCGGAGCGCGGTGCAGCTCGCCCTGCTCGGCGACGACGGCCATGAGCCGCTGCCTGGCGCGCGCCTTGGGGTCGGGGTCCGGGGCGTACGCCGGACCCGCGGACCGCAGCATCGCGACGATCTCCAGCTCTCGCGCGAGATCGTCGTCCGCGAAGCCGGGGGGTGTCCCCTGCTCCAGGGCGGCGGCGAACCGCTCTGCGTCCTCGCCCTGTCCGGCGGGCATGTTGGCCGTCCTCACTTCACACCTGCGCTGTCAGTGGCCGCGCACCGTCGTGGCTGGCGCGGCGTTCAGCCGTACAACGACCGGTCGGTCCTCCGGTTACGGGCTGCGGACCGTTCACCGCATTGAGTCGTTCGTTCGTCGCACCCGTAACGCAGGCGGCGGTACGTGCGATAGGAGGCGCGTTCATCGCAGTCCCTCCGGCAGCAGCTGGGCGAGCCTGCGGACGGCGCGGTGCTGGAGGGCCTTGACGGCCCCCTCGTTGCGGTCCATCAGCTCCGCGGTCTCGGCCACGGACAGACCTTGGAGGAAGCGGAGCTGGATGCATTCCTGCTGGTCCGGGTTGAGCTTGCGGACGCACCGCAGCAGCTCGTCGTTGGTCGCACCGTCGAGCACCTGCTGCTCGGGCCCGCTGGTCGTCGGCGAGAGCTCGACGATGTCGCTCGTGGTCTGTTCGAGCCGGTAGCGGCTGGACTTGACGTGGTCGAAGATCAGGTTGCGCGCGATGGTGACGAACCACGCACCGATGTCGCGACCCTGGTAGCTGACCGACGTGATCCGGCGCAGCGCCCGGACGAAGGTCTCCTGCGTGATGTCCTCGGCGAGCGTGCGGTCGCCCATCCGGAAGAGCACGTAGCGGAAGACGACGTCGTAGTAGCGGTCGAACAGCTCGCCGAAGGCGACCATGTCGCCTTCCTGTGACGCCTTGACCAGGGCCCAGGCCCCGGTCTCGTCGGGCTGCTCCGCGGGGCCGTCGAGGTGGGCGTGCCCGCCGTCGTCCGCGTGCCGCGGGCCGGCGGCCGGGGCCGGGCTGTGGCCCCGCGGCCGGGGGAGCGGGGGACCGTCGCCGGCCGCGGGCCCGGCCGGACCGGGCGGCGCGCCGACGCGGGGAGCTGCTGTCGGGGTCATCTCTACCTCTCCACCCGCTGGGGTCCGGGCGGTCTCGGTGGGGAGCAGCCGAGGTTGGCGGATCGGGCGGGTCATGACTCCCGACTGGCCCTGCAACCGTGTCGGACCGGACGCCGCGGGTACGCCCGCGGTGCTCTGGCGGCGACGAGCTGCATGCCACTCCCTTTGGGTGAGTCTCGCGACGATCTCGTGCGTCGGGCCGTTGAGCTGGCTGTAGCGGCGGAGCATACGACCGCCATCGGGTGGCTCAGCACGCACCACCGTTCGCCGCCGAGGTGTTCCGGTGAGCGGCTGGTTACGCGCGGTCAGCGTCACACTAGCGACCGCCCGACGGGCCGGAGGACCCCGGTGATCTCGCCGAACGTCGGTCCCGCCGCGCCACCCGGTTCGTGCCAGACTCGGCGGTGAGGCCATCCGGCGCAGCGCCGACCCGTGGGAGCACCGTGGAGAGTCCGACCAGCCGCCGAGCCGGGGACGCGCCGTCGCACGTGGCGGATCTCGTCGGCCGCGCGGCCGAGCGCACCCCGGACGCTGCCGCAATCATCGACGTGACCAGCGCAATCACACTCACGTGGGCCCAGCTCGACGCGGCGGCCGCCGCCGAGGCGCAGCGGCTGCGCGCGGCCGGTGTGACCACCGGTGATCGAGTCCTCGTCCGCCTCGGCAACGGCGCGGCGTTCTGTGTGGCGGTGCTGGGCGCGCTGCGGGCCGGGGCGGCCGCCGTGCCGTCGGGGCCGGTCGCCGTCGCGCGCGAGCTGGAGATCGTGCTCGCGGACTGCACCCCGGCCGTCGTGATCGCTGCGGAGAGTGACGACGTCGCAGCGCGCTGTGGATCAAGCGTCGGTACCCGGCTGCTGCCTCCTCCCGATCTTGCGGCCCGGCCCGAGGGGCCGCTGCCGGACCGGGGAGCGGGCGGCGAGGAGATCGCGCTCCTCGTCTATACGTCGGGCACCACGGGCCGCCCGCGCGGCGTCTGCCTGTCGCACCGCGCGCTGCTCGCCAACCGGGCCCAGACGGCGGCCCTGCGCCCGGCGCCGGTGCTGCCGGTGGACCGGGTGCTGCTGTCCATGCCGCTCTTCCACGTCTTCGGGCTCGCCGCCGGGTTCCTCCAGGTGTGCTGGGCCGGCGCCACGGCGGTGCTCGTCGAGCGGTTCGACCCGGCGCACGTGGCCGAGGTCCTCGACGCCGAGCGGGTGAGCGTGCTGGCCGGGGTGCCGTCGATGTTCCGGGCGCTGCTCGACCTGCCCGCCGAGCGCCTGCACGAGGCCACGGCGCCGCTGCGCCTGTGCACCTCCGGCGGGGCGCCGCTGCCGCCTGAGCTGCTGGCGGCCTTCCACGAGGCCACCGGCCTGCCGATCCACGAGGCTACGGGCTCACCGAGGGCGCCCCGTGATCACGACGAACGTCGGCGGGGGCGTCGCGAAGCCGGGCTCGGTCGGGCGCCCGCTGCCCGGCGTGCAGCTGCGGCTCGTCGACGCGCACGGCTCGCCGATCGACACCGTCACCGAGCCGGACCCCGAGGAGCTGGACGAGGAGGTCTCCGACCCGGCGCACGACACCGGGCTGGTGGCCGTGCGCGGCCCGAACCTCTTCTCCGGGTACTGGCCGGACCGCGCGGGCGGCCCGGACGCCGAGGGCTGGTTCACCACGGCCGACGTCGGGTTCCTGGACGCCGACGGGGACCTCCGCCTCGTCGACCGCTCGTCCGACCTGGTGATCGTCAACGGCTTCAACGTCTACCCGCGCGAGGTGGAGCAGGTGCTCGACGAGCTGCCCGGCGTGGCGGAGGCCGCGGTCGTCGGCGTGCCGGACGAGCGCACCGGCGAGGCGGTGAAGGCCGTGCTCGTGCGCGCCCCGGGGCCGGGCTCACCGAGGAGGAGGTGCTCGCGCACTGCGCCGAGCGCCTGGCCCGGTTCAAGGTGCCCACGGTCGTGGAGTTCGCCGACGCGCTGCCGCGCACGCCGACGGGCAAGGTCGCGCGGCGCCAGCTGGCCCAGGTCGAGGCGGTGCGGTCGTGAGCGCGGACCGGGTCACCCTCTACACGCGGGCGGGCTGCCACCTCTGCGAGGCCGCCGAGGCCGACGTCGCCCGGATCTGCGCGGAGCTGGGCGTCGGCTGGTCGGCCGTGGACGTCGACGCGATCCCGACCTGCGGGCCGAGTACGGCGACAGCGTCCCGGTGATCATGGTGGACGGCCGCCAGCACGGGTTCTGGCGGGTGGAGGAGCCGCGGCTGCGGGCCGCGCTGGGCTGAGCCGGGACGTTCCCGGATCGTCATCCCGCAGGCGGGCCCGGCGGGTCGAGCCGGGATGAGACTGTCCCCGTGCACAGACGCAGGTCGGACGGGGCTGGTCGGCGCTGGTGGGCGTGCTCGCGGTGGCCGCCGCGGTCGCCGCCGGCCACCTCGTCGCCGGGATCGTCTCGCCGGGGTCCTCGCCGTTCCTCGCGGTCGGGGACGCGGTCGTCCGGCTCTCGCCGCAGTGGCTCACGGAGTTCGCGAAGTCCGCGTTCGGCACGGCCGACAAGGTCGTGCTGCTGGCCGCGATGGGCGTCGTGATCGCGGGGGTCGCCGCGGGCGCCGGGCTGCTGACCCGCCGGCGGACGGCGCCGGGCACCGCGGTCGTCTCGGTGCTGGGCCTCGCCGGGTTCGCCGCGGTGATGGCCCAGCCCGCGTTCGCCCCGCTGGACCTGCTCGCCCCGAGCGCCGCGCTCCTCGCCGGGATCGTGGTGCTGCGCCGGCTGCACGCGCTCGCGGGGCGCAGCGCGCAGAGCGCGGCGCGCCCCGCGCGCGAGTCGGGGTCTGAGGGCACGCGAGTCGCGGTGTCGCGGCGGGACGTGCTGGTGTGGGCGTCGGCCGGGGTCGGGGCCGCCTCGCTGCTGGCGATCGGCGGCGGCACGCTGCTGAGCCGGGGCGCAGGCGACTCCCGCGCGACGGTGACGGCCCGGCTGGCCGCCGCCCGCCTCGCGCAGGCCGCGCCGCCGATCCCGGCCGGGGCCGCGTTCCCCGAGCTGGGCACGCCCACCTTCCTGACGGCGGCCGCGAGCTTCTACCGGATCGATGTGGCGCTGGGCATCCCGCGGCTGGCGGCCGAGGACTGGACGCTGCGCGTGCACGGCATGGTGGACCGGGAGGTCACGCTCACCTTCGACGACCTCATGGCCCGCCCGCTCGTGGAGCGCACGATCACGATGACGTGCGTGTCGAACCCGGTGGGCGGCGACCTCATCTCCACCGCGAACTTCGTCGGGATCGACCTGCGCGACCTGCTGCTGGAGGCCGGCGTGCGGCCGGGCGCCGACCAGGCGTTCGCCACCAGCGTCGACGGCTGGTACACCGGCACCCCGGTCGACGTGCTCATGCAGCCGGACCGCGGCGCGATGCTCGCCGTCGGGATGAACGGGGAGGCGCTGCTCCCGGAGCACGGCTTCCCGGTGCGGATGGTCGTGCCCGGCCTGTACGGCTACGTCTCCGCGACGAAGTGGATCTCCGACCTGGAGCTGACGACGTTCGCGGCGCGGTCCGGCTACTGGCTCGAACGCGGCTGGGCCGAGCGCGGCCCGGTGAAGACCGGCTCGCGCATCGACCGCCCGCGCAGCTCGTCGACGGTCCCGGCCGGCACCGTGACGCTCGCCGGGATCGCCTGGTCGCAGCCGGACGGGATCACCCGTGTCGAGGTGCGGGCCGACGGCGGGCCGTGGGTCGTCGCGGACCTGGCCAGCGACGTCAGCGGGGACACCTGGCGGATGTGGCGCGCCGACCTCGACCTCGTCCCCGGCGAGCACACGCTGGAGGCCCGGGCCACCGCGGGCACCGGGACCGTCCAGCCCGAGCCCCGGACCAGCCCGATCCCCGACGGGGCCACCGGCTGGCCAGCCGTCCTCGTGACCGCCCGGTAGCGTCCGCTCGCCTCCTCCGATCGGCCGATCGTCGATCGGGACCGGGGCCCGGTCACCCGGGCGCCACCCGGGCCGGGCGGCCTCCGTGCGCCGCCGACGGCCGCCGTGACCGGTCCACCGCAGCGGCCGGTCCGCGCCCGCACCTGCCGAACGCGACGAACGGCACTCGGGCGGCGACCACCGGTCGGGCCTCGCGAACGGCCCGGGCGAGCACGATCCGGCTCAAGATCGCAACTTTGTGCGTGCCTTCACAAGCGACTACCTTGTAATCCAGTCGCCGTCAACGCCCGAACCCGGGGTTATTCGGCCCGGGTTCATCAGCCGCTCGGGTACGGCGGCCGTCGCCGACGCACGTACCGGCCCGGCCTCCGCGTCCGCAGGGGTCGCGGACGGCGACACCCGCACTGCACCACCGAGGAGACTGAGCGTGACGAAGCCGCCGCATGCCGCTCGGACGGTACGGCCGTCGACAGGCTGCGGTCCATCCCCGAGGCGAGCGTCGCCCGGCTCGCGGTCTACCTCCGGATGCTCGGCGAGCTCGGTGAGCAGGGGGCCGACACGGTCTCCAGCGACGAGCTCGCCGCCGCCACCGGTGTCAACCCGGCCAAGCTGCGCAAGGACCTGTCGTACATCGGCTCCTACGGCATCCGCGGCGTCGGCTACGAGGTGTCCGCGCTCACCCACCAGCTGGAACGCGTGCTCGGGCTCAACCACCGGCAGGCCGTGGCGCTGGTCGGGATCGGCAACCTGGGCCACGCGCTCGCCGGCTACGGCGGGTTCGACGGCCGCGGCTTCCCGGTCACCGCGCTGTTCGACGTGGATCCGGACCTCGTCGGCATCCACATCAACGGCATCCTCGTGCAGGACGTCGCCGCGATCCCCGAGGTCTGCCGCGCGCGCGACGTCACCATCGGCATGATCACCACCCCCGGCCCGGCCGCGCAGGGCGTCTGCGACCTGCTGGTCGAGGCCGGCGTGCGCTGCATCCTGAACTTCGCGCCCGTGGTGCTGCAGGTGCCGGGCGAGGTCGAGGTCCGCAAGGTCGACCTGGCCGTCGAGCTGCAGATCCTGGCGTTCCACGTGGCGCGCCGGAACCTCACCGGCGGTGACCCGGAAAGCAACGGCCACGTGGTCAACGGAGCTGGAGGTCTGAAGCCGTGACCGTCCTGGTCGTCGGGCTGTCGCACCGCAGCGCGCCGGTCGAGGTGCTCGAACGCGCCGCCGTCGCCGCCGACGAGGTGCCGAAGCTGCTCGACGAGCTGCTGCACGCGTCGCACGTGTCCGAGGCCGTGCTGCTCTCCACGTGCAACCGCATCGAGGTCTACGCGGTCGTCGACGCGTTCCACGGCGGCCTCGCCGACGTGTCCGCCGTGCTCGGCCGGCACAGCGGCCTGCCGCTCGCCCAGCTCACCGAGCACGTCTACGTGCACTACGCGGGCTCGGCGGTGCAGCACCTCTTCGCGGTCGCGTCCGGGCTCGACTCGATGGTCGTGGGCGAGGCGCAGATCCTCGGCCAGCTCCGCGCCGCCTACGCCGCCGCCGACGCGGCCGGCTCGGTCGGGCGCGTGCTGCACGAGCTGTCCCAGCAGGCGCTGCGGGTCGGCAAGCGGGTGCACGCCACCACCGGCATCGACACCGCGGGCGCCTCGGTCGTCTCCGAGGCCCTCTCCGCGCCGCCGACGTGCTCGGCGGGAGTCTCGCCGGGCGCCGCGCCGTGGTCGTCGCGCGGGCGCGATGGGCGCGCTCGCCGCGGCCCACCTGCGCCGGGCCGGCGCCGCCGAGATCGTCGTGCTCAACCGCACCCCCGAGCGCGCGCTCCGGCTGGCCCAGAACACGGAGGTCCAGGGCACGGCCGCGCGGGCCGGCTCGCTGGACGCGCTGGCGACCGAGCTGGCCGTCTCGGACGTGCTGGTCGCCTGCACCGGCGCCGTCGGCACGGTGGTCGGCCGCGAGCCGGTCGCCGCGGCCGTCGTGGCGCGCGACGGGCGCCGCTCGCCGTCTGCGACCTCGGCCTGCCCCGCGACGTCGAGCCGTCCGTCGCCGAGCTGGCCGGCGTCACCGTGATCGACCTGGTCACCCTGCAGCGGCGGCTCTCCGGCGGCGACCGTGGCACGGCCGTCGCAGCCGCGCAGGAGCTGGTGGCCGAGGAGGCGCAGGCGTACCTGGCCGCGCAGCGGTCCGCCGAGGTCACGCCCACGGTCACCGCGCTGCGCCGCCGGGCGTCCGAGGTGATCGACGCCGAGCTGCTGCGGCTCGACTCGCGGCTCCCCGAGCTGGACGAGCGGGTGCGCGAGGAGTTCGCGCGCAGCGTCCGCCGGGTGGTCGACAAGCTCCTGCACACCCCCACGGTGCAGGTCAAGAAGCTGGCCGAGGGCCCGGACGGCAACAGCTACGCCGCCGCCCTGCGCGCGCTGTTCGAGCTCGACCCGCAGACCCCGGTCGCGTCGCGGCCCAGCGCAGCGGCGACGTGCTCGGCGCGCTGGAGGCCCGGGTCGACGGGCGCGGCGAGGAGCAGGTGTCATGAGCGGCCCGACCCGTCCCGCGGTCCGCATCGGCACCCGGCCGAGCGCGCTGGCCGTCGCCCAGTCCGAGCAGGTCGCGGAGCGGCTGCGCGCGGCCGGCCTGCCGTGCGAGCTGGTGGAGATCAGCACCCACGGCGACCGGTCCGACGCGCCCGTCGCCGAGCTGGGCGTCGGCGTGTTCGTGTCGGCGCTGCGCGAGGCGCTCGTGAGCGGCGAGGTCGACGTCGCCGTGCACTCGTACAAGGACCTGCCCACCGCGCCGGACGCGCGGCTGCTCATCGCGGCCGTCCCGGGCCGGGAGGACGCGCGCGACGCGCTCGTCGCGCGCGACGGCAAGGTGCTCGGCGAGCTGCCGCCGGGCGCGCGGGTGGGCACCGGCTCGCCGCGGCGCATCGCGCAGCTCGACGCGCTGGGTCTCGGCCTCGACGTCGTCCCGATCCGGGGCAACGTCGACACGCGCATCGGCAAGGTCCGCTCGGGCCGGCTGGACGCGGTGGTCGTCGCGGCGGCGGGCTGCGCCGGCTCGGCCGGATCGACGAGGCCACCGAGCTGCTCGACCCGGTGCAGATGCTGCCCGCGCCCGCGCAGGGCGCGCTGGCCGTCGAGTGCCGGGCCCCGGTCACCGACGCGACCTTGAGCTGTCCAGGACGCTCGCCGCCGTGCTCGACGACCCGTTCACGCGGGCCGCGGTGGTCGCCGAACGCGCGGTGCTCGCCACGCTGGAGGCCGGGTGCAGCGCGCCGGTGGGCGCGCTGGCCGACGTGGTGTCCGACCTCGACGACGACGGGCGCGCGGTCGACCGCGTCTCGCTGCGCGCGGTGGTCGGCACGATCGACGGGGGCCTGCTGCGCGCCTCCGTCACCGGAGAGATGGACGACGCCGAGAAGCTGGGTGCGGCCCTCGCCGCCGAGCTACTCGACATGGGGGGCCCCGCCGCCCTTCCGAGAACCGCAGGATCGGGAGTTCCGAGATGAACCGAGCACCTTCCAACCCGGGGCGGGTGGCCTTCGTGGGCAGTGGCCCCGGCGACCCCGGCCTGCTGACCGTGCGCGCCCGCGACGCGCTCGCGAACGCGCCGCTGGTCGTGACCGACGCGGACGTGCCGGAGCCGGTACTCGCGCTGGTCGCCGAGGGTGCCGAGGTACGCCCGGCGGTCGGCCAGCCCTCCGATGTGGCCAAGGACCTGGTGGCGGAGGCCGGTTCGGGCCGCACGGTGACCCGCCTGGTGAGCGGCGACCCGATGACGGTCGACAGCGTGGTGCAGGAGGCCGTCGCCGTGGCGGCGGCGGGCGTCCCGTTCGACGTCGTGCCCGGCGTCCCGGCCGGCACGGCCGTCCCGGCGTATGCGGGTGTGCCGCTCGGCTCCTCGCACGTCGAGGCCGACGTGCGCACCGGCGTCGACTGGGCCCGGCTGGCCGCCGCAACCGGCCCGGTCGTGCTGCACGCCGCGGTGTCGCACCTGCCGAGGTGGTCTCCTCGCTCACCGAGCACGGCGTCGCCGCCCAGACGCCGGTGGCCGCCACCGCCAGCGGCACCCAGACCACGCAGAAGACCGTGCAGGGCACGCTCGCCACGATCGCGTCCGCCGCGCTCGACCTGGACGGCCCGCTCGTCGTCACGGTCGGCGACGAGGTGGGCCTGCGCGCCGAGCTGTCGTGGTGGGAGTCGCGCGCCCTGTACGGGTGGCGGGTGCTCGTGCCGCGCACGAAGGACCAGGCCGGTGCCATGAGCGACCGGCTGGCCGTGCACGGCGCCACCGCCGAGGAGGTGCCGACCATCGCGGTCGAGCCGCCGCGCTCGCCCACGCAGATGGAGCGTGCGGTGAAGGGCCTGGTGGACGGCCGCTACCAGTGGGTCGTGTTCACCTCCACCAACGCCGTGCGCGCGGTGTGGGAGAAGTTCGCCGAGTTCGGGCTGGACGCACGCGCGTTCTCCGGCGTGAAGATCGCCTGTGTCGGCTCGGCCACCGCGGAGAAGGTGCGCGGGTTCGGCATCAACCCCGAGCTCGTGCCGTCGGTCGAGGAGGCGCAGGAGTCCTCGTCGGAGGGGCTGCTCGGCATCTTCCCGCCCTACGACGACGTGCTCGACCCGGTGGACCGGGTGCTGCTCCCGCGCGCGACATCGCCACCGAGACGCTGGCGGCCGGGCTGCGCGACCGCGGCTGGGAGATCGACGACGTCACGGCGTACCGCACGGTGCGCGCCGCGCCGCCGCCGGCCCCGATCCGCGAGGCGATCAAGACCGGCGGGTTCGACGCGGTCTGCTTCACGTCGTCGTCCACCGTGCGCAACCTGGTCGGCATCGCCGGCAAGCCGCACGCCCGCACGATCGTCGCGTGCATCGGGCCGCAGACGGCCGAGACGGCCCGCGAGTTCGGCCTGCGGGTGGACGTCCAGCCGTCGGAGCCCGCGTCCCGGCGCTGGTCGACGCGCTGGCCGCGCACGCCGCGAAGCTCCGCGCCGAAGGCGCCCTGCCCCCGCCGCGCAAGGCGAAGGGCCGCCGCCGCTAGCCGCGCTCGGGAGCTGCGGTCGTACGCTTGGGCGCATGCCTTTCCCCGCCCACCGGCCGCGGCGGTTGCGCACCACCCCGGCCCTGCGCCGGCTGGTCGCCGAGACCGACCTGCGCCCGCGCCACCTCGTGCTCCCGATGTTCGTCAAGGAGGGTGCGGGCGAGCCGATCGCCATCGCGTCCATGCCGGGGGTCGTGCAGCACACGCGCGACTCGCTGCGCAAGGCCGCGGTCGAGGCGGTGCAGGCGGGCGTCGGCGGGCTGATGCTGTTCGGTGTGCCGGAGCGGCACGACGCCGCGGGCTCGGCCGGCGTCGACCCGGACGGCGTGCTCAACGTCGCGCTGCGGGACGTGCGGGCCGAGGTCGGCGACGCGACGGTGGTCATGGCCGACACGTGCCTCGACGAGTTCACCGACCACGGCCACTGCGGCGTGCTCGACGCCGACGGCAACGTGGACAACGACGCCACGCTCGGCGTCTACCAGCGGATGGCGGTGGCGCAGGCCGAGGCGGGAGCGCACCTGCTCGGCCCGAGCGGGATGATGGACGGGCAGGTCGGGGCCATCCGTGCGGCGCTCGACGAGGCCGGCCACCAGGACGTCGGCATCCTCGCGTACACGGCGAAGTACACGTCGGCGTTCTACGGGCCGTTCCGCGAGGCGGTCGAGTCGCAGCTGCAGGGCGACCGCAAGACCTACCAACAGGACGGGGCCAACGTCCGGGAGGCGCTGCGCGAGCTGGCGCTCGACCTGGAGGAGGGCGCCGACATGGTGATGGTCAAGCCGGCCATGGCCTACCTCGACGTGCTGCGCGCGGTGGCGGAGTCCGCGGACGTGCCGGTCGCGGCGTACCAGGTCTCGGGCGAGTACGCGATGGTCGAGGCAGCGGCCGCGAACGGCTGGCTCGACCGCGAGCGCACGATCCTCGAGACGCTCACCGGCATCCGCCGTGCGGGTGCGGACGTCGTGCTCACGTACTGGGCGACGGAGGTTGCGGGGCGTCTCGACCGGGCATGACACAGCGTTACTTCGGCATGCTGTGATGCGTTCGCAACCCCCAGGTCACGGCGGTTCACCTGCGCGGGGAGGGTGCCCGGCGTTACGATCGCGCCCCTTGATCATGGGAGGATCGCGATGACGAACGACCCGGGCCACGGCGACCAGCCTCAGCCCAACCAGGGATGGCAGGGCGGGCCGCCGCCGCAGCAGCCGCCCTACCCGGGGAGCTTCGGTCAGGAGCCCCAGCCCGGCTGGGGCAGCTACCCGCCTCCGCCCGGGCCGCCGCCCGGCCCGCCCGCCGGGTTCGGTGGTCCCGGCGGTCCCACCGGCCCGTACGGGCCCGGCGGCGCCGAGCAGAGGGGCTTCTTCGGGGCGCTCTTCGACTTCAGCTTCGACAGCTTCGCCACCCCCGCCGTGGTGAAGGTGCTCTACATCATCGGCCTGGTCATCCTCGGCCTCGTGTACGTCGGCGCGGTGATCACCGGCTTCATGCAGGGCGCGGGCGCGGCCTGCTGGTCCTGATCGGCGGTGCGATCGCGGCCCTGTTCTACCTGACGCTCTTCCGCATCACGCTGGAGTTCTACTACGCCGTCGTGCGGATGTCCGAGGACATCCACCACCGCCGCTGAGCCGACGTTCGTGACAGGTGACGGGCGCCGTTCTACGGTGACGCCGTGAGCACTTCGTCCGATCCCGAGCGGGGCGGCCAGCAGCCCGACGACCGTTCCCGTGAGGGACAGCCGGACGGCGGCGGGGCCGTCTCGCCGCAGGGTGAGCAGTACTCGCCGTACGCCCAGCCGGGGCCGTACCCCCCGCCGGGCCAGTACGGCGGGCAGCCGCAGCAGTACGGCCAACCGGCCCAGTACGGCCAGGAAGCGCAGTACGGGCAGCCCTACGGCCAGCCGCCCCCGTACGGGCAGCCGCCGCCGTACGCCCAGCAGCCGCAGTACGGCCAGCCGGCCGGGTACGCGTACACCCCGTACGGCACGTACCCGGCCGGGACGGGCGGCGAGGTCGAGACGCCGGTCGCCCGGCCCGGCACGATGATCCTCGGGCTGGTGCTGATCATCCTCAGCACGCTCCCGTTCCTGCTGGTCGGGTTCCTCCCGGTGCTGCTCCCGGCCGACCCGGCGGTGCTGCCGCCGACCGTGGCGCAGCAGCTGGAGCAGGTCGGGCTCAGCTACGAGGAGCTGCTGTCGGGGCTGCGGTTCGTCGCCGGCGTGATCGTGGTGCTGGCGCTGCTCTACATCCTGTTCGGGGTGATGGCGTTCCTCGGCCGGGTCTGGGCCCGCGTGGTGCTGACGATCATGACCGTGGTGTTCGCGCTGGTCCTGCTGTACAGCCTGATCGGGGGCGGCAGCGGCGACGCGGCCACGCTGGTGTTCGTGGTGATCATCCTCGCGGCCTCGGTCGGCGGCACGGCCTGCTTCTTCACCCGCGACGCCACCCGTTTCATGACCCAGCGGCACTGACGTCCCGCCCGGCGGGCGGCGCCCACGTGCGGGCGTCGCCGGCGTGGTGTGAGACTGAGGGCTGTGGGAAGCTCGCCATCCTCCGGCGCCGGCCTCGACTCCGGCATCGACCAAGGGGCGGAAGCGTCGCGTCGCCTCTTCGCCCGTGCATCGGCCGCGATCCCCGGCGGGGTGAACTCCCCGGTGCGCGCCTTCAGGGCCGTCGGCGGCACGCCGCGGTTCATGGTCTCCGCGCAGGGGCCGTGGCTCACCGACGCCGACGGCAACCGCTACGTCGACCTGGTCAGCTCGTGGGGTCCGATGATCCTCGGGCACGCGCACCCCGCGGTGGTCGAGGCGGTGCGGGCCGTGGCCGGCGCCGGGCTCTCGTTCGGCGCGCCGACGCCGGCCGAGATCGAGCTGGCCGAGGAGATCATCGCCCGGGTCGCGCCGGTCGAGCAGGTCCGGCTGGTCAACTCCGGCACCGAGGCGACGATGAGCGCCATCCGGCTGGCCCGCGGGATCACCGGGCGCACCGTCGTGGTCAAGTTCGCGGGCTGCTACCACGGGCACGTCGACGCGCTGCTCGCCGAGGCCGGGTCCGGCGTCGCGACGTTCGGGCTGCCCACGAGCCCCGGCGTCACGGGCGCGACGGCCGCCGACACCCTGGTGCTGCCGTACAACGACCTCGACGCAGTGCGCGCGGTGTTCGCCGAGCGCGGCGCCGAGATCGCCTGCGTGATCACCGAGGCCGCCGCCGGCAACATGGGCGCGATCGCACCGCTGCCCGGCTTCAACGCGGGGCTGCGGGAGCTGTGCCACGCGCACGGCGCGCTGCTCGTCGTCGACGAGGTCATGACCGGGTTCCGGGTCTCCGCGGCCGGCTGGTACGGCCTGGACGGCGTGGCGGGCGACCTCTACACGTTCGGCAAGGTGATGTCCGGCGGGCTGCCGGCGGCCGCGTTCGGCGGCCCGGCCGCACACATGGCGCACCTCGCGCCGGCCGGGCCCGTCTACCAGGCCGGGACGCTCTCGGGTAACCCCGTTGCGGTCGCGGCCGGGCTCGCCACCCTGCGCGCCGCGGACGCGGGCGTCTACGCGGCGCTCGACGCCAACGCCGCCCGGCTCGGCGAGATGGTCGGGGCCGCCCTCACCGCCGAGGGCGTGCCGCACCGCGTGCAGTTCGCCGGCAACCTGCTCTCGGTGTTCTTCGCCGAGGACGAGGTGCACGACTACGCGGCGGCCCGCGCCGCCGCGACCTGGCGCTTTCCCGCGTTCTTCCACGCGCTGCTCGCCCGCGGCGTGTACGCGCCGCCGAGCGCGTTCGAGGCGTGGTTCGTCAGCGCCGCACTGGACGACGACACCTGGCAGACGATCGCGGACGCGCTGCCGGCCGCGGCGCGCGCGGCCGCCACGGCGGAGGAGGCCCGATGAGCTCGCGCACGGTGGTGCACCTGCTGCGCCACGGTGAGGTGCACAACCCGGGCGGGGTGCTGTACGGGCGGCTGCCCGGCTTCTACCTGTCGGCATCCGGGCGCAGCCAGGCCGAGGTCGTCGCCAAGTCGCTCGCCGACAAGGACGTCACGGTCGTGCGGGCCTCCCCGCTCATCCGCGCCCAGCAGACCGCCGCCCCGGTCGCGGCGCTGCACGGCCTGGAGGTCGGCACCGACGAGGGGCTGATCGAGGCCGACAACAGGTTCGAGGGCAAGACGGTGTCGGTCGGCGGCGGGGCGCTGCGCGCGCCGCAGTACTGGCACCTCCTGCGCGACCCGTTCACCCCGTCGTGGGGCGAGCCGTACCTCGACATCGCGCACCGCATGCTCGGCGCCGTGCACCGGGCCCGCACGCTGGCCGAGGGCCACGAGGCGGTGTGCGTCTCGCACCAGCTCCCGATCTGGACGCTGCGCCGGTTCGTCACCGGCCAGCGGCTCTGGCACGACCCGCGCAAGCGGCAGTGCGGGCTGGCCTCGCTCACGTCGCTCGTGTTCGAGGGCACGGAGCTGGCCGAGGTGCAGTACACCGAGCCGGCGGGCGAGAGCGACCCGGCGCAGACGGCCGATGACCCGCTTCCGTGTGGCGTTGCTGCTGGTCGCGGCGCTGTTCCTGGCCGGCTGTTCCACCAGTCAGGACGCCGTGGCCGTCGGCGGCGACTTCCAGTTCGTCGCGCCGGGCGGCCAGACGACGATCTTCTACGACCCGCCGGCCGACCGCGGCACCGTCGGGGGCATCTCCGGCGAGAGCCTGCTGCGCGAGGGCACGGTCGGGCTCGCCGACCACCCCGGCGAGGTTGTCGTGCTCAACATCTGGGGCTCCTGGTGCGGGCCGTGCCGCGAGGAGATGCCCGGCCTGCAGCTCGTGCAGGACCAGACGGGTGCGGCCGTGCTGGGCATCAACTTCCGGGACGTCAGGGACGCGGCCGCCGACTTCGTCCGGGACCGCGGGCTCACGTTCGACTCGATCTACGACCCACCCGGCCGGTCGCTCCTGGCGCTGAGCGGCTACCCGCGCAACGTGGTGCCGTCGACGATCGTGCTGGACAAGCAGCACCGGGTTGCGGCCGTGTACCTGACGACGATCCGGGTGTCGGACCTGATCCCGTTGGTGCAACGCCTGCAGGCGGAACCGTGATCAGCCGGAATGTCGACTACACGTCGTAGAACCCGGTGTGTTCGCGCGCGGGCGCGCCGAATACCCTCCTGAGTGATGGACGCCTCGACCACCCTCGCGGTCTCCGGTCCGCTGCTGCTCGCGGCGGCCGTGGCCGTGCTGGCGGGCGCGGTGAGCTTCGCGTCGCCGTGTGTGGTCCCGCTCGTCCCCGGCTACCTCGCCTACCTGGCCGGCATCGTCGGCGCGGACGCCCGCCGGCCACTCGGGAGCAGGCGGCGCAGGCCCGGAGCGGGCGCTGGCGGGTGGCCGGCGCGGCCGGCCTGTTCGTCGCCGGGTTCACCGTGGTGTTCGGCGCGATCATGGTCGGCGTCGTCTGGCTGGCCGACGCGCTCGTCGCGAACGAGGCCGTGCTCCAGCGCGCAGGCGGCGTCGTCATGATCGCGATGGGGCTGGTGTTCGTCGGGCTCCTCCCGGTGCTGCAGAACGAGCGGCGCGTGCACTGGGTGCCGCGCGCCGGCGTGTGGGGCGCGCCGCTGCTCGGCGCGGTGTTCGGGCTCGGCTGGGTGCCGTGCGTCGGGCCGACGCTCGCCGGGGTGGTCGCGGTGGCGGCCGGCACCGGCGGCGGGTCGCTGCGCGGGGTGGTGCTCACCGTCGCGTACTGCGCGGGGCTCGGGCTGCCGTTCGTCCTGATCGCGCTCGGCGCGTCGCGGGCCGTGCGCGCGCTGGGCTGGCTGCGCCGGCACACCCGCACGATCCAGATCGCCGGCGGCGCGCTCCTGGTGGTGGTCGGGTTGTTGCTGGTCAGCGGCCTGTGGGGTGGGCTGCTCGCCCGGCTGCAGGTCTCCGTCGCAGGATTCACCCCGGTGCTGTAGATGGCTACCGAGACCCCGACTCGCGTGCATCCGGACCCCGACTCGCGGGCCCCCAGGCCGGGGATCGTGGGGATGGCGCTGGCCGTCCTGCGCAACGGGTGGCGGGGGCTCACCGCCATGCGCACGGCGCTCGTGCTGCTCTTCCTGCTGGCGCTCGGCGCGCTGCCGGGTGCTCTGCTGCCGCAGCGCTCGCTCAACCAGCGGCTCGTCGACCAGTACTTCACGGACTACCCGTGGCTCGCGCCGACGCTCGACCGGCTCGGCTTCTTCGACGTGTTCGCCGCGCCCTGGTTCGCGGCGATCTACCTGCTGCTGATGGTGTCGCTGATCGGCTGCGTGCTGCCCCGGACCGTCGAGCACGCGACGGCGCTGCGGGCGGTGCCCGTCGCCGTCCCGCGCAACCTCGCCCGGCTGCCGCACCACGGCACCGCGGTGCTCGACGTCGGGCTGGACGAGGCGACCGAGCGGGTCCGCACCCGGCTGCGCGGCTGGCGCACGGCGGAACGGCCCGACGGCCGGGCCCGCACTTCTCCGCGGAGCGCGGCTACCTGCGCGAGCTCGGCAACCTCGTCTTCCACCTGAGCCTGATCGGCCTGCTCATCGGGTTCGGCGCCGGGCGCCTCTTCGGCTACGAGGGCCAGGTCATCGTCATGGGCGGCGGTGGCCAGTTCTGCAACACCGGCATCCTCGGCTACGACTCGTTCCGGGCCGGGCTGCGCGTCGACGGCACCCAGCTCACGCCGTTCTGCGTGCAGGTGGACGAGGTCGAGTCGACCTACCTCCCGAACGGCCAGGCGGAGAGCTACCGGGCGACGCTCGGCTACCAGTCCGGAGCGGACCTCGCGGCCGGCCGCACCGACCGGTGGCGCCCTACGACCTGTCCGTCAACCACCCGCTGCGGCTCGACGGCGACCGGGTCTACCTGCTCGGCACTGGCTACGCGCCGGTGTTCACCGTGACGTTCCCGGACGGGCAGCAGCGCACGGGCGGGATCCAGTGGCGGCCCGTCGACCTGACGACGATGCTCTCCGAGGGCGCCACCAAGTTCGAGCCGCCCGGCGTCACCGACGACGAGCAGCGGCGCACCCGCCAGCTCGCGATCACCGGGCTGCTCGCGCCCACCTCGTCCGGCGGCGACATCGTGACCTCGGTGTTCCCGGACCTGCGCGACCCCGAGGTGGCCGTCGACGTGCTCCGTGGCGACCTCGGCCTCGACGACGGGCGCGGCCAGTCGATCTTCCAGGTGGACCAGTCCAAGGTCGACTCCGGCGAGCTGGTGCGGGTGGCGCGGGCCAACCTCGTCCCCGGCCAGTCCGTCACGCTCGACGACGGCACGGTCGTGCGCTTCGACGGCGTGCAGGAGTGGGTGAACCTGCAGGTCAGCCACGATCCCGGCCAGGTGTACGTGCTGGTGTTCGCCATCCTGCTGCTCGGCGGGCTCGGGCTCTCGCTGATGATCCGCCGCCGCCGGTTCTGGGCCCGGCTCGCGCCCGACCCCGATGACGAGGGCCGTACCGTCGTGGAGATCGGCGGGCTCGCCCGCACGGACCGCGCGGGCTACGGCGAGGAGTTCGACCGCCTGCGGGCCGACCTGCTGACCGGCCGACCGACCGCGACGAAGGACACGTGATGCTCGCTGAACTCGCGCTCTACAGCGACCGCCTCTTCATGGCGACGGTCGGGGTGTACGTGCTCGCGATGCTCCTGCACTGCGCGCAGATCGCGCTGGAGCGCACGCCGAAGCCCGCGCTCGTCGGCGCCGGCGGGGCGGAGACCGATGGCTCAGCCGTCCTCGGCGCCGAGGACGGCGCCCAGGACGCCCCGCCGGTGCGCACCCGCGCCGAGCGGTTCGGCGGCATGGCGATCTCCGTGACGACGCTCGGCGCCGCGTTCCACTTCGCGTCATCGTGCTGCGCGGGCTCGCGACCGAGCGCTGGCCGCTGGGCAACATGTACGAGTACGTCTCGGTGATCTGCTTCGCCGCCGTCGCCACCTGGCTGGTGGTGCAGCGCCGGTACGACGCGGCCCGCCAGGTCGGCCCGTTCGTGCTGCTCCCGGTGGTGATCCTGCTCTTCCTCGGCGGCACCGTGCTCTACGCGCCCGCCGCCCCGGTGATGCCGGCCCTGCAGTCGTACTGGCTGGTCGTGCACGTGACGACGATCAGCGTCTCGTCGGGCCTGTTGCTGGTGCCGGGCGTGCTGAGCATCCTCTACCTGTTGCGCCGTTCGGGTGAGCCGGCCTGGCTGCTCGACAAGCTGCCCTCGGCGGACGCGCTCGACCGCCTCGCCTACCGCACGACGATCGTCGCGTTCCCGCTCTTCACGTTCGCGATCATCGCCGGGGCGATCTGGGCGGAGGCCGCGTGGGGCCGGTTCTGGGGCTGGGACCCGAAGGAGACCGTCGCGTTCGTCTCGTGGGTCGTCTACGCCGCCTACCTGCATGCACGGGCCACCGCGGGCTGGCGGACGACGCGGGCGGCGTGGATCAACATCGTCGGCTTCGCTACGATGATCTTCAACCTGTTCTTCATCAACATGGTGGTCGCCGGCCTGCACTCGTACGCCGGGCTGAGCTGACTCCGAGTGACGCGTCGCCACCCGACAGCGGCTCGACCCATGGCACCGGTACGACTACCGTCGGCGTCCGTGGGGGACTGGAACGGACGGCACGACAGGCCCGGCGGGATGCACTGATGACGGAGAGTGAGTCCGTGGGCGACCGGGACTACCCGGACGGTTCGGTGGGCCGCTATGTGCGTGAACGCTGGGGCGCTGCGGCGCCCGTTCGCGGCCCGCGGCCGCGGGCCGATCCCCCTGCTCCGCGCCAGGAGAGTGACGCCGAGGCCGCCCCGTTCCCCGCGGTGTCGCCCGACGACACCGTCACGCCCAACGGCTCGGCCAACGGCACGGCCGTCCCGCATCAGGGCCGCCGCCGTCCGCGCACCCGGACGGCCCGATCGGGCGCGTCGACCCGGCGAGCACCGTGCCGGACGCCGTGCCGCGCACCCCGCCGAAGGGCTCGGCCCGCTGGATCGACCCCGGTGCCGTCGCGGCGCAGGAGGCGCAGCGCGCCCGCCGCCGCAGCACCGAGCAGCCACCGCCCACGGACCTCTCGTCGGCCCGGTTGCTGCGCCAGGGGCGGCGGCCCCCGCAGTCGGGGTGGCGCCGGCTCGTCTACATCGGCAGCGGGCGGCTGATCAACCCGGGCGAGAGCCCGGCCGACACCCGCCGCCGCGAGCTGGTCGCCCAGATCAACCAGCCGCTGCTGGGCTGCCACAAGATCGCGGCGCTGAGCCTCAAGGGCGGCGTCGGCAAGACCACCGTCACGGCCACGCTGGGGGCGACCTTCGCGTCGCTGCGCGGCGACCGGGTGATCGCCGTGGACGCCAACCCGGACCGCGGCACGCTCAGCCAGAAGATCCCGCTGGAGACCAGCGCCACCGTCCGCAACCTGCTGCGCGACGCCCAGCGGGTGCGCCGCTACACGGACGTGCGCGCGTACACGTCGCAGGGGCCGTCACGGCTGGAGGTGCTGGCCAGCGAGCAGGACCCGGCGGTCTCGGAGGCGTTCAGCGAGGACGACTACCGGCGCACGATCACGCTGCTGGAGCACTTCTACAACATCGTGCTCACCGACTGCGGCACCGGCTGATGCACTCGGCGATGTACGGCGTGCTGGGCATGGCCGACCAGCTGGTGATCGTGTCGTCCGCGTCGATCGACGGGGCGCGCAGCGCGTCGGGCACGATGGACTGGCTCGACGCACACGGCCACGGCGACCTGGTGCGGAACTCGGTCGCGGTGATCAACAGCGTGCACCGGAACGCCGGCGGCGTGGACCTGGACCGGGTGGACGCGCATTTCAAGGCGCGGTGCCGCAAGGTGGTGCGCATCCCGTTCGACCCGCACCTGGAGGAGGGCGCGGAGATCGATCTGGACCGCCTCGAACCCGCGACGCGGATGAAGCTGCTGGAGCTGGCTGCCGCGGTGGCCGACGCCTTCGAGGGCCCGCCCGCCTGACGTTCCCCCCGTGGAGCGTCCGGCCCCGGAGCGTCAGGCGCGCGGCGGGTCGTCGCGTTTGCGGACCTTCTCGTCGAGCTGACGAAGGAAGTCGGGGTCGTCGTCCGGTCCGCTCACCGGGGGCCTGGTGGGCCAGGCCACGGGCTTGCGCCGCGGCTGCTCGACCTCGGATCCACCCGAGTTCATCGCCTTCCACAGCACCAGCGCAATGATCGCGGCGCCGACGAACGCGATGAGGAACAGCATGTAGGACCACCTCCGCAGCCGAGGTTAGCGGAGCGCGTGCTGCTGCGGGGTGAAGTGCGTCGAATGGGCGTTCAGGGCCGGGCGGGCGGCAGGGTGGCTTCGCTCGTCAGGTCGGCCAGCATGCTGCGGACCTCCGACTCGCGGAAGCGCCGGTGGCCGCCGGGCGTGCGGATGGAGCCGATGCGGCCGGCCGAGGCCCACCGCGTGACGGTCTTCGGGTCGACGCGGAAGAGCGCCGCGACCTCGCCGGGAGTGAGCAGCCGCTCGTTGCTGGCGGTGTGCGCCGTGACTGTCATCTGGACCTCCAGTACTGCCGGGCGTTTCCGGGCCATCGTGACACCTGGGACCCCGAGTACTCGAACGGTTGTCCGCAGGTAAAGGGTCCTTAAAGGACGAACCGGACACGCCCTCACCGCTTACCGGCGGCTCCCGGAGCGGCTCTGGCCGGTCAACGTCCGACGGCCCGCCAGGTGCCCGAGGGCGGCCCGCACCCGGTCGTACGCTGGCCGCATGACCTCGCCTCCGCCCGTGCCGCCGGCGCCGTCGCCGACGGGCCGGCAGCCGGGGCTGGCGGCCACGGTCGGGCTCTACGCGCTGGCCCGGCTCGGGCTGCTCGCCCTCGTCACGGTGCTGCTCGTGCTGGTCGGCGTACCGTTCGCCATCGCGCTGCTGGTGGCGCTGATCGTGGCGCTGCCGTTGTCGATGGTGCTGTTCAGGGGCCTGCGGGCCCGGTTGGACGGCGCGTTGGCGCGGTCGCGCGCAGAGCGTTCCCAGGAACGCGAGGCGCTGCGCGCCCGGCTGCGCGGAGACGTCCCGGCCGACCCGCCGGCCCCTGTGTCAGACGAAGCGGCCGACCGCAAGGCCGACCCCGGTCAGGACTGACCAGGCCAGCAGCAGCAGGCTCGTGCGGGCCAGCACCGCGATGAGCTCCCGGCCGGTGGCGCCGCCCAGCACCGTGCGCGCGGGGATCGCCGCGAGCGGGATCGCGAGCAGCCCGAGCAGCATCGGCCAGCTGCGCAGACCGGCCAGCAACGAGAAGGCGAACGGCGCCACGACCAAGGCGACGTAAAGCCGGCGGGTGTCCCGATCGCCCAGCAGCACCGCGAGTGTGCGCTTTCCCACAGCCTCGTCCGTGGGGATGTCGCGGAGGTTGTTGGCGACGAGCACGGCGCACGTCAGCATCCCGATCGCGATCGACGTCACCACGGCGAGCGGCCCGGGCGGCCCGCTCTGCGTCACGACCGTGCCGAGCACCGCGACCGGCCCGAAGAACACGAACACCGCGAGCTCGCCGAACCCCGCGTAGCCGTACGGGCGGGGGCCGCCGGTGTAGAACCACGCCCCCGCGACGCACACCGCGCCGACCGCGATCAGCCACCACTGCGCGCTCAGCGACACGAGCGTCAGCCCGGCGAGCCCGGCCACCGCGAAGCAGACGAACGCGGCCAGCCGCACCGTCGTCGGCGCCGCGAGCCTGGACCCGACCAGCCGCAGCGGCCCGACCCGCTCGTCGTCGGTGCCGCGGATGCCGTCCGAGTAGTCGTTCGCGTAGTTGACGCCGACCACCAGTGCGACGGCGACGAGCAGCGCGAGCACGGCGTGGCCGGGGTTGACGACCCCGTAGCCGATCGCGGCGCCGGTGCCGGCGATGACGGGGGAGACGGCGGTCGGGAGGGTGCGCGGGCGGGCCCCCTCCACCCACTGCGCGAGTGTGGCCACCCCGGCACGGTATCCCGGCGCGGCTCAGCGGCAGGCCGGCACCTCGCCCGGCGCGGGCACCAGCGAGGCCGTCAGGTACTGGCCGACACCCAGCCGCAGCCAGCGTCCGGTGGCCGTGGCCAGCACGCACTGGACGGGCACCGCGGCGCGCTCGGCCACGATCCCGACGACCTCCGCGGCCGCGTCCGGCGCGGCGAGGATCTTCCCGACGCCGTCCACCAGCGAGAGCCGGACGCCGCCCGTCCACAGGTAGTCGACGGTGACCCAGGCGTTCCCGGTGAGGCCGAGCGCGTCCCAGAACATCCCGTCGCCGAGGTCGATCCCGGCCGGGTTGGCGACGCGGCGGTTGTACTGGTCGCGCCCGCCGTTGTAGCCGCCCTCGTGCGCGGCCTGGGCCTGCGGCACGCCCTGCGGGAGGTCGCCCCACTGCTGGCGGGTGGGGCCGGGGTTCCAGTAGTCGTCGCGGGTGTTCCACGGGCCCACGTCCCAGACCGGCGCGAACGCGCAGCGTCCCGTCGGGGCGCAGACCTTCACCGAGTAGTCGCTCGTGTCGCGCGGCGCGAGCGCCCGGCGCGACGGCAGCGCGACGAAGTGGTCCCGCGGGGTGATCACGTGCCCGTTCGCGGTCGTGCCGCCGACCAGCCCCTCCCGGGTGGCGAACACGCGGTAGCTCAGCGGGATCTGGTCCGCGTCCTCGGTGCGCGCCGCCTTCGTCGCCGGGTGCGCGGTCAGCCGCACCCCGCGGACGGCCGGACCCGCGCCCGGGTCGCCGGCGAGCACCAGCCGGGCCTGCACCTCGGACGTCGGGCCGGGCAGCGCGACGGCGAGACCGCCCGCGTCCCGGGTTGCCGGCACCCACTCCGTCCAGGCACCGTTGCCGCGCCGGCCGCGGACGTCGACGGTGGCGAACGCGCCGGGCGGCACCTCCGCGTCGAGCACGGCGGCGACCCGGTCGGTGGGGGCCGTGAGCCGGTGCGGCGGGAACGTGAGCAGGCCGGTCGGCCGCGGCATGGTCGCCTCGGGGTCGGCCTCCTCAGCCGCGGCCGTGAACGTGGTGTCCGGGTCGAGCCGCGCGGCGCCGCCGGACACCTGCACGCCCGCGGGCTCGGCGTCGTCGAGGTCGGCCGACCACGATCCGGGCCCGGGCGCCGCGGTGGCCGGTGCTGCGGTACCCAGCACGACCGCGCACAGGATGGCCACGAGACCGGTCGCCCTGCGCAGCATGCCGGCCTCCCCTGTGACTCCCGTGACGCGTGTGTCGGACGTGACGAGGAGAGTCGACAGGTGCGGTGATCGTCAAGGCAGGGTCGGACGTGCCACCGAGCGGGGTGGCGTCGTGTCACCCGCGGGGGTCGACCTGCGCGGAAAGGGTTTGGACGACGGCTGTCCGGTCCGGCTTGCCGATGCCGCGCAGCGGGATCGCCGGCACCGCGACGAGCACCCGGGGCACGGCCGCGCGCCCGAGCGCGGCCCGCACGGCGTCGCGGAGCCGGTCTGCGGCCAGGTCGCCGTCGGCCACGACCGCGGCCGCCACCACCTGCCCCCACTCGCGTCCGGCAGCCCGACCACACACGCGCCGCGTACACCCGGCTGCGCCGCGAGCACCCGCTCCACGGCCGCCGGCGCGACGTTCTCCCCGCCCGTGATGATCACGTCGTCGGCCCGGCCGAGCACCTCCAGCCGCCCGTGCCGCCACCGGCCGAGGTCGCCCGTGCGGAACCGGCCGCCCGCGAACGCCGCCGCGGTGAGCGCCGGCTCGCCGACGTATCCGGCGGCGAGCGTCGGCCGCCGATCATGATCCGCCCGTCCGGGTCGAGGTCGACCAGCACACCGTCGAGCGGCCGCCCGGCGTACACGCAGCCGCCGGCCGTCTCGCTCATCCCGTACGTCGTGACGACCTCGACCCCCGCCGCGCGCGCCCGCTCGTGCAGCGCCGGGTCGAGCGCGGCCCCGCCGACCAGCACGGCCGCGTAGCTGCGCAGGCGTCCACGGCCGGGCCGCCCGCGTCGAGCACCCGCCCGAGCTGCGTGGGCACCAGGCTCGTGCAGCGGCGCGCGTCCCCGAGCGCGGCGGTCGCCACGGCGAACGCGTCGGGCCGGAACCCGTCGCGCAGGTCCTGCACCACGGGCACGGTGCCCGCGAGCAGCGCGCGCACGACCACCTGCACCCCCGCCACGTGGTCGGCCGGCAGCGCGAGCAGCCAGCGCGCCGGCCCGCCGAGCCGCGCCTGCGTCGCGAGCGCCGACGCCCGCAGCGCACCTGCCGTGAGCGCGACGAGCTTCGCACCGCCGGTGGAGCCGGACGTCGCGATCACCACGGCCGTCCCGTCGGGCGGGGTGGGCGGCTCGGGGGTGGTGCGGGTGGTGGGGAGGACCGCCGGGCCGCCGTCGAGCGCGGACTCCAGGGCGGCGGTCAGTTCCGCGACGGAGCCGGGGGAGCCGTCGAGGAGGACGACCCGGACACCGTTCACCCGGCCACCGTATCCGCCTGCTGACACGATCGGTCGGCAGTAAGGTCCGTCGGGGTGACCGCGGTCGTGCTCCCCACTCCGTCGCTCCCAGCGGGAAGGCCCCATGACGAACCCGCACTACACCGGCCAGCACAGCCACCAGCCTGCGCCGAGGCCGAAGCGCTGGCCGTGGATCGTGGGGATCGTCGCCGCCTTCCTGCTCGGGGTCGTGCTCGGCGACGCGGGCGACGGGCCGCAGCCGGCGGCCGCCGCTGACGGCCCACGTCCGGCCGTCCCGGCGCCCGCCGGGCCGGACTTCTCCCGCGGCGTGCCCGAGGGCGAGTGGACCGTGCCCGACCAGGTCGCACCGGGCCGCTACCGGTCCACGGGCGCCAAGCCCGGGATCTTCGACGTCTGCACGGCGACGACCCGGTCCGCGGAGGGAGACGTCGTCGACTGGCGGATCGCCAACGCCGGCGAGCAGGTCCTGATCACCGTCGGTGCGGGCGTCGCGAGCTTCGCCAACGCCAACTGCGAGCCGTTCGTCAGGATCGGCTGAGCGCCTGCCTCAGCAGCGTGAGCCCGGACCTCTTCCGGCAGGGCGGAGCGGTGCAGGGGAGGTCACTGCCCCGGCCCGCCCCGTCGTCGGCGGGCGAGCCGGCGGCTCTCCCGCTCGGTGCGTAGCCAGCGGAGCCACATGAACGTCTGCGAGTCGTCGCGCCAGCGCGGCCGTTGCGGGCGCGGTGGGGGCGTCCAGCGGCCGGCGCGGTGCGCGCCCAACTCGACCCGGGCCCGGACGGGGTGGCTCAACTCGATCGTGTGGGCGCCGTCGGGCAGCTCGATCGTCAGCGCGCCGTCCCCGACCTCCGCGTACACGTGGCGAAGGTCGATGCTGTCGGCGCTGCGCACGGTGACCATGACGACGGTCGGGGTGGCTGCGGACCACGCACGACTCACGAGCGGCCCCCGGTGTTCACGCTTGTGACGTGATGATCACGCCCTGACCGTGATGGATCAGCCGCCGGTCCTGTTGCCTACGTGGCAACCAACCAGGGTCAGCCGGGGAGGCCGGCCCGGTGTGCCATCCCGCGGATCTCGCGCCCGACGCGGCCGCCCGGGGCCTTGTTGCGCAGCTCGGCGAGCGTCTCCCGCACGAACGGATGCCGCAGCCGGTGCGGGCTGATCCGCTCGGCCTGCCGCAGCGCCGCCGCCGCGTCGACGATCCGGCCCCGCATCCTCGTGAGTGCCCGCCCGTAGTCCGACCAGTAGGCGGCCTGCCGCTGCGGGGACGGGATCATCGCCGGGTTGAGTCGCTCCGCTATCCGCACAGCGTCCGGGTGCTCCCCCGACTCCAGCGCCACCGACATGCGCCACACGCCCACGTTGGTCGGGCCGAACCCGAAGTAGAACGCGTTGGCCTCCCCGGTGCGCGCCGCGAGCTCGGCGGCGAGGTCGAGCGCCGCGCGGGCCTCCGATCGATCGCGGCGAGCCGCCGCGACCAGGGACGACGAGAATGCCAACATCCCGGCGAGCTGCTCTCCGGCGACGTCGACCGTCGGCACCCCGGACGTCGCGGTGACCAGCGTGCGAGCGGCGAGGTCGAACGCCCCCGCCGCCAACAGTCCGTGCGACGTCCCGAACGCGGCGATGCCGAGCAGCCGCGGGTCGTCAACTCGCTGCGCCTGCTGCTGCGCGATCGACGCGGCCTGCCACCCCAGGTCAAGCGGGCCACCGACGTCACGCAGCCACGCCATGGCGCCCTGGACGTGCACGAGCACCGCCAGCTCGGCCAGCTCGACGCCGTCCCGGCCGGCGGCCATCGTGGCGTGCAGGTCGCCGATCAGGCCGGGCAGCGCGGTGCCGACCTGTTCGTGTCGGCACCGCTGCTGGTCGTCGAGGACGGCGCCGACGCGGGCGCGCAGCACATCGGCCGGGACAGCCTGTCCGACGGAGGCGCCCACGCTCGCGCCGAGCAGCGCGACCCGGACGTCGTCGATGACCGGCGCGAGGCCGTCCTGCTCCAGCCCGGGCAGCGCCACCGAAGTCAGGTCGACGGGTGCGACCTCGAGTGCGCGGGCGAGCGCGACGATCAGGTGCCGGGAGTCGATGCTGCGCTCTCCGCGTTCCAGGCGGGACAGGTACGACTTGGAGATCCCGGCACGGTCGGCGACGAGCTGCTGCGTCCAGCCGTGCGAGCGGCGGATCACCCCGGCGGCGCGCCCGATCCGCTTGTCGTCCTCGGCCCGCTCGTCACCGTCGGTCTCGTCGGCGTCCTCGTCGTCGGCGGGGCCCGCCGTATCGTCGGCCATGCTCCGAGCCCTCGCTTCTCGGGCCGTGCCCCCGGACGTTGCAGCGTTGCGGAGGCGATTCCGTCGCCGACCCTACCCGCGGCCGGAGTCGGTGATCAGCTTTCTACGTTGCCGCTTCCGCGCTGGTCATCGCTCTGGTGCCTGCCACGGTCAGTAGTGCCACGGGAACGGCGACCAGTCCGGCTCCCGCTTCTCCAGGAACGCGTCGCGGCCCTCCACCGCCTCGTCGGTCATGTACGCCAGCCGCGTGGTCTCGCCGGCGAACAGCTGCTGCCCGACCAGCCCGTCGTCGAGGAGGTTGAAGGCGTACTTGAGCATCCGCTGCGCCGTGGGGGACTTGCGGTTGATCTCCGCCGCCCACTCCAGCGCGACCTTCTCCAGGTCGGCGTGCGGGACGACGGCGTTGACCATCCCCATCCGGTGGGCGTCGGCGGCCGAGTACTCCTTCCCGAGGAAGAAGATCTCCCGGGCGAACTTCTGCCCGACCTGCCGTGCCAGGTACGCCGAGCCGTAGCCGCCGTCGAACGAGCCGACGTCGGCGTCGGTCTGCTTGAACCGGGCGTGCTCGGCGCTGGCGAGCGTCAGGTCGCAGACGACGTGCAGCGAGTGCCCGCCGCCGGCGGCCCAGCCGGGCACGACCGCGATCACGATCTTCGGCATGAACCGGATGAGCCGCTGGCACTCCAGGATGTGCAGGCGGCCGGCGCGCGCCGGGTCGACGGTGTCGGCGGTCTCGCCCCCGGCGTACTGGTAGCCGGTGCGGCCGCGGATGCGCTGGTCGCCGCCGGAGCAGAAGGCCCAGCCGCCGTCCTTGGGCGACGGGCCGTTGCCGGTGACGAGCACGCACCCGACGTCCGGGGTCTGGCGGGCGTGGTCGAGCGCGCGGTACAGCTCGTCGACGGTGCCGGGGCGGAACGCGTTGCGCACCTCCGGCCGGTCGAACGCGATCCGCACCGTGCCGCCGGCCGGGCCGGGGAGGACCGACCGGTGGTAGGTGATGTCGGCGAAGTCGAAGCCCTCGACGGGGCGCCAGGCGGCGGGGTCGAAGGTCTCGGACGGGGAGTCCACGGCAGGCGACACTGACTCAGCCGACCGGGCGTTCGAACGTGACGAGCAGCCCCTCGACGCCGCCGGGCCCGATCCGGCCCTTGACCTCGGTGGACGTGATCGCCTTGAGCTGCCAGCCCTGCTCGGCCTCGTCGTTGAGGAGCCGCTCCAGCTTCTCGGCCGAGAGCTTGCCCCCGATCATGCTCTCGCGCAGCTGGAGGACCCGGTACTCGTATCGCGCCATGCGATCAAGGTTGCCAGGCCCGCACCGGGAACGTCGGGATCGGGCGCGGCCACTTCGATCTCGGGGGTTCGCGCCGCACACTGGTGGGGTGCCCGTGATCCCGTCCGACGTCGCCGAGCTCCACGCCGACCTGACGAGGGCCGTGCGCGGCCGGGTGCGGTTCGACGCGGCGAGCCGGGCGATGTGGTCCGCCGACGCGTCCAACTACCGCCGGGTGCCGATCGGGGTCGTCACCCCGGTCGACGCCGACGACGTCGAGGCGGCCGTGTCGGTCTGCAGCACCCACGACGTGCCGGTGCTGCCGCGCGGGGCCGGCACGAGCATCGCCGGCCAGGCCGTCAACACGGCGGTGGTGCTCGACTTCACCAGGCACCTGAACCAGGTGCTGGAGATCGACCCGGACGCCGCACCGCCCGTGTCCAGCCCGGTGTGGTGCTCGACGACCTGCGGGCCGCCGCGGGCGAGCACGGGCTGACGTTCGGGCCGGACCCGTCCACGCACAGCCGCTGCACGCTCGGCGGGATGATCGGCAACAACGCGTGCGGCTCGCACTCGGTGGCCTGGGGCAAGACCGTCGACAACGTGCACGCCCTCGACGTGCTCACCTACCGCGGCGAGCGGATGCTCGTCGGGCCGGACACGCCGACCGGCGGGCGGCAGGTCGAGGCCCTGTACGCGCTGGCGGAGCGGTACGGCGACACCGTGCGCACCGCGTTCCCCGACCTCACCCGCCGGGTCTCCGGCTACAACCTCGACCAGCTCCTGCCGGAGCACGGCTTCGACCTCGCCCGCGCGCTCGTCGGCACCGAGGGCACGTGCGTCACGGTGCTGGAGGCGACCGTCGCGCTGGTCGAGGCGCCGGCCGCCCGCGCGCTCGCCGTGCTCGGCTTCCCGGACGCGTACGCGGCCGCCGACCACGTCACGGTCCTGCGCGAGCTGGGCCCGCTCACGATCGAGGGCATGGACGCCGGGCTGATCGCGGCGCTGCGGGCCGCGCACCCGGGCGAGACGGCGTCGCGGGCACTGCCGGAGGGCGGCGGTTGGCTCTACGTCGAGACGGGCGGCGCGACCCGCGCGGAGGCCGAGGCGGCGGCGCACGCCGTGGTCACCGCGATGAAGCCGTACGGGCCGACGAGCGTGGTGGTCGGCGACCCGGCGCAGATGCGGGCGCTCTGGCGCATCCGTGAGGACGGCGCCGGCATCCTCACCCGCTCGCCCGACGGCGGCGAGGCGTGGCCGGGCTGGGAGGACGCGGCCGTCCCGCCGGAGCGGTTCGGCGCCTACCTGCGCGAGTTCGACGCGCTGCTCGCCCGGCACGGCCGCAAGGGCGCGTACTACGGGCACTTCGGCGACGGCTGCCTGCACGTCCGGATCGACTTCGACCTGCTCACGAGCGCCGGCATCACCCGGTTCCGGGCGTCATGGAGGACGCGGCGGACCTCGCCGTGGCGCACGGCGGGTCGCTCTCCGGCGAGCACGGCGACGGCGTCGCCCGCGCCGAGCTGCTGCCCCGGATGTACCCGCCGGAGATCATCGAGGCGTTCGCCGAGTTCAAGCGGATCTGGGACCCGGACGACCGGATGAACCCCGGCCGCGTCGTCCGGCCGGCGAAGCTCGACGAGGACCTGCGGGTGTTCGTCGGGATGCCGACGATCCCGGACGCGCCGCGGCTCGCGTTCGCGCACGACCGCGGCTCGTTCACCCGCGCGACGCGGCGCTGCCTCGGCGTGGGCCGGTGCGTCACCGCGCACGGCGGCGTGATGTGCCCGAGCTACCGGGCCACCGGCGAGGAGATGCACTCCACCCGCGGCCGCGCCCGGCTGCTCTTCGAGATGGCGAACGGGCAGGTCGTGACGGGCGGCTGGCGGTCGCCGGAGGTGGCCGAGGCGCTGGACCTGTGCCTGTCGTGCAAGGGCTGCAAGAGCGACTGCCCGGTGGGTGTGGACATGGCCGCGTACAAGACGGAGTTCCTGGCCCAGCGCTACAAGCGCCGGCTGCGCCCGGCGAGCCACTACGCGATGGGCGCGCTCCCGCGCTGGCTGCGGCTGCTGCCGGCGTGGTCGTTCAACGCGGTGGCCGGTGGCCCGCTGGCCGGCCCGGCGAAACGCCTGGCCGGGATCGCGCGCGAGCGCACGATCCCGCGGCTGGCACGCCGCCGGTTCACCGCCTCCCGACCGAATGGCAGCAAAGCCACCCTCACGCCACCAGCCGGCATGGGGGTGGCTTTGCTGCAACCGGCGGGATCCCGGGGGCGGCTCCTGCTGTGGCCCGACACCTTCACCGACCGCTTCGACCCCTCGATCGCCGCCGACGCCGTCGCGGTGCTGACCGCGCTCGGCTACGCCGTGGAGCTGCCGCCGCGGACCGTCTGCTGCGGGCTGACCTGGACCTCCACCGGGCAGGTCGACGCGGCCCGGAAGGTGCTGCGGCGCAGCCTGCGCACGATCGAGCCCTGGCTGGCCGCGGGCGTCCCGGTGGTGGGGCTGGAGCCGTCCTGCACGGCCGCGCTGCGCGCCGACGGTCCCGAGCTGCTCCCCGACGAGCCGCTCGCGGCGGCGCTCTCCGCCGGAGTCCGGACGTTCGCCGAGGTGCTCGCCTGCCACGCCGACGAGCTGCGGGAACGGGCGAGCGGCACGCGGCGGGCGCTCGTGCAGGTGCACTGCCACCAGCACGCGGAGCTGGGCACCGCCGACGACCGCACGGTGCTCGCGGCGCTGGGCGTGGAGGCCGAGGTGCTCGACTCCGGATGCTGTGGCCTGGCCGGCAACTTCGGTTTCGAGCGCGGCCACTACGAGGTGTCGATGGCCTGTGCGGAACGGGTGCTGCTCCCCGCGGTGCGGGCCGCCGACGCGGACGTCGCGGTGCTGGCCGACGGCTTCAGCTGCCGCACGCAGCTGCGCCAGGCCGGCACCCGCGAGCCCGTGCACCTCGCGCAGCTCGTGGCGCTCGCCCTGGGAGCCGGGGGATCACTCCCCACCGGCTAGGAGGAGGATCCGCCGCATGGCGGAACGTGCCCTGGTGCTGGGTGGTGGCGGCGTCACCGGGATCGCGTGGGAGCTGGGCGTGCTCTCCGGGCTGCGCGCGCTCGGCGTCGACCTCACCGCCGCCGACGTCGTCGTCGGGACGTCGGCCGGTTCGGTGGTCGGGGCGCAGGTCGCGACCGGCGTCGATCCCCAGGAGCGGTACGAGGCCCAGCTCGCGCCCGCGGACGGTGAGCGGGCCGCCGCGCTGGGCCGCGGCGCCATGCTGCGGCTCGGCGTGGCCGTGCTCGGCGCCCGCGACCCGCAGCGGATGCGGGCCCGGATCGGGCAGGTCGCGCTGCGGGCCCGCACGGGGGTCCCGGCGGCCGAGCGGGTCGCGGTGATCGGACGCCGGCTGCCCGTGCACGAGTGGCCGGACCGGCCGCTGCGGATCACCGCCGTGGACGCCGACACCGGCGAGTTCCTTCTCCTGGACCGGGACGCCGGCGTGCCGCTGGTGGAGGCGGTCGCGGCGAGCTGCGCGGTACCCGGCGTCTGGCCGCCGGTCGAGACGGGCGGGCGCCGGTTGGTCGACGGCGGTGTGCGCTCGCCGGTCAACGCCGACCTCGCCGCGGGGTCCGACCGGGTGGTCGTGCTCGCCCCGCTGGTGCGCGGGCTCGGCCGGGGCTCCGGCGTGGCCGCGCAGGTCGAGGCGCTGCGCGCGGCCGGGGCGGACGTCGCGCTGGTCACCCCGGACAGCACCGCGCTCGCCGCGATCGGCCGCAACGTGCTGGACCCGGCCCACCGGGCGCCCGCGGCGATGGCCGGACGCGCGCAGGCGGAGATCGTCGCGGACGCCGTCGGCGCCGTCTGGAACCGTTAGCCGTCGAATGGCGCCGGGTAGCCTCCGCCCATGCCCCAGGTTCCGAACATCCGCTTGAACAACGGTGTGTCCATTCCGCAGCTCGGTTTCGGGGTCTTCCAGGTCCCGCCGGCCGACACGGCCCGGGCCGTGCGCGTTGCGCTCGACGCCGGCTACCGGCACGTCGACACGGCGCAGGGCTACAGCAACGAGGAGGGCGTCGGCCAGGCGCTCCGGGAGTCGGGGCTGCCCCGCGACGAGGTGTTCGTCACCACCAAGCTCGCCAACGGCCGGCACGGCCACGACAGCGCGATCGCCGCGCTGGACGAGAGCCTGGCCCGGCTCGGCACCGACTCGTCGACCTCTACCTGATCCACTGGCCGCGCCCGGCGGCCGACCGCTACGTCGAGACGTGGCGCGCGTTCGAGAAGATCGCCTCCGACGGCAGGGCGCGTGCGATCGGCGTCTCGAACTTCCAGATCCCGCACCTGGAGCGGCTGGCCGCCGAGACGGGCACCGTGCCGGCCGTCAACCAGATCGAGCTGCACCCGCTCCTCGTGCAGACCGGCCTGCGCGCCTACGACCGCAGCCACGGCATCGCGACGGAGGCCTGGAGCCCGCTCGCGAAGGGCGGTGCGCTGCTGCGCAACCCGCTGCTCGGCGCGCTCGCCGAGAAGTACGGCCGGACGCCGGCCCAGGTCGTGCTGCGCTGGCACCTGCAGCTCGGCAACGTCGTGATCCCGAAGTCGGTCACGCCGGAGCGGGTCGCGGAGAACATCGACGTGTTCGGCTTCGAGCTCGACCCCGACGACGTCGAGGCCATCGAGACGCTGGATGAGGGGCACCGCACCGGCCCCGATCCCGACCACTTCGGATAGGGCCACATCCGGCGGGGGCCGCCGAACGGCCCTATGGTGGCTCGGCATGTTGGCAATCACCGATCTCGCGGCCGAGGCCATCAAGACCCTGACCACGGATGCGGAGCTGCCCGACGGCAGCGGCCTCCGCATCACGGCGCCCGAGCAAGGGCAGGGCCTCGAGCTCTCCCTCGCCGGCCGGCCCGCCACGGACGACGTCGTCCTCGCGGGTCAGGGGGTGAGCGTGTTCCTGGAGCCCGCGGCGGCCGAAGTGCTGGACGACAAGGTGCTCGACGTCCAGCCAGTGGCCAACGCCGACGGCGAGCAGGAGCTGCGGTTCGCCATCGCGCCCCAGACGACCCCCGAGATGCCCCAGCCCTGACAGCAGACCGATCGGCGGGGCGGCCCACGCGGAGCCGCCCCGCCGCCGTCCGTCAGGCGTCGCGCACCGTCTCCAGCCACAGCTGCGCGATGGCCCGGTGCCCGGCGGGCGTCGGGTGCACGCCGTCGTCGGCGAGCGCCGCGGCGCCGTCCTCCTCGGCCCGTTTCCGCAGCTCACGGTAGGTCGGGACGAGCACGGCCGACCACCGCTCGGCCATCCGGCGCACCACCTCGACCCGCTCCTCGACGTCCGGCCGCCAGTCCTCCTGGTCGGGCGAGACCGGCAGCACGAACGGCTCGACGAGCACGAGCCGCGGGCCGTCGGCGCCGGTCAGCGCCGCGAGCATCCGGTCGTAGCGCTCCTCGAACTCCGCGACCGGGCTCTCCAGGCCGCGGTCGAACCGGCGCCACGTGTCGTTGATCCCGATCAGCACGGACACCAGCCCGGCCCGGTGCGCGACGACGTCGTCGGTCCAGCGCTCCTCCAGGTCGACGAGCCGGTTGCCGCTGATGCCGGTGTTCACCACCCGCGGGCCGGCCGGGCCGAGCGCCTGCTCGACCTCGCGGACGTACCCGCGGCCGATGGCGCGCGGGTCGGTGCGCCGTCCGCAGTCGGTGACGCTGTCGCCCGTGAACAGGATCGTCCCGACGTCCTGCAGCTCCATGCACGCTCCTTCGCCCAACTCATCTGACGACTACGCTCATCCTGTGGAATTCCGCTATCTCGGCGCATCCGGCCTCAAGGTCTCGCAGATCACGTACGGCAACTGGCTCACCCACGGTTCCCAGGTCGAGAACGACGCGGCGCTCGCCGCGGTCCGCGCCGCCCTGGACGCCGGGATCACCACCTTCGACACGGCGGACGTGTACGCCAACGGCGCGGCGGAGACCGTGCTCGGCGAGGCGCTCACCGGGCAGCGCCGCGCGTCGCTGGAGATCCTCACGAAGGTCTACTGGCCCACGGGCCCGAAGGGCCACAACGACAGCGGACTCTCCCGCAAGCACATCATGGAGTCGATCGACGCGAGCCTCACCCGGCTCCGCACCGACTACGTGGACCTCTACCAGGCCCACCGCTTCGACGTCGAGACGCCGCTCGAGGAGACGATGCAGGCGTTCGCCGACGTCGTCCGGGCCGGCAAGGCGCTCTACATCGGCGTCAGCGAGTGGACGGCCGACCAGCTGCGCGCCGGCCAGGCGCTCGCGACGCAGCTCGGCTACCGGATCGTCTCCAACCAGCCGCAGTACTCGGCGCTCTACCGCGTGATCGAGGAGCAGGTCGTCCCGGCGTCGGTGGAGCTGGGCGTCAGCCAGATCGTGTTCTCCCCGGTCGCGCAGGGCATCCTCACGGGCAAGTACAAGCCCGGCGCCGCACCGCCCGCCGGTTCTCGGGCCACCGACGAGAAGGGCGGCGCGAACATGATCGGCCGCTGGATGAACGACACGGTGCTCACCCGGGTGCAGCAGCTGGAGCCGGTCGCGGCCGAGCTCGGCGTCACGATGGCCCAGCTCGCGCTGGCGTGGGTGCTGCGCAACGAGAACGTGGCCTCGGCGATCATCGGCGCGTCCCGGCCCGAGCAGGTCACCGACAACGTCAGGGCGCTCGGCGTGACGCTCGACGACGACGTGCTCAAGCGGATCGACGAGGCGCTCGGCGACGCCGTGCTCCGGGACGCGGCGCTCACCCAGTCGCCGCCCCGCCGCCCCAGCTGACATCCGGCTGTCACCCGCCCCGGCGGGGCGCCCGTTCGGGGGTGCCCCGCCACCGTCGTGTCCACAGACAGTAGACGGTATGCAATATCGGTTACTCTCCGTCGATCACTCGATCGGTCTGACCCTCGTTCGGCCTAGTTTGTTCATCGTCTCGCCACACGATGGCAAACACCGCAGGTCACGCGCCCGTCGCCGCTGGTGATCGATCGAGCGGTGCGCGTGCAAGTGCACGGTCGGCGTAGTCGACGGCCGGACGTAACCCATCTGGGTGGTCTCACGGGCCCCGATGGGGCGTCGCCGTGACATGAGAATCGCCTAATGCCCTGATCGGACGACACGAGCGGTCGAGTGATCTGGTCAAACCCGGCGGCGGTCGTGACGTTGAGTGCTTTACGGCCGAATGGCCTAGCGCTAGCGTGCGCCACTTGAGTGAGGGGCAACGCCCAGGCAGAGGGCCGAGCCGCCACTCGCACGGGGGACCCACGGCGTTGTCGGCTCCCGTGCCCGCCGCCCCTCAGTGACGAGCGAAGCCGTCCGACCGACCACTCGCCCGGCCCGGGAGTCCTTCATGTCCGTCGCAGTACCCTCTGCGCCACTCGACCTGCAGAGCGCACAGACCACCGACATCGTGTCCATCGCCGGTGTCAGCGGTCCGTTACTGGTCCTGATCGCGATATCGGTGATCATCGGCACGCTGCTCGTGATCAACAGGCTGCCCAAGCGATGACGGCGGCGCAGGGGATCACCACCAGGCTCCGCCGGTACATGCCGCTGGTCGGGGCGCTGCTCCTGATCGGCTGCTCGGTCATCGCGACCCGGCACTTCGGGCAGTACATCACCGACCAGACGTCGATCTTCATCTTCGTCGCGTACCTGTCGTTCGCCTACCTCGCGTTCACGCTGTGGATGGCGCACACGCACGAGGACTACGTCGCGACGGACCCGGCGAGCGTCGCCTACCTCGACGGCCTGCGCGTCAGCGTCGTGATGCCGGTCTACAACGAGGACCCGGAGACGTTCCGGCGGGCGCTGGAGTCGGTGGCCGCGCAGACCCGGCCCGTCCAGCGGCTGCACGTCGTGGACGACGGCAGCAGGACGAAGGCCTGCGCCGAGGAGATGGAGCGGTTCATCGCCGCCCACCCGGAGCTGGACGCCGTCTACACGTACGTCAGCAACAACGGGAAACGCGAGGCGCAGGCCGTCGCGTTCCGGACCGACCCGACCGCGGACGTCTTCGTCACGATGGACTCCGACACCATCCTCGACGAGCGGGCGGTCGAGAACGGTCTGCAGCCCTTCGCGAAGCCCAAGGTCATGTCGGTGGCCGGGATGCTGATCGGGCTCAACCGCCGGCGCAGCCTGCTCACCCGGCTGGTCGACCTCGGCTACACGAACTCGACGCTCAACACGCGGGCCTGCCACTCCCGGCTGGGCAGCGTGTGCGTCAACCAGGGGCCGCTCGCGTTCTACCGGGCCTTCATCCCGCGCAAGTACCTCGACGCGTACCTGAACCACACGTTCCTCGGCCGGCGGGTGGTGAGCGGCGACGACCGCATGCTCACGAACTTCTCGCTGCTGGAGGGCGAGACCGTGCTGCAGCAGTCGGCGATCGGCGCGACGCTGCTGCCGACCTCGATCGGCCACTCACGCGGCAGCGGATCCGCTGGTCGCGCTCGTTCTTCCGGGGCGGGATGTGGCTGATCCGGCACCTGCCCGCGAACCGGACGGCGTGGTGGCTGATGGCGTGGCGCTACGTCACGTTCTGCCTGTTCACGATCATGTACCCGACGATCCTGCTGGTGCAGCCGGCCCTGGAGGGCTACCTGCCGATCGCGTTCTTCGTGTACGTCGGGCTGCTCAGCTACGCGAAGTCGCTGCGCTACCTCACGGTGCGCCGCCGCGACGAGCCGTTCTGGTCGCAGCTGCTCACCTACCTGCTCGCGCCGCTCTCCACGATGCTGCACCTCTACCTGACGACGTTCCTGCGCTACGCCGGGCTGCTCAGCGTCCAGTCGACGGGGTGGGGCACGCGCCAGAGCGTCGAGGTCGGCTTCACCATCGCGTCCGGGTCGGTCAAGGCATGAGCTCCGCCGTCGACCTCAAGACCGCGGTCGTCACGCGCCGGCGCCCGGCCGGCACGCCGCCGACGGGTCCGAGTACACCTACACGGCCCCGCCGCCGCTCCCGCGCCCGACCACCCGCGGCGCGTTCCGCCGCGACATCCAGGGCCTGCGGGCGATCGCGGTGCTCGCCGTCGTGCTGTCGCACGCGGGCGTGCCGGGCCTCGACGGCGGCTACGTCGGCGTCGACGTCTTCTTCGTGATCTCCGGCTTCCTGATCACCGACCACCTGCTGCGCGAGCTGGACGCGACCGGCCGGATCGACTTCGGCCGCTTCTACGCCCGCCGCATCCGGCGGCTGCTCCCCGCCGCCGTGACGGTGGTGGCCGTGACCGGCGTGTTCACGTACCTGTTCGAGTCGTCGCTCGCGGCCCGCAACCTGGCCCGCGACGCGCTCTGGGCCGCGCTGAACGCGATGAACATCAAGCTCGCGGTGGACGGCACCGACTACTTCGAGGCGGAGAACGCCCCGTCGCTGCTCCAGCACTTCTGGTCGCTGGCCGTCGAGGAGCAGTTCTACCTGGTGTGGCCCGCGCTGCTGGTGGTGCTCGGGGTGCTGCTCGCCCGCCGCCGGGGGCGGGCCGGCTACTCCCGGCTCGGCATCGGGATCGGGCTCGGCGTGCTGTTCGCCGTCTCGTTCGGGCTGTCGGTCTGGCAGACGGGCGTGGCCCAGCCGTGGGCGTACTTCGGCTCGCACGCCCGGGCCTGGGAGCTGGCGGCCGGCGCGTTCGTCGCGTTCGGGCTCCCGGCGCTGCGCCGGATGCCGGTGCAGGTCGGGCACCGGCTCTCCTGGCTCGGCCTCCTGCTGATCGCGGTGGCGGTCACGGCCTACACCGAGCAGACCCCGTTCCCCGGCTACGCGGCGGTGCTCCCCGTGCTCGGCAGCGTGCTCGTGGTGGCCGGCGGCGCCGTCCCCGCGTCCGGCGGGGCCGAGCGGCTGCTCGGGCTGCGGCCCCTGCAGGGCATCGGCGCCGTCTCCTACAGCTGGTACCTGTGGCACTGGCCGGTGCTGATCCTCATGCCGGCGATGCTCGGCTGGCAGCCGACCGTGCTCAACAACCTGTTCGTGGTGCTCATCGCGCTGCTGCTCGCGATCATCAGCTACACGAACATCGAGAACCCGCTGCGCACCGCCTCGTGGGTGGCCGCGACCAGGCGCGGGCTGCAGCTCGGGCTGGGTCTGACGGCGGCCGTCGCCGTCGTCGCGACGGGTGCGCTGGTCGCGCTCCCGCCGGTGGTCGGGGCCGGTGTGCCGGTCGACATCCGGCCCGGTGACGTCACCGTGGTCCGAGACTCGCTCGGGCCGCGTCCGGCGCCGGCCAACCTCACGCCGTCGGTCGAGACGGCGCCGGACGACGTCCCGGCCTCCCGCGGCAACGAGTGCCACCTGCAGCTGCTGGAGGACCAGGTGCGCCAACCCTGCGACTACGGGGACCCGGCCGGGGCGCAGCGCATGGTGCTGTTCGGCGACTCGCACGCCGACGCGTGGCTCCCGGCGATGGAGATGATCGCCGGCAACAACGGCTACCGGCTCCTCTCCCGCACGAAGGCGGCCTGCCCGCCCGTCGACATCGTGGTGCGCGACGGCGACCTCGGCCGCGAGTACACCGAGTGCGGGACCTGGCGGCGGCAGGTGATGCAGGAGATCCGGGACGTCGAGCCCGACGTCGTGGTGATGAGCGGCTCGGTCGGCATCGGCAACCAGTCGCCCGCCGACTGGGCGCGGGCCACCACCCGCACCGTGTCCGCGCTGGTCGAGCAGGGCATCCGGGTCGTCTACGTCGTGGACACCCCGCGCCGCGACGGCCGGCCCGGCCCGGACTGCGTCGCGGCGAACCTCGACGACGTCTCGCGGTGCAGCACTCCGCAGGACGAGGCCCAGCCGTTCGGCGGGATCAGCAACGCGATCTCGACGGCGGTCGTGCGGTCCGGCGGGGTGGTGGTCGACCCGACGTCGTGGTTCTGTGCGGAGGAGCAGTGCCCGTCGGTGATCGGCAACTACCTGGTCTACCGCGACCAGTCGCACGTCACCGCGAGCTACATGCGGTTCCTGGCGCCCGAGCTGGAGCGGCTGTTGCCGCTCGCCGCCCGATAGTCGATCCGGAGAGTTGGGGGGTTCGTCACGTGAAGTTGTCAGTCATCGGTTGTGGATACCTCGGTGCCGTCCATGCGGCGGCCATGGCCGAGCTCGGGCACGAGGTGGTCGGGATCGACGTCGACCGGGCCAAGGTCGAGGCGCTGGCCGCCGGGCGGGCGCCGTTCTTCGAGCCGGGCTTCCCCGAGCTGCTCGGCCGGGCGCTGGAGTCGGGCCGCCTGCGGTTCGCCATGGACGTCGAGGAGGCGCGTGGCGCGCAGCTGCACTTCGTCTGCGTCGGCACCCCGCAGAAGCGCGGCGAGTACGGCGCCGACCTGCGGTTCGTCCGCGCGGCGACGGACGCGCTGCTGACGGTGCTCGGGCCCGACGAGATCGTCGTCGGCAAGTCGACGGTGCCGGTGGGCACGGCGGCGCAGCTGTCCGCGCAGGTCAGTAGCCGGGTGCCGGGCGCGCTGGTGGCCTGGAACCCGGAGTTCCTGCGTGAGGCTTCGCCGTGCAGGACACCCTGCACCCGGACCGGCTGGTGTACGGCGTCCCGGACGGGCCCGACGGCGACCGGGCGCGCGCCGCGCTCGACGAGGTCTACGCGCGGATCGTCGAGGCCGGCACGCCCAAGGTCGTCACGGACTACGCGACCGCGGAGATGGTGAAGGTGGCCGCGAACTCGTTCCTGGCCACGAAGATCTCGTTCATCAACGCGATGGCCGAGCTGTGCGAGGCCACCGGCGCCGACGCACGCAGCTCGCCGACGCCATCGGCCACGACGACCGGATCGGGCGGAAGTTCCTCGGCGCCGGGCTCGGGTTCGGCGGCGGCTGCCTGCCGAAGGACATCCGGGCGTCATGGCCCGGGCCGGCGAGCTGGGCGCCGACCAGGCGCTCACGTTCCTGCGCGAGGTCGACAACATCAACATGCGGCGCCGGATCCGCATGGTCGAGCTGGCCCGCGAGGTCTGTGACGGGTCGCTGGTGGGCAAGCGGATCGGCGTGCTGGGTGCCGCGTTCAAGCCGCAGAGCGACGACATCCGCGACTCGCCCGCGCTCAACGTCGCCGCGCAGCTCCAGCTGCGGGGCGCGACGGTGTGCGTCACCGACCCGGCGGCGCTGGACAACAGCCGCCGGTCCTGGCCGCAGCTGGACTACGTGACGACCCCGGAGGAGGCGGTCGACCGGGCCGACGCAGTGCTCCTCCTGACCGAGTGGCCCGAGTACCGGGAGCTGGACCCGTACACGATCGGCACCGTCGTCGCGCAGCGCCGGATGCTCGACGGGCGCAACGCGCTCGACCGGGACAAGTGGGAGGCGGCCGGCTGGTCGTACCGGGCACTGGGCCGGCGGGCCGGCTGACCGAACCCGGCCGCGGGATCACGCGGCGCCGGCTGCTGGGCGGGATCGCGGCCGCCGGCGCCGTCGCACTCGCCGGGTGCGCGCCCGGCGCGCCGTACTCGGCGCAGGTCGGCGTGCCGCTCGTGGACCGGGCGGTCTGGGGCGCGTACGCGTCCACCCAGCCCTATCCCGACTGCTCGGCGCACTTCCGGCTGGAGCGGCTGCTCGGCGTGCGGTTCCCGTGGATGTCGTGGTTCTTCAACTGGTCGGTGCCGTGGCCGACGGTCGGCGGGGAGCAGGCGGCCGCCGGCGGCTACGACATCCTGCTGGCCTGGCAGCCGCGGCTCGACCGTCGGCGGGTGATGTTCGCGGACGTGCTGGCCGGGGACCACGACGACTACCTCACCCGGTTCTTCCGGCTCGCCGCCGCGCACCCCGGGCAGGTCATGATCCGGCTGGCGCACGAGATGAACGGCACCGGCTACCCGTGGGCGCTGGGCTACCGCGGCGAGAACGGCAGCGCCGTCGCGAGCACCGCGCAGTTCGTCGCGACCTGGCGCTACGTCGTGGACTTCCAGCGCCGGGTCGGCGGGGACAACGTGCGGTTCCAGTGGTGCATCATGTCCGCCGACCGCGGCGGCGTGCCGGCCGAGGAGTTCTACCCGGGTGACGAGTGGGTCGACACGCTCGGGATGGACGTCTACAACGGCTACCACGGCTGGCAGGAGCCGCGCGCCGTGATCGGCTACACGTACCGCCGGCTCACCGCGCTGAACCCGGACATGCCGCTGTGGATCTCCGAGATCGGCTGCCGGGAGCCGCGCATCCGCGAGATGTCGGGCGACCCGCCGGTGCCGGGAGAGAGCAAGGCGCGCTGGCTGGAGACGTTCTTCGGGCTCACCGAGTTCCCCCGGATCACCAACGTCAACTTCTTCCACGCGGCCCGCGCGTACGACTGGCGGCTCAACTCGTCGCCCGACGCGTTGGACGTCTGCCGAGCGGCGCTCGCGCGCTGACGTTCTCCCGCCGTGATCAAGGTATAGCGCACCGGGGGGCTTGCGGCAAGCCCCGGTCGCTGCCGCAGAATTCCCGCCCGTAGGCGTGTGACCAGCGGAAACGGGAGTTCTGGGTGCGGGTGTTGCTGTCGACGTACGGGTCCCGCGGCGACGTCGAGCCGATGGCGGGAGTGGCGGTCCGCCTCCGGGAGCTCGGCGCCGACGTACGCGTGTGCGCACCGGCGGACGAGGACTTCGCGCAGCGGCTGGCCGCTGTCGGCGTTCCGTTCGTGCCGGTCGGACCGTCGGCGCGCGCGTTGACGAAGGCCGCCCCGCCGTCCTCGTCCATCCCGGAGCGATCGGCCGAGCTGATCGCCGGCCAGTTCGACACGCTGCCCGCGGCGGCGCAGGGATGCGACCTGGTGGTGGTGACCGGCATGATGCCGGCCGCGGCCGGAGCGCTGTCGGTGGCCGAGATGCTCGGCATCCGCTCGGTGTTCGTGGCGCTCCAGAAGGTCGTCCTGCCGTCGCCGCATCATTCGCCGATGGCGTACCCGGGCCATCCGTTCCCGCCGGGCGAGACCGACAGCCGGGTGCTCTGGGAACACGAGCGCCGCAGCGTCAACGCGCTGTTCGGCGACGCGCTCAACACCAACCGGACCGCGAACGGCCTGCCGCCCGTCGCCGACGTCCGCGAGCACGTGGTCGGCCACCGGCCCTGGCTCGCGACGGACCCGGTGCTGGACCCGTGGCCTGCGACCCCGGACCTCGACGTCGTGCAGACCGGCGCGTGGATCGTGCCCGACACCCGGCCGCTCCCCGCCGGGCTACTGGCGTTCCTGGACGCCGGCGCCGCGCCGGTGTACATCGGCTTCGGCAGCATGCCGATGCGGACGTCGACGGACCTCGCCCGGGTGGTGGTCGACGCGGTCCGCGCGCAGGGCCGCCGCGTGGTCGTCGCCCGCGGCTGGGCCGACCTGGCCCCGATCGACGACCGGGCCGACTGCTTCGTCGTCGGCGAGGTCAACCAGCAGGCGCTGTTCGCCCGGGTCGCGGCGGTCGTGCACCACGGCGGCGCGGGCCACGACGACCACCGCCGCCCGGGCCGGCGCCGCGCAGGTGGTGGTGCCGCAGGTGGCGGACCAGCCGTACTGGGCCGGCCGGGTGGCAGACCTGGGCATCGGCGTCGCGCACGACGGCCCGACGGTGACGGTCGGGTCGCTGTCGGCGGCGCTCGCGAGGGCGCTGGACCCCGCGACCCGCGCCCGGGCGATCGCCGTGGCCGGCACGATCCGGGGGGACGGGGCGACGGTGGCCGCGCGGCTGCTGGTCGACGAGATGGCCGAGTTGTCCACATCGCGCGCGGTTGTCCACAGCTTTCGCCGACCGGCCCAGGACCGGGCCGGGGGCCGATAGGCTGGAGCCGGGGTCGCCCCCCTGGGAGGGCGGGGGACTGTCGCGCGGGGGTTGTCGCGCGGGCCTTCTGCTTGGACGCGGCGGGGTGCGGCCGGGGCGTCGGTCAGACGAGCGTCTCGCTCAGCCGCCCCGCGTCCATCGCCCAGCGCCGCGTGACGCGCACGGTGTCGAGCATCCGCCGGTCGTGCGTGACCAGCAGCACCGTGCCGGGGAACGAGTCGAGCGCCTGTTCCAGCTGCTCGATCGCGGGCAGGTCGAGGTGGTTGGTCGGCTCGTCCAGCACCAGCAGGTTCACCTCGCGGGCCTGCAGCAGCGCGAGGGCGGCCCGGGTGCGTTCGCCCGGGGAGAGCGACGCGGCCGGGCGCGGCACGTGGTCGGCGGTGAGGCCGAACTTCGCCAGCAGCGTGCGGACGTCCGACTCCGACCAGTCGGGCACCGCGTCGGCGAAGGCCCGGGCCAGCGGCTCGGGGCCGAGGAACAGGCCGCGGGCCTGGTCGACCTCGCCGACGCGGACGCCCGAGCCGAGCCCGCCGCTGCCCTCGTCCAGCGGGATGCGGCCGAGCAGTGCGGCCAGCAGCGTGGTCTTGCCGGAGCCGTTCGCGCCGGTCACGGCCACGCGGTCGGCCCAGTTCAGCTGGGCGTCGACCGGGCCGAGCGTGAACGCGCCGCGCCGCACGACGGCCCGTGAGAGCGATGCGACCACCGCGCCGGAGCGCGGCGCCGCGGCGATCGTCATCCGCAGCTCCCACTCCTTGCGCGGCTCCTCGACGACCTCCAGCCGTTCGATCATGCGCTGTGTCTGGCGGGCCTTCGCGGCCTGTTTCTCGCTGGACTCGGCCCGGGTCTTGCGGCTGATCTTGTCGTTGTCGGTGGCCTTGCGCCGGGCGTTGCGTACGCCCTGGGCCATCCAGTTGCGCTGCGTCTGAGCGCGGTCCTTGAGACCGGACAGCTTGTCGTCGTACTCCTCGTAGGCCTCGCGGGCGTGGCGCCTGGCCACTGCCCGCTCGACGAGGTAGCTGTCATAACCGCCCTCGTAGACGCCCACCTGGTGCTGTGCGAGGTCCAGCTCGACCACGCGGTTCACGGTGCGCGCGAGGAACTCGCGGTCATGGCTGACGATCACCGCGGGCGAGCGCAGGCCCTGCACGAACCGTTCGAGCCGCTCCAGGCCGTCGAGGTCGAGGTCGTTGGTGGGCTCGTCGAGCAGCAGCACGTCGTAGCGGGAGAGCAGCAGCGCCGCGAGCCCGGCGCGCGCGGCCTGCCCGCCGGACAGCGCCGTCATGGGGGTGTCGAGCGCGACCCCGAGCCCGACCTCGGCGACGGTCTCGCCGGTGCGTTCGTCGAGGTCGCGCCGCCGAGCGCGAGCCAGCGGTCGAGCGCCGCGGCGTACGTGTCGTCGGCGCCGGGCGCGCCGTCCGCGAGCGCGTCGGCCGCCGCGTCCATGGACGACTGGGCGGCCGCGACGCCCGTCCGGCGCGCGACGAACGCGGCCACGGTCTCGCCCGGACGGCGGTCGGGCTCCTGCGGGAGGTGCCCGACCGTCGCGTCCGGCGGGCTGACGGCGATCTTGCCCTCCTCCGGCTCCTGCTCGCCCGCGAGCAGCCGCAGCAGGGTGGACTTGCCGGCGCCGTTGACGCCGACAAGCCCGACGACATCGCCCGGCGCGACGACCAGGTCGAGCCCGGAGAAGAGGACGCGGGCGCCGTGGCCGGCGGCGAGGGCGGAGGCCTGGAGGGTCGCGCTCATGACAGCCGGAACGCTACCGGGACGCGCGTGGTCCGGGCGACGCCGCTCAGCGCGCGCCACCCGGCCGGCCCGCCGGTTGGCCCGGATCGACCTGGCCAGCAGAGCCGGCGACGCGAGAACGCCGGGGTGCGCGGTCATCATGCTCACCGACCGGAAGACGGTCGAGACGTGCGCGTCCCGGTTGCTCGCGGCGATGATCTGGCGGAGCGCCCACGCCCGGAAGCGGGCGCGCACCGTGGTCGCCTTCGGGGCGACGCCCAGGAACGCCTTGTCCGGTCCGGACGAGATCTGCCAGGCGGCCGCGACGATCACCGTGAGCAGGTCGAGGAAACCCCTGGCGGGGGCGTCGAGGTCCGGTCCGGAGCCCAGGTACCCCGACAGGCATGACCCGTGGAGCGCGGCGGAGGACATGCCCTGCCCGTAGACGGGGTTGAACGACGCCACGGCGTCACCGACGACGGCGAGCCGGGCCGGGAAGCGGTCGAGGGTCTCGTAGTGGCGCCACCGGCTGTCGGGGTGGCGGTACGGGACGAGGTCGCCGATCGGCGTGCGGGAGACCGCCTCGGCGTAGACCGGCGGCAGGTCCCGGCAGCGGGCCACGAACTCGTCGATGTCCGCCGGCACGTGCTGCCCGCCGTAGTAGGCCAGCAGCACCGTCCACTCGTCGTTCTCGGTGGCGCTCGCGTACGCGCCGGCGAAGCCGTTGGCCGGCGTGTGCTCCGGCGTGAAGCGATACACACCGCTGTGGGCGCCCGTCCAGTCCGAGGAGCGCTTGAAACGGGCGGTGAGGTAGCGGATGTCCACGAGGAGACGTTCCTGCTCCGGCCGCGGCCACCCGCCCTGCTCCAACCAGTCGGAGAGCCTGCTGCCGCGGCCGCTGGCGTCGACGACGAAGTCGGTGCCCGCGACGACCTCGTCGCTGCCGGCCGTGTAACGCACCCCGTCGACCGCGTCGCCCGCGAACGTGAGGCTGACCGCCCGTCCCGTCACGATCTCGACGTTCGGCAGGGCGAGCGTGCGCCGCCGGATCAGCGACTCCAGGAACGGCCGGCCGCTGTTGAGCATCTCCATGGTGGGCGGGGTCGGGGCGACCGCGCCGTTCACGAACAGGACGATCTCCTCCGGTCCGGAGATCACGGCGCCTTCGTCGACGGCCTGCCGGGCGATGCCCGGGAACCAGCGTTCGAGCTGCGCCCGCCCGCCCGGCAGCAGGCTGTGGTTCTGGTAGCCCTGCGGAACTCCGGTGCGCGCCTCCCCGTCCGCGCCCGCGTCCGGCCCGTCCGGCTCGACGATCACCACCCGCTCGGCGTGGTCGGCGAGCACCCGGGCCGCGACGAGCCCGGCGATGCCGGCGCCCAGCACGTGCGCGGTGCGGAAGTGGACGGTGGTGTCCGTCGCGGCGATGCGGGTGCTGAGCCGGTCGAAGACTGCGGCCGCTGATTCCGACATGGAGGAGATCTTGCCGCCGTCCCGTCGACGCCCGGTCGCAGCTCAGTGGACGGGGGCCGCGAGACCCGGCGCCGCGGTTTCGGGAGCGCGGGCCAGCAGGTCCAGCGTGAGCGCCGCCGACCAGCTGAAGTCGCCCACCCCGCGGCCGACGCCGGTGTGCGGGTCGAAGTACTCGCGGAAGCCCTGGGCCGCCACGGCGTGGAGCATCGCCGAGCGCAGCACGTCCGCCTCGGCGCTGCGGCCGTGCCGTTCCAGGCCGCGCAGCACGAGCCAGCTCGTGTTGATCCAGGACGGCCCGCGCCAGTAGCGCGTGGTGTCGAACGCCGCGCCGGTGAGGTCGTAGCTCGGCAGCGGGATGCGGTCGTTCAGCGCGAACCGCGGGCCGGTCATGGTCGCGACCAGCGCGTCCACGACGTCGGCGGGCAGGTCGAGCAGGAGCGGGGCGAGGCCGGCGACCGTGCACTCCGGGACCGGGACGCGTGGCGGTCGAGCGCGCGGAAGTGCCCGGCGGCCGGGTCGTAGCAGTGCACGAGCAGCGCGTCGCGCACGGCCGCGGCCCGCTCCAGGTGCGGCTCCGCGGGCAGCCCGAGCGTGCCGGCGATCCGCGCGAGCGCCTCCTCGGCGGCCGCGAGCAGCGTGTTGAAGAGCGGATCCACCACGACGAACGGGTGCGCGGCGAGGGCGTCGCGGTAGCCGTTCGCGCGGTAGGCGTCGGCGATCGCGACGTAACGCGCGTAGTCGGTGCCGGTCGGGCGCTCGTCCGCGACGACGTGGTCGAGGTCGCGGCGGCGGTGCCCGGCCGGCTGCCGCTGCGGCACGGGGACGGTCGCCAGCTCCGCGTCCCACGCGGGCGAGTTGTCGAGACCCGACTCCCACGGGTGCACGATCGTGACCAGCCCGTTCCCGGCCGCGCGGCACGTGAACAGGTAGTCGTCCTGGGCGCACAGGAGTGGGTAGAGCCGGCGCAGGAAGGGCAGCCCGAGCGCCGGGGCGGCGCGATACAGCTCCCACGCGGCCGGCGCGTGCACCGGCGGCTGCACGATCCCGGACGTCTCGCGGCCGCGGGCCGTCGGGGACGTCGGTGGAGCGCCAGAAGTCGGGGCCGGGGAAGTACGCGTCGCGGGCACACGCGGGTTGAACACGATGTGCGGCACCCGCCCGTCCGTCCACTGGGCCGCGAACAGCGACTCCAGCTCGCGGCGGCGTTGGCCGGCGCGACCGCGGCCCAGCCGATCGCGATGAACGCGGAGTCCCAGCTCCACTGGTGCGGGTAGAGCCGCCGGGACGGCACGGTGTGCCCGTGCTCCCAGTTGCCGCGGAGCACGGCGGTCGCGTCGTGCCGCAGGACGTCCTCGTCCTCGTGTCGCATCGGTGGGCCTCGAAGTTTCGTACGTGGATCGGACGTAAATAAAGCTAGCAGTGCGCCATTTACGACCGATCATTGAGCAAAAATATTCCGAGCCAGCGGTTGTGGATCACCGCGGCCCGGGGTTCACTTGTGGCCGATCTCACTAGCTGCGACGGGGGAGCTGCGTGATGAGAACCGTGACCCGACGTGTGGGCGTGGCCGTCGGCCTCGTCTCGGCCCTGTTGCTCTCCGCCTGCTCCGGCGGCGACGAGGGCGGCGACCAGGCGATCACCGTGTGGACCGGCGACACCCTGCCCGACCGGGTGGCCGCCACGCAGGCGATCATCGACCGCTTCACCGCGCAGACCGGCGTCCGCGTCGAGCTGGTGGGCGTCGACGACGACCAGTTCAACCAGGTGCTCACGCGTCCGCGGCCGCGGGCGAGCTGCCGGACGTGATCGGCTCGATCCCGCTGACGTCCGTGCGCACGCTCGCCACCAACGACCTCGTCGACACCGAGGCCACCGCGGCGGTCGTCGACGCGCTCGGCCGGGACACGTGGAACCCGCGCGCGCTGGAGCTGACCCGCGACGGCGACCGTCAGCTCGCGGTGCCCAGCGAGGCGTGGTCGCAGCTGCTCTACTACCGCCGCGACCTGTTCGACGCGGCCGGTCTCGCGCCGCCCACCAGCCTACGACGCGATCCTGACGGCCGCGCGCACGCTGGACTCGCCCGAGCGGGCCGGGTTCGTCGGGGCCACCGCGCCCGGCGACGCGTTCACGCAGCAGACGTTCGAGCACGTCGCGCTGGCCAACGGCTGCGAGCTCGTCGACGCGGCCGGCGAGATCACGATCGACAGCCCGCAGTGCGTCGCCGCGTTCGCCTTCTACCGCGACCTGATCACCGGTTACTCCGTGTCCGGCGCGCAGGACGTCGACACCGTCCGCGCCGAGTACTTCGCGGGCCGGTCCGCGATGGCGATCTGGTCCACGTTCCTGCTGGACGAGCTGGCCGGCCTGCGCAACGACGCCATGCCCAGTTGTCCCGAGTGCGCCGCCGACCCCGCCTACCTGGCCCGCAACAGCGGGATCGTCACCGCGCTGCAGGGTCCGCAGGGCAGCGGCCCGGCCCAGTTCGGCGAGGTCGTCTCGTGGGCGATCACGTCCGACGCGTCCGTCGACCCGGCGCAGCGGTTCGTCCGCTTCATGATGAGCGACGGCTACGTCGACTGGCTGGCGTTCGCGCCCGAGGGCAAGTACCCGGCGCGGCCGGGCAGCGCGCCCGGCGCGACCGACTACGTCGAGACCTGGGAGACGCTGCCGGTGGGCGTCGACACCGAGGGCCCGATCCAGCAGTTCTACGGCCAGGACGTGCTCGACGCGCTGCAGACCGGCCCGGAGGACTTCGACCGCTGGGGCATCACGCAGGGCCAGGGCGACCTGCTCGGCGCGGCGCTGGGCGAGCTGCCCGTGCCGGCCGCGGTCGCGCCGTGACGACCGGCGGCACGGACCCGCAGGGCGCCGCGCAGCAGGCCGCGGACGCCCTGCGCCGCATCCAGGACTCGCTGCGGTGACGGCCGGGGCCGACGTCGGGACGGCGCCGGCACCGCCCCGTCCCGAACCCCGACGGCGCACCCGCGGGGCGCTCGCCCGCGCCGACGCCCGGGCCGGACTGGCGCTGATCTCGCCGACGCTCGTGATCGTGCTGGCGATGGTCGTGCTGCCGATCGGCTGGACGGTGCTGCTCGCCTTCCAGCGGCTGCGGCTGCTCAACCTGCGCAGCTCCGGGCTCCTCGGCGAGCTCACGCTCGCCAACTTCGACAACGTCCTCACCGACCCGGGTTTCTGGGGCGCGCTCGCGACAACCCTCGTGTACTCGGTGCTCGGCACGGGGCTCGCGATCGGCGTCGGGCTGGTGGCCGCGCTCGCGCTGCGCCGGCCGTTCCGCGGGCGCGGGCTGGTCAGGGCCGCGATGCTGCTGCCGTACGTCGCGCCGATCGTCGCGGCCACGTTCGCCTGGTCGACGATGCTCAGCCCGCAGTTCGGCGTGGCCAACCACTGGGGGATGCGCCTGTTCGGCTGGGAGGCGCCCATCGCGTTCCTCAGCCAGCGCAGCAGCGACGTCACCGTGCTCGGGGTGACGTTCGGGGTGCCGACCGCGCTGCTGACGGTGATCGCGTCGAGGCGTGGCGGTCGTTCCCGTTCGCGTTCCTGTTCCTGACCGCCCGGCTGCAGGCCGTGCCGGCGACGCTGGAGGAGGCCGCCCGCGTCGACGGCGCCACGCCCACCCAGCGGTTCCGCTACATCGTGCTGCCGCAGCTGCTCCCGACGATCGCGGTGCTGGCCGTGCTGCGGTTCATCTGGACCTTCAACAGCTTCGACGACGTCTACCTGCTGACCGGCGGCGGCGCGGGCACCGAGGTGATCGCGGTGTCGGTGTTCAACGCGCTCACCGCGCGCGGGGACAACGGCGGCGCGGCCGCGCAGGCGCTCGTGCTCGCGGCGATCCTGGCCGTGATGGTCGGGTTCTACCTGTGGCGGCTCGCCCCGCGCGAGGAGCGGTCATGACGCGGGACGCGTTCGAGAACCGCCTGTTCGCGGCGCTGCGCGTGGTCGTGATCGGGTTGCTGCTGGTCGTGACGCTGTTCCCGTTCTACTACTCGGGCCTGCTGTCGCTGCGCCCGCTGGACCGGGTGCTGCAGGACCCCGGCGCGCTCTGGGTGCCGCCCGCCGAGCTGGACCTGAGCAGCTACGTGCGGGTGCTCGCGCGGCCGACGCGGGCGGGCAGGGTTTCCTCGGGTTCATGGCCAACAGCGCGGTGGTGGCGCTGGGCGCGGTGGTCGTCACGCTGCTCTTCGCGCTGCCGGGCGCCTACGCCGTGAGCCGGCTGGACTTCTTCGGCCGGCGCCAGGTGAGCGTGCTCTTCCTGGCCGTCTACCTGTTCCCGAGCATCCTGCTGGCGGTGCCGCTCTTCGTGTTCTTCACCCGGATCGGGCTGCGCGGCTCGCTGGTCGGGCTGCTCGTCGTGTACGTCTCGCAGATCGTCGCGGTGTCGATCTACATGCTGCGCAGCTACTTCGCGACGGTGCCCGCGAGCCTGGAGGAGGCCGCCGCCATCGACGGCTGCTCGCGGCTGGGCGTGCTGCGCCGGATCAGCCTGCCGCTCGCGATGCCGGCGATCGTCGCGAACGCGCTGTTCATCTTCATGATCGCGTGGAACGAGTTCCTCTTCGCGCTGCTCTTCCTCGTGGAGGAGCGCGAGCGCTGGACGGTCTCGCTGGGCCTGTCGCAGCTGGCCGGCAGCATCGAGATCCCGACGACGGTGCTGATGGCGGGCTCGGTGCTGGTCACCGTCCCGATCATCGTGGTCTTCTTCGCGAGCGAGAGACTGCTCACCGAAGGGCTCACCGCGGGAGCCGAGAAGGGCTGAGAGGTGGTGGCCGGGATGCCGGAACGGGCCGCGCCTCCCGTGTCGGCCGGCGGGCTGCTGCAGCTCGTGCGGCGCGGCACCGCGACCACCCGGCGCGACCTGATCCGCGTCACCGGGCTCGCCCGCTCGACCGTCACCCAGCGTGTCGACGCCCTGCTCGCCGCCCGGCTGCTCACCGAGTCGGCCGGGGAGGCCGAGGGCCGCGGCCGCCCGCCCGGCACCCTCGCGTTCGACGAGGGCCACGGGCACGTCCTCGTCGCCGGGCTGCACCGGGACCGGGCCGAGCTGGTCGCGATCGACCTCGGCGCGCGCGAGCTCGCCCGCCGCACGCTCGACATGGCGATCGGCGAGGGCCCCGAGCCGGTGCTCGCGGCCGTCGAGGCGGAGCTGACCGCGCTGCGCGCCGGCCTCGGCGGCACGACCGTCGCGCTCGGCGTCGGGGTGCCGGGGCCGGTGGACGTCGCGGTCGGGCGGGCGATGCAGCCGCCCGTGATGCCCGGCTGGCACGACTACCCGGTGCGCGACCGGCTCGCCGCGCGGTTCCGCGTGCCGGTGTTCGTGGAGAACGACGCCAACCTCATGGCGCTGGGGGAGCAGCGCGTGACCTGGCCGGACGCGCCGGCGTTGGTGCTGGTCACGGTGGGTGCGGGCATCGGGGCCGGCATCGTCGTGGACGGCACGCTCTACCGCGGTGTGGACGGCGGGGCGGGCGACATCGGGCACATCCGCATGTACGGGCACGAGGAGCGCTGCGCGTGCGGGGCGGTCGGCTGCCTGGCCGCGGTGGCCTCCGGGGACGCGCTGGTGCGCCGGCTGGCCGCGCTCGGGAAGGATGTCGCGCAGGTCGCGGACGTGCGGCGGCTCGTGCAGCAGGGCGACGCCGACGCGGTGGCCGCCGTCCGCAAGGCCGGGCAGCTCGCCGGCGAGGTGCTGACCACGGTGGTCTCGGTGCTGAACCCGGAGATCCTCGTCGTCGCCGGCGACATGGCCCACACCAACGAGCACTTCGTCACGGGGCTGCGGGAGCTGATCTACCAGCGCTCCCTGCCCCGGGCCACCCGGAACCTGCGGGTGGTGACCACGAGGCTGGGCGACGCGGCGTCGGTGCTGGGGATGCGGGAGCTGGTGCTGGACGAGGTCTACGCCCCGGCGGCGGTGGATGCCCTCCTCGCGGCCCGCTGACGGTCCCCCTGTTGCAGCAAAGCCACCCTCACGCCGTCCGGCTGCATGGGGGTGGCTTTGCTGCAACGGGGGTGGGGTTACTCGGGGGCGGTCCAGTCGGGGAGCGTGCCGTTGCTGAGGTAGGTCACCACGCGATGGCGCCGGCGGCGGCCATGCCTGGGGGCGGCAGGCCGTCGGGTAGCTGACGCTCTCGCCGTCGAACTCGGCGTACAGCTCGGGGAGCCGGTCGGAGAACTCGCCCGCGGCCGTCACCAGGCCCTCGCCCAGCGACGTCGCGACGTCGTGGCGCCCGACCCCGGCCAGCCCGAGCACCGCGATCGCGGTGTCGTGCGGCCAGACCGAGCCGCAGTGGTAGCTCAGCGGGTCGTAGCCGCCGCTGGTGCTGGTCAGGGTGCGCAGGCCGCGGCCGCCGTCGAGGTCGGGGCCGCTCAGCCGGTCGGCGACGAGCTGGGCCTCGTCGTCGGAGAGCAGGCCGCTGGAGAGCAGGTGGCCCATGTTCGACGCGGCCCCGGTGACCGGGCGGTCGTGCCGGTCCAGCGCGATCGCGGGGTAGCGGCCCTGCCGGTCCTCGATCCAGAACGCCTGGCGGAACCGGTCGGAGAGGCCGTCGGCCCACTTGCGCCACTTGGCCGCGCCCGACCGCCCGAACGTCTCCAGCAGCGCCGCGCCGCCCTTGGCCGCCGAGTACGCGTAGCCCTGCACCTCGCAGAGCGCCAGCGGGCGTTCGGCGATCGAGCCGTCGGCCCAGCGCACGGCGCCGGCCGAGTCCTTCCAGCCCTGGTTGGCCAGCCCGCCGCCGGACGAGCCGCGGTAGGTGAGGAAGCCGTCGGGACCGGCGGTGCGGTCCATCCACGCGAGCGCGGCTTCGAGGTTGGGCAGCAGCGCCGCCACCTCGTCGTCGGGCATCCCGGCGCGCCACGCGTCGTGCAGCAGGCAGCACCACAGCGCGGTCGCGTCGATCGTCCCGTAGTAGCGCGGGGGCAGGTCGAGCCCGCCGGCGCGCAGGCCGCCGGGCCGGAACTCGTGGATGATCTTCCCGGGCTCCTCCTCCGACCAGCGGTCCTCCTGCGTGCCCTGACGGCGGGCGAGGGCGCGCAGCGTGCCGGCGGCAGCTCCGTGGAGTGCGGGAGCATCATCCGGGCCGTCCACAGGGAGTCGCGCCCGAAGAGCGTGCAGAACCACGGGCTCCCGGCGGCCGCGAACCGGTCGGCCGGGCGCAGCGGGTCGGCCAGCAGCAGCCCGTCGAGGTCGGCGAAGCTGCGTTCCAGCAGCTCGGCGCGGCGGCCGAGGCCGACGTCGGGGCGCCGCCAGCGGATCGGGGCGGCCGGGCGGAACTCCTCGGGACCGGCCGGCGACGGCTCCACCGCGACGCGCAGCGTCCAGCGGTCGCCGGGCTCCAGGTTCAGCGGCCAGGTCAGCACGGCGTCGCGGCCGTCGGTGGCGGCCTCGGCGGCCGCCGGCTCGACGCCCAGCGCGGCGCTCAGCCGTCCGCGCGCCCACCGCACGCCCCGCACGTCCACGAGCGGGGCGACCGACTCGACCGTGACGCCGGACTTCACGACGGGCGTCGCGGCGAGGTCGCTGCGGGCGCGCAGCACGAGCTGCAGCCCGATGGCGGTGGCGCCGGCGTTGTGCAGCTCCACCTCCTCGAAGGCGCTGCGGTCGGCGAGCCGGCGGTCCCGGTGCACCCGGACGACCGTGCTCCCGCCGCGCAGCTCGCCGGCGAACCACGCGCGGGACGCGCCGTCGAGCCCGGAGCCGACGGGATGCAGGACCACCCCGTCCACGCCGATCTCCAGCCGGTTGCAGAACCGCGTGTCGCCCACATAGAGGCCCTGCGCCCCCGTGGGGCGCACCTGTCCGTCGGGGTCGGACAGCAGCTCGGCGGGCGCGGACAGCACGGTCAGCAGCTCGTCGAGGGTTGTTTCGCCTGGTCTGTCCGTCGCATGACGCGTACGGCGGCGCATCTGAGAACTCCTGGTCCGGGCACCGGCGTGCCCTCTGTGGTCGTGCCGGGGGAACCTACAGACCGGGTTATCCGGTCCGTCCGGCGCGGTCGCGCCCTCGACGGGGAGCCCCCACCCGTCCAGGACACGGTGCACATCGCACCATGCGTTGACGACTTGCCAAGCCGCGATTGTTCCCCGACGCGGGTGAAGCGGGCCCTGCATGTGGCGGGGCACACCGGTCCGAACGATCCCGTTCGTCACGGCAGTCGAGCCGCGTCCGGCGGCTGTGCATAGGCTCGGTGGCGTGAATCCGTCGACGATGCAGGCGCGGGTACTCGTCGACGAGCTGGTGCGCTGCGGGGTGACCGAGGCCGTACTGTGCCCCGGCTCGCGCAACGCACCCCTGTCCTTCGCGCTCCAGGCGGCCGACGCGGCCGGCCGGCTGCGGCTGCACGTGCGCATCGACGAGCGCACGGCCGGGTTCCTCGCGCTCGGCATGGCGGCGCGCACCGGGCGTCCGGTGCCGGTGTGCACGACGTCCGGCACGGCCGTCGCGAACCTGCACCCCGCGGTGCTGGAGGCGTCGCACGCCGGGGTGCCGCTCGTGGTCCTGAGCGCCGACCGGCCGCCCGCGATGATCGGCACCGGCGCCAGCCAGACCGTCGAGCAGGCCGGGCTCTTCGGCGGGGCCGTGCGGCTCACCGTCGACGGGCCGGTCGGCGGGGGGCCGGCCGACAACGGGCGCTGGCGCACGCTCGTCGACCGGGCGTGCGCGGCCGCGGTCGGCGCGCTCGGCGGGCCGCCCGGCCCGGTGCAGGTCAACCTGCCGTTCGCGGAGCCGCTCGTGCCCGACGCCGGCACGTCCGACGCCCAGGTCCCGCCCGGCCGACCCGGCGGGCACCAGTGGACGTCGGTGCCGCCGGTCAGCCGGCGTGCCGCGCCGCTGCCGCTCGACCCGACCGCGCCCACGGTGGTCGTCGCCGGGCTCGCGCCCCCGACGACCTGCACGACCTGCCCGTTCCTGTGATCGCCGAGCCGGCGTCGGCCGCGTGGCCGGCCGGGCTGCGCACCGGGCCGTGGCTGCTCGGTGCGCCGTCCGCGGCGGAGCTCAAGCCGACGCAGGTGGTCGTGGCCGGCCGGCCGACGCTGCACCGGCCCGTCCAGCGGCTGCTCGCCGACCCGGACGTCGCCACGTACGTGCTCGCCGACACCCGGGGTCTGCCCTGGACCGACGTGGCCGGCACCGCGTGCGCGGTCGGCGCGCTGCCGCCGCTCGCCCCCGACCCGGCCTGGACGAAACGCTGGGCCGAGGCCGACGACGCCGCGGCCCTCGCCCTGGACCGGGCGCTGGACGACCCCGGCGCGCCCGGCGGGCTGCGGCTGGCCCGCACGCTGCTCGCGGCGCTGCCCCGGGGCGCGCAGCTGGTGCTGGGCTCCTCCAACCCGGTGCGCGACGTCGCGCTGGCCGCCGTGCCGCGGCCGGGCCTGACGATCCTGTCCAACCGGGGGGTCGCGGGCATCGACGGCACGGTCTCGACGGCCGTCGGCGCCGCGCTCGCGCACGACGGGCCGGCGTTCGCGCTGCTCGGCGACCTGACGCTGCTGCACGACACCACCGGGCTCGTCATCGGGCCCGACGAGCCGCGGCCCGACCTCACGATCGTCGTGCTCAACGACGGCGGCGGGGGCATCTTCGGGCTGCTGGAGCAGGGCGCGCCGGAGCACGCCCCGGCGTTCGAGCGGGTCTTCGGCACGCCGCACGGCGTGGACCTGGCCGCGCTGTGCGCCGCGACCGGCACCGGGCACGTCCTCGTCGACGACGTCGGCGGGCTGCCCGACGCGCTCGCCCCGGCGGCGGGGCTGCGGGTGGTGGAGGTCCGCACCGACCGCCGCGAGCTGCGCGAAGGCCACGCGCGGCTGCGCGCGGTGATCGACGAGGCGGTCGCGGCCGCGCTCTAGCCGAGGGCTTCCAGCGCGTCCCGGACCGGCACCATCTTCGCCGCGGCCTCGCGCACCTCGCTGTCCGGATCGGAGCCGGCGACGATCCCGCAGCCGGCGAACAGCGCGCGACCGGCCCGTCGAGCTGGGCGCAGCGCAGCGCGATGCCCAGCTCGCCGTCGCCGTGCCCGTCGACCCAGCCGACGGGTCCGGCGTAGCGGCCCCGGTCCATGCGCTCCAGCTCGGTGATCAGCGCGAGCGCGGCGGCGCGGGGCGTGCCGCCCACGGCGGCCGTAGGGTGCACGGCCGCGGCCAGCGCCAGCAGCGGGGCGGGAGCGGCCGGGTCGAGCGTGCCGCGCACGTCGCTGGCCAGGTGCGAGACGTTCGGCAGCGCGAGCACGGACGGGCTGTCCGGCACGTCCAGGTCGCGGCAGAACGGGCGCAGGGTCTCGGCGAGCGAGTCGACCGCGAGCGCGTGCTCGTGGCGGTCCTTGGCCGAGCCGAGGAGCTGCCCGGACAGGTCGTCGCCGCGGCCGGGCCAGATCGTGCCGGCCAGCACCCGGGACGAGACGGTGCCCGCCTCCCGCCGCACCAGCAGTTCGGGCGTCGCGCCGACGAGCCCGTCGACGGCGTACGACCAGCAGGTCGGATAGCGCTCCACCAGGCCGCGCAGCAGGAAGCGGGGGTCGAGCGGGGCGTCCGCGATCGCCAGGAGGTCGTGCGCGAGCGCCGCCTTCTCCAAGGCGCCGCCCGCATCCGCCGCACGGCCTCCGCGACCGCGAGCCGGTACCGGTCGACGGGCAGCCGGCCGTCGGCGAACCGGAGCGGGCCGCTGCGCCGCACGGGCGTGACGGCCTGCACGGCGGACCGGCCGCCGTCCACGTCGAACTCGGTGATCCAGCCGACGCCGTCCCGCGCCCGGCCAGCACCCGCGGCACGACCAGGACCGATCCCGGTGAGTCGGGCGCGAACGTGAAGCTCGCGAACGCGACCGGGCCGGTGCCCGGCAGCCCGACCTCGTCGCGCACGTCGAGGCGTTCGGTGAACGCCCGCCACCACACGTCGGCCTCGGCGAACCGGCCGGGCCCCGTGGTGCTGATCCGGCGACCTCACCCCACCCCACCAGGCCGTCCCCGCCACGGATCCAGGAGAGCGGGTTGCGGTCGTCGGGCAGCAGGTCGACGAGCCGGTCGGGGACGTCGGCGGGCCTGCTGCGCACGGCCAACCCGGTGGGTAGCGGGGCGGTCGTCACGTACCCGAGGGTAAGAGGCGCCGCGCCCGTCCGCGCGCCCGGTCGACGAGGCCCGGCACACACCCGCCCGGACGCCAGTAGCATCGACCGCCGTGACCAGCGGCGCGGGAACCACCGGAACGGGCAGCGGGCGCACCCGGGCCGTCGACGAGCTGGCCTCCCTCCTGCGCCCCGCCGGGCGGGCCGTGCGCCGGAAGCTGCCCGAGATCGTGGCCGGGTTCGCGGTGCTGGTCACCGCGCTGGCCGTGTTCGCCGTCGCCGGGGCCGCGCTGAACGACCGCGCCATCGCCGCCAACCCGGCCATCGCCCAGGCCGAGGTGCTCGACGGCTCCACGTTCTTCCGCACGCTCGTCCGGTTCACGGTCGCGAACGGCGAGGCCGTGGTGCCGGCGGCGGGCGTGTTCTACCCGCGCGGGCTGCAGGTGGGGCAGTCGGTGGCGGTCGAGTACGACGTCACGACCCGGACCTCGTCCGCGTCGCCGGCCGCAGCGCCTTCGACGCGGCGCTGCCGATGTTCGGCGGGGTGGCGGTCGTGTGGGCGGCGCTGCTCCCGCTGGCGCTGTGGCTGCGCCGCCGCCGGGCGGCCGCACCGGCCTCCTAGTCGGCCGGTCGCAACCACACGAGCCGCACGGACGTCTCGGCGCGCGACAGCAGCCAGTGGGCATTGCCCGCCGACGTGAACGTGCCCCGCAGGTCTCCCTCGTAGCCGACGACGAAGGCCTGCTCGCCGTCGTCGAGGCCCCAGCCGATGATCTGGAGGTCCTCGTCGTCGCTGTCCTCCACCAGCGCGAACGCGCGGGGCGCGCGGCTGGCGACGAAGGCTTGGAGCGGGCTCGGGCTGTCGGCGAGAGACATCGGGGCTCCTCGCAGGAGATCGGAAGGGGCGCGCGCGGTGCGACCGTGTGTGGTCGGTAGCTTGCTCACAGCTTGCTCCTGCACGGGGCGATTGTGCAAGCCTTGCAAATGCATTCATTGCAGATGACTCGAACGGGGGATCAGGTGCCGAGGGAACGACAGGCGCCGCCGACCGTGCGCTCGCGCCGGCTGGCGTTCGAGCTGCGCCGCCTGCGCGAGGCCGCCGGGCTCACCCGCGAGCAGGTCTCGGAGGAGACCGGGATCAACCCCGCGACCCTCTACCGCATCGAGACGGCCGCCGGCCGTGCCCGCCCGCAGCGGCGCACGATGATCGCGCTGCTCAACCTCTACGGCGCCGGCGAGCAGCAGCGCGCCGACCTGCTCGCGCTCTCGCGGGAGGCCGACGTCCAGGGTTGGCTGCGGCCCTACCACGCGGAGCTGCCGGAGCACTACACGGCGTACATCTCGTTCGAGGCCGAGGCGCGGACGGTGCGCAACTACGAGTCGCTGTTCATCCCCGGCCTGCTGCAGACCGAGGACTACGCCCGGGCCGTGATCCGCGGCAACCTGCCGATGGCGAGCCAGACGGAGGTCGAGCAGCGGGTGCAGGCGCGGATGGAGCGTCAGGCGGTGTTCGCCAAGGAGAAGCCGGTGCAGCTTTGGGCGATCGTCGACGAGGCCGCGCTGCGCCGGCAGGTCGGTGGGGCGCAAGTCATGCGCCGGCAGATGACCAGCGTTCTCGCCGCCGCCCGCGAACCGCACCTGACATTCCAGATGATTCCGCTGTCAGCCGGTGCTCACGCCGGGATGAGCGGTTCGTTCGTGCTCATGGACTTCCCGAACCCGGCCGACCCCGAGGTCGTCTACATCGAGAGCATGGCGGGGGACCTGTTCCTGGAAGCCGAAGCCGATGTCCGCCGGTATACCCTTCTGTTCGACAACCTCCGTGCCGTGGCGATGAGCTGATGACTCGATCGGCCTGGTCGCTGGCCTGGCACAGGACGAGTGACACAGGGGTGGGCAAGATGCAGCGGGCGAGCTTGGCACGGGCCGTGTGGCGCAAGAGCAGCTACAGCGGCGGCAACGGTCAGTGCGTCGAGGTGGCGTTTGCCGGTGAGGCCGTCGGGGTGCGTGATTCCAAGGACCGGTCGGGTCCGGTGCTGGTGTTCGAGGCGCGGGACTGGGCGGCGTTCGTCGCCGGTGTCGTGGGAGGCGACTTCGGTGGCAGGTGAGCGGCTGGTTGGCGCCGTGTGGCGCAAGAGCAGCTACAGCAGCGGCAACAGCCAGTGCGTCGAGGTGGCGTTCGCCGGCGAGGCCGTCGGGGTGCGGGACTCCAAGGACCGGTCGGGTCCGGTGCTGGTGTTCGAGGCGCGGGAGTGGGCGGCGTTCGTCGGCGGTGTGACCGGCGGCGAGTTCGACCGCATGTGAGGGTCAGGTGCGGCGGGTCGTCAGCGCCACACCCAGCACCGCCAGCGCCATCCCGCCGATCGCGACCGGGCCGAGCGTCTCGCCGAACATCGCCCACGCCATCAGCGCCGTGACCCCCGGGACGAGGTAGAAGTAGCTGGTCACCTGGTCGCCGCGCCCCGGCGCAGCATCAGGAAGAGCAGCGAGATCCCGCCGCCGGTGAGCACCAGCACCGACCACACGAGCGCGCCGACCAGCTCCGGCGTCCAGTCGAACCGGAACGCGTCCAACCCCACCGCGAACGGCAGCGTCACGGCGATCGACGCGGCGAACTGCACGACCTGCCCGGTGCGCAGGTCGAAGTCGGGGCAGAACCGCTTCTGGTAGAGCGTGCCCGCGGTGATCGCGACCAGCGCCATCAGCGTCAGCCCGAGCGTCAGCGCGGAGAGGCCCTCGGTGGTGAGCCGGTTCGAGACGACGAGCGCCACACCGGCGAACCCGAGCAGCAGCCCGGCGACCTGCAGCCGGCTCAGCCGCTCACCGAGCACCCCGGCGGCGACGGCGGTGAGCACCGGCTGCAGGTTCACCACCAGCGCCGCGACCGCGGCCGGCATCCCCGCCGCGACCGCCGTCCACACGCCGCCGAGGTAGCCCGCCTGGATGCCGATGCCGGCCACCGCGAGGTGCGCGGCCTGCCGCGGCGCCGGCCACGGCGCCCGCGCGACGGCGGCCAGCGCCAGCATGAGCACGACCACCCCCGCGTAGCGCAGCACCAGGAAGCCGAGCGGTTCCGCGTACGGCGCCGCGAACGCGCGACGACGAACCCGGACGACCAGATCACCACGAACGCGAACGGCGTGGCCCGGACGGCGAAGGCGGCCCTGGACGAGGTCGGCGAGGTGGTGGCGATGCCCCGACCCTAAACGCGCGACTCGCGCACACAAATCCAGCGACTCGCGGGGGTGGGGCGGTCGGCCTGCCGCCCGCCCCCGCGAGTCGCCGGAAAAGTGTGCGCGAGTCGGGGGTCACCGGTCGGCGGCCCGCCACCAGGCGAGCACCTCGTCCAGGGAGCCCGGCACGGCGACGATCATGGTGCCGGTGGGCAGCAGGTTGGGCTGCCCCGACCCGTCGACGACCAGCGCGCCCGCCTCGGCCGCGAGGCACGCGGCACCGGCGACGTCCCACTCCTGGAAGCCCTCCAGCACGGCGGCGACGGCGTGACCGAGCGCCACCTGCGTGATCGCGAGCGCGGAGGACCCCAGCACCCGCAACCCGGCGTGGGCGGCGGCGACGCGGGCCGCGAACCCGGGCGCCGGCCCGGCGTGAGCTCGGCGCACACCAGCCCACCCGCGGGAGCCCGGGGCGCGACCCGCACGGGGACGCCGTTCGCCCGTACCCCTCGTCCACGGGCGGCGGCATAGATCTGCGCCCGGCTCGGGTCGGCGATCACGCCGACCACCGGCCCGGACGCGTCCACCAGCGCGAGACTGTAGGCGCACCACGGGAAACCCGCGACGTAGTTCGCGGTGCCGTCGACGGGGTCGACCACCCAGCGGTACGGGGCGCGGCCGCGCCCGCGTCGGCGCCGAACTCCTCGCCGACGACGGGGATGCCGGGGAACTCCGAGGCCAGGACCCGGCGGGTGTGCCGTTCGAGGGTGTGGTCGGTGTCGGTGACCCAGTCGAACGGGCTCGCCTTGTGCGCTGCGCCGTCCTGGTGGTCGCGGCCGGCTGTGGCCGTGATCACTTCTGCGGCGTCGTTCGCCAGCCGCCCCGCCACCTCGAGGGCCCGGGACAGCAAGCCCGGCTCCACCGGGAGCGGTGCTGCGGGTGCAGCGGGGTGCTGGACGGTCATGTGCGCCGAGAGTCGCTGCATCCGGTGTCCCGCGTGGGTCCCGCAGGTGACGTGCCTCGGATCACTCGGCCAACTGTGCTGAAGGGCGGCCGGGGGACGTCCGGCGGAGCGCCCGACATGGCGACGGACATAGGTTGTTGGCCGTGAGTTCGGAGGTTCGTCAGAGACTCGCCCCTCAGCCGCGCGACCGTGCGACCGTGCGCGTCGCGATCGTGTCCGAGTGCTTTCTCCCGGTGGTGAACGGGGTCACGAACTCAGTGCTCCGAGTGGTCGAGCACCTGACGGGTTCGGGGCACGAGGTGCTGGTCGTGGCGCCCGGACTCGACGGCCCCACCGAGTATGCCGGAGCGCCGGTGGTCCGGGTACCGGCTCTCGATCTCCCGGTCGTCTCGTCGATGCCGGTCGGGGTGCCGAGCCGGCGCGTGCTGACGGCGCTGCGCGAGTTCGCGCCGGACGTGGTGCACCTCGCGGCGCCGTTCGTCGTCGGCTACCGCGGCCTGACGGCGGCGCGCCGGCTGGGCATCCCGACCGTCGCGGTCTACCAGACCGACGTGGCCGGGTTCGCGTCCTCGTACGGGCTCGGGCTGACGGCGCGCGCGGCCTGGCACTGGACGTGCCGGCTGCACAGCCAGGCCGACCGCACGCTGGCCCCGTCGAGCTGGGCGACGTCCGCGCTGCGGGCCCGCGGGGTGCCGCGGGTGCACCAGTGGGCGCGCGGGGTCGACTCGCGGCGCTTCACCCCGTCGAAGCGGGACGCCGGGCTGCGCGCGCAGCTCGCGCCGGACGGCGAGATGCTCGTCGGGTACGTGGGCCGCTCGCGCCGGAGAAGCAGGTGGAGCGCCTCGCCACGCTGGCCGGGCTGCCCGGCACCCGGCTGGTGGTCGTCGGGTCGGGGCCGAGCGAGGAGCGGCTGCGCGAGACGCTCCCGACCGCCGCGTTCCTCGGCTTCCGCGGCGGCGACGAGCTGGCCCGGATCTACGCATCCCTCGACGTGTTCGTGCACACCGGCCCGTCCGAGACGTTCTGCCAGGCGGTGCAGGAGGCGCTGGCCTCCGGGCTGCCGGTGGTCGCGCCGGACGCGGGCGGCCCGCGCGACCTCGTGCTCCCCGGCCGCACCGGGTTCCTCGTGCCGCCCTACCCCGAGGGCGCCTGGCCGGAGGACCCCGAGTCGGTCGCGGCGGACGCGAGCTGCGGGGCGCCGTGCAGGCGCTCACCGACGCGGACGTGCGGGCCCGGTTCGGGCTGGCCGCCCGGCACTCGGTGCTGCGCCGCACCTGGTCGACGGTGTGCGACGAGCTGGTCGGGCACTACCACGAGGTGATCGCGGCGGCGTCGGCCGCGGCCTGAGATGTAGGTAGAAGTCCTGATGTGCCCGCAGGCCCCGCCCGGGCACGCTCGTGGGCGTGACCGAGATGCCGGTGCGCCGGATCCCCGTCCGGCCGGGCGGGGCCCACGCCACGATCGACGTCGCGGAGCAGAACGCGGCACTGGCCGCGCTGCTCGGCGGCGACACCGCCGCCCGTGAGCGGGCGGTCACCACGATCCTCGCCGCACCGGAGCTCTTCGCGCCCCCGGTGCTGTGCGCGCTCGCCGCGGAGCTCTTCGCCCGCGACCGCCGCGACGACGCCGTGTTCTGGTACCACGCGGGCCAGGTCAGGGCCCGTTTCGACGCCAACCGCTGCGCCGACCCGACGGCCGGGTCCGCGGTGGCCGTGCTGCGGGAGCGGTTCGGCGCGCCGATCAACCGCTACGCGTTCACCGACCGCGCGAACCTCCGCACGCTGGTCGAGCGGGCCGTGCAATGGGACGCCACCACCCCGCACGACTACGACCACCGCTGGATCAACCTGCACGGGATGGGCGCGTTCACGGCGGTGGCCGGCGGGGCCGGGCTGAGCCGTCCCGAGGAGGAGTGGGCGGACGTCGCGGCGCGCACCCGGGCGGAGTACCTGCGGGGAATGCACGAGGTGCTGGGCTAGCGTCTCGGCCGTGAGCCGGGCCGACCTCGACAAGGACCCCCGTGACGTCGCCGCGATGTTCGACGGGGTCGCCCGCCGCTACGACCTCACCAACACCGTCCTGACCGCGGGCCAGGACCGGCGCTGGCGGCGCATCGCCCGCGAGGCGCTCGCGCTCGCACCCGGCGACCGGCTGCTCGACCTCGCCGCCGGCACCGCGGTGTCGACGGTCGAGCTGTCCCGCTCCGGCGCGTGGTGTGTCGCGGCCGACTTCTCGCTCGGGATGCTGCGCGCCGGCGCGCACCGGGCCGTGCCGAAGGTCGCGGCCGACGCGCTGCACCTCCCGTTCCGCGACGGGGCGTTCGACGCGGTGACGATCTCGTTCGGCCTGCGCAACGTCGCCGACCCCGACGTGGCGCTCGCGGAGCTGGCGCGGGTCACCCGGCCGGGCGGGCGGCTGCTCGTCTGCGAGTTCGGCGTCCGACGAACCCGCTGGTCAGGAGCGCGTACTACGCCGGGCTGGCCACCGTGCTGCCCGCCGTCGCCCGCCGCGTCTCCAGCAACCCGGACGCCTACGCCTACCTCGGCGAGTCGATCCGGGACTGGCCGGCGCAGCCCGAGCTGGCCGCGCGCATCGGCGCGGCGGGCTGGGAGCGGGTGGCCTGGCGGGACCTCGCGTTCGGCGCGGTGGCGCTGCACCGCGCGGTGCGCAGCGGTGTCCGGAGCGGCGTCCGGACTGGGTGATTCGGCCCGGATTCGGGAGTGGGCGCGCGCTGCCGCGCGCCGATGCTTAGACTCAACCTCGACTTCGTGAATCCGTTCACAAGGAGCCAGCCGCATGGGCGCGCCCACCACCACAGGCGACGCCGACGTCATCGTCGTCGGCGCGGGTCCTGCCGGATCCACCGCCGCCACGTACCTCGCACGAGCCGGTCTCGACGTGCTGTTGCTGGAGAAGTCCACGTTCCCGCGGCCCAAGGTCTGCGGCGACGGGTTCACGCCCCGCGGCATGAAGCAGCTGATCGACCTCGGCGTCGACTGCTCCGAGGACAACGGCTGGCTGCACAACCGGGGCCTGCGGGTCGTCGGCGGCGGCGTCACGCTGGAACTGCCCTGGCCGACGCTCGCCAGCTTCCCGAACTTCGGCGCCGTTCGCCCTCGCCAGGACTTCGACGAGCTGCTCGTGCGGCACGCGGAGAAGGCGGGCGCCCGCCTGCACGAGGACGTCACGGTCACCGAGGCCGTCACCGACGAGCGCACCGGCCGGGTCGTCGGGGTGCGCGGCACCACCGGCCGCGGCAAGGACAAGCAGCAGGTGGGCTACCGCGCGCCGCTCACGCTCGCCTGCGACGGCGTCAGCGCGCGGCTCGCGCTCTCCCTCGGCATGGAGCGCCGCGAGGACCGGCCGATGGGCGTGGCCGTGCGCCGCTACTACACGTCGCCGCGCACGCACGACGACTTCCTGGAGAGCCACCTGGAGCTGTGGGACCGGTCCGACCCGGCGAACCCCAAGCTGCTCCCGGGCTACGGCTGGATCTTCGGGATGGGCGACGGCACGTCGAACGTCGGGCTGGGGATCCTCTCCACGAGCAAGGCCTACGGCAAGACGGACTACCGGGCGCTGCTGAAGTCCTGGCTCGACGGCACGCCGGAGGAGTGGGGCTACCGCGACGAGAACGCGGTGGGCGGGGTCGGCGGCGCCGCGCTGCCGATGGGCTTCAACCGCACCCCGCACTACCGGCCCGGGATGCTTCTCGTCGGCGACGCCGGCGGGATGGTCAACCCCTTCAACGGCGAGGGGATCGCGTACGCGATGGAGTCGGCGGCCGTCGCGGCCCGCTGCGCCGTGCAGGCGCACGCCCGCTCCGGCGACTCGCGGGAGGCGGCGCTGGCCGGCTACCCCACCGCGATGAGCGAGGCGCTCGGCGGCTACTACCGGCTCGGCAACGTGTTCTCGCAGCTCATCGGCAACCCGACGGTGATGGGGCTGGCCACGAGGTACGGCCTGCCGCGCGCCACGCTGATGCGCTTCATCCTCAAGCTGCTCGCCAACCTCTACGACCCCAAGGACGGCCGCCTCAGCGACCGGGTCATCACCGCGATGACCAGGCTCGCACCCGCTTTGTAAGGCTCCCCTGGCCTCGGACGGCCCAGCCGGCGACCTAGGTGCCCGACCGGATCAGTACAGCTCAGACGACTTCCCAGTTCGACGACGACGAGGGTGAACGGATGCTCGACCCCTACCTTCCGCTGGTGCTGCTGTTCGCCCTGGCCGGCGCGTTCGCGCTGTTCTCGGTGACGGCCGCGCCGTACATCGGGCCCCGTCGCTACAACCGCGCCAAGCTCGACGCGTACGAGTGCGGCATCGAGCCGTCGCCGCAGCCCGTCGTCGGCAGCGGCCGGATGCCGGTCGCCTACTACCTCACGGCGATGTTGTTCATCCTGTTCGACATCGAGATGGTCTTCCTCTACCCGTTCGCCGTGAGCGCCGACGCGCTCGGCCTGTTCGGGCTGGTGGAGATCGTGCTGTTCATCGTCACGGTCGGCTTCGCCTACATCTACGTGTGGCGGCGCGGCGGGCTGGATTGGAACTAGAACGATGGGTCTCGAAGAGCACCTGCCAAGCGGCGCCTGCTGACCAGCGTCGAGAAGCTGGTCAACTGGACCCGCAAGTCCTCGCTCTGGCCGGCCACCTTCGGGCTGGCCTGCTGCGCGATCGAGATGATGACCACCGGCGCGCCGCGCTACGACCTCGCGCGGTTCGGCATGGAGGTCTTCCGCGCCTCGCCGCGCCAGGCCGACCTGATGATCGTCGCGGGCCGGGTCAGCAACAAGATGGCGCCGGTCCTGCGCCAGATCTACGACCAGATGCCCGAGCCCCGCTGGGTGCTCGCGATGGGCGTCTGCGCCTCGTCCGGCGGCATGTTCAACAACTACGCCATCGTGCAGGGCGTCGACCACGTCGTGCCCGTCGACATGTACCTGCCCGGCTGCCCGCCGCGCCCGGAGATGCTGATGGACGCGATCCTCAAGATCCACGCGAAGATCATGGACGAGCCGCTCACGCCCGGCGGGCCGCCGAGCTGGCCGCCAGCGGGCACAAGACCGAGCTGATCCCGTCCTCGATCAAGTACGCGCCGAAGAGCAAGCGCAGCGAAGAAGTGACGACGCCATGAGCGACCCGACCGGCCCGTCGACGAACGGGTCCGACCCGACCGGCAAGCCGCAGTCCTCGGCCGAGAAGAGCGGCGCGGACGCGCCGAGCACCAGGCCCGCGGCGGCGCGGACGCGGCCGGCGGCGAGGTCGAGCAGACCACCGACGGCGCCTCCCCGGAGGGCGGCACCCGCATCGCGCCGATGCGCGACCGCCAGGGCCTGTTCGGTGTCTCCGGCTCCGGCGACACGTCCGGCTTCGGCGGGCTGCGGCTGCCGGGTACGTCCCGGCGCCGGCCGAGCGGCCCTTCGGCGGCTGGTTCGACGAGATGGCCGACGACTTCGCCGACGCCCTCGACGAGCGCGGCGTCCCGCGCGCGGCCGTGCAGCAGATCACGATCGACCGCGGCGAGATCACGTTCTACGTGCGCCGGGAGAGCGTGCTCGACCTCTGCCGCGCCCTGCGCGACGAGCCGGACCTGCGGTTCGAGCTGTGCTCCTCGGTCTCCGGCGTCGACTACGGCGAGGACGTGCCGCAGCGGCTGCACGTCGCTACCACCTGACGTCGATGACCTACCGCCGGCGCATCCGGCTGGAGGTCGCGCTCGACGTCGACGACGCGCGGGTGCCGAGCGTCGTGGAGGTCTACCCCACGGCCGACTGGCACGAGCGCGAGACCTGGGACATGTTCGGCATCGTCTTCGAGGGCCACCCGGCGCTCACCCGGATCCTCATGCCGGACGACTGGGACGGCCACCCGCAGCGCAAGGACTACCCCCTCGGCGGCATCCCGGTGGAGTACAAGGGCGCGGAGATCCCTCCGCCGGACCAGAGGCGGTCGTACACGTGACCACGTTCCTGGCGCGGAGATCCCTGCTGCGTCTCGACCAGAGGGAGACGTACACGTGACGACGGAACACGACGCTTATGCGGCCGAACGGGAGACGACGGAAGGCACCGTCTACACCGTCACCGGCGGCGACTGGGACACGTTCCTCGACGAGGAGCACGACGACCGCATCGTCATCAACATGGGCCCGCAGCACCCGTCCACCCACGGCGTGCTCCGGCTCGTGCTGGAGCTGGAGGGCGAGACGGTCACGCAGGCCCGGTCGGTGATCGGCTACCTGCACACCGGCATCGAGAAGAACTGCGAGTACCGGACGTGGACCCAGGGCGTCACGTTCGTGACGCGCGCGGACTACCTCTCGCCGCTCTTCAACGAGACCGCCTACTGCCTGGGGCGAGAAGCTGCTGGGCGTCGAGGTGCCGCGCCGGGCCCAGGTGGCCCGCGTGCTGCTGATGGAGATCAACCGCATCGGCTCGCACCTCGTGGCGCTGGCCACCGGCGGCATGGAGCTCGGCGCGCTCACCGGCATGACGGCCGGGTTCCGCGAGCGCGAGGAGGTGCTCCACCTGCTGGAGTACCTGACCGGCCTGCGCATGAACCACGCGTTCATCCGCCCCGGCGGCCTCGCCCAGGACCTCCCGGACGACTGGGCCGAGAAGGTCACCGACTTCGTCGCGCTCATGCGCAAGCGGCTGCCGGACTACGACAAGCTGCTCACCGGCCAGCCGATCTGGCGGCAGCGCCTGGAGGGCGTCGGCTACCTGCCCGTCGACGGGTGCATCGCGCTCGGCGCCACCGGCCCGATCCTGCGGGCCGCCGGCCTGCCGTGGGACATGCGCAAGGTCGAGCCGTACTGCGGCTACGAGGAGTACGACTTCGAGGTCCCGACGGCCACCGAGGCCGACTGCTACGCCCGCTACCGGCTGCGTGTCGCGGAGATCCACGAGTCGCTCAAGCTCATCGAGCAGGCCGTGGCGAAGATGGAGCCGGGCCCGGTCATGGTCGAGGACCGCAAGATCGCCTGGCCCGCGCAGCTGTCCGTCGGGTCCGACGGCATGGGCAACTCCCTCGAGCACGTCCGCAAGATCATGGGGCAGTCCATGGAGTCGCTCATCCACCACTTCAAGCTGGTCACCGAGGGCTTCCAGGTGCCGCCCGGCCAGGTCTACACGGCCGTCGAGTCGCCGCGCGGCGAGATGGGCTGCCACCTGGTGTCGGACGGCGGCACCCGGCCGGTGCGCGTCCACCTGCGCGACCCCAGCTTCGTCAACCTGCAGACGATGCCGGCGATGAGCGAGGGCGGGATGGTCGCGGACGTGATCGCGGCGGTCGCGTCGATCGACCCCGTCATGGGAGGTGTGGACCGGTGACCTCGGTGGAGGAGAACCCGGTGTTCGACGAGCTGACCCGGCAGCGCACCAAGGAGATCGTCGCCCGGTACCCGCAGTCCCGGTCGGCGCTGCTCCCGCTGCTGCACCTCGTGCAGTCGGTGGAGGGGCACGTCAGCCAGGACGGCATCCGGTACTGCGCGGAGGCGCTGGAGCTGACCACGGCCGAGGTCTCGGCGGTGGCCACCTTCTACACGATGTACAAGCGCACGCCGTGCGGCGAGCACCTGGTGAGCGTCTGCACCAACACGCTCTGCGCCGCGCTCGGCGGCGACGCCATCTACGGGCGGCTCAAGGAGAAGCTCGGCGTCGGCCACGAGGAGACGGCCGGCGAGCCCGGCACGCCCGGGTCGCTCACGCTGGAGCACGCCGAGTGCCTCGCCGCGTGCGACCTCGCGCCCGTGATCCAGGTGAACTACGAGTACTTCGACAACCAGACGGTCGAGTCCGCCGAGGACCTGGTGGACGCGCTGCAGCGGGGTGAGCGCCCGGCGCCCACCCGCGGCGCGCCGCTCACCGACTTCAAGACCGTCGAGCTGGAGCTGGCCGGGGTCTTCCCGGACCTGGAGCGCAGCGTGGAGGGCCCGTCCGTGTCGCCGGAGACGGTGCGCGGCGCCCAGCTCGCCACCGAGCGCGGCTGGGTGGCCCCGGCCATGCCCGACGCCCCGCCCGCGTTCCCCGCGCTGCCGGAGAAGAAGTAGAAGCGATGACTGAGCCGACCACGCCGCCCACGCCCACCCCCGACCCGCTCACGCCGGTGCTCACCAGGCGCTGGCAGTCGCCGCGCTCCTGGTCGATCGAGACCTACGAGCAGCTGGAGGGCTACCAGGCCCTGCGGCACGCGCTCACCGCGCAGCCCGACCAGCTCATCCAGCTCGTCAAGGACTCGGGGCTGCGCGGCCGCGGCGGCGCCGGCTTCCCGACGGGCATGAAGTGGAGCTTCATCCCGCAGGGGCCCACCGGGCCGGGCGCCAAGCCCAAGTACCTCGTGATCAACGCCGACGAGGGCGAGCCCGGCACCTGCAAGGACATCCCGACGATGATGGCCGACCCGCACTCGCTCATCGAGGGCTGCGTCATCACGTCCTACGCGATCCGCGCGAACTTCTGCGCGATCTACGTGCGCGGCGAGGCCCTGCACTGCATCCGCCGGCTGCGCAACGCGGTGGACGAGGCCTACAAGGCCGGCTACCTCGGCGAGGACATCCTCGGCTCCGGGTTCGACCTGGACATCGTGGTGCACGCCGGCGCGGGCGCTACATCTGCGGCGAGGAGACGGCGCTGCTCGACTCGCTGGAGGGGCGTCGCGGCCAACCGCGTCTCAAGCCTCCCTTCCCGGCCACGGCCGGGCTCTACGCGTCCCCGACCGTGGTGAACAACGTCGAGACCATCGCGTCGTTCCCGCGATCGTGCAGGGCGGCAGCCAGTGGTTCCGCTCGATGGGCACCGAGAAGAGCCCCGGCCCGAAGATCTACTCGGTCTCCGGCCACGTCGAGCGCCCCGGCCAGTACGAGGCCCCGATGGGGATCACGCTGCGGCAGCTGCTTGAGCTGGCCGGCGGCATGAAGGACGGCGTCCCGCTCAAGTTCTGGACCCCGGGCGGCTCGTCCACCCCGCTGTTCACCGCCGAGCACCTGGACGTCCCGCTGGACTTCGAGGGCGCCGCGGCCGCGGGCTCGATGCTCGGCACCACGGCCGTGCAGGTCTTCAACGAGACCGTCTCGGTGCCGTGGGCCGTGATGAAGTGGACCGAGTTCTACAAGCACGAGTCGTGCGGCAAGTGCACGCCGTGCCGCGAGGGCACGTACTGGCTGGTGCAGATCCTGGAGCGGATGGTGCACGGCCAGGGCACGGAGGCCGACGTCGAGACCATGCTCGACATCTGCGACAACATCCTCGGCCGCTCGTTCTGCGCGCTCGGCGACGGCGCGACGAGCCCGATCACCAGCGCCATCAAGTACTTCCGCCAGGAGTTCCTGGACCTGATCGCGGAGCAGCCCGCGGTCGCCCGTCCGGAGCAGCTGGCCGAGCTGACCGGAGCCACGGCATGACGATCGCTCCCGAGGAGAAGAAGGAGGCGCGGCCCGTGCCCGAGGGCCACGTCCGCCTCACGATCGACGGGATCGAGGTCGACGCCCCGAAGGGCGAGATCCTGATCCGCACCTGCGAGCGGCTCGGGATCATCGTCCCGCGCTTCTGCGACCACCCGCTGCTCGACCCGGCCGGGGCCTGCCGGCAGTGCCTCGTCGAGGTCGAGATGGGCGGGCGGCCGATGCCGAAGCCGCAGGCCAGCTGCACGATGACGGTCGCGGACGGCATGGTCGTCAAGACCCAGCACTCCTCGCCGGTGGCGCAGAAGGCCCAGGAGGGGGTGATGGAGCTGCTGCTCATCAACCACCCGCTGGACTGCCCGATCTGCGACAAGGGCGGCGAGTGCCCCCTGCAGAACCAGGCGATGAGCACCGGCCGCACCGACTCGCGGTTCGTCGAGACCAAGCGGACGTTCGAGAAGCCGCTGCCGATCTCCAGCCAGGTGCTGCTGGACCGCGAGCGCTGCGTGCTCTGCCAGCGCTGCACCCGGTTCTCCGAGGAGATCGCCGGCGACCCGTTCATCGACCTGTTGGAACGCGGCGCCAACCAGCAGATCGGCGTGGCCGAGGACAAGCCGTTCCAGAGCTACTTCTCCGGCAACACGATCCAGATCTGCCCGGTCGGGGCGCTCACCGCGCGGCGTACCGGTTCCGGTCGCGGCCGTTCGACCTGGTCTCCACGCCGGGCGTCGACGAGCACAGCTCGTCGGGCGCCGCGCTGCGCATCGACACCCGCCGCGGTGCCGTGATGCGCCGCCTCGCGGGCAACGACCCCGAGGTCAACGAGGAGTGGATCGACGACAAGAGCCGCTTCGCGTTCCGCTACCTCACCTCGAAGGGCCGGATCACCCGGCCGATGGTGCGCGACGACAACGGCCAGCTGGCCGAGACGTCGTGGACCGAGGCGCTGCGGGTGGCGGCCGAGGGCCTGGTCGCGGCCCGGGCCGGCGGCATCGGCGTGCTGGCCGGCGGCCGGCTGACCGTCGAGGACGCCTACGCGTACGGCAAGTTCGCGCGGGTCGCGGCCGGCACCAACGACGTCGACTTCCGGGCCCGCCCGCACTCGGACGAGGAGCTGGAGTTCCTCGCCGCGCGGGTGGTCGGGCAGGGCCCCGGGACCCTCAGCTACACCAGCCTGGAGGCCGCGCCCGCGGTGCTCTGCGTCGCGCTGGAGCCGGAGGAGGAGGCCCCGGTCGTCTTCCTGCGGCTGCGCAAGGCGGCCCGCAAGCACGGCCAGCAGGTCTTCCACCTCGGCCAGTGGACCACCCCGGGCGTCGCGAAGACCTCGCGCGAGACCGGCGCGGCGTCCCCGGCGGCGAAGGACAACCTGATCCCCGCGGTGCCCGGCGCCGAGGCGGCTGTGCTCGCGGACCTGCCGGCGCACGTCACCGCGGCGCTCTCCACGGGCGGCGTGATCCTGGTGGGCGAGCGCGCCGCGGAGGTGCCGGGCCTGTACTCGGCGGTCGCGGCGCTGGCCGAGCGCACCGGCGCGACGATCGGCTGGGTGCCGCGGCGCGCGGGCGAGCGCGGCGCGCTGGAGGCCGGCGCGGCGCCGACGCTGCTGCCCGGCGGTCGCGCGGTCGCGGACTCCGCGGCGCGGGCCGAGATCGAGACGGGGCGTGGAGACCAGGTCGAACGGCCGCGACCGGA